>JAFAJV010000009.1 GCA_019235995.1 Vulcanimicrobiota bacterium
GCGGCGGCGGCCCGGACGGCAAACTCTACATCACCTCGTCGTCGATCAACGGCCCCCAAGGCTGGCTCTCGAGGATAGAGGTTCCCTAGGGTAGCGCCGCGATATCTCAGGCGTAGCGGGCCTGTAGCTCAGCGGTAGAGCGGCCGGCTCATAACTGGTTGCGCGTAGGTTCGAATCCTACCAGGCCCACCACAATAGGGTGCTTGACTCGGCACAACCGCGTTACTAGAACTCTAGCTTTTCCGCCTTTGGGAACGGCTTGCTACAAACCTGAGCCTGGTATTTGTGAGTTCCCCGCGCGAAGGCGCCTTCAGCGCAGAGGAACGTGCTGTCGGTCCAATCGCCGGAAAGACTTACTCTCCCCTTCGGCCCTGTCTTACCGCTGGCAAGTTTTTTGAGGAGCCTTGGTTGGCAGGTTAGGCACGGGAGCTCCGCTTTCCAGGCCGCGACCGTTATACCGGATACGGGCTGGCCTTTGAGGAGAGCCGTGATCACCGTCATGCTCGTCAACGGGATCATGGCGTTTCCAGCCGGGGCACCGATCGGCCCCACGCCGACATTGTTGTTGCCGGAGCACGCGGATAGGGTCAGTAGCGAGAGCGTTATCAGAAAACCGAGGGCACGTTGCGTCATAAGCAACTCCTTAAAGCAAGCTATCTATCGCGCCGCGGCATCGCCTTCTTTTAACGAGAGGCAGCGGCTCAAGGCGCTTTATATAAGCAAGCGTTCCTTTTGTCCTCCTAGTAGAAACCCACCATGATGGATGACGCCAAAAGACTGGCCGCCACGCTTAACGAGCTGGTGAAAGAGCGGCAGTTTTCAAACTCGAAGGCGCGCGCTGCCGCGCGCCAGGACCCCGCCGTGAACTGGCCTGCTACGAAGCAGCTTAATTCGGACTTCAATCCCGAGGTCGATGGCTTGGAATCTTTTGCCATGAACGACGGGAGCATCTGCGCCTGGCAGCCGGGGCAGTTTCGGTATACGGCCCAGCGCGCAGGATCGTAGGATCGCAGCCTTCCAAAAGTGCTAAACTAGGGCCCTGGCAGGCGGCCGGCGGGTCTCGACCGCCCCGTGGTCTCAGCGCTTGGAGCGAAGCGCAGAAATGGAGGGCTTCCCGTGACTGCTTCTCCTTTTGTTTACGGTTTTGCCGTGCTTCTGTCCACGGCGGTACTGGCTTCGTGCGGCGCGAGTCAGTTGGCGCCTTCGGGCCCGCTGCAGCGTAGCGCGGCAACGTCGGGCGCCGCCTTCCTGCCGGTACAGAACCGCGCGGGACGTTCGGTTAGGAAGTACACCGGGAAACTGCACGATGGAGCCACCTACTTGATCGAGGTTCCGAAAGCATGGAACCGCACATTGCTGTTGTGGAGTCATGCGGCGAGGTTCCCCGGCACGTACCCCAACCCGCCCGACGATATGAATCTTGACGTTGGTGAGCCCGACCATTCATATCTCTTGGCGCACGGCTTCGCTCTCGCCGGGTCGTCGTATTGCTCCGGGGGCTGGGTCATTCAATGTGCGATGCACGATCAAATCGCAGTCCTCGACAAATTTGACTCGCTCGTGAGCAAGCCTTCTCGGCCCATTGCGTGGGGCGATTCCATGGGAGGAATGATCACCGCGGGACTCATACAGAACTACCCCAATCGCTTTTCCGGTGCGCTGACCGATGGTGGGGTACTCGCAGGCTCCGTCGGCACCTTCAACCAGTGGCTCGATCAAGCGTTCGCAATTAACAGATTGCTCGCGTCTGGACGATTGGAGCTCGTTCACATAACGCATCCGAGCCAGGATGTGGCCATAGCGAGCAAAGCGCTCTCCCAGGCGCAGTCCAACCCTGCGGGCAGGGCCCGAATCGACTTGATCGCAGCTCTCGGGGACGGCCCGGGCTGGAACAACCTCAGATTGCCGAACCCGCCGGAACCGAGGCCGGACAACTATGTCCGCCGCGAGCGATACAACTATGCTTCGCTGCAGAATGACGCGGGCGTATTCTTCTGGATCATACGCCAAGATTTCGAGCAGCGTGCGGGCGGCAATCCCTCGTGGAACGTAAGAGTGGACTATCGCAAACAGCTGGAACGCTCCGTCGACTCCGCCGAAGTCAGAGCGCTTTATTCGCGGGCCGGCATCAGTCTCGACACGGATCTCGAGCTTCTGAATTCGGCACGACGAGTCGCGGCCGACCCCGGCGCGTTGGTATACGCGGCGAAAAACGTAGCATATAACGGTAAGATCACAGTGCCGGTCTTAACGATCCACACGACCGGCGACGACGTAGTGAACGTGCAACACGAAGAAGCATATGCCGAGGTCGTTCGCGAGGCGGGTAACGGCAGCTTACTGCGCGCTCGGTTCGTGCATCGGTCCGGCCACCTCAACCTCACGGAGGGTGAGCTGCTCGTCGGCCTCGAGGCGCTGATTCATCGGTTGGACACGGGTGAGTGGAAAGGTACGCAGGCCGCCGATCTCAACGCCGCTGCGTCGCGACTTGGGCCAAAGTTCAGTGCTTTAATTCCACCGTTTCCACCTGGTCCGACGGCCGCACCGGCCTTCATCGAGTACGAACCCGCGACGTTTCTGCGAAGGTATGAATCAACCTAGCAGCTCCAATCACTAATCGACAACGCCCTCGGTTTCGTCGCCCTGTTTCGCCACCCCGGGTTGAGCGCGTAGAAATGTCGAATCTGCGTTCATGCGATGGCGCGCATTGGTTGCGATGGTTTTGGTCGCTTGGCTCGGCGGATGCGCGCGAGCGATGCAGCCGGCCGTCGCGGTCGGGGGCGGCAGCGCGCTCGTCGATCGCAGCCCGTCGTGGATGGCGGAAGGCGCCCCGGCGGCGAAAAGCCTACTCTACGTCTCGGATGCGGGCACGTTCGACGTCGACGTCTACACGTTTCCCGACTTGAAGCCGGCCGGAAAACTGACCGGCTTGAGCGAGCCGCAGGGCGAGTGCAGCGATTCGCATGGGAACGTCTGGATCGCAAACACCGTGTCGCTGCAAATTCTCGAATACGCGCACGGCGGCAAGCACGCGATCCGTACGCTGCGGGATCCCACCGGGTATCCCGGCGGCTGCGCGGTCGAGGCAGCCAGCGGCGACGTCGCCGTCACGAATTTCTTCAATGGCAGCGGCGCCGGCGGAGTCCTGATCTATCGCGCCGGCCGCGGAACGCCGACGCCGTACTTCAACCCCGCTGTTACGTACTATTACTTCGACGGCTACGACGCGGCGGGCGACCTCTACGTAAGCGGCGCTTCGGGAGGCGGAACGTATGTACTCTCGGTACTGCCGCATGGGCGGCACGCGTTGACGTCGCTCTCGGTGCGCGGCGCGACGATCCATTTTCCCGGCACCGTGCAGTGGCTGGGCAAGACGCTGGTGCTCGGCGATCAGGAGTGCGATGGGAAGAAGAGCGCCTGTTTTTACGAGGGATCGCGAAGCGGCATGAGCGTGACCATCACCCATAAGACGGCGCTCGCCGGTTCGTGCGACGTGGCGCAGGGCTGGATTCAAAGCGGACGGATCGCCGGGGCCGACTACGACGACTGCGGCGGCGGTCGCAGTGGCGCCTACCTTTGGAAGTATCCCGGCGGCAGAGCGGCGCTGCGCCGCGTGACCGGGCTCGTGCGGCCGATCGGTGCGACCATCAGCAACCGCTGACGGCTAGGGCGTGAAGGCGAAGACGGTGCCGCCGCCGGTCGCGCCTCCCGTCGCGCTCGTGCCGTAGAGCGTACCGGCTAGCGCGCTAAGCTGCGCCCGTGGCGTGGCGCCGTCGGGCTTACCGGCGAAACTGTAGAGCACCCGTTCTCTCCCCGTGGCACTGATGCTGAAGATCGTCCCCCTCCCTCGCGTCCCGCCGTCGCGCGTCGTGCCGTAGAGCGCGCCGTTGACGGCGACGAGCCGCGCGGCCGGATGTACGCCGTCGTTCGTGTTCGGTAAGAAGACGTGGATCGTGCGCTCACGTTTGGACGAGGCGGGCATGGAGAAGACCGTGCCGCCGCCGAGGCCGCCGCTCGACGTCGTTCCGTAGAGCACGCCCGCGAGGACGGCGAGCCCGGCCGCGGGGTATGCGCCGTCGGCATTGCGCGGCCCGTATGCGAAGCGGTGCAGCACGGCTTCTCCCGTACCGTCGGGCTCGATCCGGAAGATCGTGCCGCATCCGGTGCTGCAGAACGGCGTGCTTCCGCCGCCGTACGCCGTCGTGCCGTAGAGCGCGCCGCCGATCGACAGCAACGCGCCCGCCGGCTGTGCTCCGTCCGCGCCGCCTTTGAACGCGTAGATCACCTTCGCATTCGTTCCATCCGCGTTCAGGCGAAAGACCGTGCCGCAACCCATCAAGCACGGCGTCGAACGCCCGCCGTAGGTCGTGGTGCCGTACAACACGCCGTTGAGCGCGACCACGCCCGCGGATGGCTGGGCGCCCTCGCTTCCGCCGGCGAAGCGGTGCAGCACGCGCGTCTTCCCGCGGTCGTCGCTCGCGAACACCGTGCCGCAGCCGCCGGAGCATGCGCGCGCGCCGCCGCCGGCGCTCGTCGTGCCATACAGCGTGCCGCCGACGACCAGCAGCTCCGCGAGCGGAGAGGCTCCGTCAGCGGCGCCGCTCTTGAAGCGGTGCAGCACGAGCTCGCTCCCCGCGCGCGAAACGCGAAAGAGCGACCCGCATCCGATGGTACACGCGGACGTCGTCGTGCCGCCGTATGCCGTCGTTCCGTACAACGCGCCGCCGAGTGCCGCGAGCCCTGCGAGCGGCGTGCGGCCGTCGTCGGCCTTACCGTCCTGCCCGAAGGCATAAAGCATGCGATACCCGGTTGCGGCACCGCTTTGCACCGGTAGACGAGCGCCGTTCGATAGTCCGAACGGCGTCGTCGAAAACGGCGCCGCGATCGAACACGCGGTCAGTGCGAGCGCGGCGGCCGCACCGGCGACGCCGTTCGTCGTGCGCTCAGTCATCGTCGGGAATGACGGTCGAGGGCGGCTGTCGCAGAAAGGATTCCGCCGACAGGCGAGCCGGGACGCGCTCGAAGCGAGTCGCCGGCTTCGAGAAGTTGAAACAGTCCGACAGGTCGTCGGAGCGGACGTCGGTCGTATGAAGCGAGCCCAAGCCGAAGGCCTCCTCGGTGAACTTGAGGATGCTGCCGAACTCGTGCTGCCGGTGCGAGACGTAGTGGTTCTTCGCGTAAGGCGATATGACGATCAGCGGGACGCGGAAGCCCAACTCGTACGAGTTATATCGGTGCGGCGGCACGTGATCGAACCAGCCGCCCCAATCGTCCCACGTGACGAAGATGGCGGTGTCGCGCCAATACTTGCTCTTGCCGATCGCGTTGACGACGGCCGCGACCCACGACGGTCCTGAGCCGTCGGTGACGCGCGCGTGGTCGGAGGCGGGCGCGGTGGGCGTCACCCAGACGACGTCAGCCAGCTCTCCGTTCGCGACGTCGGTGAGGACGCGCGCCGGCGGCGTCACGACATCCGTGGAGTAATTCGGGCTCTCGCGGACGTGGAGGATCGCGTCCGGACCGTTCCAGATTCCGGGGCCCGGTATCGCCTGATAGTAGCGCCACGTCAGCGACTTCGCATCGATCAGTTGCATCAGCGAAATGCGGTCGAAACACGGATAGATGTCTTGGACTTCGTTGCCGAGGGGATCGATGAGCGGGACGAGCGATCCGGGAGGGGCGTCGCAGCCGCCGGTCGACGCGTCCGAGGGCGTCGACGGGTTCTCCGACGCCTTCAGCGCTTGGCGGTCGCCGATCGACGACGTGCCGCTCACAATGTATTGGTGGGCGGGGAAGCTCGGGCCCTGATTGGTTTGGAACATGTGGTCGGCAAACGCGTAGCGCTCGGCCATCGTAAGGTAGGGTTGGATTTCGCTGTGCGGCACGAAACCATAGGCCCGTACGTTCGAGGGCGGGCATATTCCGACGGTGACGCACTCCGAGCCGACCTTATCGAAGCCGTTCCAGCGGCCGTGGTTGGATTCGACCAAGAAGGCGTTGTGGTGATGGTCGATGTCGTACGGCGCGGTCAGGTCGATGGGCCGGAGAGCAACGCGGTGGCCGCTCGAGTTAAAGCCGCTGCGCACGGTATCGGCGCCGGGAAGGCCGTTGAAGAGATCGTCGACGGTGCGGTTCTCCTGATAGATGATGACGACGTGATGGATCTTCGGAAATTTCGGGGCGTCGGGGAGCAGGGCCGAGCGGCCCGAGCCCTCGAGCCCGAGTGGGGGACCCTGCGAGCATGCGACCACCGCGAGCACGAGGAAGAAGGCCGCGCACCGAGACGTCATTAAAACCTCCGCGAGTACCGTCACAGAAAGGTTCCCGATGATCGTCACGCCTCCCGTTACAACTGTGATCGCACAGGCGGCCGCGACCAGCGCGCCTGCGACCGACGCCGACGCGGCCGTGACGGCACGAGCAAAGGATTGGCTGCATCAGATTCAGACGGGCAAAGTCGACCGGTCGCAGCTTACCGACAAGATGAACGCTGCGCTCACCGACACGACGCTCGCGAGCGTCTCGGCACAGCTCTCGCCGCTCGGCGATCCTACAAGCTTCACGTTGAGCGGCAAGACAACGGAGGACGTCTATACCGTCTACGTGTTCAAGGTGGTGTGGCCGTCGGTCACGCTCGCCGAAACGTTTGCGGTGGATCGAAGCGGCAAGATCGCAGGCCTCTACCTCGGAAAGCAGTAAGATGAAGTCCGCGGCGCCATCGTCTATCGGTTAGGACATCGCCCTTTCAAGGCGGAAAGACGGGTTCGATTCCCGTTGGCGCTACCAAAGACGCTTATTTTGTGAGGGGTCTTAGCGCAATTAGGGTTCTGTCATCCAACAGATAGAGTAGAATTCATGAGAACTCGGTGGGCAGCCGGCCGTTCACGATGACAAATGCGCCTCATGTAGGCGTGCGGCACTCGCATGAATAGCGTCAAGCAGTTCGTTGTTGGATGTTCTTTTTGAGAAGCTATCCAACGCAACGCCGACTGAATGAGCGAGCTCACCAATCGCTTCTGATTCGTCGGGGGCGTAGGATTCACCCGACTGTTTTGCACCCAGTGTGAGCACGCCCACTAGGCGGCCTTGCGTTACCATCGGATATGCGACGTCGCCGGGTAAGCCGGTCGCGATTTCATGAAGGTTGAGCTTCTTATGCCAAGCGCGCAGGGAGATGATCGCGGGATCGTTCTCATCGGCGTTTCCGTAGCTGCCGTTACCGTCACGCAAGGCAAATGTTACCGACCGTGCCGCTGCGTTCGTTTCGAGCGTCTCGCGTAAGACGCTTAAACGCAGACGATTGTTTGCATTTATCCATTCGTATCCGTAGACTTGCAACCGTTGATCGAACGTTAGCGACGCCGCGGAAAACCGATCTCCGACCCGCATTTGCGTCGGCCCAGCCTGACCGGCTTCTGAAACGCTCGAATCATACGTGCCGTGAGGGTCGATTTTGATGACAAAATCGCCGCCGTATCCCGTGAACGGGTGATTGACGGCCACGAGCGCCCAAACATCGGAGCCGAGCGAGAGCAGCGCTACGAGCGCAACCGCGAACCGCATTACTCAGCCCTTTTACCATGCCATTGGCGAAGCAGTCTGTTATCTGGCCGCGAGCCAGGGGTGGATCTCAAGCTCGACATCGACCGTATCGGATGCCTTTCTCGCACTAATTGAAAAATAGTTGCTGCATCAACTCGTTGAAAAGCGTTTCATTTGTGAAACCCGCTGCTCGATCACCTGGGCTGAACGTGCGCGCCCAAACACCGGCTAGGGTTGGTCCGAGCGACCGCCCGTTCTTCCAAATGATGGGTCTTTTAGACCCTTGACTGTCGGCACTCCGAGATTTATCATTAAGAGCAACCAAGCGCTGGGATCGCCGGCGTGCCCCCGCTTTTCGGGGTCCGAGAGGATGCATCCATGAAACAATCATCGCCGCTCATTTGTGGTGCTCTCACTTTTGCACTGCTTGCGGGTTGCAACGCTGCCAGCATGAAACCCGCATTCGACCCATCGATGTCAACGGTCATGGCGCGGCGCGCGTCGACCGAGACGACGGTGTACAGTTTCATGGGTGGAGCAGACGGTTCGTTCCCGCAGGGTGGACTCTTGGCGGATCTCACGGGCGTGTTCTACGGAACGACCTCGAGCGGCGGATCGGCCGACGCCGGAACCGTTTTCCGGCTCACACCTTCCGGCACGCAGTACACCAAAACCACGTTGTACTCGTTTCTCGGTAGCAACGACGGACAGGATCCCCTCGGAGCGCTCGTCCAGGACAATACCGGCGCCCTTTACGGGACGACGTATAACGGCGGATACAGCTGCCAGTGCGGCACGGTCTTCAAGCTTACCCCGTCAGGCTCCGGATACGCGGAGAGCGTTCTCTATCGCTTCAACGGCGGCAGCGATGGAATGAATCCCAACGGAGCGCTCGTTGCGGGCAACGCCGGCGTGCTCTACGGGACAACCGACGGTGGCGGGACCAGCGGCGACGGAACGGTTTTTGAACTCACGCCGGCAGGCTCAAGCTATACCGAGCGCATCCTGTACAGTTTTAAAGGGGGTCAGGACGGCGCGATCCCGCGCGCGGAACTGCTCATTCGTGGCGGCGTTCTTTACAGTACGACGCTGGCCGGCGGGGGTGGGCCTTGTTCGCTTTCCGGGGAACCTTCGGGCTGCGGAACTGTCTTCGCACTCTTCGAGGAGAGCGGAAGCTTCACCGAAAGCGTTCTGTACCGCTTTCAAGGCGGAACGGATGGCGCGAACGTCTACGCTGGTCTCATTGGCGGCTCCCACGGAACGCTATACGGTACAACCGGCGGCGGCGGAAACAAACGCTGTCGTGGTCCGATCGGCAACGTCGGTTGCGGCACCGCCTTCAAGCTGGTGCAGTCGGGAAGCAAATATGTAGAAACCGTCCTGCATCGTTTCGAAGGCGGCGACGACGGTCGAGGCGCAGGTGGCGATCTCACGCTCGGCGCCGGTCGCAAACTCTACGGCATGACGCTCTTGGGCGGTACCGCGCGGCTCGGGACCGTCTTCGTATTGATTCCGGCGAAGGGCAGCTATCGGCACAAAGTTCTCTACAGCCTCCAAGGCCCCAACTACAACGATGGCGCGAATCCAACGGGCGCGCTCGTTTTCGGTAAAGACGGCGCACTCTATGGTGAGACCCAGGCAGGTGGAACGGCAAACGCCGGCGCGGTGATCCGAATCACTCCGTAGGCGAACGAATAACCGACAGGAGAGGAGCACACTGAGACACTCGACAACGGAACGTTTGTCGATGCCGCCGGCAAAACGGCGGGTTCGATTCCCGTTGGCGCTATTCTCGTAACCCTTGCCCCCTCGTCTGTGCGAACACACTGCAGCGATCCACGCGGACGGTCACTGTGTAGTCTGCGCCGCAAAATCCGAGACAGGCGGCGATTGGCCCTGCAATAGTAGACAAGGCATCATCGAGCAAATGGTAGAGAACGGGGCGCCCAACTATTAGGCGACCCATTTGTA
>JAFAJV010000084.1 GCA_019235995.1 Vulcanimicrobiota bacterium
GCCCGCCGAGCCCGGAAAGAAAAACCCGCCGACGTAGAGGCCGCGGTCGTTGAGTCCATCGATGAGCGCCGGCAGGCCGAACGCGTTAGCGCCGACGATGCCGTACTTCGTCCTGAACGTCAACCCGGTCGCGTTGTTCGGCAGCAAGCCGACGATCGTCGTTCCGGCGGGAAACACGGCGATCTTCGACTGGAGGTCGACGCCGAACTCCAAGGTGCGCGCGACGACGACGGTGCCGTCTTTGGCAATGAGCCGGATCCCGGTGCAGGCCTCTGCGTTCCGGCAAACTACGAGCGACGCGACCACAAGAAGACCGATCGCCAAGAATCGTTTCACGGCACATCCCCTCTTTCGAAGCAGCAACTCGATTGCTTGCTTCGCGGATCACACGAGGCACCCTGCGCCGATTTTGGTTTTACGGCGAAGCCCCGACGCCCGGCGGCGATAAAATCGCCCCTCGTTACAGCGCCACATTGCCGCGGCCTTCGCAAGCGCTGCCTGCTCCTGCAAGCCGTGCGTTTCACCGCCACGTGGACGAGAACACCTGACCCGCACTTTCAGCGAGCGACTCGATCTCTCGCCAGGCGGTTAACAACACGGCTCAACGACCCGCGCCCTCACGCTGATCTTGCGCGAGTCATAATAGCACCAACGGGAATCGAATCCGCATCCTTCGACAAGCTCAGGATGACACGAGTCGGCCCCGTCGGTAACGCGTTAGATCGCCGTTAGAGAGCTCGCGCAAGGTTCCCCGGACCACCCGAGCCTAGATGAATGTTTGTTCGCCAGTGCTTGGAGCCGATATACGAATTCGCCAGCGTTAAGGCCAGATAAAGCCCCGTGGCGACAAACAATATGTGTAGCTACAATGCGCAAACTCGGTGGATACTTATGCACAGATATAGCGCCCGGTTTTCGCTCGATCGTCGCTAGCGGCCAACTAAAGTTGTGGAGGCGCAAGCCGGCTTATGCACAAGGCTTGGAAGCGGTTAGGCGGTAAACGGGTTCCATGAGGCTCACCCGATATCGCGTTACGAATTTCCGCTCGATCATCGATAGCGGCTGGATCAACCTTGACGATGTGACGACTCTGGTCGGGGAGAACGAAACGGGCAAGACCAACCTGTTGCTACCGCTGTGGAAGCTTAACCCGGCCGGAGGCGGCGGTGAAATCGAGGTCTTAGCCGACATTCCTCGCCGGCGCTATTCCGAACTACGACGACGGCTCGGTGAGATAACCTTCATCGAAGCCGAATTCGCGGTTGAGGAGGCATTAGCGAACGAATTGGGCACGTTGGCGGACTGTGACGCAGATCAGACGCGAACGGTGATCGTCGGACGTGCCTACGACGGCAAGTACAGCGTGGCGTTTCCGCAAGCCGATCCGATCTTGGTGGTGTCTGCCACGCAGGTCGTCACCACGCTAAGTAAGATCGTAACCCACCTCTCGCAGCTCGCGTCACAGGATCAGGTAACTTGGAGCGCCGCGTTACTCTCCGCGCAGGCCGAACTTAGCGCAGCGCGGCAAGGCACTGGTTTTTACACTCATGCGGCAGTCGCTAAACGAATAATGGTGATCACCGCCACGATGCTGCCGGAAGACGCCGTAGCTAGTCACGACGTTCGTCAAATGATGCTCGACGAGGTCGAGGCACTCTTCGCCGGCGCCAAACCGCAGCAGCCTCACGACATCGCGAGCGTCAGTCGACTTGTCATCGAAAGGATGCCACAATTCATCTACTATTCGGACTACGGCACGTTGGACACACGAATTTACCTACCCCGCGTAATCGAAGACCTGAATCGGCCGGCCGAAGACCTCGGACGCAAGGCGGCGGCGCAAATGCGGACGCTGCGCGTGCTATTTCAGTTTGTCGGCCTATCGCCAAAGGAAATTATGGATCTTGGGCACGAGGGAGAGCCCGACACGGATCTCAGCCAAGAAGAAATGCGGAGAACGGCGCGGCGTAAGGAAGAGCGCGAGGTGCTGCTGGTTTCGGCAGCTACCGCGTTGTCGGATCGGTTCAGAGCTTGGTGGAAGCGGGGTAACTACTCCTTCCGCCTTAGCGCCGACGGAAACTATTTTACGATCTGGGTCTCCGACGCCGAACGTTCGGAACCGGTCCAGCTCGAAGGCCGCAGCCACGGCTTGCAATGGTTCCTCTCGTTTTTCATCGTCTTTCTCGTCGAGCGTGCTGTACAGCACAGCAACGCCGTGCTGCTGCTTGACGAACCCGGCGTGACGCTTCATCCTCTCGCGCAAGAGGATCTCTTTCGATTTTTTGCGGACCTCGCGCAGAACAATCAACTGATCTACACGGCACACTCACCGTTCCTGATCGATCCCGACCAACTCTCGAGTGTGCGCGTCGTTTTCGTTAACGAACACGGTGAAACGGAGATTTCCGCCGACTTAGGCAAGCTCGAGCGCGATCGACGCCGCACCCGAGCGATGTTCGCGGTCGACGCGGCCTTGGGGCTATCAGTATCGTACCCGCTCATGCGCTACGCCCGTCCGACCATCGTGGAAAGGATCAGCGACCAGACCTATCTCACGATCGCCAAGATTGTACTTATCGCCGCCGGGCGCATCCAGCCGCCACGCGAGGTCGTTTTTTTGGTGGCCTCAGGCCCTGAGGCGATCACGGCGACCGCCTCGATCGCCGGCTCGAAGGAACTCCCTACGGTCTTACTCGATTCAGGTGCAACCGGTCAGCAGGCCGCGCATACGTTGCGCAATGGTCTCTATGCCTGCGCAAAAGAACGCATTCTCGAGGCGTCCGCGTTCGCTGACGTTCCCGATGCAGAGATTGAAGATCTCATGCCCCGCGAGTTGATGCTACCGGCGATCGCGTTTCTTTACCGCACGAACGACGAGACGCTTTTTAGCGAGAACTACGATGCCGCAAAGGCGATCAACCCTCAAATTAAGGCCTATTGTCAACGCCAAGGTATCGTCCTCCAGCCGGGCTGGAGAGCCGATCTCGCCCTTGAGGTCGAACGGCGAGCGATGCTTAAGCCCGAGAGCGTGCCGCTGAAAACGATGGACTGCTGGCAAAGCCTCTTCGAGCGCATCGTGACATCGGGGTTCGACGGCTCGGCGCGGGCCGCCGATGGCGTCGCCCTCCAACCGTGGACGCAAGAAAAGGCGAGCCTGCTCAATTAGCGATAGAGCGGCCCGCAGTCGTGTACTCCGAGCGTTATTCCCGAACGGGGTTTCGCGTACCTTAACCATCAGCCGACTCTAGCGCGCGCACGATGAGTGCCGGTCGCGAACTGACGCCAAACGTTTTGAAAATCGCTTTGACGTGATTCCGAACGGTGTGCGTGCTGCGGCCTAGCGTTTTGGCGATTTCGGCGGTCTTGCGCCCTTCCATCAACAGATCAAAGACGGCGCGCTGCGCCGGCGTCAGGCCATTTGCTCGCGGGGACGGCGCGAGACGAACTCGCGTGCTCGGCGCCTCGACAGCGCGCGCGAGCCAGCTGCGCGGATAGGGTTCGATCGCGCGCGATGTGCGCGCTTTCCACGTCGGCCCGTCGGCGATCTGCGATAGCGCCAAAGCCGCTCGAGCCGCTCGCCATCGAATACCGAGCTCGTCGTAAATGCGCCACGCGCGCTCCAATAGGCGCCGCGCCGCTACATGCTCGCCGAGGTGCAACTGAACGCGCCCGAGAGCGTACGCTTCGAGCGCTTCGACGCGGCTGTCGCGGTGCGACGCTAGCACGCGTGCATAGCTCTTGCCGACGCGCTTAAACATTGCAACGTAGCTCATTGCGACAGCTGGATCGCGCGACGCGAACATCTCTGCCAACACCGGCAACGCGAACTTTTCCTCGCCGTCGCACGACGCCCAATCAACCGTCGCAGCCAGTTCGTGCGCGTCTCGGAGCTCCTGTGCGGCCCAGCGCTCTTCGCTCAGTGCCCATGCCAGATAGGCGCGGTCCGCCAGCGCCGCGACGCGCCAGGCCGCCGACGGCGTAACCGTAACCGCTTCTTTGAGCCGCCGGAACGCGTTGAACTCGTCGCCGTCGAGCGCATGGCGCCACGCTAACGCGCGCAGCGCATGGAAGTGCCAATCGCCGATATCGCGCGTCCATGGCACTTTAGAAATCTCTTCGAGCGCGGCGTCGCGCAACTCCGCACTTGGCAATTCGAGGGCCAGCGAGGCTACCTGCGCTACTAGCACGGCGTACGGCTGCGCGCTGCACGTGGTGGTGCTAACGCGCGACAACGCATCCAGTAGGAGCGCGCCCTGTTCAACGAGCTGCTCGCGCGCGGCCGCGATCGCGCCGCGCAGCACGCGCGCTTGCACGTCGAGATCGATATCGACGTCCGCCGACAGCTTCGCCAGCGAGCGGCTCGCAGCGTCGAGCTTTCTTTCAATCCATTCGGCGCCCGCTTGCGCGTAGAGCAGCTCCGCGGAAAGCGCGTCGTCGCCGCGTACGAGGCGCTTTGCGATCCCGAACTGCTCGCGAGCAGATCTCGGATCCCCAAGGCGCGCGAACGCCATGCCTTTGAGAATGGCTGCCTCCGCTCCGGAGGTCCGCGCGAGCAGCGGCAGGACCGCCCCGGGATTGCCGCGCTTGAGCTCGACGCGCGCCAGCATCAGTCTCGCCCTCGCTCCGCTTGGCGGGGATAGGATGCGTACGACTTCGTCGAAGCGCGCCGCCCGAAACGCTTCGGTCGCCGAATCGAGGGCCAAAGCAGAGCGCGGCGCAACAACTTCCGACATCCAGATTAGAATTTATTCGGCTCAGGCAGGGCTAGCCCCTATGGGTCCCATAATGGCCCCTTTGAGCCATGAACTCCTTGACCGGAACATTCTGGGCGATCGCGCTCGCGAGCCTCCTCGCCGGCGGCCTGTCCGCGTGCAATACCAACGGAGGCATGGTGCCTGGACCGCTACGCTCACCTCTACCCTCGCCCTCGCCTTCCCCAACGCAGGCGCCGATTGGCGCGTCGGGCCCAGCGGCACAAGTCCCGCTGAGTTCTTTCAAGGTATTGCACGCCTTCTCCGGAGGCAGCGATGGCGCGAATCCGGACGCGAGTCTGATCGATGTGAGCGGAACGCTGTACGGTACAACAATCCGCGGCGGCGGCGGTTCGGCCTGTCCCCCCGGCAGCTGCGGAACCGTTTACAGCGTAAGTACGACCGGCGCTGAGAAGGTGCTGCACCGTTTCAGCTTCGGTAAGGGATCCGGACCGACGGCGCCCGTGATCGACGTGAACGGCAGGTTGTACGGCACGACGGCCGGGGGCGGCCCCGTTCCTTGCCCTGGTCTTGGTGCTGGAACCGTCTTTACCGTAAGCATGACCGGCCACGAGAAAGTGCTGCATAGCTTCGGTGAGCGCTCCGACGGAGCTGTGCCTGTCGCGGGCTTGATCGACGTGAAGGGCACACTGTACGGAACGACGGCGCAGGGCGGCGGTGCGGGATGTTATGTCGGCAGCGGAACTGTTTTCAGTATTAGCACGACGGGCGTCGAGACGCCGCTCTACCGCTTTGCCGGAGGCTCGGACGGGGGAGGCCCGCAGTCGGCATTGATCGACGTGAAGGGCACGCTGTACGGCACGACCTATTATGGCGGCGGTTCGGGATGTTATGGAGGCTGTGGAACCGTTTACACCATCAGCACGACCGGCGCAGAGAAGGTACTTTACCGCTTCGCCGGCGGCACCGACGGAGCCGCGCCGGCAGCCGGCTTGATTAACGTGAACGGCACGCTCTACGGCACCACTACGGGTGGCGGCAATTCGAACTGCAACGGCGGCTGCGGGACGGTCTACAGCATAAGTACGAGCGGCGCAGAAAAGCTATGGTACCGCTTCGCAGGCGGCACCGACGGAGCGTATCCGACGACGTTGATTGACATGAATGGCGCACTCTACGGCACCACTACGGGTGGCGGCGGTTCGAAATGCTACGGCGGCTGCGGAACGGTTTTCAGCGTAAGTACGGCCGGAACGGAGAGAGTGCTGCACCGCTTCAGAGGCGGCTTCGACGGATCTGTACCGACGGGCTTGACCGACGTAAAGGGCGTGCTTTACGGCACGACTTTGGACGGGGGTCTACGCTGCTTTCAGAAAATTGAGTGCGGGGTAATCTTCACGCTCTCCCCCTAGTTGAGCGCGTCTGGAAAGTACGGCGACATTTTGGTTCCGGCCGTTAGCGGGGTCACCACGACGCAAGTCCTCTACTGCTAGCCGAATCGCATCGCCGTCGTTTCTGGTAGCGCCAACGGTAATCGAACCCGCAAATCGAGGTCCGGCTCATCCCGTCTAGTACCCGATAGTCCCTTCTTGTACGGGTTTTCACGTTACCAAAAGATCGCGGCGATCGCTCACGTGTATGAGCAATCGCCGCGTGACTGTCTCTACTTAAGGCCGTCCCCAATGGCCTGGCCGTCAAGACCATCCATTTGGAACGAACGAATCGCAAAGTTCGCAAGGATCATCGCGATCTCTCGCTACTTGACGGCGATCCGTTTTGGCTGGGCAGCCGGGTGTCGTTCGAGTGATATTTTCAACATGCCGTCTACGACGGTCGCGGTAATCTTTTCCGGATCAACGTCCTCCGGCATCGAGAGCGAGCGCGAGAATGTACGGCGCTCGCTCTTCGCATCGACCGTGAGGATGCCGTCCTTGAGCATGACTTCGACGTTCGAAGAGTTGAAGCCGGGAACGGGTACTTCAACGTCGTAGCCGTTTTCCGTGCGACTAACCTCGAAGCCATAATCCCATCCCCGCATAACACCTTGTAACGGGTCAAAACCAAAAAGAGCATTTAGGGGAGACCAAGACTGTGTTGGCCGTTCCGTCAAGTTGCCTTGACCATTTCTTACAAGAGTGCCCATATGACCGAATTACCTCCTTTGCTCGCGTACGAGAGTCACTCTATTAAACAATTCTAGCGCGTTGTTGCCGATTTTCTAAATCAGATCCCCAGGGGCTGCCGCCACCGCAGACGGCAGCCCCTTTTTTCTCACGTTGGACGTCGCATAATCATCCCAGTTTCGAGCAGCATCTCAAGAACTTTAAACTAATGCGCCCGTGCGGGGCGGCTGTCGGGGATGACCAGCTGTTTTTAGTTAAAGGCCGATGGCTTATACCGATAAGGTCGACTCCAGGCCGAAAGCGCCGAGACCGGTAATCTGCAGCCGGCAAATGGTTTAGCTAACATGGATTTTCCTCGGTTGCGCTTCCGGCACACGTCGCAACGAAAGATGCATTAAGCCGTTTTCGACCTTGGCTTGAATCGATTCCGCGTCGACGTCGTCTGGAAGCATTAGGGAGCGTGAGAAACTCCTACGATCACTCTTACCGGATACCGTGAGCAGAGCATCCTCGACCGTAACGTCGATCTCGCTGGGCGTATAGCCAGGGACCGGGATTTCGACCTCATAACCATCCTCAGTTCGCGTGAGGTCGTATTCGAAGGCGTATGAGGCGCGTAAATGCTCGAACGGATCAAAACCGAGCCAGGGTGCGAACACTCCCCCAGGGCGAGGCTGGCCCATCTGGGGCTGCAGGTCATTGCTTTTGCGAGCGAGCGTGGTCGACATGTCCTTCCCTCCTTCCCGAACATGGCTGTCGGCTTTAGACTGCCTCGCGAGCACTATTATATACACGTTGGCGCTCTCGTCAAGAGAGTGCCAGCCCCGGAGTACCACCCACGAGCCAATGGCGCGCACCGCGATTCCACGCTCGAAAAGCTCATCAAATAAGCTAGCGCTTGCCGAGTTACGCCGTGAGCGCAACCGGCTTAGCGGCGACGCGGATCAAGGTCGTCGTTAAGCCGGTGCTCTGCTCGTACCGATGAATCAGAAAGCCTCCCGGCTCCCATGAAAGCGCGAGCGCGCCGGAATGCAGCGCGAGCGTTGGCGCGGTGCTCGGCGCAGTCACACCTACGGTTCCGCTCCACGCGTTGGCCAGCGGCTGGTGAACGTGTCCGCACACGATCCGCCGAATCTGCGGATGTGCACGCACAATTCTCTCGAGTGCTTCGCGCCCGAGAAACGCTTGACGCTCGACCGACCGAATCCCGGTTGGAAACGGCGGATGATGCATCGCCAGGATAGTCGGCGTATTCGGGCGCTCGCAAAGGCAACGGCGTAACCATTCGAGTCTCGCCTCGTCCAGATAGCCGCCCGCGCGCCGCTCGTCGGACGAGTCGAGCGCGACGATCCGCAGCGACGCGCGCTCGATGGCAAAGAGAACGCCGTCGGCCGAATTGCGCAAGTACTGGTGATCCCAGAAAACGCTTCGCAGCGCCTCGCGGCGGTCGTGATTACCGGGAAGCAAGTAGATCGGGCTGCCGGTGTACTTGTTGAGAATCTCGCGCAATCGCGCATATTCGGCCAGCGTACCGGCTTCCGTCAAATCGCCCGTCGCAATGATGCAGTCAGGGCGTAGGCGGGCGATCGCGCTGAGAGTTCGGTGCAGCGGCCGCGCGACGTGCGGCATATGATGCAGAAAGTGGCCGCGTCGCTTGATGTGCATGTCGCTGATCTGGGCGACGATCACGGCTTCCAGCGTACCCCAGGCATATTATCAGCGCGTTAAGCTTTTTTGCAGGCAATGCGCGCGAGCCAACACGACCGAGCGTCAAGCGCTCTGACGCAACGGCACTAAGCGAAAAAAGAAGTGACACGCGGTACGGGATCGGCTTTGGCCGATCCCGTAGATTCAATGACCTGGAGCGAGCAATTTTTTCTCCGCGTTACGACTTTAGGGGCGCCTTTCGGAGTGCACCTCACCGGCATATTCCACGTCGCGGTCGACTGCGTCGTAGCTGCCGGAGTCGGAGCCGAGTGCCTTGCGTACGTCGGCCCGATGTTCTTTAGTTTTCGGACGGACCGCGACGATAATGCCGCCCTCGCGCAAGCCTTTCTCATAGTCTTTGGCGCGTTTCTCACCAATTCCGACGCCGACGAGCCCGCCCACGATACCACCGCCCGCCGCGCCGGCTCCCAAGCCAGCTAACGCCGCAGCTAAAGGGCCCACAACCAGAGGCGCAGCAAGTCCGCCTGTGCCCGCGATTGCCGCCACGCTACCAGTGGCCGTAAGCCCCGCAACGATCGCGCCGAGAACGCCTCCTATGGTAGCTCCGGCAGCAAGGCCTTCGCTGCCTTTGGCCTTCACGACTGCGGAGAATGCCTTTTCTCGTGTTTTGTCATCCATCATTACGCTTATGTCATCGCGACCGTAGCCGAGCCCGTGTAGGCGGTCGACCGCCGCGCTGGCCGGTTCCCGGTCATAGTAAATTTCGGATTCGAATGCCTGATCTTTATCGTACATAGTTCCTCGCTTTCCGGCGCTTTCTACCCTTCGCTCTTCGCGACAAAACAAACAGCTGTTGCCCGCCTGCGGATGGACAATCGATGCAGGGCGTTCGAACAAAGTTTTTTCAGCGCGCCGGCCCGGCCGCATAAGTGATGAAAGGTCAGAGGAGCAAGCACTACCTCGCCCTAGTACCACCGCGCAAGCATAGCAAAACCCACACGCATGGTTATAAGTAGGCGGACGATGGCCGGTACGAGTCGCCTGCGCCGTGGCCGCTGCCTCTCCCGCTTCGAAGCAGTCGCTTCGCTTGGCGCAAACCAGCTTCGTACGATCATCTGCATCGAAGGTCCAGCGCATACGCCTCAGCCGAGATGCGCGCTCGGCCAGCACCAAGGCGCCGACAGCCGACCGCGCGGGCTTGATGGCAGGCGACTGGCAGGCGACCGCAAATGCTTGCTCGAGCAAAGCGCTAAATCGAAAAGAGCGTGAGATGCGGAATCTCTCGACCATTCATTTTGTGTGGCTTGCGGTAGCGGCCGCGGCTTCATGCGTTGCTTGCTCACAGTTTTCGAGCAGCCTGCCGAGCGCGCACCGTCCGGCTTTTCAAAGCTTGCCGCCGAGCGCGCGCGAGGACGGCAACGGAAAGCTCGTCGAGCTCGCAATCAAGAGTGCCCTGACTGCGATGCCGGCGCCGACTCCGCCTGGTCTGGCGATCGCCGTCTACTTCGAAGGCAAGA
>JAFAJV010000126.1 GCA_019235995.1 Vulcanimicrobiota bacterium
TGAAGATGTGCCTGACCGCCTGATAGCCCGACCAGAAGCCGCTCACGGGTATCTGGTACGAGCTCGTGTAGAAGCGCCACGAGAGCCCCGCGGCGTCGAGCTCGTCGCCGAGCGTCGCATAGTTGAAGCACGGACGCTGTCCGCCGCCGTACCTGCGCTGCCGCGTGATCGTCGCTACCTGGTCGCCCGCCGCCCCCTCGCATCCCCAGTTCGAGTCCGGGACGTTCACGCTCGAGTGGGCCTGCGCCGCGATGATGTATTGGTGCGCGACGAAGCTCTCGTCCAGCTGCGACGCGAACATCCTGTCGCCCAGAACGAACTCGTGTGCGATGTCAAACAGCGGCTTTGTCTCGCTGTGCGGGGCGTAGACATACTGTCCGTGCGGGGGGCCTCCGTAGAGCATCTCCCGGTCGAACCCGTCCATCCGGCACTTCGTGCCCGGAAGCTTCCCGGTTCCGTCGCAGGCTTCGAACATCGCATTTGCCGAGTGATCGATCTCGTATTGATCGGCCAAACTCACCGGCGTAAGTTTGATGCGCTGCCCCTTGGAGGTCTTGCCGCTCGAGGCCGTGTCCGCGTTCGGATAGCCCGCAAACATGTCGTCGAAGCTGCGGTTCTCTTGCACGATGTACACGACGTGCTCGATCTTGCCGGCTCCGGTGCCGAGGACAGACTGAAAAACCTCGCTCGATCTGGCAGGCGGGAGCGCGGGAGCGTTCGAGGCGGAACACGCCGCAAGCGTCGAGATCGCAGCCGATGCCGCCGCGAGGTTGCGGAGCGGCTTCACTGTTCGTCCGGGATGCGGCCGTCGTTGGGCTGTGAGGCGAAGAACGACTCTGCTTGCGGCGCCTCGATCGGCACGAACTCGCGCGGGCGGCGCGAAAAATCGAAGCAGTCGGCGGCGGGCGAGGTCGCGCGAGTGTCGGCCGCGGAGAGTTGAGCGAGGCCGAAGAGGTCTTCCGCGAAGCGCAGCACGCTGGCCGTCTCGTACTGCACGTGCGAGACGTAATTCTTCTTCGCGTAGGGCGAGATCACGATCAACGGAACGCGGAAGCCGAGGCCGTCGTAGCCCTTGTAGGGCGGCGGGACGTGATCGTACATGCCGCCCCAGTCGTCCCACTGCACGAAGATCGCCGTAGAATTCCAGAATTTGCTCTCGCCGACCGCGTTAACGACGGACGCGACCCACGACGGCCCGAATCCGCCGCCGCAAGCGATATGATCGGAATCCGGACAGAGCGGCGTTATCCAGGTGAAGTTCGCGAGCTTCCCGGAGCGAACGTCCGTGAGGAACCGCTTTTGCGGCGTGATGACGTCGTTCTTCCAATCCGGCCCGCTGAAGATGTGCTTGACCGCCTGATATCCCGACCACAGCCCGCTCGTCGGCGCACGGTAGCGGCTCGTATAGAAGCGCCACGGCAGGCCGGCCGCGTCAAGCTCGTCTCCGAGGGTCAGGTAGTCGAAGCACGGGCGCTGAACGGGGCCGTACGTGCGCTTGTGCGTGATCGTTTGGACCGCGTCGGTCCTGCCGCCCGGGCAGCCCCAGTAGAGGTCGGGAATGTTGACGCTCGAGTGCGCCTGCGCGGCGATGATGTACTGATGCGCGACGAAGCTCTCGTCCAGCTGCGACGCAAAGGTCGCGTCCGCCAAGACCCACTCGTGCGCCATGTCCCAGTATGGCTTCGCTTCGGCGCGCGGCACGTACGCGTACTGTCCGTGGTACGGGCCGCCGTACTGGTTCTCGAGATCGAAGCCGTCCATCCGGCACTTCGTTCCCGGCTGCTTTCCGGTTCCATCGCACGCTTTGAACATCGCGTACGCCGAATGATCGATCTCGTATTGAACCTTGAGGCTGATCGGCTGGAGGTCGATACGCCCGCCCTTAGAGTCCTTACCGCTCGAAACGGTGTCCGCGTGGGGATAGCCCTTGAACATGTCGTCGAAGCTGCGGTTCTCTTGCACCACGTACACGACGTGATCGATCTTCCCGGGCCCCGCGGCGCTCAGCCCCCGCAGCACGTCGGCGTCACGCGGCAACGGCGCGGGCGGCGATCCGACCGAGCACGCGGCGAGGAAGAACGCGGCGGCCGCGCTCGCCGCGAGCGTGTTGATCGGACGAATCACGATACGCGCAGCAATGCCACCAGGCCCGTCAGATTCCCTTCGGGAAGCAACGCTGCCCAGACTCGGAAACGTTACAAAGGAGCTCTCCGTGGAACGACTCATGAAAGTCGCGGCTCCGCTTTTCGTGGCGCTTGCGTTTGCCGGATGCAACGCAGGAGGTTCGCCGAACGTTCCGGGCGGCTCTGCGCAATCCAGCGGTCCGTCGCAGGCTTTGGGTTCCGAGGCAAGCGGCTACGCGCCCGTCTGCATGGACCCGCGGCCCGGATACATGAACTGCGACGCGTTGATCGCAACCACCCTTCCTCCAGGCGTGGCCGGACTAACGCCGGCGGACTTTCAGAAAGCCTACGAACTGCCGTCGAAGACGAAGGGCGCCGGACAGATCGTCGCGATCGTCGACGCGTACGACAATCCGAAAGTCGCATCCGACCTGTCCGCCTATCGTAAGAACTTCGGCCTCGGCACCGCGAAGTTTGCCAAGTACAACCAGCTCGGCCAGAAGAAGAACTATCCGGCGCATTGCTCGGGCTCGAATGCCGGCTGGTGCCTCGAGATCGACCTCGACGTGCAGATGGTGTCGGCATCCTGCGCGAAGTGCACGATCTGGCTGTTCGAAGCGAACACGAACAACAGCAGCGACCTCTACGCGGCCGTGGCGCGGGCGGCGAAGATGGGCGCGCACATCATCAGCAACAGCTACGGCGGCGGCGGCGGGAGCGCGTCCTACGGCGACTTCGCCAAGCCCGGCGTGACCTATCTTGCGAGCGCGGGCGACTTCGGCTACGGCATGCAGGACCCGGCCGACTACGACACCGTCGTGTCCGTCGGCGGCACGATGTTGTCGAAGCGCGGCGCGAAATACTCGGAACGCGTGTGGCCGGGCAGCGGCGCGGGCTGCTCCGTCGTCGCGAAGCCGGCGTGGCAGCACGACCCCACGTGCGCGCAACGCACCGGTAACGACGTGTCCGCCGTCGCGTTCAACGTCGCGGAGTATGACACGTTTGGCTATAGCGGCTGGATCGTCGTCGGCGGCACGAGCATTTCGACGCCGCTGCTCGGGGGTGTCTACGGCTTGGCCGGCAACGCGAAGTCGCGCCAGAGCGGCAAGGCCTTCTGGACGCTCTCGAAAACCAGCAGGTTCCGCGATCTTCATGTCATCACGAAGGGCGCCGTGTCGAATTGCCCAGGGAGTCTTTCCGGTAGCTACCTCTGCAAAGCAGGCACGGGCCAATACAAGACGTACTCCGGCCCGGCGGGTTGGGGAACGCCCAAAGGCATCGGCGCCTTCTAGCCTGCTCGCCTCGCTCGCACGCTGCCGCGCTATTTTACGTTCTGAAAACGGGAGGTCATGAAACTCCCAGGGTGAACCTCATCAGACTCTCAGACTCCCATCCCCGGTACTCCAGAACCCGATAAGAATAAGGAGCATTTGTGAACGGAACCATTAAACTTGTGGCGCCGCTCGTTGCGGCGCTCGCAATCGCCGCGTGTAGCAGCGGCGGCACTTCCAACGTCCCGACGGCCGGCGCATCGCAAACGATGGGCTCGGCGTCAACGCGTATCCCGGAGTGGCAGGCGAAGGGGCTCGCGCGCGCGGTCTGCCCGCAAGTCGCCCACAAGCCGAGCTGCTTGGTGCTGCAGAGTCTCATCGTGCCGGCCGGCTGCAACCCGACGTCGACCTGCGGCTTTACGGCGCAGGACCTTGAGACCGCCTACAACCTCACGCCGTTGTTAGGGAACGGATCGGGCACCAAGGTCGCGGTCATCGAGGCGGGCGACCTCGCCAGCGCCGCGACGGATCTCTCGAGCTATCGCACCGCGTACGGCCTCGGAACGGCCAGCTTCTTTAAGTACAACGAGAACGGACAGCAATCCAACTATCCCCCGAGCTGTCAACTCTACAACTGGTGCCTCGAGACCGCGCTGGA
>JAFAJV010000140.1 GCA_019235995.1 Vulcanimicrobiota bacterium
GCTGTTGACCTATGTGGCGCTGCTCGTGGTGGCGCGCCTGCTCGGCGCGATCGCGAAGCTACCCGTCCTCGGGATCGGCAACGCCCTGGGCGGTGCGTTCGTCGGCTTTGCGAAGGGCGCGATCCTGCTGTGGCTGGTGCTCTTCACCGCGCTCTTCTTTCCGCTCTCGCCCGACATCCGCGAGGGACTCCACGACTCGCGGCTGGCACCGTACTTAGTGACCTACGACGCGCCCGTCAACGACGCGATCCTATCGACGATTCCCTGGTTCGCGCGTCCGTTTGTGGAACCGTATTTTAGGCGACACCACTTGTGACGCGTCCGGCGAGCGCCTCGATCGCGGCGCCGGTCGCCGCACCGGGCGTCACGTCGTGCCCGAGGTCCATCAGCGTCAACTCGATCGCGCCAATCGCGCCGAGCAAGTCGACGTCGTGCACGTCTCCCATGGTGCCGAAGCGGAGGATCTTGCCAGCGAGCTCGCCTTGCCCGCCCGACAGCACGACGCGGTGCTTCTCGCGCAGGCGCTTCAGGAGCTCTTTGACGTCGACGCCCTCCGGCGGATAAGCCGCGACTACAGTGGGCGAGTGCGCGTCGGGTGACGAGACGAACGTGAAGCCGAGCCGTTCGAGCGCGGCGCGGACGGCGCCCGCATAGCGCGCAAAGCGCGCCGACGCCCCGTCCATCCCCTCCGCGTTATAACGCTGCAACGCGACGTCGAGCGCGAAGAGGATCGAGATCGGCGGCGTCCACGGCGTCTGGCCGTGCCGCGCCGCTTCGCGCGCGTGCCGCAAATCGAAGTAGAACCTCGGCGAGGTCGTATGCTCCATATGCTTCCACGCGCGCTCGCTGGCGGCCACCATCGCGACCCCCGGCGGGGCCGCGAAGGCCTTCTGCGAGGCGGCGACCACGACGTCGTAGCCCCATTCGTCCATCTGCAGTTCCGTTGCGCCGAGGCCGCTGATCGAGTCAACCAGCGTCAGCGCGCCGTGCGCCCGCAGGGGCGATGCGAGCGCGGCCATGTCGTTCGCAACGCCGGTCGACGTCTCGTTGTGCGTGAGCAGCACGCCCTTGATCGCGTGGTGCGTATCGGCGGCAAGCCTTTCTTCGAGCGCCCGTGGATCGAGCGCGGCGCCGACCGGGGTGTTGAGCGGCTCGACCGAGCAGCCGTAGCGCTCCGCGATTGCTGCGAAACGCTTGCCGAACACGCCCACCGCGCACGAGAGCACGCAATCGCCCGGAGAGAAGAGGTTCGCCACGGCGGTCTCGAGCGCGCCGGTGCCCGAGCTGCCGAGCAGCACGACGTCGCCTTTCGTGCCGAAGATCGGTTGCAGAGCCCCCGTGATGCGGGCGAGCAGCGCTGCGAATTCGGGGCCGCGGTGGTCGACCAGCGGACAGGCTAACGCTTCGACCACCGGTTGCGCGACCATTACTGGCCCCGGAAGGAACAGAAGTTGCCGTGGCATCGAATAGTCCTTCTATGGACATCGCGAGCATCCGCCTTACCGAGTTGTCTTCCTGCGCGGGCTGTGCGGCGAAGCTCGGCGCCGCCGAGCTGCGTCGCGTCATGGAGCGCGTGTCGCCGGCGACGAACGACCGCGTCCTCGTCGGCTACGGCAGCAGCGACGACGCCGGCGTCTATCTCCTGCGCGACGACCTCGCGCTCGTGCAGACCGTGGATTTCTTTACGCCGATCGTCGACGACCCGTACGACTTCGGCCGCATCGCGGCAACCAATGCGTTCTCGGACGTGTACGCCATGGGCGGTCGTCCGCTGACGGCGCTCAACATCGTCGCGTTTCCCGAAGCCCTCGACCTCGCGATCTTGTCGCAGATTCTCGAGGGCGGGGCCACGGTCGCGCTCAGCGCCGGGGTCGCGATCGTCGGCGGCCACACGATCAAGGACGACGAGCCGAAGTACGGCATGGCGGTAAGCGGCGTCGTGGACCCAAAGCGGATCGTGACCAACGCCGGCGCGCGGCCCGGCGACATGCTCGTGCTCACCAAGCCGCTCGGCACCGGAATACTGACGACGGCGCGCAAGCGCGGTGCAATCGGCGACGAAGATCTGAGCGAAGCGGTGCGCTGGATGACGACGCTCAACGATCGAGCGTGCGAGGCGATGCTGGCGGCCGCCGCGCACGCCGCGACGGACATCACGGGATTCGGTCTGCTCGGCCACGCCGACAACATGGCGCGCGCGTCTGGCGTCCGGCTTTCCTTTGAAGCAAGCGCCGTGCCGTTCATGTCCGGCGTCATCGAGCTGATCGAAGCTGGAATGGTGCCGGGCGGCACGCGCCACAACGCCGAAACGCACGCGGCGTTTACGACTTTCGCGCCGTCGGTGCCGCATGCCGTGCGCGTCGGGCTTTCCGACGCGCAGACGTCGGGCGGCCTATTGATCAGCGTCTCACCAAAGCGGGTCGATCAACTCACGTTCAAACTCAAAGAATCCGGCGCCCTCGCGGCCGTTGTCGGCGAAGTACGCGAGGGCGCCGGAATCGACGTGCGCTGGGGCGTTTAGTACACGGCGTAGCCGCTAGCGCTTGATCGGCTTGCGTTCGCGGGACCGTTTTACCATGCCGTTGCGCCGCTTAGCTTGTCCTGCGCGTGTCACCCTGAGCGTAGTCGAAGGGCGAAGGGGGACCACATTGTTAACCTGCTGATCGCCGAGCGGCACTGGCGAGATCAGGCGCTTGCCAAGCGCGTGATGGAGCACCTCCGAGAGCTCGTCGACCGGCACGAACGTCATGCTGTCGCGCACTTCCTTCGGGATGTCGTCGAGATCCATCTCGTTGCGGCGCGGAAGCAGTATCTTGGTGATGCCGGCGCGCTTCGCGCCGAGCACTTTCTCTTTGAGTCCGCCGATCGGCAGCACTTGCCCGGTCAACGTGATCTCGCCCGTCATCGCGAGATTCGGATCGACTTTGATGCCGGTAAGCATCGAGGCGATCGACGTCGCGAGCGCGATGCCCGCCGAGGGACCGTCCTTGGGCGTCGCCCCTGCCGGGACGTGAATGTGAATGTCGTGTTTGGCGAAGTAGTCGTCGGGCAACCCGAGCTCGTCGGAGCGTGATCGCAAGAACGACACGGCGGCCTGCGCGCTCTCCTTCATCACGTCGCCGAGCTGTCCGGTCAGCACGAGCTTGCCCGTACCGGGCATGGACTGCGTCTCGAGGAACAGGATGTCGCCGCCGACCGGCGTCCAGACCATGCCGGTCGCAACTCCAATGGACGCGACGCGCTTGCGGACCTCGTTGAAGAAGCGCGGCTTGCCGAGATACTCGACCAGGTTTTCCGGCTTCACGCGCCCTTTGTAGCGCGGACTCTCCGCTATCTTCCGCGCGATCTTGCGAAACACCGAGCCGATCTCGCGCTCGAGATTGCGAACCCCCGCCTCGCGCGTGTAGTCGTTGATGATCGCTCGGATCGCGGCGTCGCCGATCTGGGCCTGCGTTTCGCGCAGCCCGTTGCGCACGCGCTGTTTCTTTACAAGATAGCGCTTCGCGATCTGAAGCTTCTCGAGCTCCGTGTAGCCCGACAGCGTGATGATCTCCATGCGGTCGCGCAACGGGGGCGAGATCGTGTCGAGGGTATTGGCCGTGCAGATGAAGAGCACCGCCGACAGGTCGAACGGCAGGTCGAGGTAGTGATCGCGGAAATTGTTGTTCTGCTCCGGGTCGAGCACCTCGAGCAGCGCCGATTGCGGATCGCCGCGGAAGTCAGCGCCGACCTTATCGATCTCGTCGATCATCATCACCGGGTTGCGAGTGCCGGCATCGCGGATTGCACGCACGATCGTGCCGGGCATCGCGCCGATGTACGTCCGGCGGTGTCCGCGAATCTCGGCCTCGTCGTGCACGCCGCCGACGGAAAGCCGCACGAACTTGCGCCCCATCGCCCGCGCGATGGACTGGCCGAGCGACGTCTTGCCGACGCCCGGTGGCCCGACGAAGCATAGGATCGGCCCGGTAAGCTTCTTCTTGAGCTTGCCGACGGCAAGATACTCGATGATTCGGTCCTTAATCTTCTCGAGATCGTAGTGATCCTCGTCAAGGATCGCGCGCGCGGCCTTGATGTCGATGTGATCGGCGGTCTCGACGTTCCAGGGGAGCGTCACGAGCCAATCGAGATACGTGCGGATCACGCTGTATTCCGGGCTCGCTTGCGGCACTTTCGAAAGGCGATCGAGCTCCCGGTCCGCAGCCTTCTTCACGTCGGGCGGCATCGCGGCGGCATCGATCTTCGAGCGAAGCTCGTTCGTCTCGGCCTGCTGCGGATCGACCTCACCGAGCTCTTCCTGGATCGCGCGGAGCTGCTGGCGCAGATAGAACTCGCGCTGGTTCTTTTCCATCTCGCGCTGGATGTCGCTCTGAATCTTGTGGCCGAGCTCGACGACTTCGAGCTCTTTGGTCAACAGCAGCGTCAGCTTGCGCATTCGCTTGGCGGTGTCGCGCTCCTCGAGCAGCGCCTGGCGGTCAGTCGTGTCGAGCCGCATCGTCGACGCGACGAAGTAGGTGAGCACCACCGGATCGGTGATGTTGGCTACCTCCATCTCCATCTCGCGCGGCGCCTGCGGCAGATACGACAGCAGCTTCTGGAAGAGCCCCGCGAGGTTGCGCTGCATCGCCACGAGCTCTTCGTTCTCGACCGTCGTGTCGGGCAGCTCCGTATACGCGGCGACCATGTACGGCGACACCTGCGTGAACTGCTCGATCTTGAAGACCTGCTGGCCGGCGACGATGCAGCGCAGCGTCCCATCCGGCACTTTGAGCATCTTCTGGATCACACCGATCGTCCCGATGCGGTGCACGTCGTCCGGACCCGGGTCCTCGATCTCGCGGTCGCGCAGAACGGTCAGGCCGATCGGTTTGCCCTCGCGCAGCGCCTCCTCGACTAGCGCGATGCCGGGTTTCTTGACCACCGCGAGCGGGATGACCGTGTGCGGAAACAGCACGGCCTCCTGCAGCGGCAGGATGCCGATCAGGTTGGCGGGGACGACGCTTTGATTGGGCTTTTCGGGCTGGGGCTTTTCGGCCATATGGTTAGGAATGGGTCCTCTTGACGACGAGATGCAGCTCGGTGCGCGACGTCGGCATGTACGCCGTCAGCGCGATCGGCGCGACGACGACCAGCAGCCCGTCCTCGTAGCTCGCGGCGATGCGGTCGTACTCGATCGCCACCGGCAGTGGAATGCGCTTGACGAATTCGCCGCGCGCGATCTCTTTTTGCACCAAAGAGCCGCACCGCCAGCGAGGCGCCTGCAGACGGCGGCCCGTGATGACGAGGCTGCGTTCGTCGAAGCGAACGCTCAACGACTCGGCGTCCGCCCCGGCGACCTCGACCACCGCGATCACGCTGCGCTGATCCTCGTCGACGAAGACGTCGGCGTTGGGTTGAAACATCCCCAAGCGAGCGCGAACGACGAATTCCATCGGCCTTACAACACGCTAGTACCGTGCTTGGATTCAGCGCCTGCCCGCTACATGCTCGGATCGGGCAGCGCGCGCCCGGCTGGCCACACCGTGCACGGCGCGAGGGTGATGCGCAGGGCACCGAAGGCGTCCGGTGGGATCCGCACCGCGAAGAATTGTGGGTACTTCGTCGCCACTCCGTAGCGGCTCTGCGGCGGGAAGCTCGTGATGTTCTTCGCCGCGACGTGCGTGGCGGCCAGCACCGTGTTGATCGCGGTCGCCGCCGCCGGCGACATGTAGTCGGCGCTGCGCTCGCCGAGCCACGTCGCGCCGTTTTCCGTCGTGTATAAGAATCCGATGACATTCCCCGGCATCATCGTGGCGGTCGAGAGGACCTGGTCGATGCGCACGATCTGCATCCCGCGGGAGAGCGGCTTCTGGAGAACCTGCGGAACGCCGCGCGCCGAGTCGAGGCATGGACCCTCCTGGAGCGGCGGCTGTCCGGCCATGCCGGGCGCCGGAGGCGGGGGCGGCGCTTGTGCCACGGTAGAAGCCAGAATGCTAAGGAAGAACGTCGCTAGTGCAAACATACCCGCAAGGTTCGCCTAAACTGCTGCGCCGCCTCGGTACCCGCGACGCCGCCCTCATCGTGATGGGCGGCATCGTCGGATCCGGCATCTTCATGAACCCGTCCGTCGTCGCGCGTCACGTACATAGCGGGATGCTCGTGATGCTCGTTTGGGCGCTCGGCGGCGTGGTCGTGCTACTCGGCGGGGGAGTTTTCGCGGAGCTCGCGGCACGACGGCCGCACGACGGCGGAGTCTATGCCTACATGCGGGACGCGTTTCATCCTTCGCTCGCCTTCATGTACGGCTGGACGCTGCTGCTGGTCTCACAGAGCGGCGGCGCGGCGGCGGCCGCGGTCACGTTCGCAAAGTACTTCGCGCCGCTCACGGGGTTGCAGCTTTCGAGCGGAGTCGTTGCGGCGGCGGCCATCGCGTTCTTTACGGCGATCAACGCACTGGGCGTCCGAACCGGTGCGACGACGCAGAACGTCTTCATGATCGTCAAGATCCTGGCGATCGCCGGTTTCGTCGCCGTCGGGCTCGTCGCGCCGCACGCCGCACAGGTTGCAAATTCGTCGACGCTCGCCGGAGGAACGCTTGCGGCGATCGGCCTCGCTCTGGTCCCGGTGCTTTTCGCTTACAGCGGCTGGCAGACGTCAAGCTTCATGACGGCCGAGCTCAAGGAGCCGCACGTGACGCTGCCGCGCGGTATGATCGCCGGCGTCGTCATCGTCGTCGCCCTGTATCTCGCGGTAAACGCGGTCTGCCTGCGCACGCTGGGAGTCGGCGCCCTTGCCGCGACGAGCACGCCTGCGTCCGCGATCGCACAGCTCGCGTTCGGGCCGGTCGGGCTGCGCATCATGGCGGTCGTGATCGCCCTGTCGACGCTGGGGTTCTTGAGCAACCAGATTTTGACGTCGCCGCGCGTCTACTTTCAGATGGCCGCCGACGGCACGTTCTTCAAGCAGTTAGCCTGGTTGAATCCTCGGACGCACGCGCCGGTGGTCGCAATCGTCGTTCAGGGCCTGATCGCGCTGGTCATCTCGTTCCTTCCGTACGAGCG
>JAFAJV010000011.1 GCA_019235995.1 Vulcanimicrobiota bacterium
CTACATTTTCTTCGGCTTGGCGGCGGTCGCGCTGATCGTGTTTCGCAATCGTGACGCGCGCGATCCGGCGGCTCCCAGGCCCAGCCTGCGAATGCTCGGGCATCCCGTTACGACGCTCCTGTTTCTGGCCTTCGCGTGGGGCGTCGTCGCCGACGTCATGATCACGTCGCCCGAGACGACGATCGGCCTCCTGATCCTGGTCTCGGGCCTGCCGGTCTACTGGCTCTTCGCGCGACGCTCATCAGCGCGCGCGAGCGGCCTGCAAACCTCCTACCAGCCGCGGCAATAGCTCGGCCGCCGTGCCGCGCAGCACGCAGGCGACGCTGTCGCTGATCGCCGTCGCCTCGGGATTGATCTCGGCGACGAATGCTCGCCGGTTGTAGTGCGTCGCGAGCGCCGCGGCCGGATAGACGACCGCGCTCGTTCCGACGACCAGGATGACGTCGGCGCGCGCGGCAGCGTCTCGCGCGGCGGTCCACGCCGCGTGCGGGAGTGGTTCGCCGAACCACACGATGTCGGGGCGAAACCGTCCTCCGCAGCCGTGCTCGATCTCGCTCATCGGTAGGCCGTCGTCCGAAAACGGCCGCCGAGCGGCACGCTGCGTGCAGCGCGCCTCGTGCAGGCTTCCATGCAGCTCGAGCACGTTACGTGATCCGGCGCGCCGGTGGAGGGAGTCGACGTTTTGCGTCGCGAGCGTGAAGTCTACGATGAGATCTTCGAGCGCGGCGAGCGCCGTATGGCCCGCGTTGGGCTTCGCGCGATGGTGTGCGGCCTTGCGCTCGTTGTACCACGTCCAGACCAACGACGGGTCGCGGGCGAATCCCTCAGGCGACGCGAGCTCCTCGACGCGATGCGTGCGCCAGAGACCACCGACGCCCCGAAACGTCGGCAAGCCGCTCTCGGCGGAGATGCCGGAGCCGGTCAAGACGAACACCGACGAGGCCGCACGCAGCGCCGCGACGACATCGTCCAACCCGGCGCCCATCACGCCTTCGCCGAGATCCGGTGGTGCAGCTTACCGAACGGAAAGTAGTGGCGGAGCGGCACTTCGGCCGTCGCCGCGTGCCGGTATCCAACCACGACCGCCGCGGTCATCACGATCCCCGCGCAGACCGAAAACAGGAAGGCCGCGTGGAGGCCGCCGGCAAGCGCCGCCGGCTGCGACGCGCCCGCGCGCAGCAACGCGGCCGACCTGGCCTCTTCCACGGCAGCACCGAACGCCACGCCCAGTCCGATTCCAAGCTGCAGCGCGAAGCTCATGGCGGCGGACGCGCTGCCTTCATCGGCATCGTCGACGTGCGCGAGGCCGGCGATCATTCCGGTCTGGTAGGCGAGCATGCCTGCAAAGCCGCCGATGCACGTTGCGGGGAAAAGAATCGTCCAATAAGGCGATTCCGGCCGCATGAACAGCAGGATCGCTTCCCCTGCGGTCATGAGCACGCCCATCACGATGCCCATCGCACGCACGCCGAGCGCGCGCGCGATCGGCATCGTCAGGGGCGCGGCCACGACCGCGACGATGACGCTCGAGGGCAGAAACGCGAGCCCAGCCCACAGCGGCGCGTACCCCGATACGCGCTGGATGTAAACGGACGCGAACACCAAGACGCCGGCATAGGACATCGGTTGCAGCATGACGACCGAAGCACCCGAGACCAGATCCGGATAGCGGAGGATGCGTCGCGGGAGTATCGGCTCGGCGACGCTGCGCTCGACGAAAACGAAGAGCGTCAGCAGGACGATGGTCGCCGCGATGCCCGCAAGCGCGTGCCACGATCGAAGGCCCTCGACCGGAATCGACTCGACCGTATAAACGAACGTCACGAGGCCGGCCGTGAGCAGAAACGCCCCGACCACGTCGAGCCTCGGATGCGTCGCGTCGCCCCGGTCGCGCGTCAGATAGACCGGTGCGAGCGAGAGAATCAGCACGGCGACCGGCACGTTGACGAACAGAACCGATCGCCACCCGAGATATTGCACGAGGACGCCGCCGAAGAGCATCCCCGCCGCGACGCCCATCGTTCCCACCATGCCCCACATCGCCACGGCCCGCGAGCGCTGCGAACCCGACGGAAACAGCGAGAGCGCGATGGCGAGCGCCGCCGGGTTGGCCAGCGCGGCTCCGAGACCTTGCACCGCGCGCATCGCGATGAGCATCTCGCCGTTGCGCGCCACGCCGCCCAGGAGCGAAGCGACGGTAAAGACGACGAGACCGGCGATGAAGAAACGAAAGCGCCCGTAGAGGTCGGCGCAGCGGCCGGTGAGCATTAAAAAACCGGCGAGGAAGATCGCGTACGTGCTCACGATCCACTGCCCCTGCGCCGCCCGCATGTGCAGATCGCGCTCCATCGACGGCAGCGCGATGCTCACGATCGAGAAATCGACGAGCAGCATGAAGAACGTCGCGCTCAGGAGGATGAATGCGATCCAGACCTTCCGCCCTTCGACGGAGCTTGTCCTGAGCGGAGCCTGCATAGCGGGCGTAGTCGAAGGGCTCAGGAGGACAGAAACGAGTGGACTACGGCGACGATTTGGCCTCCATCAGGCGGTCCCACTCTTCGCGGTCGATCCGCAGCGCGTCCTCGTCGAGTTGCGCGAGCGGCTTGCTGGTGAGGCGCTCGCGCTCGCAGAGGTCGCGTTCCTTGGTGTCGACGTAGAGGAGGCCGGTGACGAACTCGCCGCGCCGACGCGTCTCATGGATCGTCTGTAGCGCCGCGATTCCGTCGGTCGGATCGTAGTCGACGTCGAGTTTGCGCAGCAGCACGTGAGATCCGTCTTCGAGCTCGACGTCGCGGACGGTGCCCGGCTCGTAGTCGACGTTGATCTCGCGACCGCCCGCGATGTAGTCGGCCGTGTGGAGCACGACGTCGTGATCCTTCACGTAGGCGTAGCTCTTCGTCGAGCCCTCGTGATCGTTGAACGTGACGCACGGGCTAATGACGTCGAGGATCGCGGTGCCGCGGTGCGAGAATGCCGCCTGCAGCAGCGGGACGAGCTGCTTGCCGTCGCCCGAGAACGATCGCGCCACGAAGGTCGCGCCGAGCTCGATCGCCAGGCCGCAGATGTCGATGGTCGCGTATTCGTTCGCCCGTCCGCCCTTCAGCGTCGAGCCGACGTCGGCCGTCGCCGAGAACTGGCCCTTCGTCAGGCCGTAGCAGCCGTTGTTCTCGACGATGTAGGTGCAATCGAGGTTGCGCCGGATCATGTGGCAGTACTGCCCAAGTCCGATGCTGGCAGTGTCGCCGTCGCCGCTGATGCCGAGCACGAGCAGCTCGCGGTTGGCGAGCTTCGCGCCGGTCGCGGCCGACGGCATACGTCCGTGCAGGCCGTTGAACCCGTGAGCCTGCTCCACGAAGTAGGCGGGGGTTTTCGAGGAACACCCGATGCCGCTCATCTTGGCGAGCTTGTGCGGCTCGATTCCGTACTCGTAGAGCGCCTTGATCAGGTGATTCGTAATCGAGTTGTGTCCACACCCGGCACAGAGCGTGGTAGGGAGCCCCTTATAGACTTCGCGCGAAAGACCGATGATGTTCGTACTTGCTGTCATTGTCACCCTGAGCTTGTCGAAGAACTATTCTGCGATGACCGCCGGTGGCCGCTCTTGCGCGAGCAACGGGTCGATGACGGCGTGGGCGTCGATGGGCACGCCGTTGTAATGACGAATCGATTCGAGACGGCCGATCAGGTGCGTCGGGAGCTCCGTGCGCAAGATTCCGTAGAGCTGCCCGTCGCGGTTCTGCTCGACGACGTACACCCGCTCGTGACGCTGAACGAACGTCGCGACCTCGGGCGAAAGCGGCAGCGCCCGCACGCGCATGTAGTTGAGCTCGACGCCGGCGTCGAGCAGGAAGTCGCGCGCCTCGACGATCGCGTGATGTGTGGTCCCGTAAGCCAGGATCGCGGCCTTGCGACTCTTTTTCTCGTCCACGACCGGCGCCGGCACGACGGTCCGCGCCGTGTCGTGCTTGCGGCTGAGGCGATCGAGGTTGCGCTGCCAAACCTCGGGCATCTCGGAGTAGCGCGCCTCCTCGTCGTGTCCGGTGCCGCGCGTGAAGAAGCCGGCGCCGGGATGTTTCGTCCCGGGCAGAGTACGATACGCGATCCCGTCCTTGTCGACGTCGCGGTACCGCCCCCACGACTTCATCGAGCCAAGATCATCGGCCCCGAGCACCTTGCCTCGGTCGAACGGCTTCTCCGGATAGCGTAACGGCGGCGTGAGCCACGAGTTCATGCCGAGATCGAGATCACTGAGCACGAAGACCGGCGTCTGAAAACGCTCCGCCAGATCGAACGCCTCCATTGCGAATTCGTACGCCTCCGAGACAGTCGCCGGCAGCAGTACGATGTGCTTGGTATCGCCGTGCGAGAGCGTGTACGCAAAGGACACGTCGCCTTGCATCGTGCGCGTCGGCAGGCCGGTCGACGGCCCGGCGCGCTGCACGTCGAAGATGACGCCCGGCACCTCCGCAAAATATCCGAAGCCCGCATACTCCGCCATGAGCGAGATACCTGGACCGGATGTCGAGGTCATCGCGCGCGCGCCGGCCCAGCCGGCGCCGAAGACTATCCCGGCCGCGGCCAGCTCGTCTTCCGCTTGAACGATGGCGAAGTTATGCTCGCCGCTCTCCGCATCCACGCGATAGCGGTCGCAGTATTGAATGAAGTACTCGCAGAGCGAGGATGAGGGCGTGATCGGGTACCACGCCGCGACCGTGCATCCGCCCATCAACGCTCCGAGCGCCGCGGCCCGATTCCCGTCCATAAAAATCAGACCCGAGGTCTTTCCGTCCATCGGCACCAGCCGCCACGGGTCGTGCTTCTCGAGGTGCTCCCGCGCATACTCGAACCCGAGGTTGATGGCCGACATGTTCAGCTCGACGGCCGACGCCTTGCTGCGGAACTGCGTGCGCAGGCTCTCCTCGACGGTGGACGCGGGAATCTCGAGCAGCTGTGCGACCACGCCGACGTAGATCATGTTCATCAGGTACTTGCGCAGGTTTCCCTTGTCCGCGAAGTGCTCTTTGGCAAGCGCAGAGAAAGGAACGGCGTAGTAGCTCAAATCCTCGCGCAGCGTGTCGCCTTTGCACGGGAAACTCTCCTCGTGCACGACCGCGCCGCCGGACTTGACGCCCCCGACGTCCTGTTGCCACGTCGTCGCGTTCAGAGCCACCAGTACGTCGAAATCGCGCGCGCGGCACTGATATCCCAGCGCCGAGACCCGCACGTCGAACCAAGTAGGCAAGCCTTCGATGTTTGACGGAAAGACGTTCTTGGCGGCGACCGGAATGCCGAGCCGTGCGATGGCGTTGGTCAGGACGAGGTTCGAGGACTGGCTTCCCGAGCCGTTGACCGTTGCCACGCGGATGGTGAAATCGTTGACGTTGCGCGCGGGCATGATATGTGATTATTCGTAGCAGCCCGGAGGCCTGCGACGGGCGCCGCAAGAACGACGCCGCGATGCTGGCTCTCGCTCACGTCGTCCTTCAGGTCGGCTTTTGCGGCGCGATCGCTCGAGCGTCACCCAATGCGACCGTGGCGCTGCGGGTGCGGCTGACGGATCGGACCGGACGGACGGAGCTCGACCGGGTCTTCCGCTTCGAGCGCGGCGACGAAGACCGGGCGGTCGTCGAGTTCGACAGCTCGTTCGGCGTCTATCGGATCGCGCTCGACGCGCCGACATACCGGTGCTCCGCGACGGACTATCTGTTTTTCATCGCGGGCGTCGATCGCAGCATCACGGAGAAGCTCAACGACGCACCGGCGCCCGCGCCGGGTAAACCCGTGCTCCTATCCGGAGAGGCGCCGCAGTCGTTCCTCTACGTGCAGCCGACGTTCGTGCTCTTCGACAAGAGCCAAACCGCGTGCAAGAAACCGGTCCCGCCCACGCTGCCGGCCCAGATCGTCGCGGAAAACGATCAGGACGGATACTACATCTGGCTGTATTCCGACCAATCGGCCGCGCCCGGCACACAGCAACTGGCGCTGCGTTTGCGCACGCCGACACATCAGTACCACTACGTCCGCATCAACATACCATTCCCGGTCCCGTGGGGCGGCTGGCCGAGCAGCATACGCTTCGACGTCACGCAGGACATGGTGGACTCTCTCGCGGCCGAGCCCACGAACACGCTCCTGTGCCCGAAGCTCTGGAGAACGTCCGCGGGTTAGGCGGCGCCGTGCGGTCGCGGCTCCGTCAGGTGGCCCAACGGAATCGGGAACGTAAAGAAAAAGGGCGCGTCGTTTGACGCGCCCTCTGTCGATGTTGCCGCCGAAGCGGACTTACATCATGTCGTAGCCGCCCATGCCGCCGCCCGGCATGCCGGCCGGTTCTTTCTTCGGTTCCGGTTTATCCGCGATGAGCGTCTCGGTCGTGAGTATCATCGCGCCGATCGACGCGGCGTTTTGCAGCGCGGCGCGCGTCACTTTCAGGGGGTCGATGATACCTGCTTCGAACATGTCGACGAGCTCGCCGTTCATCGCGTTGAAGCCAATCGGTGCACTCTTCGCACGAACGTTGTTCACCTGAACCGAACCTTCAAAGCCCGCGTTTTCGGCGATCTGCCGTAAGGGCTCTTCGAGCGCTTTGCGTACGATGTTGATCCCGATCTTCTCATCCGCCCAAGTCGACGCATGGCCGTTCGTCTTGGGAGGCTCGTACTTGTCGACCGCCTTGACCGCGTGGACGAGCGAGGCTCCGCCGCCGGGAATCATACCCTCCTGCACGGCCGCGCGGGTCGCGCTCAGAGCATCCTCGATGCGATGCTTCTTCTCTTTCAGTTCGGTCTCGGTTGCCGCTCCGACCTGAATGACCGCGACGCCGCCCGAGAGCTTGGCGAGCCGCTCCTGCAGCTTCTCGCGGTCGAAATCGGAGTCGGTCTCCTCGATCTGCTTTTTTATCATCTCGATGCGACCTTTGATCGCATCTTGCTTGCCCGCGCCGTCGATGATGGTCGTCTCGTCTTTGTCGACCGTCACGCGCTTGGCACGCCCGAGCTGTTCCGTCGTTACCTTGTCGAGCTTGAGGCCCAGCTCTTCCGAGATGACCGTCGCGCCGGTGAGCGTGGCGATGTCTTTGAGCATCTCTTTGCGGCGGTCGCCGAAGCCCGGCGCCTTGACCGCAACGGAGGTGAACGTGCCGCGCAGCTTGTTGACCACCAGCGTCGCGAGCGCCTCGCCCTCGACGTCTTCGGCGATGATCAGCAGCGGCTTCTGCATTTGTACGACCTTCTCGAGGATCGGTAGGATGTCGGCAATCGCCGAGATCTTCCGCTCGGTTACGAGAATGTACGGATCATCGAGCGCCGCCTCCATGCGCTCCGAATCGGTAACCATGTACGGCGAGATGTAGCCCTTGTCGAACTGCATGCCGTCTTTGGTCTCGACCTCGGTCTTGAGCGTACGGGACTCCTCGACGGTGATCACGCCGTCCTTGCCGACCTTCTCCATCGCTTCCGAGATCAGATCCCCGATCTCCGTATCGTTCGCGGAGATCGACGCGACCTGCGCGATCTTCTCTTTGGTGTCGACGTTCTTCTTGAACGTTTCCATCTCGTTGACCGCGATCTCGACGGCCTTTTCGATGCCGTGCTTGATCTGAAGCGGATCGCTACCCGCGGTCACGTTGCGCAAACCCTCGCGAATGATCGCTTGTGCCAGCACCGTCGCGGTGGTCGTACCGTCGCCGGCGACGTCGTTGGTCTTGGAGGCGACTTCCTTGACGAGCTGCGCCCCCATGTTCTCGAACGAATCGGACAGCTCGATCTCCTTGGCAATGGTCACGCCGTCGTTGGTGATCGTCGGCGAGCCGAACTTCTTGTCGAGCACGACGTTGCGGCCCTTCGGGCCGAGCGTCACCTTCACCGCATCGGCGAGGGTGTTTGCACCGCGCTCGAGCGCGCGACGCGCGCTCTCATCGAATACGAGTTGCTTTGCAGCCATTGTAAACTTGAACTCCTTAGACGCCGGCCGGCACTTTGGTGACGATGGCGAGAATGTCTTTTTCTGGGATGATGAGGTACTCGGTGCCGTCGATCTTGACTTCGCTCCCGGAGTACTTGCGGTACAGCACGCGGTCTCCAGCCTTGACGTGCATCTCGACCCTCGTGCCCTTGTCGGTCACGCGGCCGTCGCCGACGGCGCGGATCACGCCCTCTTGCGGCTTTTCCTTGGCGGTATCCGGCAGAAAAACGCCGCCGCTCGTTTTGTCGTCCTGCTCTACGTGCTCGACAACGACGTTATCGAACAGTGGCTTCAGATTCACTTCCAGACCTCCACAGTTGGATGGGTTCTCATAGATCGAATGGATTTAGCACTCTCGGCGCGAGAGCGCTAGCCGTGCCATATTAGCAGACTCTAAGGAGGAGTGCAACCCCGCGCCCGCCGCAAGTCGCTACCGTGATCGGCGGCCTGGAGATCTCCCTGAGCGCCCTGCGCCACAATGCCGGGCTGCTTCGCGACCTCGTCGGTCCGCGCCGGGCGGCCTTCGTGGTCAAGGGTAACGCCTATGGCCACGGCCTGCTGCCGACCGCACTCGCCCTGGAGGCCCTCGCGGCTCGCCTGTGTGTTTATACGATCGACGAGGCGCTCGCTTTGCGCGCCGGCGGCGTCGCCGCCCCGCTCCTCGTGCTCGGACCGGTTCCCCCGCAGGCGATCGAGGAGGCATTGGCCGCCGACGTGGAGCTGTCGGTCTGGAGCACCAAGGAGTTCGCGCGGCTGCTGTGCACCGCGGCCCGCCGGCGCCGGCGTCGGGCCGCGATCCACGTCAAGGTCAACACGGATCTGAACCGCCTCGGCTTCGAGCCTCACGAGCTCGTCGACGCGGTCGAGGAGTTTCTCCGGCTCCCCGAGCTCGAGATCGCCGGAATCTTCTCGCACCTGGCGTCGGCCGAAGAGCTGGATTCACCCTACACGATGCACCAGCTCGAAGCGTTCGAGCGGGCTTTGGCAGCGGTCGCGCCGCTGCTCGAGCAGCGTATGCTGCAGCCGTTGCGCCACATTGCGGCGTCGGCCGCGGCGATGCTCTGGCCGCAGACGCGCCTCGACTTGGTGCGCTTCGGCATCGCGCTGTACGGACTCATGCCGTCACCGCAGACGCGCGAGGCGCTGCGCGACAGCGCGCCCGATCTCCGTCCGGCGCTCTCGTATCGCTCGCAGATCGTCGTCGCGAGAACGGTCGCGGCCGGCGCGTCCATCGGCTATGGCGGCAGCTTTCACGCGCCGCACGACATGCGCGTCGGCATCGTCCCCGCCGGCTATGCAGACGGCGTGCCCCGTGCCCTGTCCAACCGCGGCGCCTTCGTCGTGGACGGCGCCATCTGCCCGATCGTCGGGCGCGTCGCAATGAACATGACGCAGATCGATCTCACGCGAGCGCCGAAGGCGCGCGTCGGCTCGGCGGTGACCCTGATCGGCCGCGACGGCGACGCCGTCGTCGGCGCCGACGACTGGGCGACTTGGGCCGACACGATCAACTACGAGATCGTGTCGCGTCTCCCGAGCGAGCTGCCCCGAACATACGTGGAATAAATAATCACGGAACGAAGCTGAAGACGGTGCCGTTGTTCGCACTTCCGCCACTCTGGGTCGTGCCGAAGAGCTTTCCGTCCGCACCGAAGATCAGCCCACCCACAGGATTGGAGCCGTCGCTCTTGGTCGTCGACTGGAAGCTGTAGAGCGACGTAAAAACGAGTCGGTGCGGCGTCACCGTCAACGCGAACACCGTCCCTTGACCCACCGCACCGCCCAGCAGCGTCGTTCCGTAGAACTTCCCATGCGACGCTGCAGTGAGGGTGCCCACTGGGCCGCGACCGTCGCTTTCCATAAAACGATGGAGAATGCTCTCGGTGTATCCTGATCCCGCCGGCGAGAGCTTGAAGAGCGTGCCGCAACCAACGCCATTATCACCACCGCGGCAGCCGTTGCTTCCGCCGTTACCGGTCGTGCCATACAGCGTTCCGCGTGAATCTGATATCAGGCCGCCATAAGGATTCGCCCCATCCATTCCGCCTTTAAAGCGGTAGACGACCGTTTCGGTAAAGCCGCTCCCCGAAGGCTTCAGCTCGAAGACCGTTCCGCAGCCGGCGGGCTCGCTTGTTAGTGCGCAGGGCCCACCGCCTCCGGTCAATGTTGTGCTGAAAAGATTGCCGGCGTTGACTAAGAGCGCCGAGCGCGGCGTTGCGCCGTCTTGGCCGCCCTGGAAACTGTGAACGACTGTTTCCGCATATCCTGACGTGGTCGGCTTGAGCGCAAAGACCGTTCCATCACCGAACTTCCCGCCGGCGATTGTGGTGCCGTAGAATCCGCCTTGATAGGCGACCAGTGCACCGTCCGGATTTGAGCCGTCGCTGCCGCCTTGAAAAGTATAGATCGTCGTCTTCGTATAGCCGCTGCCGGATGGGGTTAGCTTGAAGACCGTCCCGGTGGCGTTGTTGACGCCGCCGTTATACGTGGTGCCGTAGAGCGCACCGCTGCTGTCCTCGATGAGCGCGCCAAGTGGATCCTGACCGTCGCTGAATCCGAGAAACGAATAGAGAGTCTTCTTCTTATAACGATTTCCCACTGACCTCAGTCGGAAGACCGTCCCCGTACCATTCGATCCGCCTGCCGACGTCGTGCCGTAAAACGCACCGGTGGCGTCCGTCATGAGTCCTGCGCCGGGTCCCGACCCATCGGACCCACCCAGGAAACTATATACCGGCTTTTCTTTTACGCTCTGGGGTGTCGCTGTCCGCGCCGGATTGATTGAATTGCCAGGCGGGCCAGATAGATTGAACCCCGATGGCGGGCCGCCGCAGTCAACCAACAGTGAGCCCGCTACGCAAACGCTTAACGCACACAGGCTGAGATTCAAATGCTTCATCTGCTTTGCTCCTTTCGCAGATGCGCCGGCGCCGAAGAGAACTCGGCGCCCGTCGGGCCTTATAGTAGCACCTAACTCGCCATCTCGGAAGCCGCCTCACGTGACCGGAACAGGCTCGGCCCTTCGTCCTTCGACTTCGGCGCTACGCGCCTTCGCTCAGGATGACAATTAGGCGACGGCGGCGATCGCCTCTGCGAGGTCGATCGTGCCGTTGTAGAGCGCGCTGCCGACGATGCACGAGTCCACCGTCACCGGAACGGACTGTTTGAGCAGCTTCAAGTCCTCGATGTTGCGCGCGCCGCCGCTGGCCGTCACCGCAACCTCGGCGGCATTAGCGACCGCATTGAGAGCGTCGATGTCGTAGCCTTCGCCCATGCCGTCGCGCCGGATCTCGGTGAAGATGATCCGCGGGACGCCCCACTGCGCGACGCGCCGGACGAGCGCGTCGCGGTCTACGGGCGTATGCTCCTGCCAGCCGTGCGTCGCGACGTGCGTGCCGCGCACGTCGATTGCGGCGATTACTTTTCCGGGAAAGCGGTTGATGATGTGGCGCGCCAGCCGCTCATCCTCGACGAGCAGCGTCCCGAGGATGATCTCGGCGGCGCCGGCTTCGAACGCGCTCTCGGCGTGCTTGACGGCGCGGAGGCCGCCGCCCATCTGCACCGGCACGTCGACCGTCTCGCAGATGCGCCGCACCGCCGAGAGATTCTCGCCCGAGCCGAACGCGCCATCGAGGTCGATCACATGCAGCCTGCGTGCGCCGGCGGCCACGAACTCCGTCGCCCGCTCGACCGGATCGTCGTCATACGCGACTTCCGTCGTCGGATCGCCTTGCTTCATACGCACGCACTTCCCAGCCCGCAGGTCGATCGCCGGCACGACGAGCATCGCGTTCTAATCGACGACCGGACGCCTTAGGCCCGGACGCCGTTCGTCGCGCGTTTGTCGATCGGCACGTACGGACCCGCGGGCGGACCCTCGTAGGTCGCCTGTGGACGAATCAGACGGTTGTCGGCGAGCTGCTCGAGCACGTGCGCGGTCCAGCCGGCGACGCGCCCGCACGCGAACAAACACGTGAACTCGTCGCCGGGTACGCCGAGGTCTGCCAATACGGGAGCGGTATAGAAGTCGACGTTCGCATAAATGGTGTTGCCTGGCTTACGCTCCTGCAACACCTTGCGGCTCGCCTCTTCCAGGGCGTGCGCGGTCTCGTACCACGGGCTGCCGCCGACGTGCTCCGAGAGTTCCTTGGCCATCGCCTCGAGATGACGAGCGCGCGGATCCCGCACCTTGTACTCGCGATGTCCCATCCCCATGATGCGCTGCCCGCGATCGAGGATGTCGCGGACGTAGCGCTCGGCGTTCTCCGGGGTCTTCACCTCAGTGACGGTCCGATAGGCTGCGCTCGCAGCGCCTCCGTGCAGATCGCCCTGCAGAGTCGCGAGCGCGGCCGTTATCGACGCGTAGATGTCCGCACGAGTCGAGGCTACGACGCGCGCGGCGAACGTCGATGCGTTGAACGAATGGTCGGCCAACAGCACGAGGTACGTGTCGAGCGCATCCTCTTCGATCGCATGAGGAACCTTGCCGGTGCGCATGTACAGGAAGTTGCCCGCCTGCGAAAGATCCGTTCGCGGCGCTACGGGCTCGAGGTCGCGCCTGATTCGATCCCAACCCGCCAGGATCGTCGGCATCTTTGCGATCAGGTCGATTGCGGTGTGGACGTCGGACAGATGCTCGCCATGGGCGTTGACCGGCGAGAATAGCCCGAGGCCGCTGACGATCGTGCGGAGCACGTCCATCGGCCACGCGGTCTTCGGTACGCTCTGCATCGCGTTGATGAGCGGCTCGGGCAGCGCGCGCCGTGCGCCGAGCTCGCGCTTGAGGGACTCGAGCTCGTGCCGGTTCGGCAGATGCCCGTAGAGCAAAAGATGAACGATCTCTTCGAACGTCGCGTTCGGCGCGAGGTCGTCAATGTCGTAACCTCTATAGGTTAGGCGTCCGATCGTCCCTTCGACATTACTGAGCTGGGTGGACCCGACGACGACACCTTCGAGACCACGATCGACAACGGTAGGCAACGATTTCCTCCATCAATGGGCAAGTACGTAACTCCAGGCTTCCTTCGACGGCGGCGAAGCGTCCGACTTCCGGCGGCGCCGGCCTCGTCCCACCCCTGCGACTTTTACCCCAACGTGGCGCAGGCATTCGCATTGGTTGGCAAAAGATGCAAGGATGGATGCGCTCGATTTGACCCGCCGGCCGCCGCGGAGTCCGCGCGAGCCCTTGTCGGACCTCGATTTGCTCATGCTGGCTCGAACGGTCGACAAACTTCGGGCGACGTTGCCCGGCGGCAACATCGGCGCCTATCAAATCACCGGCTTTAGCTCGCGGCTGCTCTTAAAGCTCGGGATCGCAGAGGCTCTCTTGCGCGACGTCATCGCGCGCGCCGGTGGGGACGCGGAGGTCGCGGCGTGGGTCCGCGAGCACAGCGATCCCTCGGCGTATGCCGACATCAACGCCGGATTCGAGCAGATGACGGTCGGTGAACGCCTCGGCGACGCCGAGTTCGTCAAGCGTTATCCCATCGCGCGGACCGTGCCGCCGGAAACGCGTCGTATCGATATGCTCGCGGCCGACGACGCGGAATCGTTCGCTAGGAACTAAGGCGCTCCGGTACCAACGAGTGTACGATAGCGGAGGTAGACTACTCCGCTTCCGAAACGGCGCGTGTCGAGGAGCTCGAGATTCTGCCGTACGGCGGCCCCGAAGGCGGGCTTCCCACCGCCGACGACGACAGGGTTGAGAAACACGTGACATTCGTCGACGAGATCCGCTTCGAGCGCGAGCCCCGCTAGCTCTGCGCCGCCGATACAGATGTCGTGCTTCGATTCTCGCTTTCGCTTTCGCACGGATGCAACGTCGAAATCACCCTCGAGATGCGTGTTAACGGTCGCGACGTCCGTGAGGCTACGCGAAAAGACGATCTTCTCGGCCCGCTGCCAGACTTGCGCGAAGTCTCGATGTTCGGGCGGATAGCTGGCTATCGGCGAATCCCAATATGCCATCGTCTCATAGAGGCGGCGCCCATACAGGTGGGTCGCGATCGGCCGTACCAGCTCAGTGATGAACGCGTGGACTTGATCGGGGTTGACCCACTCGAAGCCGCCCGCTTCGTCCTCGACATAGCCGTCGAGCGACGTATTGATGATGTAAATCAGCTTCGACATACGAGAGAGGCGTCACGCCACGGCGTCGCGGAGTTCGGCGCGTGCGAGCGCGTAACCGACGAGGCGATCGATGAGCGCCTCGAAACCGATGCCGACGGCGGCGCACGCGTCCGGCACGAGGCTGACCGGCGTCAGACCCGGTAGCGAGTTTACCTCGAGCAGATAGGGCCGGTTGTCGCGCGTCACGATAAAGTCGCTGCGCGAATAATCGCGCAAGCCGAGCAGCCGATGCGCCGATAGCCCGAGCATCTGGAGCCGGGCCGCCAATCCCTCGTCGATCTCGGCCGGCACGGTATGCGTGCTGCCGCCGGGCTCGTACTTGGCGTCGTAGCTGTAGAAGCCGTCGCGGTTCGCGACGATCTCCACGATGGGTAAGGCCTCCTCGCCGAGCACCGCGCACGTGAACTCGCGGCCGTGGACGTATTCTTCCGCGAGGATCTGCGAGTACGATTTCGATGCCTCGAGCATCGCGCTGGTCCACTCCTCGTGCGTGTGCACGATTGCGATGCCCGCCGAGGATCCCTCGAAGCGGGGCTTGATGACGAGCGGCAGGTCGAGCGAGCCCGGAAGCAGGGGCAACGTTCCCCCCGCGAGGTCGAACAGATCCCAGACCGGCGTCGGCAAGCCTTCCGCCGCCAGCAGCTTCTTCGTGAGATGCTTGTCCATCGAGAGCGCGGCCGCTTCCAATCCGCTGCCGGTATACGGTATCGAGAGATACTCGAGCAGCGCCTGCACGTGGCCATCCTCTCCACCGGGGCCGTGCAGCGCGATGAAGACGGCGTCGGGTTTGAGCTCCCGCAGCGCATCGAGAAAGCGCTCGTCGTAGTCGAGCGATTGCGCGTTGTAACCCAACGACTGCAGTGCACGCATCACTTCCGACCCGGACCGGATCGAGATCTCGCGCTCCGCGCTGCTGCCTCCCATCACGACGGCGACCGTAACGTTACGTTGCATCAATGAAGACCCCGACTAAATGAACCTCGAGTTGCAGTTCCACGCCACAACGGTCGCGCACTGCGCGGCGGACGCGTGCGAGGAGCGTGGCCACGTCTTTTGCCGTCGCGCCCCCGACGTTGTTGATGAAGTTGGCGTGCAGCGGCGAGACCTCCGCGCCTCCCTCGCGCCATCCCTTGGCGCCGACCGACTCGATCAGCCGAGCGGCCTTGTCGCCATTGGGGTTGCGGAAGCAGGATCCCGCGTTCGGCAGCGCGATCGGCTGCGTCTTCTTTCGGCGGACCAGACGCGTCTGCATGTCCTCCCGCACGTCTCGGACGCCGCGGCGCGCAAAGGCCAGCGTGACGCGCGACACGATCACTTCGCGCTCGAGCGTCGAGCGGCGATAGAGGTACTGCACGCTCACCGCGTGCGGCTCGGGCCGGCTCGGTGACTGCACCCAGACCGTCCTGACGAACTCGCCGATCTCACGGTCGGTCCCGGCGTTCATTCGCAGCGATCCGCCGACGGTGCCCGGGATGCCGGCCAGCGAATCGACGCCCGACGCGCCGGCCGATGCCGCCTTGGCCGTCACGAGCGCCATGTCGGCCGATCCGCCGGCGTCCACGACGACCTCGCCGACGCCCGCGATAACACTCACGCCGGCGAACTCCCCCGCGAGCCGCACGACGACACCTCGCACGCCGCCGTCTCCGACGAGCACGTTGCTCCCGCCGCCGAGGATCCACCACGGCAAGCGCCGCTGTAAAACGAAGCGCAGCAGCTGGGCGAGCTCGCTTTCGTCGTGCGCCGTGACGAACGCGTCGGCCGGGCCGCCGATCTTCCATGAGGTGTAGGGCGCGAGCGGCTCTTGGAAGCGTGCCCGCTCGCCGAAGATGCGCCGCAGCGCCTTCCGATCGTCGGGCCGCAACAGCGTCGCCGTCGCGCGGCGCGTCGTGGCGCTCATGCGTTGGCCGCCGCGGCGCCGCGTAACGCCGTCGCCCGAAGACGCTTGGCGATCCGTGCCGCGACGTCGGTGATGTCACCGGCGCCGAGCATGAGCACCATCGCGCCCCGCGGCGCTTCGTCGAGAATGCGGTCCTCGAGATCCTCGACCCGCGCGACATAGCTCACGCGTCCCCCGAGACCGGTGAGGGCGTCGCCGATCGACCGTTCGCTGACGCCGGGAATCGCTGGCTCCGATGCCGCGTACACGGGCGCCAGGTAAATTCTATCGGCGCCGCTCAGGGCGGCGGCGAACTCGCTTGCGAGAAACGCCGTGCGCGTGTAGCGGTGTGGCTGGAACGCGACGATGAGCTCGCCGGAATGGTACCGTCGCGCCGCGTCGATGGTCGCGCGGACGGCCGTGGGATGATGCGCGTAATCGTCGACGATCGTCATCCGCTCGTCCCGCGCCAAGACGTCGAAGCGGCGGCGTACCGCTCGGAAGGTCGCAAGCGCGCGCGCGACGGCGGCGAACGGCACGCCGAGCTCGTGGCCGGTCGCGACGGCGGCCAGCGCATTCTCGACGTTCATCGTACCCGGCGCGCGCAGTTCGATGCTGCCGAGCCGCTCGTCGGCGGCACGTACCTCGAAGCGCGAGCCGAAATTTTCGAAAGTCACCGCGCGAGCGCTCACGGCTTGCGAGTCGAGGCCGTACGTGACGACCTTGGCGCGCAGGTCGTGTGAGGTGAGCGAGCCGGCCAACGGGTTATCGCTGCCCACGATTGCGAGGCCGTCGTCGGGCAGCTTGCCCAAGAACTCACCGAACGCGCGCACCAGGCCGGGAAGCTCGTCATCGCTCGTGAGGTGGTCGTTCTCGATGTTTGTCACGATCGCAATCGCGGGATCGAGCAGCGCGAACGAGCCGTCCGACTCATCGGCCTCCGTCACGAACCACTCCGAGCTGCCGTCGTAGGCGTTCGTATCGAGCGAGCCGTCGATGCCGCCGAGGACCAGGCCGGCGTCGATGCCGCCCGCGCGCAGAACGGCGTGGATCATCGCCGTCGTGGTGGTCTTGCCGTGCGTCCCGCAGACCGCGATGCCGCGGCGCCCATTCAGAAGCCGCGCGAGCATCTCGCCGCGGTGCAGCAGCGGAATGCCGCGGCGCGCAGCCGCGACGTATTCGGGATTGCGGCGGTCGATCGCAGAGCTTACGACGACGGTGTGAGCGCGGCCGACGTTGCGGGCCTCGTGACCGATCGCGATCCGGACGCCCTCGCGCCGGAGCTGCTCGATGAGCGGCGTGACGGCGACGTCCGAACCGGAGACCGGCTCGCCGCGGGCGATCAGGATGCGCGCGATCGCGCTCATGCCGATGCCGCCGATGCCGATGAGATGAAAACCCGTCACCGCTCGTTCTTTCGAGGTACCAAGCTTTCGATCCGGGCGAGAATGCCGGCGAGAGGATCGCTTCCCTGCATCCTGCGGGCGTTTTCGCGCAGCTCGGCGAGCCGCCGCTCTTGCGTCGCCGCCGCCAGCACGCCAGCCAGACGGCCGTCGTGAAGTTCGCGGTCGCTGAGCATGACCACGGCGCCGGCCTCTTCCAACGCAGCGGCATTCGCCGCCTGATGCCCCTCGGCGGCGAAGGGATAGGGCACGACGATCGCCGGCTTGCCGAGTGCGCGAAGCTCGCCCAACGTCGAGGCGCCGCCACGCGTCAGCAGCAGGTCCGCGACGGAATAGGCGTCCGCCATGTCTTCCAAATAGGATCGCACGACCGCCGGCGCTTCCACCGGCGGGTGCTGCGCGGCGACGCGCTGATAATCGCCGTCGCCGGTCAGATGCAGCAACTGCCAGCCGTTCGGGATGCCGCCGGCGGCGACGAGGCCCAGCAGCGCGTCGTTGATGGCGCGCGCGCCTTGGCTTCCGCCGACCGCCACGAGCGTCCGGCGCGACGGATCGAGACCGAGGCGCGATGCCGCCTCCTCGCGCGGGGGTAGCCGGCGCAGGGAGGCGCGTATCGGAACGCTCCGCCACACCTCATCGACGATCGGCGCGAGGAGCCGATTCGTCAGTCCGGGCGCCGCGTTGGGCTCCACCAGCACGATCGGCGCCCGCGAAAGACGCGCGAGTCGCCGCATGCGCGCGGCGACGGCCACCGGGAAGCAGACGTAACCGCCCGTCGCAACCACGAGATCCGGGCGGACTGCGCTGAGCAGACGGAGGCTCTGTGCGATACCTTGGGCGTTCGCGGCGATCGCACCGAAGAAGCGCAGCGACGGCCGGCGCGGCAGCGAGTGCGCGGCGATGCTGTAGAGCGGATAGCCGGCCTTCGGCACGATCGTCGTCTCGAGCCGGTCCGCGGAGCCGACGAACGCGATGTTCGCGCCGCGCTGACGCAGCGCGTCCGCGATCGCGATGGCAGGATAGAGGTGTCCCCCCGTGCCGCCGCCGGCAAAGACGACGGTCACGCTCGCCCGCTGATTCTTCTATGGCGTCCGACGTTGGCGATGAGTGCGACGGCGAGGAGATTGACGACGAGCGAGCTGCCTCCGAACGAAATGAACGGAAGCGGGACGCCGGTGACCGGCCACGACGACGAGACCACGCCGATGTTCACGAAGGCCTGGATCGTGATCATGGCCGCGCAGCCGACGGCGAGAAAGAATCCGAACCGATCCGGCGCCGCCAGGGCGATCCGAATGGCACGGTACGCGAGCGTGATGAAGAGTGCGATGACCGCGAGCGTGCCGATCAGACCGAGCTCTTCACCGAGAACCGAAAAGATAAAGTCCGTATACTGTTCCGGCAGGTAGAAGAACTTTGCGCGCGAGGCGCCGAGACCCACCCCGAAGAGCCCGCCGCTTCCGAGCGCGAGCAGTGACTGCACGATGTGGAAGCCAGTGTTCAACGGATCCTTCCAGGGATCAACGAAGGCGAAGATGCGCGCTCGCCGGTAGGGGCTTGCCAGAACGGTGAGCGCCGCGAAGGGCACCGTCGTCAGCGCGACCGCGACGAGATGGACGACTCGCGCTCCCGCCGCGAAGAACAGGGCGAACGCGATAAAGAGGAGGAGGCTCGCGGTGCCCATGTCGGGCTCCTTGAGCACGAGCACCGCCATGAGGGCCACGGGCACGCAGAGCGGAACGAGGCCCCGCACCAGCGACGTAATGCGCTCGCCCCGTGCGGACAACACGGCGGAGAGATAGATCACGAGCGCGAGCTTGGCGAACTCGGACGGCTCCACGCTGATCGCGGCGGCGCCGATCCAGCGGCGTCCTCCATTCACCCCGACGCCGATGTGGGGAACGAAGACCAGCCCTAGACCGACGAAGGCTGCCAGCAAGATGTACGGCGCGAAGGCCTTCAGGCGCTGGTATGGCAGCCGGTAAACCGCGTACGCGCCGGCCAATCCGACGGCGAGCCAGACCAGCTGACGCTTGAGGTAGTACGCGATGTCGCCGTGCTCGGCGTACGCCGTCGCGCTCGACGCCGAGAACACCATGACGAGACCGATGCCGACGAGCGCGGCGACGACCGTGAACAGCACGGTATCGAGCGGCGCCGCCGCATACGACGGCAGGCGAGACGAGCCCGCCGTTTCGCGCGGCCGCAGCGTTGCCGAGCTATGCACCGGCCGGCTCCCGCAGCGCAGCGACGGCCGCGGCGAACCGCTCGCCCCGATCGTCGGCGGACGAGAACATGTCGAACGACGCGCATCCCGGCGACAGCAGCACCACGTCGCCGTCTCGCGCCAGGCGGCGAGCGTGCTGGACCGCCTCCTCCATCGAGAAGGCTTCCACGGCCTCAACCTCTCCGGCGGACGCGCGGAGCGCGGCCGCGGATTCGCCGATCACGATCAGCGCCTTGACTCGATGCCGAATCTCGGCCCCCAGTGCTTCGAAATTACTCCCCTTGGAGCGTCCGCCCGCGATGAGCACGATCGGCCGATCGTAGGCGTGCAGCGCGGCGACGACCGCCGCGGGATTGGTGGCCTTCGAGTCGTCGACGTAGCGGACGCCGTCGACGTCCGCTACCACCTCGAGCCGATGCGACATCGGCACGAACGTCGCCATCGCGGCGCGTAACGCTTCCGGCCTACAGCCGATGGCGAGCGCGGCTAAGAGCGCCGCCATGGCGTTTTCACGGTTGTGCTCGCCCAACAGCGGAATTTCGCCTGCGGGCATGATCGCGATCGGCCGCGGGTCGCCGGCAACGGGCGCGTAGGTCAGCACGCCGTTGCGCACGTACATCGTGGCTTCGTCGTCACCGCGCAGGCTAAACCATAGCTGCCTCGCTTGCAGGCGAGTGTCGCCGCGTCGCCAGTGCAGCATGCTTACCATTGGATCGTCCAGATTGCCGACGAAAAAGTCCGTGAGCGCCTGGTTGGCGCCGATACGATACTTCGCCTCCGCGTACTCGTCCATCGAATGATAGCGGTCGAGGTGGTCGGGAGATATGTTGAGCAGCACGGCGACGCGAGGTTTGAAAGCGCGAATCGTCTCCAGCTGGAACGACGAGACCTCCGCGACGATCCACGAGTCGGCCGACGCCCCCCGCACCTCTTTGATGAGCGGGTTTCCGATGTTGCCTCCGACGCGAACCGTCAGGCCGCAACCGCGCAGGAGATGGCCGATCAGCGCGGTTGTCGTCGATTTCCCCTTCGTTCCGGTGACGGCGACGATCGGCGCCTTGCAGAGGCGGTAGGCGAGCTCGATCTCGCCGAGCACGGGAACGTTTGCGTCATACAAGCGCCGTGCAACCGGAGAGGTCGGGGGAACTCCGGGCGAGAGCACCGCGCTTCCGAGGCGGCTTACGACGGCGTCCACGCCTGCCGCCTCGAAGAAACGTGCACCGAGCGCTTCGGCGGCGGAGACCGCGTCGCGGATTCGCTCGCGCGGCTGATCGTCGGTCGCGAAAACGGTGACGCCGAGCTCGCGCAGCACCTCGATGCACGCTAATCCGCTTCTTCCGAGCCCGATGACGAGGATCGTCTCGCCCGTGCCGAATCGAAACCCGTCCTTCATCGCGCGATGGCCCATCCTACCAGCGAACAGAGCAGCGATGCAAGCCAAAAACGCCGCGTTACCGTCGTTTCCGGCCATCCAACCAGCTCGAAATGATGATGCAACGGGCTCATGCGCAGAATTCGCCGCCCATT
>JAFAJV010000045.1 GCA_019235995.1 Vulcanimicrobiota bacterium
TTGGGATGGCCGGGAGTCGAACCCGGACGCCCTTTCGGGCTGCAGATTTTCGCACCACTATGGCTTTCGCCACCGCATTGAGCGTTTGTGGTCCGGACTGTGCCTTGACCGTATGAGCTCCATGCCCACGTAGGCCGCGCCCGTCCAGTCTCTACACCTTCTCCGTTAAAGGAGCTTGGCTCGGCGTCGTCACGACAAAGGACAGAGAGTTCGCCGAATTTGAGCGCATCCCGCGGCCGGTTTCCGGAGCCGCGGCTCAACCGTTGAGTCAAGTCTGCTGTGTCTGCCTATTCCACCACCATCCCGAGTCAGCGGCCTTCGCCAAGCGCGGCGCGGAACTCGCGAAGCTCGACGTGTACGTCATCGACTCGCGCCTCGAGCCCGTCGAAGCGAGCCGCCGACCGAGCATCTGACGCGTGAAGCAGCTCGGCGAACCGATTGAACAGATTGTCGGCGGTACGATCGTCCATGGCCGTTATCGTACGCTACGCCTGTTGCCGGAACGTTTCCTGGAGCCGCTACTGCCGGTAGTGTTCGACGGTCTCCTCGTCGCGCATCTGCGCGACGCCGGGGTCTTGGCCGGCGTGGCGCCTGGCGCGTCGCTGACGTAATAGGTCCCAGTATTGGTCGAGCTCGACGGTGATCTCGTCGAGTCGCGTGCGGTCCGCCGTCGTGAGCTTTCCGTTCTCGCCGTGCTCGAGCAGCCGGTGCTCTTCGGCGACCAGCTCTTCGATGTGTCCGCGTATCTGCGCATCGTTCATCAGTGAAGTCCCTTCGCGAGCTTCGGAGCGACGCCTGGGCGCTGGGGCTGGCCTGCCGCGTCCCGCTGCTGCAAGAGGTAGCCGACGAGCAGATCCGCCGTCGTCGCGAGCGCTTCGTCGCGTCCGAGCGTCTCGAGCGCCGCGTCGAGCACAACGATTCCTGCGGGAAGGATGTCGGCGCGCTGCGGCTTCATCCCTAGTACTTTCTTGCGTTCGTCCAGCTTCATCGTGCACAAACGTTCGAGCGTGCGCTGAAGATCCGCGCGCGTTAGCCGCTGGGAAAGTGTGGGCGCCGCCCGTCCGCGGACGATCGAGACGGTCGTCGTTGCGCTGCCGCCGACCAGCGCGAGGCGTTCGACCGCCGGGCAATCCGCGAGGGGCCGCAGCGCGTCGCGCGCGATGCCGGCGGCGCGCGAGAGCCCGTCGGCGGGTACCGGGCCGTCGCGGCCGCCGAGCTCAGGCACCGCCTCCGTCAAACGCACCGCTCCGATCTCGCACGAGATCACCTTCTCCGGGGCGAGCGAATCACCGAACGCATACTCCGTGCTGCCGCCGCCCACGTCGAGCGCTCCGACGCGCTCGACCCGTCCGTCATCGAACGCAGTCAGAGCGCCGCGATACGACGCCGCCGCTTCTTCTTCGCCGGACAGCACACGGAGCGAAACGCCCAGCAGCTCGTGCACGCGCTCCATGAAGTCCTCGCCGTTTTCCGCACGCCGGAGCGCGCTCGTGCCGATCGCGAACATCCGAACGTAGTGTCCACGCATGGTCCGCGCGAGCTGCTGCACCGCGTCGAGCGTGCGCTTCATCGGCTCGTCACCGAGCCGCCCTCGCTCCCCGAGCCCCTCTCCGATGCGCGTGCCGATAGAGCGCGCTAGCTCCACGCGCGGCCTCTCCGGCTCGACGTCCGCCAAGAGTGCGCGCGTCGAGTTCGTGCCGACCGAAACGATCGCGTATCGCTTACTCAGTGCGACCTCTTTAGTGCTTCGCTTCGAACAGCGCCGCGCGACGCTTCTTGCGCAAGAAGTGCCGTTCGGCCATTGGCGGCCCTTCGGAGGGTTCCCACTCCTCGGTGCTCCGCAGATACGCCGCGATCTGTTCCTCGAACTCGTCGTCGCGGATCTGCGGAGCGAGCGAGACCGCGCAGCGCCGCCCCTGCCGGCGTACCTCAAACGCCAGCCGCTTCCGGCGGGCTAGGGAGCGCTGATAATGATCGCGATGCGTCTCGACGTCCGACGCGCTGGCGGTCGCCAAGTCCCCGTCGTCGAGCCGCACCGTCGCTCCATACGCGTTGAGGTTGATGACGATTCCCCCCAGCGTATCGTTCACGGGGCCGGCGGCGTCGCCGCGGGTTGCGGCGACACGAAGATTAGCGCCTCGTTCGGGCGAACCAGACGCAAGCGGTCGTGGATTTCAGGGATCGCGCCCTGCGGATCGCGCAGCCGGCGCAGCTCGCGCTGCTGTTCGTCGCGCCGTCGTTGCAGCGCTGCGATGTCGGCGCGGATCGAAGAGAGCTGATGCACGGCCGCGACGTTCTCGCCGACCGCACGCGCAAATTGAACGCCAACCAATCCGACGACGAGGAGCGCGATGCCGACGGCCACAATTCGACCGGCGAGGCGAAGGGCCGGGCGCGCCCGCGACCTCAGTGTGACTTTCCTATCGGTTTTAGACGCTCGTCCTGCCATTCTCCCAACAACCGGTACTTTCGATATCGCTCCTCCAAGAGTCTTTCCACCGGCAGCGAGCTCAAACGCGCCACCGCCGCATCGACGGCCGCAAGTGTACGCACCACGACGTCGGCGGCGTTTCGGTGGGCACCGCCCAGCGGCTCCGCCAGGATCTCGTCAACGATGCCGAAGCGGCGCAAATCATCAGCGGTCAACTTCAACCGCGCCGCGGCTTCTTCCGCCTTGCCCGCGTCCGACCAGAGGATGGCTGCGCAGCCTTCGGGGGACGCTACGGAGTACGTGCTGTGCTCCAACATCATCACGTGATCGGCGATCGCGAGCGCGAGCGCGCCTCCCGACCCTCCCTCGCCGACGATCGTCGCCACGACGGGAACGCGCGCCGTCGCGAAGGCTTGCAAGCAGCTGGCGATCGCCTCGGACTGCGCGTGTTCTTCCGAGCTGATGCCCGGGTCGGCGCCCTTCGTGTCGACAAACGTTACGATCGGCAGCCCGAGGCGAGCCGCGAGCCGTGCCAACCGGCTCGCCTTGCGATAGCCCTCCGGCGCCGGCATTCCGAAGTTGCGGCGCAGATTCTCCCTGGTATCGCGGCCACGCTGCTGCCCGATCACGATCACCGGGCGGGAGTGCAGCAGCGCGAATCCGCCGACGATCGAGGGGTCGTCGCGATAGTGCCGATCGCCGTGCAGCTCATCGAAACGGTCGAAACGCGAGATGTAGTCGAGCGACGTCGGGCGCGCCGGGTGGCGGGCCATGTGCACCTTTTCCCACGGCGACAGCGTCCCGAAAAGCTCCTGGAGAATCTCACGATACTTCTTTTCGAGCGCGGCGACTTCGGTCGACATGTCCAGCGGCTGCGCCGCCGATGCCGCGCGCAATTCGGCGATCCGTCGCTCCAGCTCGGCCATTCCCTTTTCGCGCTCGACGATGATGTTGTTGCTCATCTCGCCTTAGTGTCGTGCCTCGTGTATTCGAGAAGTCGCACCAATGTGTCTTTGAGGCTGCGGCGATCGACGACCATGTCGATCGCGCCCTTCTCCAGCAGGAACTCGGCAGTCTGGAATTGGTCGGGCAGCCGCTGCCGAATCGTTTGTTCGATGACGCGTCGCCCCGCGAAGCCGATCATCGCCTTCGGTTCGGCGACGATGACGTCTGCCTGGAATGCAAAGGACGCCGAGACGCCGCCGGTCGTGGGATCGGTGAGCACCGTCATGAAAAAGTTACCGGCCTCCATAAAGCGCGCCACGGCAGCGGTCGTCTTTGCCAGCTGGATGAGCGCCACCATTCCCTCTTCCATGCGGGCGCCGCCGGAGGCCGCGAAGATGACGCACGGGAGCTTTCTGCGCTCGGCCTCTTCCAGCAGCAGCGTGATGCGCTCGCCCGCGACGCGGCCCATCGTCCCGCCCCGGAAGTGAAAGTCCATGACGCCCAGCGCGACCGGAAACCCTCCGATGGTCGCGAAACCGCACAGGACGGACTCCGAGACGCCGCTGCGCTCGCGATCTGCGCCGAGCTTCGCAGGATAAGTCTTCTTGTCCGACCACCCCAGCGGATCGCTCGAGACGACGTCCTGTCCGATCTCGATAAATTCGCCGTCCGCGATCGAGGCAATGCGGTCGTAGGCGTTCATGCGAAAGTGATAGCCGCAGCGCGTGCAGACATCGAGATTCGCCGCGAGGTCGCGGCGGTAGAGCACCTCGCCGCACTTTGGGCACTTGCTCCAGAGCGCCGCGTCGCCTCGCTGCTGCTCCTTCTCCCGCCGGCCCTCGGTGGATCCGCCGATCACGCGGCGCCACTCGCGCATCAGGCCTTATGCTCCTTCGCCTGCGGCAGCAGCGACGCAGCGTAGAGGCGTCCCAGCTGCCTCAGATAATTGAAGATCTCGCGCTGGTTGAGTTTCGACTCACCGGAGATGCGGTCGGTGAAAACGTACGGCACCTCGATCGCCTTGCCGTACCTCGCCTTGGCAATTACCTCGAGACCGATCTTGAAGCCGATCGGGTCGAGCCTAACGCCTTCGATCGCATCCCGCCGCACGAGGAAGTACCCGCTCGTCACGTCCTTCACTCGAG
>JAFAJV010000123.1 GCA_019235995.1 Vulcanimicrobiota bacterium
GCAGCCGTTCGCAACACGCCGTTACTTCCGGGCGACTACATATCGACCGGCCAAACGTCGCGCGCCGAGATTCAGTTCGATGGCGAGACGGCCGTGCGGCTGGGCGGAAACGTTCAGGCGCGAGTCACGAACAACGATCCGAACGACCGGCGGATGCAGCTCGCCGACGGCACGGTCGAGGTCGGGATCATACGCAACGGACAAGGCATCGACATCGATACGCCGTCGATCACGGTGCGCGCCCACGACGAGGGCGACTACCGGGTCTCGATCGGAAAGGACGGTTCCAGCTGGGTGACGGTCCGGCGCGGAAGCGTAGACATCGTGACGCCGCAGCGCACGTTCGCGCTCGATGCGGGCCGCACGCTGGTGGCGCGCGGGTCGGCATCGGATCCTTCAATCAGCTATGCGTCGGCGGTCGCGTTCGACTCGTTCGACGACTTCAACGCGCAGCGCGATCGCACGATGGTCGCCGCGCTCAACGCAAGCCCGAACCTCAACCCGAGCATCGCCGGCTACGACAACCTCGACGCGTACGGCCAATGGCAGAACGTCGCCGGTTACGGACAAGCTTGGGTGCCCGACCAGACCTCCGGATGGGCTCCGTATCGTGATGGCTCCTGGACCTGGGAGGGCGGCTATGGTTGGACCTGGGTTGGTTACGAGCCGTGGGGCTGGGCGCCGTATCATTACGGCCGCTGGTTCTGGGCGAACGGCTACGGGTGGGCTTGGTATCCGCCGGCGTATGGCTACTCGCCGGCATGGTCGCCCGCGCTCGTCGGATTCTTCGGATTCGGCGTGGGCGGCGCAGGTTGGGGACTCTCCCTCGGCTTCGGCTATCCCTACGTCGGCTGGTGCCCGCTCGCGCCCTATGAGGCGTACTATCCGTGGTATCCCGGCTGGGCCTGGACGGGCTTCGGATGGGGCTGGCCGTGGTACGGCTACGGCGGCTACGGCGGCTTCTACGGCGGCACGCGCATCGTGAACGTCACGAACATCTACAACGTCTATCGGAACTTCCGTCATGGCGGCGGCAGCGGAACGGTGGTCGGACACTTCCAGCACGGAACGATCTCCGGGCACACGATCGCGGTAACGTCGCGGAATCTCGGCGGTCGCGTGGGCTCGATTCACGGCGCACTGCCGATCCATCCGACGGCCGCCAACGAGCGCTTCTCCAATAGGAGCGTCGCGCAGACGCACTTCTCGCGGGCCTTCGATTCGCCGCGCTTCGCGTCGAATCACGCGGTCGCCGCTCACGGCTCCTTCGCGGAGCAGCAGCGGGACGTCAGTCGTGCGATCCACAGCACCGCCAGCACGCCGCATCAGGCCGCACCAGTGACGCGCGGCAACGAAGCCACGGTTCGCGGCAACGAAGCCGCGTTCCGCGGCAACGAAGGCACGTTCCGCGGCAACGAAGGTGCGACGCGCACCGTCGAGACGGCTCGGAACGCGAGTGCTCCTACGCAGTCGTGGGCACGGTTCGAGCAGGCCCGCGGCGAGGCACGCTCCGCCGGCTTCTCCGGAAGCGCCGGTGCGCGCGAGAACGGCGCAGTCGAACGCGGCGATGCCGCTGCGCGCACGACGGAGCGGACGCCCTCGTATTCGCACGAGGCGCCCTCGTATTCGCACGAGTCGTCTCCATCGTACGCACGCGGTTCGTACCCCTCGTACGCACGTCCGTCGTATCCGTCGTACTCACGTCCGTCGTATCCGTCGTACGCACGCCCGTCGTATCCGTCGTACGCACGCCCGTCGTATCCGACCTACTCGCGGCCGTCGTACCCATCGTACTCGCGGGGATCGTACGGCTCGGCTCCGTCCTACTCGCGGGGATCCTACTCCGCGCCGCATCAGTCGGGCGGCGGGGGCGGCGGGTCGCCGCGCGGCGGCGGTGGCGGCGGTCACAGACCTCCGCAGTAGACGCGCAATCGCAGGGAAACTCCGGGCGGCGCCAAGGCGCCGCCCTTCTCTTTGAAGAAAAGCGGGCGGCAATCTGCTTCTCCGCACTTCTAAGGAGCCCGAAGGTTTATGAACAAGGCACGCTTTTCGCTCGGCGTCGCGGCTTTGTGCGCGCTTTGCGTCGCACCCGCCACGAGCGCCACCACGCATCCGGCGCACCCCATCAAGGTCAATACCTGCAATCCGGAGCGGAACATACGGTACAACTACGCGGGGTATACCCCGGCATTCTATCCGTACGGATATGGATACGGCCGTTACTGGGGCTGGCCGTCCGTCTACGGCCCAACCTACTACCAGTATCCGGTCGAGAACGAGCCGACGCTCGGAATCGACTACGTGAACGTGACGAGCACCGTGATGAAGGACATCGAATTCGGGTTGCTCGTTCGCGGCAGCCTGGTTGCCGAGGTGCGCGACGTGGGGACCTTCTCTCCGGGCGCCGAGATCAAGCACAAGTTCGGAGTTAGTGCGAACATCTTCCCCATTCAGACGAGCTTCGCGCAGTGCGTTCCGCTGAAGATCACGTTCGAAGACGGGACGAAGTGGAAGAACCCGCATCTGCCCGCGCTGCGTGCCTCGATCTACGGGCATCCGCAGTAGACGTCGCCACATGGACTGAAAAGGCCCTTTGAAGGCCCCGCTTTGGGGGCTCAAGGGGCCTTTGTCCGGACCGCGGTAATAGAAGAAACGTCATGACTCAGGATTTGTCTGCTGTTCAAGCGAGCGACAACGTTTGGGAGATGGCGCAGCGCCAGCTCGACGAGGTCGGCTCGCTCATCGGTCTCAACGAATCGCTGCACGGCTACCTGCGGGTGCCGAAGCGCGTGCTGGAAGTCTCGGTTCCGGCGCGTATGGATAACGGCGGCTTCCGCATGTTCACCGGCTACCGCGTGCAGCACAACATGTCGCGCGGACCGGGCAAGGGCGGCATCCGTTTCCACCCCGACGTGACGCTTGACGAAGTCAAGGCGCTCGCGATGTGGATGACTTGGAAGTGCGCGCTGGTCAACATCCCGTTCGGCGGCGCCAAGGGCGGGGTCATCTGCGATCCCAAGCACATGTCGATGCAGGAGCTCGAGAACCTCACGCGGCGTTTCACGAGCGAGATCTCGATCATCATCGGGCCGGAGAAAGACATTCCCGCGCCAGACGTCTACACGACGCCGCAGATCATGGCCTGGATCATGGACACGTTCTCCATGCAGCACGGCTACTCGATCTCGGGCGTCGTCACGGGCAAGCCGCTCGCGATCGGCGGCTCACTCGGCCGCGACAAGGCGACCGCCCGCGGCTGCATGTACGTGGTCGACGAGGCTTTGGAGACGCAGGGACGCACGATCGAGGGCGCGCGCGTCGCGATTCAGGGGTTCGGCAACGCCGGCATGTACGCGGCCACGCTCATGGCCGAGCGGGGCTACCGCGTCGTCGCGGTTTCCGATTCGCACGGCGGTGTGGCGAACGAGCGCGGGCTCGACATAAAGGGGCTGGTCGCGCACAAGTCCGAGACCGGCTCGGTCGTCGGCTTCACCGGCGGCGAGCGCACGGACAACCGAGAGGTCCTCGAGTTCGACTGCGACGTGCTCGTGCCGGCCGCGCTGGAGAAGGTGATCACGCGAGAGAACGCGCCGCGCGTTCGTGCGTCGATCGTCGCCGAGGCGGCGAACGGCCCTACGATGCCCGATGCCGACGACATCCTGTTCGACCGCGGCGTCATGGTGCTCCCCGACATCCTGGCCAACGCCGGAGGCGTCACCGTGTCGTACTTCGAGTGGGTGCAAGACCTGCAGGCCAACTTCTGGGAGGAAGAAGAGATCAACGAGCGCCTCAAGCGCAAGCTTACGCGTTCCTTCCGCGAGGCGCACGAGCAGGCGAAGCGGCACGGGGTCTCGATGCGCAAGGGCGCGTACTGCGTGGCCGTCGCGCGTGTGGCCGAGGCGACGAAGCTCCGCGGCCTCTATCCCTGACGCAGCTCGGGCTCTTCGGTAGCGGCCGCCGCACGATCGTCGACGACGAGACCGGCGCGATCGTCTACGCCCCCGGTTTCGTCGACGCGCCGACCGCGCAGTGCTGGTTTGACGCTCTGCGCGACGCGGTGCCGTGGCGGAGCGAGCGGAGGCGCATGTACGATCGCGACGTCGACGTGCCGCGGCTCGTGGCCGGCTATAGGCTCGACGAGGAGACGCCCCCCGAAGCCCTGACCGAGACGGCGCGGCGCGTCGCGAGCGCGATCGGGACGCGGTTCAACTCCGTCGGTCTGAACTACTATCGCGACGGGCGCGACAGCGTCGCACCGCACAACGACCACCTCTACGAGATCGTCGAGGGCCATCCGATCGCGCTGATCTCGCTCGGCGCGACGCGGCTTATGACCATCCGCAGCAAGACGAGACCTCGCCGCATCCTCGACTTGGACGTCGAGGGCGGAAGCCTGCTGCTGATGAGCTACGAGACGCAGCTGCATTACGACCACGGAATTCCGAAGAGCCGCGTGCCTGTGGGGCCGCGTATCAGCATCGCGCTACGCGTGCGACCGCGCTAGTGGAATCCCGCGTAGAGCAGCCGTGGGCAGCGGAGATCGACGTCACCGCCCATCTCGCGGCCACGCTGATCGCGCACCAGTTTCCGCGGCTCGGCACGCGGTCGCTCACCGCCCTCGGCGAGGGCTGGGACAACGCCGCGTTCCTCCTCAACGACACGTGGGTCTTTCGCTTCCCGCGCCGCGCGGTCGCGGCGCCCCTCATCGAGAGGGAGTCGCGAATTCTTCCGCTCATCGCCGGCGCGCTTCCATTGGCGATACCGGTGCCCGAATTTGCCGGGACGCCGGCAGCCGGCTATCCGTGGGCCTTTGCGGGCTATCGCGTGCTGCCGGGCAGACCGCTGACCGGCGCGCGCCCCGGCAAGGGGGACGAGGTGGGCCTCGCGCGTTGCGTCGGCGGCTTCTTGCGCGCATTGCATGGCGTCGACACCGCGCCGCTGGTCGCCGCGGGCCTTCCCGGCGACACGATCGGGCGCCTCGACCACGCGCGCATGCGGCCGAAATTCGTCGAGCGGCTTCGGGCGCTTCGAGATGGCGGCCTCGTGCGCGATTCGGCGGAGCTGCTGCACTTTCTCGACCGCGTCGCGCCGGCGGGAGCACGGTCGGAACGGCTCAGGCTCGTGCACGGCGACCTCTACGCGCGCCACGTACTCGTGGACGAAGACCTCGGGGCCACGGGGATCATCGACTGGGGCGACGTGCATCTCGGCGATCCGGCGCTCGACCTCGCATTTGCGTTTATCACAATTTCACCCCAGGCGCGCGGCTCGTTGTTCGCCGCGTACGGCGCCGTCGACGCGCGGACGCTCGAGCTCGCGCGCTACCGCGCGATCTATCACAGTGCGATGACGGCCCACTACGGGCTGTGCATCGGCGACGCCGGCCTCATCGCCGCCGGATCGAAGGGGCTCGAGCTCGGAACGCTAGGGTGACATGGACGGCTCGGGCGTCGGGCCGTAGATCGCCTCGGCAGCCGTGCAGATCAGTCGTGGGCCGAGCTTGAAGTCGACGAGCGCCTCGCCCTGTTCCGTCGTCGCGGTTCCGCTGATCGCGACGTTGGTGTCGACCGGAAGCGCGACGCGGTTGTACAGCAGATTGGTTTGTCGCGTGAGCGCGCCGACGCTGCGGTCGTTGTTGAGCTCGTCGTCGAACCACTTGCACGAGTCGGCCGCGCCGCCGGGCAGGCCGGTGAACGTGTAGAGGATCGTTTGTGCCGGTGCGGCGCCGCACGCCAGGGCGGCGATCGCCGCGAACGCCGCTGCCGCGGCCGTCGGACGCTTCATGCTCGCCTCATACTACGCGCTGACGCGCCGCCCTGTTTCGCGGGCGGCTTCGGCGAGCAGGCGCCGCACCTCGTCGTCGGTGGTCTGCTCGAAGTTCGCATAGTACAGCCCCACGGCGTGAAAGGGCTCGGGCGTGCGTACGCACACGACACGATCGACGACGCCGCGGAGCGCTGCCACGGTGCGCGGCGCGGCGACGGGCACGGCCGTCACGATCGCGGAGGGCGCGCGCCGCCGCAGCGCCGTCGCGGCCGCGCGCATCGTCGCGCCGGTGGCGAGCCCGTCGTCCACGATGATGACGATCCTGCCCCGGAGGTCGGGCTCCGGCCGCGCGTCGCGATAGACGGCCTCGCGGCGCCTCAGCTCCTCGCTCTCGCGCCGAACGACCTCGTCGAGGGCGCTCGGCTCGACGCGGAGCGACGCGATGAGGTCGTCGTCGAGAACCCACGTGCCGTCGCTCGCGAGCGCTCCCATCGCGAGCTCCTCGTGGCCCGGCACGCCGAGCTTGCGGACTACGTACACGTCGAGCGGGACGCGAAGGCGCCGGGCGATCTCGTAGCCGATCGGCACGCCGCCGCGGGGCAGCGCCAGCACGAGCACGCCTGGATCGTCCGCGTACTCTACGAGCAGTTCGGCGAGCTGTCGGCCGGCGTCGGCGCGATCGGCGAAGAGCCGCATGCCCGTAGTGTTCCCTTCGCCCCGGAAAGTTTACTCGGGCACGCCGTTGTCATGGTCGATGATCTGTTCCATGTTGGGCGAAGCGCCACTGCCGCTGCCGCAGTTTCTCTCGGAAGGCAGAGGCTCTTTCACAAACGCGTTGGGCGGCTGTGAGAGATCGAACATGTCGCTGATCGAGTTGGCGTGGGCATCGCTCGCGCCGAGCGAGCCGAGATCGAAGGTCTGCTCGATGAACTTCAGGATGCTGCCGAAGTCGTACTGCGTATGGCCGACGGTGTGCGGCTTCACCCACGGCGAGATCACGACCATCGGGACGCGGAACCCGAGGCTGGTGTAGTTCGTCTGCGGCGGCGGAACGTTGTCGTACCATCCGCCCCAATCGTCCCACGCGAGCACGATCGCGGTGTCGTTCCAGTACTTGCTCTGCCCGATCGCGTTGACGACCGACGTGATCCAATGCGGCCCGTGATTGCAGCCGCTCGCGGGATGGTCGGAATCGGCGAGCTTCGGGATGACCCAGGAGACGGCCGGCAGCGTGCCCTTGCGCAGGTCGGTGAAGACGCTGGAGTTGGGGTAGCTCATGTGGCTCTTCCAGTCCGTGCCCTCACCGTGACAACTCTGCGGTGGCGTGAAGCTCGCACAGCGCACCTTCGCGATCGCGTCGAAGCCGTTCCAGACGCTCCCGGAGAAGTCGCCGTTGATGGTCGAGACGTAGAACTTCCACGAGACTTTTCGGACGTCCAGCAGGTCGGCCATCGTCTTGTATTGCGTGAAGCACGGGAAGGGTCCGCCGAACTCGTTGACGTGCCCGTTGGTCTTGATGATGGCCGTGGCGGTGCTGGGCGGCGCGTCGCAGCCCCACGGCGTCGCGTCGGGCTGATCCGTGAGCGACTCGTTCGCGTTCAGCCGCGTCGTTCCCGAGATGATCTGCTGGTGCGCGATGAAGCTGCTGGCCGTCGCGGTGAAGAACATGTTGTCGGCGATCGCGTACCGGCTCGCGAAGTCCCAGTAGGCCTTCGTCTCCGACCGCTCGACGGCTTTGTACGGGTAGAGCTTCGCGGGTGGTCCGTACAGCGCCTGACCGAACGTGATCAGGTCGAAGCCGTCCATCTGGCACACGTTCGAGGCGTTCGGATCGCACTCGACCTCGAACGCGCCGTGACTGTGGCTGATGTCCGTGCCGAGCGCGAACTGATTGGTGCTCTCGAGCGTGACCGATTTGATCGGCACGACGCCGCTCTTCGGGCACCACTTGGCCGGCTTGCACTTTCCAGTCGTCGCGGTGTCCGCGCCCGGGAAGCCCATGAAGAGATTGTTGAAGCTGCGATTCTCCTGCAGCAAGACGACGACGTGCTGGATTGAATGCAGGGGCGCGAGCGTCGGGGGCGGCGGCCCAACATTATTCGAGCTGTTGCATCCGGCAGCGGCGAGCGCGCCGGCGAGAAAGAAAAGGCCGAAGCGTTTCATGGAGCCTCCCAGAGTGTTGGTTTAACCTCTCTCATTCGACGCAGGAAAAGACAAAATCTTGTCGCAGCCAGGCGGTGACCGTGGTTAACCTCGCGCGCGCGGCGCTCGCCTTGTTCGCCATCGCGACGCTGATGGCGTCGCCGGCACGCGCCGTCGACACGATCCCCTTCACCGTGGTAAAGGGAGGCCTGATTGCGGTGCAGGGCTCCGTCGACGGTCAGGCGCCCGTGCCGATGCTGGTGGATTTGGGCGCAGGCGTCGACGTCCTGTCGACGACCCTCGGCCGAAAGCTCGTGCTCGTGAAGGGCAAGTACGTCAGCCTGCGTCTCACGGGACAGCGCGTCGATCTGCCGATCGGTACGATCGTCTCGCTCGCGATCGGCGGGGTAAAGGTGGATGCGCCGCACGTGGGCGTCTGGAGCGGCCTCGACGGCACCGGAACCGACGGCCTGATCTCGGCGACCGCGTTTCGCAACATCGCGACGACGTTCGACTTCCTAAATCATCAGATTATCATCGAAGACGCGCAGACGTTTCCCGAGCGCGAGAGGACCGGCATCAAGGTTCCGGTCGTGCTGCAAGACGATCTCGGCATTGCGCTCGGCATCTTCGCGCGCTTCGATTTCGGCGGCGGAAAGACGGGCCTGTGCGAAATCGATACTGGTTCGGAGGGCATCACGCTCGACAAGACGTTCGCCGCATCGCTCGGGTTGGATGCCAATGCCGGCTCGGCGCGGCTCGCGGCCATCTCGATCGACGGCGTGCCGGAAACGGCGATCGAGCGGCCGACCGTCGCGCTCGGCAACCTGATCTACGACTGTAACGTCGGCAACTCGTTCTGGGCGGGAAAACTCTTCACACTGGATCTGCCCAACCGCGTTTTGTGGGTGGCCAGGCGCTCGTAGTTTAGAAGGACGGAAGCCGGGTATGAGGGCGCCGTGGTGACTCCGCCGGGCGTGCCGCCCGCTTTGACGCTCGTCGCGCAACGATTTGCCGACACGAGCCGCGGCATCGTGAGCTTTCACCTCCACCGCGTCTTCGACGTGCACGCGGGCTTCTCGAAACGCCACGAGGATCTGGTCATGGACGGCGTCTATAGCGACGGCGCCATCGTCAAGGTTCACGTGACGAGCTACACGATCGACGGAAAGACGGCCGACGCGGCGACGCTGACGACGCTCGTGCAGTCATACGAACATCCCGTCCCGGGCGCCGTCTTCAACGTGCCCTTCGACCCGCGCTACATAGCGGCGTATCAGTATCAGAGCGCCGGTCCGCAGAAGATCGCCTTCACGTCGAGCCTGCGCGACGCCGCCCACGGGAACGGCAGCTTCTCGTTCGACGGAACCGGCAACGTCGTCAGCTACACGTACCAACCCAACGTCTTGCCGCCGCACGCGAGCTACGGCGAGGTGACCGACAAGCGCTCACAGGCATTGCCGGGGTATTGGGCGATCGTGCAGGAGACGCAGGAATACAAGGGGACTTACGGGCCGTTCCCCGGCGCGGGAACCGTGGAAATAACCTTTTCGGACTTTCGCCGCTTCGGCGACCTTCAGAGCGCGCTGCGCTCCTTGCCGGGCTCGTAGCTTCGCACCACGAGAAGGCTTTGGCGTCCGCGCAGAAAACCCGTGACGACCGGAGGGAATCGATGACTGGGCGCAAGACGCTATTTTTGAATCCGCCGAGCTTCGAAGGCTACGACGGCGGTGCGGGCTCGCGGTATCAATGCCGGCGCGAAGTGCGCTCGTTTTGGTATCCGACGTGGCTCGCGCAGCCGGCCGCGATGGTGCCGGGCAGCCGCCTCATCGATGCGCCCCCCGACGATTTGACGATGGATCAGGTGGCGCCCCTGGCCAAGGAGTACGACTCGATCGTCCTTCATACCAGCACGCCGTCGTTCAACAACGACGCGCGCGTCGCGCAGCGCCTGAAGAGCGAGAATCCGGACGTGCTGATCGGCATGGTCGGCGCGCACGTCGGCGTTTTGCCGGAGCCGTCGCTGCGCGGCGCGCCCGCCGTGGACTGGGTCAGCGTCGGCGAGTTCGACTACACGTGCGTCGACGTCGCAGCCGGAAGGCCGCTCCCGGAGATCGACGGCCTGGCCTATCGCCGCAACGGCGAGATCGTGCGGACGCCCGAGCGCCCTACGATCACGGACATGGACGCGTTTCCCTCGGTGCTCGACGTCTACCGCCGCGATCTGACGATCCCGAACTATTTCAACGGCTACCTGCAGCATCCGTATATCTCGCTGTACACCGGGCGCGGCTGCAAGTCGAAATGCACGTTCTGCCTCTGGCCGCAGACGATCGGCGGGCATCTCTATCGCGTTCGCAGCGTGGAGAGCGTCGCCGCGGAGATGGCGCGGGCTAAGGAGCTCTTTCCCGAGGTCCGCGAGTTTTTCTTTGACGACGACACGCTGACCGACAACGTTCCGCGCGTCGAGGAGATCGCGCGCCGGCTCGGCCCGCTCGGGATCACCTGGTCGTGCAACGCGAAGCCCAACGTGCCGCGCTCGACGCTCGAGATCATGAAGGCCAACGGCCTGCGGCTGCTGCTCGTCGGCTACGAGTCCGGCAACCAGCAGGTGCTCAACAACATGAAGAAGGGCACGCGGCTCGACATCATCCGCCGCTTCTCCAAGGACTGCCGGGAGCTGGGCATCAAGGTGCACGGCACGTTCATCCTGGGCATGCCCGGCGAGACGCCGGAGACGATCCGCGAGACGATCGACTTCGCGTGCGAGATGGATCCCGAGACGATCCAGGTTTCGCTGGCGGCACCCTATCCCGGAACGTACCTCTATCGGCAGGCGCAAGAGAACGGATGGCTCGAGGCGCAGAGCAGCGACCTCGTCGACACTCATGGCGTGCAGCACGCCGCGTTGAACTATCCCGGCCTCACCTCGACGATGATGTTCGCATCGGTCGACGAGTTCTACCGGCGCTTCTACTTCCGGCCGCGCAAGATGTTCTCACTGCTCGGGGGCATGATCGGCGATCGCCAGGTGATGAAGCGGCGTCTCCGCGAGGGCGTCGAATTCTTTCACTTCCTGCGCGAGCGCAAGCGCGAACAAGCCGCCGCTCAGCGCGAAGCAGCGTTGTCACTTTAGCGATAGCAGGGAAACGCTGTAGGCCGGAAGCGTCAGCGGCACCGTCGTGCCCACGCTGCCGAGGCTGCGTTCGACGGGCCCGACCCACCTGTCGTTCTTGGACTTGTCGTACTGCGTCTTGCCGTACGTCTTGAGTGCGGCGGCGAAGCCGCTCCTGCCCGAGTTCGCGATGCTGACGTTCACGCCGACCGCGGCGAGCGTATCGTTGAAGATCGCGAGCGCATAGCCGCCGCCTTGCGCGAAGCCATATGCGCGCACGTCGTCGCGCGGCGAGCCCCGCACGGTCACGCGGCGCACCAGCGAGCCCGCGGGCACGCCGCCCGCCAGCACGGCCATCACGCGGGCGGTTGGGAACGGCGTTCCGCCCGGAATCTTCGGCGTTGTCGCGCAGCCTTCGTACGAGTTGGGCAGGCCGTCGGAGAAGAGCGCCTCGCTTCCGAAGTGCTGCCAACCGTAGAGCTTCTTCGAGTAATCGCCGGTCTCGTCGCAGCTCCCGTAGGCGAGCCAGAACGTCGACATCGGGACGCCCGCATTCGCGAGCGTGCCAAGCATCTGTCCCACGAACAGCCCGTTGACGATCGACACCGATTGCTTGCCCTCGTTGCCTGCGTCGTTGTTGTACTCCCCGAGGTAGATCGGGACGCTGCTCGACACCCCCGCGTGTGTCATCTGCTCGCGCAATGCGCTCAGGTCGCGGGCGAAGTTGTCGATCGCCGGGCCGAGCAGAAAGGCGTCGCTGTCTTTATTGTATTCCGGGTAGTAGTGCAGCTCGACGAAGTCGAACGGCTGCGCCTCGCGGAGCACAACGTCGTTCCACGCGCGATCGTTCGGCGTGTCGACGACGACGCCGACGCTCGCGGAGGCATCGGCCTTCTTGATGAGAGGATAGTAGCCGGTCCGAACCGCGTCGGAATACGTATGGGGATCGTGTGGGTGCGTATGCAGATCCTTCTCCCACGAACCGTAGACTTCGTTCCCCACGGTCCAAAACGGAACGTGGTAACCTCGGCTCTTGGCGTGCGCCACCCACGCCGCGGCCTCGCTCGGCTCGCCGCCCGCGTCGCAGGCGCGGTTCGTTCCGTAGTCGAGAGTGATCGCGATGTCGATCGAGAGCGGACGAGCGACGCGTTTCATCAGATTGTCGAAGGTCGCGCCGGGCGCGATGTAGCCGTACTTGAAGCACAGCGATCCGCCATGCTCCCAGTGGTAGACGTCGGATTCCGAGCCGCCGGGAAAACGAACGAGGCGAATTCCGGTCTTGTGCAGCGATGGGTTGACGAAGCTCTGCCGGAAGTCGTACCAGGTGTCGAGCGAGGCGCCGTACAGGTCGGGCGAAACGGCGGGTCCCGACGAGCCGGCATCGAGCTCGATAGTCGGAACGGCCGTGCGGGCGAAGTGCAGCGGCGTCGTTTGCGCGGGCGCGCCCGGTGGAATGGTTCGATTACCTCCGCACCCGGCCGTCAGCAGAAGCAGAAGTCCTGCGAAAGAAGTCCAAAGGCTACGCATCATGGTCCCTCCACCCGTCAGTATAGCGCCGGCGTTGACGAACATACGTTCGCATGATAGAGTCGGTAGCGTGAACGCAAGGGCAGCGGCCTGAGCTGGCTCTCGCGCCTCCGTACGTCGCTCGGCAAGGCGCGTGAGGCGTTCTCCGCGGTGGCGCGCCTCGGCCGCCCCGGGCGGCCGCTGACCCCGGAGTTTTGGGACGAGCTGGAGGAAACGCTGATCCTGGCCGACTTCGGAGTGCCCACGACGGCCAAGATCGTCACCGGGCTGCAAACCGTCGCGCGCCAAGAGGCCTGGACCACTACCGATCTCGCCGTGGCGCGCTTTCGCAAAGACGTCGAACGCTTTCTCACGCTGCCGGGCGCCGAGTTGCGACTCGAACGCACGCCCGCGGTGCTCTTGATCGTCGGGGTCAACGGCAGCGGCAAGACGACGACGATCGGCAAGCTCGCGATCCGCCTCCGCAAGGAGGGTAAGCGCGCGCTGCTCGTCGCCGGCGACACGTTTCGCGCCGCGGCCGCCGAGCAGCTCGCCATCTGGGCCGAGCGCAGCGGCAGCGCGCTGATCCGCGGCGCCGAGGGGGCCGACCCCGCCTCCGTCGTCTTCGACGGCGTGCGCGCCGCCAAAGCGCGCGGCGTGGACGTCGTGCTGATCGACACCGCGGGCCGGCTGCAAACCAAGACCAATTTGATGGAAGAGCTCAAGAAGATCCGCCGCGTCATCGAGCGCGAGCTCGGCGAGCCGCCGGCGGAGACGCTGTTGGTCGTCGACGGGACGAACGGTCAGAACGCGATCTCGCAGGCGAAGCTTTTCAACGCCGCGACGGAACTCACCGGAATCGTCATCACGAAGCTCGACTCGACGGCGAAGGGCGGCGTGCTCGTGGCCATCGTGGACGAGCTCGAGAAACCGATCAAGTTCGTGGGGTTGGGCGAGGGCCCCGAGGATCTGCGCCCCTTCATCCCCTCGGAATTCATCGATGCCCTGTTCGAAGATGAATGCCACCCTCTTGGCACTCCGCCGTGAGAGCGTGATACAAGGCTCACAGAGAAAGGAACACCATGGCAGCAGACGACGACCGGCAACTCGCTCTCACCAACGCGCTCGCTCAAATCGAGCGGCAGTTCGGTAAGGGCTCGATCATGCGCATGGGCGACTTCGAAGAACGCATGGCGTTCGAGATCGTGCCGACCGGCTCGATCGCGCTCGACTTAGCGCTCGGCGTCGGCGGTTTCCCGCGCGGCCGCATCGTCGAGATCTACGGCCCGGAAGCGAGCGGCAAGACGACGCTCGCGCTGCACGCGATCGCCGAGGCACAGAAGCCGGGCGGCACGGCGGCCTTCATCGACGTCGAGCACGCGCTGGATCCGAAGTATGCGGCGGCGCTGGGCGTCGACCTCGACAACCTGCTCGTGTCGCAGCCGGATACCGGCGAACAGGCGCTTGAGATCGCCGAGATGCTCACGCGCAGCAACGCGGTGGACGTCGTCGTGGTCGACTCGGTCGCCGCCCTCGTGACGCGCGCCGAGCTCGAGGGCGACATGGGCGATGCCCACGTCGGACTGCAGGCGCGGCTCATGTCGCAGGCCTTGCGCAAGCTCACCGCCGCCATCTCGCGCAGCAAGACCGTGATGATCTTCATCAACCAGCTGCGCGAAAAGGTCGGCGTGATGTTTGGCAATCCGGAGACGACCTCGGGAGGCCGCGCCCTGAAGTTCTATGCGTCCGTCCGGCTCGACGTCCGCAAGCTCGAGACCATCAAGGTCGGGCAGGACGTCATCGGCACACGCACCCGCGTGAAGGTCGTGAAGAACAAGGTCGCCCCGCCCTTCCGCCAGGCGGAGTTCGACATCACCTACGGCCACGGCATCTCGAAGATGGGCTCGATTCTCGATGTCGCGCTCGATCAGAACATCGTCGGCAAGAGCGGCTCCTGGTACACCTACGGCGAGCAGCGCATCGGCCAGGGACGCGAAAACGCCAAGGCCTATCTGGAAGAGCACCTCGACCTCGCCGCGGAGATCGAAGGCAAGATCCGCGAGGCACTGAGCAACGCCGCCTCGACCAACGGCAAAGCCCCCGCCGCCATCGCCGACTAACCGTGACCGCGTACTCTGCGGCGCTTGCGTTTCTGGCACGCCAGCGCTGTACCGAGGCGCGTCTCTGGCAACATCTGGAGAAGAAGGGCTTCGACGGGCTGGCCGCACACGACGCGGTCGAGCGCTGCAAACGCGAGGGATTTCTCGACGACCGTCTCTACGCGCGACTCTACGTCGAGGGGCGGCGGAAACCGGTCGGCGACGGCCGGCTCGTCGGCGAGCTGATACGCAAGGGCATCGACGGCGACGCCGCGGCGGAAGCGGTGGCGTCGCTCGGAGCAGACGAATCCGCGCGGTGCGCAGCCGCGGTTACTCGGCTCTGGGAGCGAAATCCGAAGTTATCGTACCCGTCGGCTGCCCGGCGCTTAGAGCGGCTGGGATTTCCGGCAGCAACGATCTATAGGATCCTACGTGACCACGCCTCGCGCTTCGGCCCACTGGCCGGACTCGACGCGTAGTTGCCACTTCGCAACGTCCACGCCGGCGACGAGCAGCCACAACGTCAGAGTAAGCTCGCCTATTAGGCTCGGAAGGACGATCCACGGCGAGAGAACGTTCGCAAGCGGCGGCGCGAGGAAAGCAGCGAAGCTGTTGATCAGGTAGCATGCGCCGGCGACCTCCATCAAGATCCCCACGACCTTCGGAAGGAAGGTCGACTTGACGACGAGGTACCCGACGAGAGCGCAGTAGACCCCGAAGAAGACAAGGGCAATAAGAGAGCTCTCGGCGTGCAGCTTGCCCGATACGTATGCGAGCGTCTGCAACTGCGCCGGAGTGAAGGCCCCCACGTACGACGCGTTGCCGAGCAGGATCAGATTGGCCGACTGTGCCACGCCGCTGGCGGCACCGACGGCGATGCCGATCAGGCTGAAGAACGCCGCAAGCAGGGCGATGGCTCGGTTCACCGGCTTGAGCAACTCGTACAGCAAGAGCGTCACGACCACGTAGCATATGCCTGCGACGAGGTCCGCGACGAACGCCCAGCGGTAGAGTTGCTCCGCCGCGAGGATGTTGCGTGCGGTTGCGGCCGGATTTCCCGACGCGACGAGCCCGTCCCGTGAGAACTCGGCGAAGGCACCGGCGACGACCGTGGCGAGGTAGAACGCGCCGGCAACCCTGGCCATCCCGCGAGGAGCCATGCGCGAGGTCGTTCGACCACGCCGCGAGGTCTCATGCAGCGCAGACGGCGGGCACTCCACCCGGCATGCCGGCGCACACGATCCTCGTCGCGGAAGATGACGCGGCGATCCGCGAGCTCGTAACGCATCATCTCGAGCGCGAGGGATTCACGGTGACCGGTGTTGCGGACGGGCATGCGGCACTGCGCCGAGCCCGCGGCGGCGCAGATCTCGTCGTGCTCGATGTGGGTTTGCCCGGCGTGGACGGATACGATGTCGCTCGGACGCTGCGCCGCGAAGAACGCACCGTGCCGATCGTCATGCTCACCGCTCGCTGCGACGAAATCGATCGCGTCCTTGGATTCGAGCTGGGCGCCGACGATTATCTGAGCAAGCCCTTCTCGGCCCGCGAGTTGGTCGTGCGCGTCAAGGCGATCCTGCGCCGCACCGGCCGGGCCATCGCGCAGGCCGGTCCCGTGCTGCGCTTCGGCCGGCTCGAGATCGATCAGGGCGCACGCGAGGCGCGCGTCGACGGCACGGACGTCCGGCTCAAGCCCCGCGAGTTCGCGCTGCTCATGGAGCTCGCGGGCAACGCGGGTGTCGCGCTCTCGCGCGATTGGCTCCTGCAGCGCGTGTGGGGATTCGATTTCAACGGCGACGAGCGGACGATCGACGTGCACGTCCACCGCCTGCGCGAAAAGATCGAGGAGCGCTGGCAGCTCCCGCCGCTCGTGCGCACCGTTCATGGGTTCGGCTATAAGTTCTTGCGGCCCTAACCTCGCGAAGGTGCCGCCGTGAGCCCGGAGCAGTTCGCTCGGGCGATGATCGCCACCGCAGGGCACGAGCTTCGCACGCCGCTGACGTCGATTCGCGGCTACCTCGAGATCTTGCTGGAAGGCGACGTGGACGCGGCGACGGCGCGCCGCTTCCTCGCGACGGCGCGCCGCGAGACGCTGCGCTTGAGCCGCCTGGTCGAGGGCATGCTGGAGTTCTCGATGCTCGAGCTGTCCCGGCGCGAGCCCTGCGGGCGTTGTAACGTGGTCGAGCAGATCGAGGCGACGATCGACATGATCGCGCCGCTCGCAGCGGCGCGTCGTCGGGGCGTCCCAATCGCCCTCGAGAAGCGTCTCGAGGTAGCCGCGGATCGACGTCAACGGCGTGCGGAGCTCGTGGCCGATCGTCGCAACCATTGCCCGTGCAAGCTGATCGGGGCTCATTGGGCGCACGCCGCGACTTCACGGGCGAAGAAACTTGTAGCCGAACCCATGGACCGTCCGCAGGAGCGGCGG
>JAFAJV010000058.1 GCA_019235995.1 Vulcanimicrobiota bacterium
CTCTTCGACCGAGCACGATAACCTTACGACAATTCGCGTGGAAACTGCGCGACGTGCTGCGTCAGAGGTTGTGCAATTGGCAGGGGCAGCCGCGATGCGGGGCGAGCTGTCACCCGACTAGCACGTTGTCGTAGACGCCTGCGCCCTGCAGCACCATGAATTGGCTCGGGGCGCCGTCCAGTCCATGAACATGATGCGCCGTCATCGGCGGCACGGTGCAGCGCTCGCCGGCGTTCAGTACATATGCGTTTCGTGGTGCGCGCGTCTCCACCACCATCGGGCCTTTCAGGCAGACAAATGAATCGGTGGTCGTCGAGTGGTAGTGCCAAGGAACGGTCTGACCTCGATCCAGGGTCAGCACGATCGCGCGCATATCCTCGCCCTCCATGACCGTCTCGTATCCAGCGACATCCAGCGTCATGCCAGTCTTGCCTACCTTCATGGTCATCTCTCCTCGACCGGGCGTTTGTGAACCTACGACCTCCATACGCAAGGCACAACTATATCAGGTGCGATCGGGGTGGTCACTGCCGCCATGCCTCGCGCGATAATCTTGCGTTTGTGCCCGAAGTTCCAGTTCGTTATAGTGCGCGTCTGCGCGGCCTGCGTTTTCTGCGAGTTGAGCACATTCCGCTGGTCCCCCTTCCGAGGCGCCGTCCTCGCGGGCTATGGCGACGTTGCTCTTGCCCTCGGCTGCCTTCGCCGACCTCAGGCGCGACGTTGCGCGTGTATGCGCTTAACGCCGCTACGGGTCCAAGTTGTGGACTCTACCTCACCGGCAACGTCGTGAACTCCGCCTGCCGTGGCCAAGGGTGTGGTCTACGTCGGTTCAACCGACGACAACGTGTACGCCCTTAACGCCGCCACCGACGGAAAAAAGGGCGCGGGCGAAGACTTTTAGAATTTGGAGGCCGGAACACCGAGGTAGCCTTTAGGCTACTCGCTGCGATCGCAATTCCCGCAAAGGACGCGAGGATGAGCTCACCCGTTACCGTTTATACCGCACAGAAGATCATAACGATGGATCCGGCCCTGCCCGAGGCGACGGCTGTCGCGGTGCGCGACGGCTCGATCCTCGCGGCCGGCTCCTTGGACGACTTGGAGCCGTGGCTGCAAGGCCGGCACTACGAGCTCGTGCGCGATTTCGAGGGGCAGGTCTTCCTGCCCGGGCTGATTGATCCGCACCTTCACCCGTTCATGGCAGCGGCGATGATCATGACCGACATGATCACCGCGTTCGAATGGCAGCTTCCGTGGGCGACCATCAAATCGGTTCGCGGAAAGGAAGCGTACATGGCCGAGCTTCGCCGCATCGAACAGGCCAAGAGCGATCCCTCTGAACCGCTGATAAGCTGGGGGTATCATCCATTTTGGCACGGCGCCGTTGACCGCGCCGATCTCGATGCGGTCTCTGCTTCCCGACCGATCGTCGTGTGGCACCGTTCGGCGCACCAGATGTTCTTGAATACGGCGGCGCTGCAACGCTGGAAGCTGACCGAAGAAGAGGCACGCTCGCATTCGTGCGTAGATTATGTCGCCGGGCACTATTGGGAATCCGGCATGATCGAGCTCGCAGCGGCGAAGCTCGCGCCCTACATATTCGATCGTACGCGCTACCTCGCCGGGGTAGCGCGCGCGCGCGACGTCGTTGCCTTCGGCGGAATCACGACGATTGCCGAGATGTCGTTCGGCATCACCGATCCGGATCTCGAATGGCTCGGCCCTCAGGTGGTACTCGATCGCGACGACGTGCCGTTCCGGACTTTCTTCGTCGCCGATGCAAAGACGCCGACCATGAAGCTTGGCGCGGCGCAAGCCCTCGCATGGGCCGATGCGCTGCCACAGCGCAACACTCACCGTTTACGTTTTGGACGCCACATCAAGTTTTTCGCGGACGGCGCGTTCTATTCGCTGGGCATGCGAATCGGCGGCGCCGGCTACATCGACGGTCACCAGGGCGAGTGGATGACGCCCCTTCCGCTATTCGAGCAGCTCGCGACGACGTTTTGGAACTCCGGGTACCAGATTCACGTCCATACCAACGGCGATGAGGGGCTGGAAATGGTGCTACGCACGCTGCAGATGCTGCAAGATGCAAAGCCTCGCATCGACCATCGCTTCACAATCGAACATTTCGGCTACAGCACCAATGAGCAAACGCGCAAGCTGGCGCGTTTGGGAGCGGTCGTTTCGGCCAATCCGTACTACATGTTCGAGATGGGCGACGACTATCTTCAAAGAACCCTCGGGCGCGACCGGACACGGGAGATGATGCGGATCGGGAGCGTCGCCCGCGCCGGCGTTCCGCTCGCGCTGCACTCGGACTTTGCGATGGCGCCCGCCCAGCCGTTGCGCCTGGCGCAGATCGCGATCACCCGCCGCACTGCCGACGGCGCGCAGCTGGCCGAAAACGAGCGACTGACGCTCGATCAAGCGCTGCGAGCGATTACCGTGGACGCCGCCTTCATGCTCGGACTCGAGAATGAAATCGGTAGCGTCACTTCGGGAAAACGCGCGGATTTTACGGTACTCGCCGAGGACCCTTACGCGACAGATCCGGACTCGCTCGCCGACATTCCGATTTGGGGAACGATATTCGAAGGAAAGCCGTTCTCGCGCCCATGAACTCTCCAGAAGGATACACGTAATGCCATGAGCACGTCACCGAATCTCGCATTCATAGGACTACCGGAAGTCTTCACGTTCTTCTTCATCATGCTCGGTCCGCTGCACACGATCGCTCCGTTCGCGACGCTGACCACCGGAAGGTCGCAGGCGCAGTCGCGAATGGTTGCACTACATGCAATGGGTCTGGCTACGTTGACCGTCCTTCTAGCCAGCCTGTTTGGCAGCGCTATTTTGGTGAAGTGGCACGTCGCGGTCGGCGAGCTCGCGGTCGCTGGAGGGATTGTGTTTTTTCTGGTTGCGCTAAGGATCGTGCTCGATCCCTATTCGCAGAGCTCCCACGCATCCGAGGCCACGGCTCAAGCGCCGTCTTCGGCCTCGGAACTGACGCGAAAACTCGTGCCCATCATCGTCACACCGTGGGGAATCGCCGCCGTGATCTTCTTCCTCACGGTTGATTCCGACCAGAGGTGGCAGATCATCGCGATCCTGATCGGCGTTATGGCGCTCGACTTGCTGGCAATGCTGTTCGCCCGCCAGATCCTACGGGTCTTGGGGTTTCCGCTCCAACTGCTTGGAACGGTCCTGAGCGTATTGCAGGTCGCGCTCTCGGTGGAACTGGTCGTCTTCGGGATCAAGCTAGTGGCGATCCAGCGATTCGGTGCGCACTTCCCGCTAGGCTCGTCCTAAATCAAAGCGCCACGTCGGGCCGTTGCCAACCTCTACTCGTTTCTCCAGTACTCCTGGAACGCCGTCAGCGGCTTCGTTTCGACGTGGAAGCGGATCGCGACCAACCGAACCGCAAGTACTACGCCGATCGTCGCCCACGCAGAAATAAACTGGCCGAGCGACGTTAAGTTGACGAGCGTCAGGAATGCAACGCAACCGACGAGCGCCGCGCTCTCTTCTATTGTTCCGGGCTTGAACATGTGCGGCTGCTCGCGATTGAGCACGTCGCGTAGGATCCCGCCGCCGACCGCGTTGACCATGCCAACGACACCAACCCCAATCAAGGACAGGTGAGCCGCCAATGCGAGGTTCATGCCGACGACGGCATAAGCACCCAGCCCCACCGCATCGATCAGTCCCACGATCGCGCTTAGGTGTGGGATCCGTTGCACGCGGCGTCCGAAGGCCATAACGAGCACGACCGCCGTGACGATGAGATAGAGGTATACCGGAGTCCTGACCAACATGGGGACCCTCTGCAGAAAAATCCCGTCGCGCAGGAGACCTCCGCCGGTCGACGAGACGAGGGCGACCGTCGCGATGCCGAGGATGGCGTACCCCCGCCGCGCGCCCAAGAGTGCGCCGCTGATAGCCCACAGGAACGTAGCGGAATAGTCGAAGTACGGCGGCAAGATAAACGCCTGGCGCTGAATCTCCTGAAGATGCTGCTCGATCAACGGCACGACTGGAGCCTTCGCCGGCGTCGGTCGGGCATCCGGGTTCTGTTTGGCCAAAACGCCCGGTTGACATTCTCTGAGCTGGCCCGATCTCGATGCAGACTTCATGGTCATATCGCTGCTCCACGGCGTCTATGGCGGCAGGAAGTGGATGTCCGAGTTTGCCCGCCACGCCGGCGCCGTCACGTCGGAGGCTAAGGCGAGAGCTGCGCGCATCAACGGTGCCAAAGGTGGATAACGGAACTGAGGAGCGGAGCCAAAGGCGGAGCGACCTCGCCTTTTGGGGCCGCTGCGCCGTAGGCGCTGTGGCCACAACCACAGGCTTGGCAGCCGCGCGACATCCTGATAGATAAATCGGGACTGCTTTATGTTTTAGACGTTTATAGTGCCGATCATATTACTGCTTCACGCTACTGCTTCACGCAAAGCATGTGGAGGGGAATCTTCTGGCTCTGCATCGCTATCGACCAGTCCGCCGTGATCCGATTCTTTCCCCAGGTCAGGACTGTCGGGCCGTCGCTCGGATCGACCGGGTAGGCATCAACGTACGTCTGCGTCATCGCATCCGGCGCTGCCGAACTCCTGGCGACGCTGTAGGTGCCCAGGCTGTCATAGTAGAGCGTGACCCACTGATGCAGCTTGATGTCATAGCCGGCGAGACCTCCGGCCGTCAGCGCCGGCCGGCCTATTTGCGCCGGTATGGTGTCGTCGAACCTAATCCATTGATCGCCGAGCGTTGTAGCCGTTTTTGTAAACGACAGCGTCCCTCGTGGGGTCGTCATCGTGCACGAATACTTGCCGACCAGCGATTGGTTCCAAGCATCAGCGGCCAACGCCGTAGAGTGTACGTTGCTTACCGCAGCCGCGAGAGCGAACGCGCCGATCATTACGCGAACCCGAAAACTCTTGAGCATGAGGTCTCCTTAGAGGTGCAGAGATGCAAGCAAAGCACGCAGGCGCCGTCGACAGCACTTAGAGGTGAGATTCACCCCACTTGTGTCGGTCGCACAGTCCTCTGCGACGCCGAATATACATCCGCACGGGCTTAATGTTTCAAGTCGAGGCCGATAGGGCTCGGGAGCGATGCATCCGGAATGCGGCTGACCTCGTTTCCAGATGACGTGAAAATTCGGCGGCTGGCGGGCACCTCCCCGGCGCTCCGGGCGATCTTCGCAATGCCGGCTCGTGAGACGGGCTCGGAAATATACTTTTTTGGCGTCAACGTAGCGGCGGATCGCGCTTAGGAAAGTCGGAGAGCCGGTACGAACGCCTTCGACTGAGCAGCGAGGCCGGTATTGATCGGCGGCCGCAAAGAGATTATAGTCCCTGCTCTCCGCCGTAATCCACGCTGATTGCAACGAGAGCCCCACGGGCAGGCACGCTTCAGCAGACTTCGCCCCTGAGTGGACGATGCCGAGCTAGCCTTGAGGGAGTTTATGAGAAATTCGCAAAATGCTCAGAAACGAACTAACTACCACGCCAGCACTTCGCGAGCGCGCTCTCGATCTTCGGGTGGAAATTTATACGACTCGCCGTTGATGCATCAGGAGGTAACAAATGCTCCGGCGATTTCTACCGCTTGCCATTCTATTCTTAGCATGTACCCCGCTTCCGCTCAACGCTGCCGACCGCGCTACCGATGAATCGGCCATACGTGACTTGGTTGGCCCGCGCCAGCAGCAAGCCTGGAACAAGCACGATGCGCATGCTTACGCGCAACTGTTTGCGGAAGATGGGGACGTCGTCAACATTGTGGCGTGGTGGTGGAAGGGCCGCGCCGAGATCGAAAGCAATCTCACGCGCATGTTCGCCAACATTTTCCGCGATAGTACACTTACCTTCACGCAAGTGGACGTGCGTTTTCTAACGGCGGAGATCGCCATCGCACATGCCCGGTGGACGATGACAGGCGCGCACATGCCGCCGGGACTGCCCGAGCCGCGTGAAGGCTTGCAGACTCTGACGGTGCAGAAGCGCAATGGCAAGTGGCTGATCGCCGCGTTTCAGAACACGAACTACGTGCCGCCTCCGGCCGCGGCTCCGTAACTAACTCGCCGATTCCGTAAAAGCTTCGCCGCGAATCGAGCGTTGCCGCCACAGCGGCAACGCTCTCGCAAAAAGTAGAGAACAGCTCACGATGAGACCAGCGCTACTTGCGTTTCTTTTGGCTAAGGCCGAAGGCGCAGATGCCGCCGTTGCTGTCGCCGCACGGAGCGTAGACCGTTGCGTTGACGACGATCGGTCGCGCACCGTCGGTGTCGCCGAAACCGCTAGGCGTTTCAAAGAGCACCCTACCGCTCGACGCTGCCAGCGCCACCACGCCTCCTCCTCCACCTCCGGTCTGGTTCATCGTATAGATCACGCCGTTGGCAACCGATGGGATCGAACCGAAGTCTCCCTCCGACGGCGGCAGACTGACATGCCACTTTTGCTTGCCGGTCGTGACGTCGAAAGCATAGAGCCCTTCCGGACTGTCGGATACAGGTGAATCAACCTGCGCGTAGAGTTTCTTATCGTCCGTAGTGATGCCGAACGGCGACTCCACGCCACCGCTAACGGTGAAGCTATCGCTCCACAGTTGCGAACCGGAAGAATTGATCGCCCCCGCACTCGACGTATTTATACTGCCGATGTCGTGGTGTAGCGAGTAGTAGATCACTGCGTTGTGCCCGACGATCAGATGGATTTCTTGACCAGAGGTCTTCGTGGCCAGAACGAACGTCCAAATCAGCGATCCGCTCGACGCGTCATAGGCGCAAATGCCCATGTCGGGGTTAGATCCCCCTTGGCTGCAATAGTTATACACGCGTCCCTTTGCGACCGCAGGCGGGTCTTGGTCTTCGGCAAGGTTGCTGCCGCCGTTATCGACCCATAGCGTCGCACCCGTCTTGGCGTTGGCAGCCTCGAGTATGTCTTCGACGTTCGCAGCTCCCTCGATTGAGAAATAGACCGCGCCGCCGGAATAGGCGGGTCCTCTGTCGATGGGGCCATACTTCGTTGGATTGCCTGCGTCGCACCATACCTGCGCGCCGGTCTTCGTCTTGTACGCGCAGACATCTTTGCTATCATCGGCCACAGTGAAGACGCGACCGTCTCCCACCGCTACGGCGCCGAAGCCTCCACCGGTATTCGTAGTCCACAACACCTTTCCGGTTTGTGCGTTGAGGGCTTGCAGGGCGCTGCTGCCGATGTTGCCGTCGAAAGCGACGCTCATGTAAATCACTCCGCCGGCTTCGACAATGCCGCCTATTCCCGTATCGTACGAGCCCGGGCCGCCCCAAATGCTCGTCAGCGAGCCGACGTTGCTGGTGCTGAGCGTCTTCTCCAAGTTGTTGAAGCCGCTCTGGCCCGCGTCGAATCCGAAGTTGGACCACGCCACGGCCGTGGCGGCCGGCGCTACCCTCTGCGTTTGCACCGAGCTCGGCGAGGTCACGGGCGGCGCAACGGCAACCCCAGAACAGCCGCTGGCGGCGGGCACCGCCCACATGGCGCAGAGCAGCAATCTCAAATTGAAACTCACGACAAGCAAACCTCCTCCGGAAGCGATGTTAGGCAGACCGTAGCACGAAGCCGACGCCACCGGGATTGGGGGAATCCCTATCCTTAGCCCCTCGACGAGTTTATCCCGAGCGAAGTCGAGGGATTTCCCTATTGGCAAGCGCGCAACGGCGATGGTACAAGGCCGTCGAGGACGAAATCCCATGTGGGTGGACACGTCGAGCAAACGCCGTCCGTTTATCGGACGGCGGGCACAGCTGGAAGAACTGACCGCGCGGCGCAAGGCCGCGATCGCGGGGCATGGCTCCATTGCGCTCGTTTTTGGCGAAGCGGGCTCCGGCAAGACGCGACTGCTCGAAGAGTTCGCGAGCACGCTCGCGGAGAGCCGCACGCTGTGGATTCGAGCTCCCGCGATAACCGATGCTCAGAAATCGGCATTGCGTGCGGCGACCGAGTCGCGGCTCAAACGCTCCACTGTGCTCTTCATCGAAGATGCGCATCTGGCGCACCACGATTTCCTCGACGAACTGCTCCAGATCGGCAATGCCGTGCAGGGCAGCCGCCTTCTGCTGATCGTTTCGTATCGGCGCGCGGAGCTCGAGCGAGATCCGGCAGCGATGATGAGCCTGGCAAAGCTGGCGCGCCTGGAACCGGCCGGCTCGATCGAAGTCGAGCCGCTTGGGCGTATTGAGGTCGGCGCGCTTGCGCGAACGCTCCTCGGCGACGGAGCTACCCCTTCGGCGCGAACAATGGAGCGATTGGAGCGGCTCAGCGGAGGCAACCCGATGCTCTTGCAGCACCTGGTCGCCCACTCCGTCAAGCACCCCAATGGCACTCCCGCTTCCGATGATTTGCCCCTAGCGGTGAACGGGATCGTCGCCGAATGGCTGCAGCCGCTCTCGGAGGCCGAGCGCAGCATCCTCGGCCACGCCGCATTAATGCGTGGTCCGTTCGACGCAGCCGACGTAGCTGCGGTCTCGGATGCGCCGCTGACAACCGTCGCCGGCGCGCTTCGCCATGCGACCGTTTTGAATATCGTCAGCGAGCGCGGCGAAGGGCGAGGGCGATACACGTTCCGGCATTGGATCGTCGCCGAGGTGCTCGAACGCAGCTTCTTGCCCTACGAAGCGCAAGCGCACCACGCCCGAATCGCCTGCGCGATCGAAGAGTCGAAGACGGCAGAGCTCCGCGTGGCCGAATTAGCAGAACACTGGCACGAAGCCGGGAATGACGAAACGTCGGCGCGGTACGCCGAGCGGGCCGGCGATCGGGCGCTCGCGTTTGCCGAATACCGAGACGCGGCGTTTTGGTACGAGCGCGCAGTGGCGATGGCTCGAAACGCTGGGACGCCGGTTCACGACCTTTACGCGAAATTGGCGGAGGCACTGCAGCGCGTCGGATTCGCATTCGACTCGCACCAAGCACGACAAGCTGCCGCAAACTGTAGCGAAGCCGCAGGCGAAATGGAGCACGCCGTTCGCCTACGCATTGCCGATGCGGTGAGTGCGCAGCTCGAGTGCGATGTCTCGGCCGGATTTGGTCGCGTAGGTTCGGCTATCACGAACGGCTTGCCGGAGGCGTCGCAGCGCTATGCTCAGGCCGTCGCCGCCTCCATGCTCGCATTACGCCATGAAACCGAGCACGCCCTGGAGCTGCTTGCGGATTTCCCGTGCGACGATGTCGGTGTCGATCCCGCGGCATCGATGAAATACTGGGAGGTCACCGGTTACATCGCTCTCCAGCGCGCGGACCCGCACGCCGCGCGCGAGGCCTATGCGCGCGTCCTTGCTGCAGCACAGTGCGCCGCAGATCCGGCCTTGCTTATCGAGGCGGAAGCGAACATCGGAATTTACGAGCTGCAATTCTCCGAGCCGTCCTGCGGACAGCGCCTAGGGCGAGCCGCTGCGATGGCGCAGGAACACGCGCTTCCGGCACTGGAGGCATACATTCGCGGCTACGCCGCGCTCAACGATTACGTGCGCGGAGCACTTAGCGCCGCGCGCGATCACGTGCGGGCGATCTTGACGCTCGCCGCTCAGACGCCCGCAGCGCTCGTCGTGCGGACGTACGCGGGCCTCTCAACCGGTCGCGCCCTTTGCGACGATGCGCTCGCTGCCGCGTGCGCGCGACCCGATGTCGTCGAGCTAGCGTTTCGATCCGGATCGCCGAGTTTTTTCGGCCGCGCGGCAGGCCCGTACGCTCAGTGGCTCGTCGATGCGGGCCGGATCGACGAGGCGCGAGCCATCCTCCACCGTTGCGTGGACGCGCTCCGCAACGTTTATGGAACGTTTCTGACGATGCCGGCCGTTGCGATGCATGCCGACGAAGCGGACGTTACGGTTACGCGGCACTTGCTCGCGACCGCCGCACGGAATCCGCACGACCGTGTCAGCGCTGCGACGCTCGCGCTCTTCGATGCGGTTTGGGAACGGCGGCGCGGAAACGATTCCGCATCCCGAGCGGCTGGGACGCATGCGGCACGGCGCTATTCGGACCTCGGATGGACCGGGATAGAGGCTTGGGCGCGCGAGCTCGCCGGCGATCGGACCGAGGCATTGCGTCTCTACCATCAATGCGGCAACCTCAGAGAGATCCGGCGGCTTGAGCTTACTCGAAACGACGACGGCAATGCGGCGTCCAACGGTGCAGGCGTGCTCTCCGCGCGCGAACGGAGCATTGCCCGTCTCGTCGCAGAAGGAAAGTCGAACCGCGCAATCGCCGCGACCCTTTCGATGAGCGAGAAGACCGTCGAGGCGCACCTCACAACAATCTTCGAAAAGCTCGGCCTTCGATCTCGAACGGAGCTGGCTGCCTCAGCGGCAACGCTTCGTCTAGCGAAATGATGAGGCGGGCGGCGGAGCAGCGAAAGCAGGAAACGCCTACAAAGCCTTCAGTTTCAGCCCAAGCGACGACCACGCGATCCCGGCGAAGATGAAGTTCAAGCCGACGGCGAATCCGATGAACCAGAACGCCGACACCGGCCACTGCGCCCAAAGCAGAGCGCCGAGAATAAAGCTTATTACGCCGCTAACGGCCACCCACCCGTAGTTCGGGAATTGTAGCCACAGCGCGGAAACGAAGCGGAAAATTCCGCCGAAGAGGAACAGCGCCGCAAGTAAAAGCGTGATGAAGAGCGCGCCGCTCGTCGGGTGTTGCAGCAGCGCGAAGCCGACGATAATATCTAAGAACCCCACCAGCAGAAGTAGGATCACATGTCCGGCACCACGCGCCATAAACGCGGCAACGATCTGTCCAATGCCGGCGATCAGCAACACGAAGCCAAGTGCGAGGACCGATGCCAGCGTCGCCAGCCCCTCCGCATAGATCGCGTAGATGCCGACGACGATCATCAGAATTCCGAGAGCGAGATACCAGCCCCATTGGCGGTGGGCTGCCCCTAGGTCTGAAGCGACTTGTTTCATTTTTCATCCCTCCATGAGAAGGGATTTGGCAGCCGCCTGCCTTTTTACTTTCAGCCCCCGCCGCGTAGGCAGTCCAAGCTAGCGCCCGTAAGCATACAGACCTTACGACCCTTAACGCGGACGACTGACGCGTGCCACCGTGCCTTGCAGCCGTGGCAGCTTCTCTTAGGCGTGCGCCGGCTGGTAGTCGTACGGATATAGCGGATAGTCGCCAAAGTAGGCGTTGTCGCGAATCACGCTTTTCGATTTGCGGAAAACCTGGGTGTCGTAGCTCCTGGCAAGCGTGTCGAGCGGG
>JAFAJV010000044.1 GCA_019235995.1 Vulcanimicrobiota bacterium
GGCATACGCGATCGCAGCGCGAACCAGCGGATGTACAAGGTTCAAAGATTCGGCGTCTGTCAGCGCCCTCGCATCCCCGATGGCGTACCGTCCGCCGTCCCCAACCTCAACCGGCAATGCATCGCGGGCCTCGACGTCAAACAGGACTCGACCAGCCTCGTCGGAACGCCGGTACTTAACCCCGCGTGCGGCGAGGTATCCATCTACTAAGTCCGCAAGATCCCTATCGAGATCCGCGAGGCTCTTGGGCAGGTCCTCTCGAAGGCGTTTGAACACTTTGCGCACGTTCTCGTCGAACCGTGATTCGATTATCTGGGAGATGCGCACGTAGTCCTTCTCGAAAGCGTCCCGGCGCTCCGAAATCTTGTCTCGCAGCGCGGCGATCTCCAGAGTGACCTCCTCGAGGGTGCGCGAGCGGCTGTAAATGCTGCGGAGATCACCTTCGAATTCAGCCGATAGTGCCGATACCAAAAGCTCGGGAGCGTCTGTCCGCGGCTCATGCAAGACGTGGTCGGACGCGTCAAGGACTCTACCGAACAGATCTAGCTTTTGGCTCAGTATTTCAAAGGTCAGCCGATGCGCCTCATTGTCCCGGGCGATGAAGTTGACCACGGTGACATCACGCTGCTGGCTGTACCGGTGACAGCGACCAATGCGCTGTTCGATGCGCTGTGGGTTCCACGGCAAATCGTAGTTGATAACGGTCTCGCAAAATTGCAGGTTTAGACCTTTTGCGCCAGCCTCGGTACATACGAATACCTTCGAACGCGTGCGGAACTCGTGCACGAGGGCGAGCCGCATGGCGACCTCGCGACTCGGCCTGACTCCCGGCGGGAAGCGGGAGGCCTCTTCCTGTCGCCAGCGGGCGAGCGCTTCCTGCGCACGCATATGATCGTTCACGCCGCGAAACAAGGTGATCTCTTCGTCGCCGAGGCCGGTGGCGAGAAGTAGACGTCGCAAGTACTCCTGGGTAGTGATCGACTCCGTAAACACGACGGCCTTGCCGCTGCCGCGACCGTCCCGACCCAGATCAAGAATCACCTTAATCGCTTCTTGGAATGAGCGCGCCTTGGCATCGTTTGGAAGCGATTGCGCGCGGGCGACAAAACCCTCGACGCGCATAAGCTCTGCAGCGAGGGTTGCATGATCGATCCGCGCGGCCGATTCCTCGAAAGGTTCGTCGATTTCCTCCTCGTCCTCAAGATCCTGGAGCAAATTAGTTGCTGTGTCGTCAGAACCTAAACCCGCGTGCAAGTGACGGAGGCGGGCGGCGACGTTCTCCAAACTTGCGGCTAGAGCTTTAATCGACGACGCCATGCGCCGGTGGAACCCGATCAATAGAAGCCGTCGTTGTCGGCCGGCGAAAGCATACAGAGACGGTTCAAGGAGGTACTCGGTCACATCGTCGTAGAGCGACTGTTCGGCGTCACTCATTGCGTACTCGTACAATCTGCAGCGTCGTTGCGTGAAAGGCCGGTCAAGAAATTCCTGAGCCTGACGGCGCAGAGTCCTCCGTTGGACCATCGCGAGACGTCGTTTGAGCTCGTGCTCTTGGCCAGGGACTAGCGATCGATCATCCTCAGAGCAGAACACCTTGCGGAACGTCGCGATGTCGCCGAAAAGCGTGCCCGTTGGCTCCACGTATTGGACCAGGCCCCACAGTTCAGCGAGCGAGTTCTGCATCGGTGTGGCAGTGAGCAACAAAACGGGCGTCGAACGCAGAAAGCCGCGCACGCGATGTGCCATCAGGGCTTCATCCGAGGTTTCATCGTAAATTCCGTCACGCCCGTATCTCTTATGCAGTCCGGCGAAGATCTCATGAGCTTCGTCGATCACGGCGAGATCGAAAGGCGGGGCGGCGCCGAGCGGGGTCGCCCCGCGCTCGCTACCGGCGAATTCCCGGCCGACCAGATACACGCCTGGCGCGAAGAAGCTTGCATCATTCTCGCGTGCCTGGATGCCGAACAGGTTTAAGAGCTCGTTCTGCCACTGGCCGATTAGCGACTTGGGAACGATCAGCAGGATGCGCTGCGCGCCCTCCGCACGGCTTTGA
>JAFAJV010000105.1 GCA_019235995.1 Vulcanimicrobiota bacterium
CGCTGCGAAACGGGTGGCCGAATTCACCTGTCGTCTTCGCCTTCCTCGCGCAACGCGCTCACGATCGCACGTGGAAGATTCCCAAGCTCTTGCAACATCATGGCTTGCGTCGCTCGAATCGATTCTATGCCGTCGCTACGGCTCGACAGCGTGTCTAGCGCTGTCCCCACCCCATGCGCGAGAGCCAGTAGTGCCTCCGATTCATCTGGAGCATACACCTCGCCGTCTCGCTTAGGCCCACAGATGAGCGCGCCGACAAGGTCACCGCGCGAGATCATGGGGAACGCTAACTCGCCGCGTAACTGGGAATCAGGAAAATCGTGCAGGTCGATCGGCTTGCTCCACGCGCGCAGCGCGACAATGCCCGTATCGTTTTCGCTGACCTTTGGCCGCCGGCCATCGGTGCCAAAAGCGTAAGCGGCCGCGCCGTCGCGAACGAGGATCGCCGCGTCGTCCGCGCTCGTGTGCTTCCTGACCGTCGCTACCGCCCGATCCAGCAGCGTGGATCGGGCGGAGATATAGGACGCCTCGTGCGCGAAGCGTCGTAACGCCGACTCGTCCTCGTGCCGCTTGCGGAAAAAGACGTGATCCACGAATCGCTCGACGTACCTGTGGATGTACCGCAGCGAGATGCCGAGACCGAGCGCCACGACCATGCCTACAACGGCGCTGGTGGTGTGGGTGGTGGTGGCCAGCCAGGAACCGGCAGCCCATTCGGCTAGAACGAAAGCGCCGATCACAATCGCCGAAACGATCGTGAAGACAGCGGCGCGATTCAAGACGAAGCCGACATCGATCAGCCGACGGCTTAGCGCCGCGTACGTCAACGCAACCGGTGCAGTCAGTAGTACCAGGGTGCTAACGAGTCCAACGACGATCGAGGCGGCGTACGATGACGACCACGAGCTTGCAATCACCTCCGCGATAAAAAAACAAAAGAAGGCTGCCAGAGGTACGAGCGTCCATACTGCTCGCTGGCGCTCCGCGCCTCGGGATGCGGCGATCGCTAGGACACCGCAGAGCACCGCCATGAGGACCGCCGCCGCAGCCGTAAAGAGTCCCGCGGTTCCTTCAACGAAAGGAACCGGATCGAACCAAAGCGTGATAACTCCGGCAACCCCAACTAGAGAGATCACTGCGACAATCGCGAGCAATGAGTAACAGAGCCACTGTGCGATACGACGAGCCCGCGAGATCGGTTGGGCGAAGCCGCTTGCGAACGCCGCGAGCAACGCGATTGACAACGGCGCAGCTAAGCTCCCGGAGATATTCGACAGGACGTCCAGCCAGGCCCAAGGGGTCACGAAGCCGATTAAGGCGCCTGTAAAGGCAAAGGCGGCGAGCCACAAGGATAGCAGTCGCATCTGCGGTACGTCGAAGCGGCGCCATGCAATCAGAGCTGCAAATAGCAGAAGCCAGAGAACCGCGAATAAGCCGAGCCAGCCGTTCCACGTAAACCCTAGCGATCGCGGAATGACGGTAAGCTTTCTTTGCAGCGAACCTCTCTGCACCAAAAGGGTGAGAGGGCGTCCATTGAGCGGCGATTCAAAAAAGGAGTAGCGCTCGACCAAGGTGTTGGCCCGAATGTCAATGAGATCGCCTCGACGAAGGCCGGCGCGGGAAGCCGGGCCACCCGGTGCAACCGACGTGACCACGAGATCGAAGGGTTTCGAAGAGGCGGCGACGTTGGCTCCCCACCAGCCCCACCACGGTGGAGCGCCGCCCATCCCGGTCGCGCCAAGCACACTCGCGACCTGGGCGAGCGCTGCGAGCGCGCAAATCGCCACGAGAACCCAACGCCATCCAACCGGTTTCACGGTCCCACCTTAGCCGGTCTCTTTGGGCGTCAGATGCGCGTGGCCCCCTCCGAACGCCTAAGACGGACGCCTATTTCGGGGTCAACAACAGCGCCGCGCGCGCGCTCAGCTCTACGAGAACGGTGCGCTTACGCGACGGTGAACTTGAAGTTCGCCTTATGTCCCTTGGTATCTGAAAACGTAATGGTGCATGCCGTCGTCGTCTTCTTCTTGCCCGTCAGCGTAAATGTCGTTTTGGGCCCGGTGCCTACGCTGGGCTCTAGGAGCGCCGCCTGCATGCAGCCCACCGTTTCGCTCGTATTGAAAGAGCCGGTGTAGCCGGCTTCTCTCACGACGAAGGTCTTTTCATAGCGCTCTCCGATGCCGTTGAGCGCAAGCTTCGAGGGGTGCACGATTAGCGCGTTGGGATGAAGTCCCGGATTGACGTTCGGGACCGCGCTCGGTGCATTCTGAGACGTGTAGCCGCTGCAGGCTGCAACGCCGAGGGCCAGAAAGGCCGCGGCGATGGCGGATCGAGGGAAAGCGTTCATAAACAGTACCTCGTTGAAACGCCGTTCGCCAGAAGCAGCGTTCCCTCCCTCGCTCAAGCGTAGCGTTAGTCGGGCGGACTCGCGGCGAGCCCGCCAAAATTCGAACCTGGAATCTTGTCGGTGAGCTTTCCGGTGGCGACCGCATAGCGTTCCAGTCCGGTCCCCCCGGTTGCCCAAATCTGCTTGTCGCCGCGCTCGAAGGAAAGCTCGAGCACGCCGCCCGCGACCGCGATCGACTTAAACGGCTGGCTAGATCCGACGTGGTAGAAGTCGATCGACCCCGACGCCGCCACGACGACGTCGCCGGCGAGATCGACCTGAATCCCCTCCGGAAAGGACAGCGCAATGGGAAGATTTACCGGTTGCGTGCTGCCCGACGGGAACTCGTCCACTTGCCCGGGCTTGCCGCCGACGGTTACAAACACGTCGTCCTTGGTGTCGCAGGCCAGGTGAAACACCTGCGTGCCGCCGTCAACGAGCGTTTCGGTCGGTTTGGTCGCGCCGTGAGCGTACACCGAAATCGTATCGCCTTCCGAATTCGCCGCGTAGAGTGCTCCGTTCGGGCACTTCGCCACCCCCAGCGGATCGTGTCCGCTGTCGTCGTACGTTTTGATCTGCCGACCGCTGCCCGAGAACTCCAGCACCGCGTTCTGTTGTGCCACATAGAGATGGCGAGCCGGATCGACGAACAAGCCGAGGCTCGCGCCCAAGCCGTGAATCGTGAACACCGGCTGCTTGTCGGGGCTGGAACTGCGATACGCGTACACGTTGCCGCTGAGGAAATCCGAGGCGTACACGAGCGCGGGCTGGCTGACCGCGGCTTGCGCGGCGTGGGTGGCCGGCACAGCCGGGGCTGCACCTGAGCATGCAGATACGAGCATGAGCAAACACAAAGAAGCAGCAAATGATCGCGACACGCTCATGTTCTCCTTTAGAATATCATACCACGCTTCGCGCGAGAGCGCGAAGGTAACGGTGGCGGTGCGGACAAGTTTGCTAAAGTGCTTATGTCAGCGCTTTTAGCGCTAGCCCTGCCGCGATTCGAGCCTGCGAAGTGCCCAAAATTGCAGGGGGTAGAGTGGCTTGCGACCGCGAGCTGCGGCTATCTCGTCGTACCCGAGGACCGCCATGAGCCCAACGGTCGCACGATCCGCTTATTGGTCGCGAAACATAGTTCGCAATCGCCGCGAAAGCGGCCCGACCCCATTCTCTACCTGGAAGGCGGACCAGGAGACATCGCCCCGCTCGAGATCAACGGGATTATCGCCGCCGATTTCATTCGCGACCGGGACATCTGGGTCGTGAGCCAGCGCGGCACGTGGTTCTCGCAGCCGGA
>JAFAJV010000110.1 GCA_019235995.1 Vulcanimicrobiota bacterium
GGGAGGCAAGTACACGCTCCAGCTCACGAATCTCGGCGCGGTGTACGATCCGGTGAAGATGTCGTGGACGCCTCTCGGTCATCCGCAGGGCTGGGCTTGGATCGGCGACTCTCCCTCGAGCGTCTTGCCTGACGGGCGCTATTTGGTCGGCGACAAGCTGCACAAATGGGATGCCTATCTCGATCCGAAGACGCTGCAATGGACGAAAGTCGGCGACTCCGGTAAGGCGGACTTCAATGCCGAAGAGGGATGGACGCTTCTCGCCGACGGCACGATCCTCACCGCCGACGTGAGTGACGCCCCCAACTCCGAGATCTACGATCCCGCGATCGGACGCTGGAAGAGCGCCGGCTCCACCATCGCCGACCTGCACTCGCCGACGCCCGATCACAACTGTCTGAAGTACGGGCCGAAGCCGAGGGATTGCTACGCGGCGCCGGGCGAGATCGGTCCGGCGATTTTGCGGCCGGACGGAACGGTATTCTGCACGGGATCGTTCAGTGGCCCGCTGGGCAACGGGGCCGGCCACACGGCGATCTACTATTCGCGGGGAGCGAAGGCCGGCAAGTGGGTAGCCGGGCCCGACTTCCCCAACGACGACAACGCCGGCGATTCATTCGCGGTGCTCGAACCGAGCGGCAACGTCTTGGTGTTCGGCGCCAGCGGTGCGCTGTACGACTGGAACGGGAAGACGTTCAGGCAAGTGCGCGACGCGTGGTCAGTCGGTCCGCCGATCTTGCTTCCGACGGGTCAGATCATGATGCTGGCCGCCTCGGCCGTCGTTCTCTACAATCCGCCGGGATCGCCCGACCCGAGCTGGGCGCCGGCGATCAAGACTCATCCGAAAAGCGTAACGCCGGGCAAGACCTACAAGATCACGGGGACTCAGTTTAACGGCCTAAGTCAGGCGATGTCGTACGGCGACGAGTACCAAAACGCGACGAACTACCCATTGGTCCGCATCACCGATGCGGCGAGCGGAAACGTCTACTACGCACGAACCCACGACCACAGCACCATGGGCGTCGCCACCGGCTCCAAGCTCGTGTGGACGTACTTCGACGTTCCCAAGGGCGTGGCGAAGGGCGCCGCAAGGCTCGAGGTCGTCGCCAACGGCATCGCTTCGAAGCCGGTCGAGATCACGGTGAATCCGAAACCGTAAGCAGCACCTTGACGGCGCGCCGCTCGTCCATCGCGGCGTAACCCTCGGCGACCTGGTCCAGCGGAAGCGCCAGGTCCAGCACCGGTGAAGGATCGATTCGTCCGGTTTCGAGGCTCGCGACGAGCTCCGGCAAGTACGCGCGAGCCGGCGCGACGCCGCCCACCAGCGCGAGGTTGTTGTGGAAGATGTCGCTCATGGGCGGCGTCTCCACCTGGTGCGGAACGCCGACGAAGCTGACCGTTCCCCCGGGGCGCGCGACGCCGACGGCGAGATCCAGGCTCTTTTGGTGACCGACGGCCTCGACGACGTGCGGCGCCCCGCCGTGCGTGAGCTCGACGATTTCATCACGGACGTCTTCATCGCGCGAGTTGACCGTATGCGTGGCGCCGAAGCGCTCCGCAATCGCGAGGCGCCTTGGGTTGTGCCCCACCGCGACGATCTGCTCCGCGCCGACGAGCTTCGCCGCCGAGAGCACCGCGCACAGTCCCACCGCACCGTCGCCGACGACGACGACGCTCGAGCCCGGCCTCGTTTGCGCGCGCACGACGCCGTGATGGCCGGTCGCCATCACGTCGGAGAGCGTCACGCTCGCGGCGTGCTTGCCGGCATCTCCGGCGATCGCCTCGGGCATTTTGACCAGAGTGCCGTCGGCGTAGGGGACGCGGACGAAGTCTGCCTGTCCGCCGGATCCATCGCTTCCGAAAAAGTCGCCGTGGATGCACGACGTCTGCAGGCCGGCGCGGCAGAAATCGCAGGTTCCGTCGCTCCAGGCAAACGGCGCGATGACCGCGTCGCCGGGACGAACGCGGCGCACTTCGGCGCCGGTTTCTTGCACCACACCCACGAATTCGTGACCGGTGCGGTCGCCCGGCTCCAGCTGGGTAACGCCGCGATAAAACCAGAGATCCGAGCCGCAGATCGCGGATCGCGTCACGCGAACGACGGCGTCTTTAGGATCGCGAACGGCGGCGTCGGGAACGCTCTCGAGCCGCACGTCGTGCGGGGCGTGATAGACCGTAGCCTTCATGACCCCCTTCATACCCTTCTCGCGTCTACTCGGCGCGAGTGAGGCGCTCGATCAACGCGGCGTGCCGGGGGTACGCGCCGCGCAGCGCGGTCCGCGAGGCGATCTCGAAGTCATCGTATTCGAACCCCGGGGCGACGTCGCAACCGACCAGCGCATAGGCGCCGCCCTCTGCGAGGTGCGCGGCGAACCACACGCCGGGTTGGATCGCCGCTTGCCGTGCACCGCCCGCGCCGATGACCACCCGTCTATGCGTCCCGTCGGCGTCGATGCATTCGATAGCGACGTCGGCGCCCTCGTAGTGGTGCCACAGCTCGTCCGAAGTGAGGCGATGAAACGCCGAGAAATCGTCGCCCGCCAACAGATAGTAGATCGAGGTGACGGCGCTCCGCGCTCGCGCTCCGGCGACGACGCGACTGCCGCTGCGGTACGCCTCGGAGAAGTATCCGCCCTCCGGATGTGGGCGAAGGCCCAGATCCCGGATGAGCCGCGCCGCGCCTTCGTGCACGCCCCAGGCGCTAGGCGCCCGGCGGCGTGTAGTGGACGTGCCGCTCGATCGCGCGGTCTACTTCGTCGACGGGAACCAAAACGGTCGTCCTGCTTCTCACCATCCCGGACTGACGTACGGCGAACCCCACGGCGAGCGCCGCCTCGGCGTCCGGAGATCAATGATGAGCACGGCATCGTCGTCGCCGAACGTAAAATAGAAGGCTTCCAGCTTGCCGCCGAGCGACGCGAGTAACTCCTCTACGGCCTTGCGCCGCGCCGTGGCGCCGCCCTTCAACAATCCCTTCGTGCCTTCGGGCGTGTAGGAGGCGTGAACTAAGAACTTAGCCATCGCCACACCTTCGCGATCGAAAGCCGGTTCGTCCCCCCTAGAAGTGGAGCATCGGCGAGAACGTCGCGCGCTCGACCGGAAGCGATATGTGTTCCTGCACGATCAGCCATTTGCCGTCGACCTTCCGGTAGACGTCGGTGACGCGCACGGTGTAGTCGAAGGGCTTTCCGCCTTTGACGTGGACTCCGGAGACTCGCTGCAGGCTGCGCCCATAGCCGACGTCTCCGCTTACTTCAAGATCGAGGTCGCTCATGCTGAAGCGCAACGGACCCTCGATTGCGGCGAACATCTGCGTAAAAGCTTCGCGATACTCTTCCCAACCGAAGTGAACGCCGGGCGGTCCGACCACGTCGAAAACGAAGAGGGAGTCGCCTGGCGCGTAGATGGCCATGACGGCGTCGATCTCCTTGTCGTTCATCGCCTTCGCAAACGCTTCTTCGAGCGAACGCAGCTGCGCTATGTCGCCCTTGAGTGCGGCCGGCGTGCTCGACCGCCTCGGGTGAGAGGGCCGCATTACACGTGCCCGGCCGCCGCGCAGGGCGCCGTGGATCCTCCAAAGATGGCGGCGAGACCGCAGGCCGACGTAAACATGCGCCGGTTGTCGTGCGGCACGCCCTCGACGAAAGCGTACGACTGTTCGGTGCCTTCTGGGTGACGGCGGCCGACGTACGCGATGTAGTATTTCGCACGCGCAAAACGATATGCTCCCTGCGCCTCGCCGCCGCAGGAACGGTCGAGGTCGTCCTCCGCTGGATTGATGTCTGCGGTTCCCATCAGATAGACGACATGTCGCCGGACGTAGCGAGCTTCCAGCTCGGCGGCGCTCCCACTTACGTACCTCGGCGCGCCGTGCAAGCCGTACCGCCACTGATCGAAGTCGGGACAGTCGCGCTGCGGAATCGGCCGCCAATCCGTAAAATACAAGTACGACGACGGATTCGAAACGACGAGACGTAGGGGCACTCGGCCGCCACCGTCGAGTCGCGTCGCCTTGCCTACGACGGCGTAGCGCTGCACGATCTGGCCGCCGGCAGAGTGTCCTACCACGATGATCTGGCGCAGCTTTGGAAAACGGCTCGCGTCCGAAAGGCGCGCGATCAGCGCATCGAACACGTCGTACGTGCTGATCGGCGCGGGCGCGACGGCGTCCGACCCGCCGGGCCACCGGGCGTCCCAGTACAGCGTCTGCGCGGACACAGGGTGACCCGCGAGGTCGCTCTTCTCGACGAACTGCGGCGCTATCACCAGGGTATCGCTCAGGACGCGCGCCGCGTCGGCGGCGATAACGCCCGTATCATAGTAGTAGTCGGCGTCGCGCAACACGCCATGCACCACGATCACGGCCCGTTTGACGGACGAATCGCCGTCGAGCGATGCCGTGCCGAAATACCGGGCATAGCCGCTGCCAAGCGGCGTGCGCACGAGAAACGCGCGATCTGCGAGACGACCCGAGGTGTTAGGCTGCGGCGTCGTCGTAACCGGAACCGTGACGCCGCAGAGGATCACGGCGAGCGCCGCGGCGACGCTCTTCATCCTCACCTCCATTCTCAGTGCATCAGGATATGCTGGGCAAGCGGGGGACCACCTGCTTCCGGCACGAAACCAACGCTATGAAAAACGCCTTGCTTCTTGCGCTCGGCGCATGTGCTCTCATGCCGGCGGCAGCCGCTGGGGCGCAGCAGTATCAGATCCAGCAACCCAAAGGTCCGTGGCAGACTCCCGGACAGATCCAACAGCCCAAAGGACCGTGGCAGGTGCCCAAGGGGATCCAGGCCATCAAGACGACGGCGAAGCCTTGCGGTAAGACTTACACCGTCAATGCCGATGCGCTCTTTGCTTTCGATCGCTACACGCTCTCGCCTGATGCGCAGGAGACGCTCAGCGTCCTCGGTCCGATGCTCGAGAAATCGGCGGGGCAGGCGATCCACATCGACGGATATACCGACGCGATCGGGTCCGACTCCTATAACATGACGCTGAGCGAAGAGCGCGCGAAGGCCGTTCGCGACTGGCTGGCTTCCCACGGCTACGTATCGCCAACGACTCCCTACGCGGGGCACGGAAAGGTCGATCCCGTCGCGCCGAATACGAAGCCCGACGGCTCGGACAACCCCGCCGGCCGCGCAAAGAATCGCCGCGTGGAAATTACGGTAGGGCGCTGCTGACTTTTGCGCGGGGTGGATCGAAGATCGCAAACCTCGCGATGCGCCAGCGCTGCAGCCGAAAGGCCAGCGCGGTCGCCAAGACACTCAGCCCGTAGCTCACACTGCGAGCGAACCCGATCGACGACGCCTCCGGGAAGTACCGGGTCGGGCACGAGATCTCCCCGATCCGCCATCCGAAGTATATGGCCTGCGCCAGGATCTGGTTGTCGAAGACGAAGTCGTCGGAGTTTGCCGCGAGCGGAAGCGCTTCGAGCACGCTGCGAGCATACGCGCGCAGTCCGGTATGATACTCCGATAAGCGCGCTCCGACCAGCAGGTTTTCCAACCACGTGAGCGCGCGATTGGCAACGTATTTGTAGAGCGGCATGCCGCCCGCGCGCGCCCCGCCGCATAGGACGCGCGACCCAAGCGCGACATCGTACTCCCCGTACGCCACCATCGCTGCGAGAGCCGTGACCAGGCGAGGCGAGTACTGATAGTCGGGGTGGATCATCACGACGACGCCGGCGCCGAGCTGGAGCGCTGCGCGATAGCAGGTCTTCTGATTGCCGCCGTAACCCAGGTTGCGCTCGTGCGCGACGACGATCGCGCCGAGCTCCCGCGCGAGCGACGCCGTTCCGTCGTCGCTGGCATCGTCGACGACGACGACGGCATCGACGACCTGCCTCGGCAGCTCCTCGTACGTCCGTCGCAACGTCCGCGCCGCGTTGTAGGCCGGCATGACGACGACGACCTTTCGCCCGTTCAGCACGCTGACGTCGTTACTTCTCCGTTCGAAAGCGGTAGACCGTTACTGACTCGAGCCGGCCGGGATAGTGCGCGCGAGCGACGAGCGTGTAACGCGACTCGATCGAGTCCAAAAGACGCCGCGCGGGCGTGCGATAGAGAATGCCCCCCAGCGTTTTTTGCTTGTCGGCGGAATCCTCGACGATAAAATCGAGGTATCGATACCGGCGCGCCATCCCGTTCAACCGAACGACGGCGGCGCGGACGGCGCCGGGCCCGTAATGGCTCGCGTCTTCTCCGTACCTGAAAATCTCGGGGTGGTCGACCTGCGCGAACGCCGTGTAGGCGACGCCTGGATCGCGCGCATAGAAAACGAACGTCGCCGTCATGTAGTCAGGCACGATGACGTACAGCGACGCCGGATCGAGCGGTTGCGACGCTACGAACGTCCGAATGCCGGATTTCGGCAGCCTGGCGGTATGCGCGGCGAAGATTGTGTCCTCGGCCAAAACGAAGAGACCGAGCGTCGCCGTCGCCGCTGCCGCCCAGCGCCGCGGCCGCGGGCGCAGGCCGTGCGCGAACCGCTCGAACCATGCCACGACCACCCAGGCGAGAAAGACGCACAAGAGGCCTTGGAAGGGCGCAATGTACCGCACGTTCAGCCGTCCCCCGGCCGAAATCACGGCCAGCCCCAGGACGTACATCGATCCCATTGCCATCGCGTCGGCGCTGAACATGCGAGACGCCAAGAGCATGACCAGCGCGACGAGAAGCAACGCGATCAGCACGATCGCCAGCTTTTCCGGCCAGAGCGGCATCGACTGCACGATGGTCCACGCGAAGAAGCCGAGCTTCGCGGTCGCGTTGGGTGGGGGGATGAGCAACGGTGTACCGGGATTCGCCGCCGGCTTCAGTAAGTACGGGTTGGACTGACTGAAGAATGCCGGCAGCCAAAGGAGAAAGGGCAGCGCGCCGAGCAGCAGCGCGGCCGCCAACGTCGCGCCGTGGCGCACTCCACGCGGCGAGGTAAGCGCCCACGCGACGAGCATCGGCACGTAAAAGAGCGCCGCATAGTGCGTGTACATCGCTAGGGCCGTGACGACTCCGACGGCGACGAGCCGCCCGGGCCGCAAAGCCTCGCGGCGTCCGGCCATGACGAGGCCCGCTAATAGCGTGCACAGCAATGTCATGAGCGGGTAGAGATAGTCGCCCGCCTCGAGGATGGCGAGAGGACTCACGCCGTACATCGCCGCCGCCAAAAGGCCCACAGCCCTCGAGCCGGCCGTCGTGCCGAGGCGGTAGACGACGGGAACGGTCAGGATGCTACATAGAAACGGGAGCGCTTTCAGTGCGAGCTCGCTCGTGCCCGCAAGGTGCAGCCAGACGTAGCTCAGCAGAAAGTAGAGCGGTGGATGATACTCGGTTTCGATGAGGCGGTGGAAGAATTCCCGGAACGTCGGCGCGATGACGTCGACGTAGACGTACGCCTCATCGCGCCAGAGTCCATCGTGCAGGAGGCCGGGGATTCGTATCGCGACGCTCGCCGCCACGATCGCGGCAAGGAGCAGACGCGCGCGCGTGTCCGCGGTCACGCACTCCAGTACCGGCTTCCGTGGTGAAAACCTCTCTTCGCCGCACTCCCCTCAGAGCGAACCGGATTTCTTGCTCATCGCGGACGGCAGTACGCCGCTGAGCACCTGTTTGAACGATTCCTTGATGACTCCGGCGGCGTCGGGGTCTTTGCGGACGGCCTTCAGAAAGTGCATCGCCTGCTCGCGCGTAATGTGCGGCGGCAGAGTGGCGACGTCCTCATTAGCCACCGCTTCGAACACGACGGGCCGGTCGGCGTTCAAGGCGCGGTCCCAGGCGTCGGCGACGCAATCGGGTTCGTGGACGCGGATGCCCAAGAACCCGAGGGACTCGCCGAAGGCGGCGTACGGGAAGTTCGGCAAAGGCTGCGTCTGCATGTCGCGCGGCGCGCCGCCCAAGATGCGCTGCTCCCAGGTCACCTGATTCAGATCGGCGTTGTTGAGAACGAAAAAGACAATCCGTGGATCGCTCCAGCGCTTCCAATACCGGTAGACCGTGATGAGCTCGTTGATGCCGTTCATTTGCATCGCGCCGTCGCCGGCGAATGCTATCACCGGGCGGTCCGGAAAGGCGAACTTTGCGGCGATGGCATAGGGTACCGCCGAACCCATCGTGGCGAGGCTGCCTGAGAGCGACATCTTGTTTCCGCGGCGCAGCATCAAGAACCGCGCCATCCAGTTGGTTGGGGTGCCGGCGTCTCCCGTGAGGATGGCGTTGGCGGGCAGGCGTTCGTTGAGCGTGTAGAAGTACAGCATCGGATTGACCGGATCGGCTTCGATTTTCGCGCGGCGGGCTTCGATCTCGTACCACTCCGCCTTGTTCGCGGCGATCGCGTCGCGCCAGGTCGCGTCGGACTTCTGCCGGAGGTGCGGCAGCAGCGCCTGCAGCGTCGCCGCGGCATCGCCGGCGAGATTGACGTCTACCGGATACCGCAGGCCGAGGTTGCGCGGGTCGAGGTCGATCTGCACGGCGCGCGCTTCGCCTTCCTTCGGGAGAAACTCGGCATAGGGAAAGTTCGTTCCGACCATGAGCAGAGCATGGCACTCCCTCATGATGTCCGAGCTCGGCCGCGTTCCGAGCAGCCCAATGGTCCCCGTCACCCACGGCAGATCGTCCGGCAACACGTCCTTGCCGAGCAGCGCCTTAGCGCAGCATGCTTGTAACCTGTCCGCGACCTCGATCAACTCTTTTGCCGCATGCCTGGCGCCCGCGCCCGCCAGGATCGCCACCTTGTCCGCGTCATTAAGCAACTCGGCGGCGCGCCGGAGATCGGCCTCCCGCGGCACGACGATCGGCGGAGCATATCCCACGCCGCTGTGCAGCGTGTTGTGTTCGGCCGGGGGAGGCGTGAAACGTTCTTCCTGCAGATCCTTCGGAAAGATGACGGTCGCGACGCCGCGCAGGCCTGCCGCCGTTCGAAACGCTCGATCGACGACGTGGCGCGTCGCCGCGGTACTCGTAATCGTCGCCGCGTACTCGCTAACGTCGCGGAAGAGCGTCTGCAAGTCCACTTCCTGCTGATACGAACCGCCGAGCGCCGTCGTCGCAGCCTGACCGACGACCGCAACGACTGGCACGTGATCGTTCTTTGCATCATAGAGGCCGTTGAGCAAGTGGATCGCGCCGGGACCCGAGGTCGCCATGCAGACGCCTACTTCGCCCGTAAACTTGGCGTGCGCACAGGCCATGAACGCCGCCATCTCCTCGTGTCGGACTTGGACGAACTCAATTTCGTCTTTGAACCCCTCGAGGGCGCCGATCAACCCGTTGATACCGTCCCCGGGATAGCCATAGATTCGCCGCACGCCCCAGTCGAGCAGACGCTGCAATAAGAAGGCGCTTGCAGTCGGTTGTGTCATGTGCATTTCCTCTATACGTTTTGATACCCGAACCACACGGCGGCGACACCGCTTGTCTCACGCTCCGCAAGTCGAGCGGTTGGCGGCTCGTTTGCGCGGCGGTACGGTAATGAACGGCGCGGGTACAACGGGTGGATGAGCGAAACGCGGACGCTGCCGCCCCAGCACCAGGAACGCCAGCCGGGCCTTCAACGCGAGCTGACGCCCCAGCCCCGGACGGAGTCGAAGACTCCCGGATCGGATCGATTGAAGGATCGCGTTCTTTTGGTCACCGGGGGCGACAGCGGCATCGGCCGGGCGGTGGCCGTGGCCTTCGCGCGGGAGGGCGCGGACGTGTCGATCTGCCACCTGGACCAGCACCAGGACGCCGAGGAGACCAGGAGCCAGGTGGAGGGCGAGGGACGCCGCTGTCTGGTGCAGATAGGTGACGTCGGCGAGGAGGCGGCGTGCCAGGCCATGGTTGAACGGGTGGTCCAGGAGTTCGGACGGCTCGACATTCTGGTCAACAATGCCGGCCAGCAGCAGCCCTGCGAGAGCATTGAAATGCTCACCGCAGAGCAGCTCGAAGCGACCTTCCGGACCAACATCTTCAGTCAGTTCTTTCTGACCAAAGCAGCCCTCCCCCATCTCGAACAGCAGGAGGGAGCAGCCATCATCAACACGGCCTCCGTCACGGCCTATAAAGGCAACCCAAACCTGCTCGACTACTCAGCGACGAAGGGCGCCATCGTGTCCTTCACCCGGTCGCTGGCA
>JAFAJV010000035.1 GCA_019235995.1 Vulcanimicrobiota bacterium
GCTTTAGGCTCCCCAAAGGCAAACCCTACTAGGTACCGGCGGGCGCCTTCTCTTCGCGAAGCACCGCCGTGATGCGCGCCGCGAGGGTTTCGCCGTTGAGGCCGAAGAGCGCGCGCTGCTTGTCCTGCGAGTCGTGTTGCACGAGGACGCTCGAGACTCCGATCCGCTCGACGCTGAGGTCGAGGCCGCGGTCTGAGACGAATTCGGCGACCGCGGAGCCGAAGCCGCCGGCGAGCGAGTGCTCTTCCAGCGTGATGATCCGGCGGTGGTCGCGCGCGAGCTCCAGCAGGAGCGCCTCGTCGAGCGGCTTGGCAAATCGCGCGTTAACGACCGTCACGCCGTCCATCGAACTTGCGCCGAGCGCAGTCGAAGCATCGAGCGCCACGTCAAGCGTCGTGCCGTAGGCGAGAATGGCGAGGTCGCGCCCGCGGCGCAGCACTTCGGCCTTGCCGTGCACGATCGGCGCCGGCGTGCGCACGTGCTTGCCGCTGGTCGATCCGCGCGGATAGCGGATGGCCGCGGGCGAGTTCAGCGACAGGGCGTGCTCGAGCATCGGCAGCAGCTCAGCCTCGGTGCTCGGCGCCATCAGCGTGATGTTCGGCGGCGGCCGCAGATAGGCTATGTCGTAGAGCCCCATGTGCGTGGGGCCGTCGTCGCCGACGAAGCCCGCGCGGTCCATGCAGAAGACGACCGCAAGGTTCTGCACGACGACGTCGTGCACGACTTGGTCGTACGCGCGCTGCAAGAACGTCGAGTAGATCGCGCAGACGGGCTTCAGCCCGTTGGTGGCGAGCCCCGCCGCGAAGCACACCGCGTGCGCCTCGGCGATGCCGACGTCGAAATAGCGCTCGGGAAAACGCTTGCCGAACTTTGCCAGGCCCGTACCGTCCGGCATCGCCGCCGTTATGCCGACGACGCGCGGGTCCTTCTCCGCGACCGCGATCATCGCATCGCCGAAGACGTCCTGGAACTTCGGCCGCGCACCGGTGCTGCTCTTCTTGGCGCCGTTGCTCGGCTCGAAAGCGTTCGCGCCGATGCCGTGGAACGTGCGCGAGTCGCGCTCTGCCGGCTCGTAACCCTTGCCCTTGACGGTCCGCACGTGCAGCAACACGGGCCGGTCCATTTCGATGGCCGTCTGAAGCGCATCGAGCACGACGTCGTAATTGTGGCCGTCGATCGGGCCGATGTATCGAAAGCCCAGCTCCTCGAAGATCACCGCCGTTTTCTCGGACGGGCCGATGAAGTGCATCGCGCCGATCTCCGCGCCCTCGATCGCCCTCTTCGCCGCGCTTCCCAGCGGGATGCGCTTGAGCACTTCCTTGCCGGTCCGCCGAACGAAGTTTGCAAACGGCTTGCTGCGCAATACCGATAGGTACGACGCGATCGACCCTACGTTAGGCGCGATCGACATCTCGTTATCGTTGAGGATCACCATGAACTGGCTGCGCCGGTTGCCGGCGTTGTTGAGCGCCTCGTACGCGAGGCCGCCGGTGAGCGCGCCGTCGCCGATGACCGCTACAACCCGCTCGTCGCCCCCTACGAGATCGCGAGCGGTCGCCATCCCGAGCGCGGCGGCGACCCCCGTGCTTGCGTGGCCGGCGCCGAAGGGATCGTACTGCGATTCGCTCCGCATCGCGAAGCCCGACAGTCCGCCGCCCTTGCGAATCGTCCCGAAGCGCTCTCTGCGGCCGGTCAGGATCTTGTGCACGTACGTCTGATGGCTCACGTCCCACACCAGCTTGTCGCTTGGAAGATCGAGGACGCGATGCAGCGCGAGCGTCAGCTCGACGACGCCGAGATTCGGGGCGAGGTGGCCGCCGTTTGCTGCGCACGTGCGCACGAGCAGGTCTCGAATCTCGCTCGCTAAGACGTCGATCTCGTCGCGCCGGAGGCGCTTGACATCCGCGGGAGAGTCGATGCGCTCAATGACCATTGGGCGCGCTATACGAGGCTACTGCCCGATGCCCTGCGCCACGACGCGGGCCGCTAGGCGCGCCGCACGAGGCGCCTCGCGCGCCAGCCACGCCGCTTGCGGCCAATTCCATGGCTTCAGCATCGCTCGCATCGGATGCACCCAGTCTGTGGACAACTCGTGCGCCGGCGTGTCGAGCACCACGCGGACGGCCGCGACACGCTGCGCCTCGATCAGTCCGGTCTCCATATCGACGGCGGCGTAGCCGCGGGCTGCCCACTCGAGACGCGCGGCGCCGTTGACGATGCCAGCCGCCGTCAACAACGCGTCGAGCACCGGCTCCGCGCCGAGGCGCCGCGCACTCGCCACAAACGCGCTGACGAGCTCCGCGTCGCACTCGAGCTCTCGGCCGTCGGGGCGCCTCACTCGGTGCGGGATCAGCACCGTGCCAGTCGGCAGATCGTTGCGCAGACCGCCCGCGACGCCGCACACGACCACCGTGCCGCGCGGCCGCTCGCGAAGTCTCGCCAGACCGATGCCGCTCTCGACGACGGCGGCGTTCGGTCGCTCCCGGCGCACCGCATTGGCCTCGAGCGGAGTGGCCACGACGATCGTAATCGTTTCCGAGCCGGACGTAGGGTTTCGCTCGTTCACGGTGTAGGGGTTTGCCATGAGTACTGCGAGCCAACCTTTCGTTTCCGACATCAAAGAGCTCCGCCGCCGGGCCCACGAGCAAATGCAGCGCGGCGCCGTCACCGAGAATTACGGTGGCGACGTGCAGCAGACGATCGACGTGCTCCAGACCGCACTCGCGACCGAGGTGGTCTGCGTCTTACGATATACGATGCACAACGTCTCAGCCGTCGGCATCGACAGCGAGAGCGTGAAGGAAGAGTTCGCCGAGCACGCGCGCGACGAGCACGAGCACATGGAGAAGATCGCGAACCGCATCAATCAGCTCGGCGGCACGCCGAATCTCAACCCCGAGGGGCTGCACACGCGCTCGGCCACCGAGTACGGCCACGCCCAGAAGCTGATCGACATGATCAAGGAGAATCTGGTCGCGGAGCGCATCGCGGTCGAGCACTATCGGGACCTCATCCGGTTCTTCGGCGATAAGGACCCGACGACGCGCATCATGCTCGAGGGAATCCTGGCGCAAGAGGAAGACCACGCCAACGACATGCACGACCTATTGGTCGCGCACGAAGGGAAGCCGTTCCTCGAGAATTAGATGCCGGGATGAAGGCCGAACTCGGCGACGACTCCCTACCCGGCGGCGACCTCGTGCGCGACGGACTGACGGACCTCGCCGCCGGAAGGGAGTCGACGGCCTCCCTGTTGGTTTCCATTGGGGCACCAAAATTGCGCGCCTGCGGGATCGAGGTTCCGGCGGCGATCGATGAGCCCAACCTGCGCCTCTATCGGCTGCTGCAACGAACGCACGGCGACGCGGCCCATTCGCGCTATAACGCACTGATCCGCCGCCTCGTGAGCTACGAGCGCGCTCTCGAGTGCGCGAGATAGCTGATCGCGCTCGAATCGAGCGGTTCATGCAGGCGATCTCGCGCCACGCGCGGGAACCCACGCGCCTTTACTTTGCCGGCGGCGCCACGGCCGTTCTCTATGGCTGGCGCTCGACGACGATCGACGTCGACATAAAGGTGACCCCCGACCGCGACGGACTGTTGCGCGCGATACCGCAGCTGAAAGAAGATCTCCGCATAAACGTCGAGTTGGCGGTGCCTTCAGATTTCATTCCCGTCCGCGACGACTGGGAGCGCCGCAGCCCGTTCATCGCGCGAATCGGTTCTGTGGATTTTCACCATTTCGACCTGTGCGCGCAGGCACTGTCAAAAATCGAGCGCGGGCATGCGCAAGACGCCGAGGACGTAGCAGCCATGTTTGCGCGAGGGCTCATCCAGAGCGGCGAGCTGCGCGAATATTTTTCCGCTATCGAGCCGATGCTCTACCGATATCCTGCTTTAGATCCCTCCGCCTTTCGCGACGCAGTGGCGGCCCGCGTAAAAAGAGCTAAGGGCGCTCCGCCCGCGCTCTAGGCAATTTCCTTCCGGCGGCGCCTACTTGTAGGTGTTGCGGTACGCCACGCATCAGCGCCGGTCGGCCACGTAACCGTTTTCGCGATACCAGGCGACGGCGCGATCCACCGCTCCGCGCACCGGCGTCGCGGCGTATCCGAGCTCGCGCTGCGCCTTCTCCGAATCCGCATACATCGGGTCGCGTGACATGCGCACGCCCTCGAGCGGCACGTTCGGAAGGGCGCGTGGATTGAGCCGGCAGCGCAGCTCGTCTGCGTAACCCGCGGCAAGCGCCACGGCGTAGGGAACGCGCCCGCGCGGCATCGGTCTGCCGGTCGCCTCGGAGAGCAGCTGCCAGATTTCGTCCATGCTGAGGTTCTCGCCGCCCACGACGTAGCGCTCGCCCACGCGGCCGGACGTCAGCGCGGCGACGTGCGCGCGCGCCACGTCCTCGACCGCGACCAGATTCATTCCGCCCCCGCGCGGCGCTTTCGCCACGACGCGCCCGCGCAGGAAGTCGACCACGAGCTTCCCCGTCGGCGTCGGCTTCCAGTCGCCCGGGCCGACGGGCGCCGTCGGCAGCAGCGCCAGCACCGCCGCGCGGCTCGCGAACGCCACCCGCTCCTGCTCGAGCTTCGAGCGATGGTAGCCGCTGCGCGCGTGGCCTAACGTCGCGGAGCTCGAGGTCAGCACGACGCGCTCGACGCCGGCCAGATGCGCCGCGAGCATCAAGCTCGCCGTTCCCTCTACGTTGACCGCCATCATCTCGCGCCGTTGCTGCGGCGCAAACGAGTACAACGCCGCACAATGCACCAGGTAACGGCAGCCCTCCAACGCCCGCGCGAAAGCCCCGACTCGTCGCAGGTCGCCCTCGACCGATTCGATGCTCTCCGGCGCGCCGTTGAGCGAGCGCGCCAGAGCGCGTACGACGTATCCCGCTCCTTGCAACTCGCGCAGGACGTGCGAGCCGATGAAGCCGCTCGCTCCCGTGAGGAAGACTCGGTCGCCGCGAGAAAGAGGAGTCAGCATGAAACTTTCACTCGTTGCAATTGCAGCAATAGGAGCCGTTTTCTTCTCGGCGTGCGGCGGCAGCGGCCCCGGCGCTCCGCCCGCGTCGAGCGGCGCCTCGGCGGTGGGCTCCGCGCCGGACGAGCTCACACCCGACGACAGCGCGGACGCGTCGGCGGCGGCCTACTGCCGGCAGACCGGCGGCCGCGTCGAGACGCGGCGCGCCGTCTACGGCACCACCGGATCGAAGCTGTTGTTTCTCGCCGGGAAGCGCACGTTCTGCCAGTATACGAAGAAGAGGAACGGCTCGCGCATCCACATTCTGCTGAGCACGCTGTATACGACGAAGCCGACGCTGGCGGCGCTGGCCTACATCCTGAAGCCTCCGCCGTCCGGCTCCTGCCAGGGTAATCCGGCGTCGTGCTACTGCTCCTACCTCGGAGGATCGGACCAGTTCGGCGGAACGACGGGCGCCGGCGGCGGCTGGTACAAGAAGAACGCCATCGACCAGACGCTCGAGGCGTGCATCTTTCCGGATGAGTCGTCGATCGACTCGTGGGGGCTCACCTATCACGCGCACGGTATCATCCGCGGCATCGACCTGAAAAAAGTGATGCGGTATAAATATCCGGGCGGATGAGCCTTCGCGACGGCTATCATGCCGTGCCCGCCGGGAAGCTCGCGGACGTCCAAACGTTCCTCGAGATGCGAGCGAAGCCCGCGCTGCGGCCGAGTCCGCAGGGGCCGTGGCGCCTCGAACGCCTGCGCCGGCCCGAGCTGCGGCGCTATCGCGATGCGGTGCATCGCGTCGGAGACGACTATCTCTGGTGCGTGCGGCTCGCAATGACGGACGACGAGCTCCAGCGCTTCCTGCTCGATCCTCGTGTGGAGGCGTACCTTCTCGTCACGGAGGATGACGACCAAGGCGTGCTCGAGCTCGATTTCCGCGTCGAGCGCGAGTGCGAGCTTAGCCTCTTCGGCGTTTCCTCCGGACTCATCCGAACGGGCGCGGGGCGCTGGCTGATGAACCAGGCCATCGAGACTGCCTGGTCCCACCCGATCGAGCGCTTCTGGCTGCACACATGCACGCTCGATCATCCGAGCGCGCTCGCGTTCTACCGGCGGTCGGGCTTTGCGGTCTTCAAGCGGGAGGTCGAGGTCTATGACGATCCGCGCGTGCTCGGCATCACGCGCAAGGACGCCGCCCCGCACGTGCCCATCTTATAACGCTCGTTCATGGCTCGAAGCGCGGCGACCGCGTTGGACAGGGAGGCGATTTCGGGCCAAGAACCGTTGCCGCATGAGGCGCCTTCTTGGCTTAACTGTAACCACGGCGTCCATCGCGCTGGTTCTAACGAGCCTCGGCGCCGCACCGTCCGGCGCGCGATTCCTGTACCAAGACGTCATCGCGACGCCCAACGGCGCGCAGCAGAACGTCACGGCCTCGATCGTCATCGCGGCTCAAAGCGGCGGCGCCAAGATTACGGTGACCGCGACGGGCGCCTCGCCCGTATCCGTGACGATCGCTCCCGGTCAGGGCGCGCCCTCGCCACAGGGGACGCCGAGCCCGCAGCGCGCCCAGGGCATGCTGATCCTGCAGCGCGTCGCGCTCATGTTGCAGGTGCATCGCGCCTATCCGGTGAGCTCGCTGGTCGACGTGCGCATTCCGGTGCTTGCGCCCGGCGCGTCCGCGCCGCTCGCGCTGCCCGCGCAGCTGACGCAATCGTCGCACGGAACGACCACGCTCACGGCTATCGCCACCACGTCGACGACGGCGACCATCGATCCGGAGAAGGCCAAAATCCACGGAATCCTCCCCGCGCGCCGCGTGGCCGAACGCATCAAGAATGCGATGACGCCGTCGCACGTCACGCTCCCCGACAAGATCACGGCGAGCATCCATGCCACGATCGAGAACGGCGCGATCGGCAAGATGAGCGGGCAGGTCGTCCACGAGCTGAGCGCGCACGGCCAGACGACCGCGTTGCGCGAGACCTGGTCTATTAAGCCGCAATGAGTGAGAATCTGCCGAACAACTTCCGCAACAACGCCGATGACAAGTACGGGAAGCTGCGCCTCGTCGACATCCCGGCCGAGTCCCGCGAGAATCTACCCTGGTTCAATCAAACGCTGACGACCGTGAACGACGCCGTCGTGCGTCTCGGCATCTTCGAAGGCGACTTCCCGTGGCACAAACACGCCGACCAGGACGAGTTCTTTCTCGTGCTCGAGGGCGAGATCGTGCTGGACGTCGAGTCGGGCGAATCCGTGCGGCTCGGCCCGCACGAGGGCTTCACGGTCCCCAAGAACGTCCGCCATCGCCCGCGCTCGCCGAAGCGTTCGGTCGTGTTGATGGTCGAATCGGTCGGAATCGTCCCGACCGGAGACTACGCCCCGCCGACGGTGTAGCGGGCTAGCTCGAAGACCTCGTCGCGAACGAAGCCGAGCCGCCGGTAGAACTCCTCCAGATGCTGCTCGCGCCTGGGCAGCTCCACCATGATGCTGGAGGCGTTCGTCTCGCTCGCGTACTCGATGACGCGCTCCACCAACTGCCGCCCGGTGCCGCGTCTTCGCGCGTCCTCGCGCACGTAGAGATCGCTGAGAAACCATATCCGTCGGCAGTACCACGACGACCAGAGCGGAAAGAGCTGGATGAAGCCGACGACGTCCGCATCGGTACGCGCAAGGAAGACGACGGACTCGTCGCGAGCGACGCGTTTTTCGAGGAATCGCTGCGACTCGTCCAGCCGGTTGCCGCCGGTGAAAAACGCCCGATAGGCGTCGAACAGCGGCGCAATCGCCGCCACGTCGGCGGCCGTCGCGCGCGCGATCGCCACTAGCGGCCGATGGCGAAGAGCGCCATCGCGATAACGAGGACGAAGGCGACGATTCCCGACGCGTGAATCGAATGGGCACGGTGGAACCCCGCGCGGCCGTGGTGCGAGGCGACCCATAGGTCAGCGATAGACACCGCGACTCCGACCACCGCGATGACGACGAGCAGCCAGAGCAGGTGCAGATATGCCGTCGCGGCGAGCACGATGCCGAACGCGATGTCGCGAATGCCCGTCGCACGAACGAAACCGGCCGGCTCGTGGCCCTCGACGGGCACGCCGTATTCACGCGCCAGCGCGTGGGGCGACAGCAGCGCCCACAGCCCGAGGACCACCAGGACGATCGCGATCGCCCACGCGAGATAGTAGAGCACGCTCATGGCGGCGCTACGGCGCTAGTTGCCGAACGCGGCGCGAAGCGATTCCTTGAACGACCCGGTGGTCCGGATGACGGCGGTCGGCTCGTATCCGCAGTGTGCCATGCAGTTCTCGCACGACTCATGCTTGCCGCGGCCGTACTTCGACCAGTCGGTCTCTTCGAGGAGCTCCTTGTACGAGCTCGCGTAACCCTCTTTGCTCATGAGGTAGCACGGGCGCTGCCACCCGAAGACCGTGTAGCAGGGAATGCCCCACGGCGTGCACTCGAAGTCCACTTTCCCCTCGAGAAAGTCGAGGTACAACGGACTATGGTTGAGGCGCCACTTCCCGCGCTTGCCGCCGGCAAACGCGGCCGCAAAGACCTCGCGCGTGCGCTTGACGCCGAGGAAGTGCTCCTGATCCGGCGCCTTCTCATACGCGTACGCCGGCGAGATCTGCATCATGTCCACTTTGAGCTCGTCGTTGAGATAGTCAAGGACCTCGCGAACCGCCTCCGGGCCGTCCTGGTCGAAGAACGTGGTGTTCGTGAACACGCGGAAGCCGCGGGCCTTCGCGTCCTTGATGGCGTCGATCGCCTTGTCGAACACGCCCTGCCGGCAGACCGACTGATCGTGCCGTTCGCGCATGCCGTCGAGGTGGATCATCCACACGAAGTAGACGGACGGCTTGAACAGGTGAATCTTCTTCTTCAGCAACAGCGCGTTCGTGCACAGAAAGACGAACTTCTTGCGCTTCACGAGCTCCTCGACGATCCGGGGCATCTGCTCGTGCACCAGCGGCTCGCCCCCCGCGATCGATACCATCGGCGCCCCGCACTCCTCCACCGCGGCGATGCACTCTTCCACGCTCAGCCGCTGGCGTAAGATCTCGTCGGGATGCTGGATCTTGCCGCAGCCGGCGCACGCCAGGTTGCACTGAAGCAACGGTTCGAGCTCGAGGACGAGCGGATACTTCTTCTCGCCTTTGAGTTTCTTGCCGGCGATGTACTTGGCCACCGCGATCTTCTGCTGGAGGGGCATGCTCATACGCTAACGGCTTCCTTCAGGACGGGTGCCATGGTCATCCTTTCGGCCTGGGCGAGCGCCATCGTCGGGAACAGGTGGCGATACAGATGGTAATTGATGTAAAAGTCGCGTGGAAAGCCCGTGCCCGTGCACTCGGGTTCGTCCCACGTCCCATCGTCCCGCTGACGCTCGCATAGGTAGGCAAGACCGCGCGCAACGGCCGGGCGCAGGCTGTCCTGAGCGCCGCCGAAGGACGCGTACCCCCCGAGTTGCAGCGCGAGCACGGCCCAGGCCGTCTGCGACGGCGTGCTGCGGCCGACACCGGCGAACGACTCGTCGGCGTACGAGTGGCAGCTCTCGCCCCAGCCGCCGTCGGGATTCTGGGCCGAGACCAGCCAGGCCACGGCGCGCCCGATCATGTCGTCGCCCGTACCCAGCGCGGCGAGGGCCGATATCACGCACCACGTGCCGTAGACGTGATTCACACCCCAGCGTCCATACCACGAGCCCCATGGTCGCTGGGTCGACCGCAGGTACTCGAGTCCGCGCCGCACGTACCGGTCGTCCACGCCGTAGCCGAGCGCCGCCAGCATCTCGAGCACGTGTGCCGTCACGTCTTCCGTCGGCGGATCGATCATGGCGCCGAAGTCGGAGAACGGCATGCGGTAGAGCAGCTCGCGGGTGTTATCGCGATCGAACGCGGCCCACGCGCCGTTACGCGAGTCCATCGCGAGAGTCCAGCGCCGCGCCCGTTCGCAGGCGCCGGCGACCGTCGCGCGGTCGCCGCCTTCGAGCAGCGCCAGCACGACGATCGTCGTGTCGTCGATATCCGGATACGCATCGTTGTCGAACTCGAAGGCCCAGCCGTTGCCGCCCCTCTCGGCGCACTTCATGCGCCAGTCGCCGGGCGCGTCGTCGGGGATCTGCTCGCGCACGAGCCAGCTCACCGCGCGGCGCATCGCCGGATGGGAGGCCTCCAGCCCCGCCAGCGCGAGCGCGCGCACCGCCCAGGCCGTGTCCCACACGGGCGACATGCACGCCTGGAAGCGCCAGCCCTCCGCGTCGTCGATGATGAAGCGCCGCATCCCTTCGATGCCCTTGCGCATCACCGGATGATCCAGCGAGTACCCCATCACATTGAGCGCGATGAGCGAATACACCCACGGCGGCTGGATGCCGCCCCAACTGCCGTCGGCTTCTTGACGATCGACCACCCACTGCGCCACCCGTTCCTGCGCCTGCTCCCGCCTCGGCTGGCGCGGCAGCCGCTCGTACAGCTTCTGCAGCCGCTCGACGTACATCAACCAGTGCCGCCGGCCGGTTACGCGTCGCGCCTCGCGCTCCGTGCCGGGCGCGTAGATCTCTGCGACGTCCACGCCGAGCCGGCGGACGGGACGCTTCGAAACCACGATCGTGAGCGGCGCCACCGTGCCGCGCGCCCAGCATGCGAAGTCGTACAAGTTGAACGGCATCCACAGCGGAAAGTTCACGATTTCCGGCGGCAGCGACGGCACGCCCGACCAGGGATACGCGCCGAACAGCGCGAGCCAAATTTTCGTGAAGACGCGCGCGTTCGTCACGCCGCCGCCTCGCTGGATGACGGCGAGCGCTTTGCGCATCGGCTCGCTGCTCGGCTCCACGCCCAGGACCTTCAGCGCGACGTAGGCCTCGATCGTCGTGCTCAGGTCGGCGGGCCCGTCGTAATACAGTGCCCACGAGCCGTCCTGGCGCTGGTTGCGCAGCATGTGTGCGATCGCTCCCGGCCGCAAATCGTCGACCGGCAGCGCCAGGAAGCGGCAGAGCAGCACGTGCTCGGCCGTCATCGTCACGTTGGTCTCGAGCTCGCCCGACCACCAGCCGTCGGTGGACTGGGCTTGCAGCAGCCACCCGACCGCGCGCTTCAGCGCCGGCTGCGTCGCTGGGGCGCAGTTCTGCGGCGCCTCTTGCGCGGGTCGAGACCTCGACGGGCTCATTAAATGCTCTGCCGCGATTCTACCGCTTCGAACGGCGGACTCCATCGTGTCGGGCCAGCCCGTGTCGGTCCAGGAGCCGGCGATCGTAACCGCCGGGTGCGACGTCCGCTGCGAGGTACGCCGCGCGTTGCCGCGCGGCAGCCAGGTCGCCTCCGGATTACGCGTCACGGCGCTGCGCAACACTTTGGCTCGCCCGAGGGCTGGAACGAACGCCTGCGTTTCGCTCCACGCGAACGCTTCCAGCTCGGCCGTCGGCATGCGCACGTACTCTCCCGCCGCGCTGAAGCTGCAGCAACAGTAGCCCGGCGCCTTCTCGAAAATCCACTGGAGCGGCGAGTCGAGCGCCGCCGCGAAATCGAAGCCGATGCTGCCGGCGTCGTGCCAGAGGTGAACGTCGACGATCGGATAGGGCTCGTAGGCGTCGAGACCCGCGACTCCATAGCGTTGCGGCTCGCCCAGCAGGTTGCGCACCTGGCGCGGCGGCACCGCGAGCACGACGCCGTCGAAGCCGGCCGCCTCGCCCTTCGCGAGGCCGAGCGTCACGCCGGAGCCCGACGGAGCTACCGCGAGCACCGCGGTCGAGAGGTACACGGCGTCGAGCCGCTGCGCCGCGGCCTGTGCGAGATGTGCGAGCGGCACGGTCGAGAAGCCGAAGCGCGCCGCCGACGCATCGCGCAGGAACGCCGCTTGGAGGACGAACAGCGCGTCGCCGGCGCTCACTCGATCGAACGGCGCGTTCAGCGCCGGGACGAAGAATGGGTCCCAGAAGGCTCGCCGTTCCCCCGCGCCCTGCGCGTTACGCCGCAGCCAGTCCTCGAAAGTTTCGCCGTCTGCCGCGGTGGGTCGCAATAGGGCGCGCCCGATGCGAACCTTCTCGCGCGCCGTGAGGTGCGGATACGTCGCGAAGGAGGGCAGCAGATGAAGCGGCGCCGGTAAGGGCGCCGCGCGCAGGTGTCCGGTCACGCCGTCGCGCGAAAGAATTCGCGCGTCGAAGCGATCCTGCAATCGCAGCTTGTCCTCCATTCCGACCGACCGCGCGAACGCAACGAACTCCGTGCAGCACGCCAGGAAAACGTGCTGACCGTTGTCAACCTCGACGCCGTCCAGCTCGAACGACGTCGCGCGTCCGCCGAGCAGGCGGCTTCGCTCGAAGAGCTCCACGTGCACGCCGGCATCCTTGAGGCGAAGCGCCGCCGCCAGACCGGCGAGGCCCGCCCCGACGACCGCTACGCGCTCGAGAGCCACGACCGCACGACGACTCGCAATTTCTCCGTCTTCGAGAGCGCAGCGCGTTCGCGCAGCGGAAGGCCCGGGTCGCGCTCGATCTTCTTGAGAAGCTCCTCGTAGATCCCCGCCATCGTTGCGACACAGGCCGACGGCCGGCGCGGGATGTGCCGCAGCACCTCGTAGCCCGTTGCGAAGTACTTTTGTGCCCGAGCGACGTTGTGCGCGACCAGGTCTTCCCAGCCTGGGAGAATCTCACCCTCGCAGAGCGCCCGCTCCGGGATGCCGAATCGCGCGAGCTCGTCCTGGGGCAGGTAAACGCGTTTCATCTCGACCGCGTCCTCGCGCACGTCGCGTAGGATGTTGGTGAGCTGGAGCGCGAGGCCGAGATCGTCGGCACGTTCCAACGCTACCGGATCATCGAAGCCGAAGATGCGCACGCACATGCGCCCGACGACCGACGCGACGAGGTTGCAGTACGCTCGGAGCTCTTCGAACGTCGCGTAGCGCGACCGGCTGAAGTCCATCTCCACGCCGTCGACGAGCATCTGCAGCTCGGCCTCGGGAATGCCGTAGCGGTCTACTGCCTCGGAGAGCACGCGCAGGATCGGGTCGTCGCCGAACTCCCGGCGAACGCAGCGGGATATTCGCTCGCGATGATTCGCGAGCCGCGCGGGAAGGTTTTCGACGCCGACGGAGTCGGCTTCGTCGTCCACCTGGCGCGCGAAGTTGTAGAGCGCGTAGATGGCCATGCGTTCGTGATAGCCGAGCGAGATGAAGCCCCAATAGAAGTTTCCAGCCTCGCGTTTGGCCATGTCCCGGTTGAAGCGCTCCGCACGATGCCGATCCGAGCTCGGCATGGCTCTGGCGAGGAGCGCCCGCTGGAGATTAATCATTTCGTCTGGTTGGTCATCTAAGCAAGTCGGCCTGGAGCAAGTGTCTGTAATGCGGCGCGCACCACGAGCGATACCTTCGTGGGTGCCGAGACGCTCGGTCGCTCATGCTCGGTTTTGTATCCCATCGCCGCGATCGCGTCGCAGATCGCCAATCCTCCCATCCGATAGAGAGCCAGCTGCAAGCGCAGCGGGCGGGGCACTCGCCGCTCCAGCGCCTCCGCGGAAGCCAGCAGCGTGCGGGCGCGTTCGACCATGGCGCGCGCGGCCCCCGCGGTACCACCCGCCGCCACGTCGCCGTCGACGAGATAGCGCCGGCCCATCGCCTCGTCGCGGCTGACGTCCTGCGCGTGATTGGCCAGCTGCAGGCCGATACACACATCGTCGGAGAGCCGCTCCTCGCCGGCGCCGCGCACGCCGAAGACGCTCAGGACCATGCGCCCGACCGGCGCGGCCGACAGCCTGCAATAGCCGATCAGTTCGTCCCAGGTCGCGTATCGCTTGACGACTTGGTCTTGCACGTTCGCGGCGATCAGGTCGAGAAACGGCCGCGCGGTCATGGCATGCCGTTCGATCGTATCCGCGAGGGCGAACAGCACCGGGTGCACCGGCTGCGTGCCCCCGAAGAGTCCCTCGACCTCGCCGCGCCAGCGCTCGAGGCGCGGCAAAGCGCTACCACCCGGACTCTCGTCCCCCAGATCATCCGTCGTTCGGCAGTACGCGTAGATGCGCGAGAGATCGCGGCGCGTGCGCGCATCCACGAAGCGCGACGCGACGCTGAAGTTTTCGTAGTGGCGGCGCGTCAGCGCGCGGCAGTAGAGGTCCGCCGCCTCGAGGTTGAGGTTCACGGCCCGGCCCGGAGCGGCGTCTCGCGCAGCTCCCCCAGCGTGCGCGCCCCCACGCAGAACATCGCCACGCGCAGCGTCTCGATCAGCTCGCGTGCGAGGGCGTCCGCTTCGGCGACGCCTCGGTCCGCCGCGCGCAGAAACGGCCCCGCGATGCCGGCGAGGTCCGCGCCGAGCGCGACGGCCTTCGCCACGTCGAGACCCGTACGAATTCCGCCGCTCGCGAAGAGCGTGGCATCCGGCGCGACCCGCCTTGCTGCGATCAGGCAGCGCGCGGTGGGAATTCCCCAGTCCGCGAACGCCGCCGCAACTCCCGCGCGCCACGGCTCCGCGATGCGGTGGCGCTCGACCTCGCTCCACGACGTGCCGCCGGCGCCCGCGAGGTCCACCGCCGCGACACCCGCGTCGAACAGCCGACGCACGTCGTCTGCGGCAATTCCCCATCCTACTTCCTTTACCACTACCGGGAATTCGGCTTCGGCGCAGAGCTCGCCGATTCGCCGCAACAGTCCGCGAAAACACGTGTCGCCCTCCGGCTGCAGCGCCTCTTGCAGCGGATTGAGATGCAGCACCAGCGCGTCGGCGCGCAACGACTCGACGAGACGCCGGCATTGCGCGAGCCCGTAACCCTTGTTCAGCTGCACGGCGCCGAGGTTTGCGAAGAGCAGGACGTCCGGTGCTTCGGCCCGGACGTCGAACGACTCGATCGATTCCGGGGATTCGATGAGCGCGCGACCGGACCCGAGTCCCATGGCGAGCTTGCGGCCTTGCGCGACCGTCGCGAGCCGCCGATTGATCGCTCTTGCGGCGGGCGTGCCGCCGGTCATGCACGAGACGAGCAGCGGCGCGCCGAGTCCGTGCCCGAAGATCTCGCACGCCGAGTCGACCTCGCCGAAATCGATCTCGGGAAGCGCGCGGTGCTCGAAGCGCAGCGCGTCGAAACCGCTGCCGACGCCCTTCCCGGCAACGTCACGCTCGATGTTGATTCGCAGGTGCTCCGCCTTGCGCGAAGGCGTGGCGTCTTCAGGCCGCGCGCTGGGCAACGTAAACGGCGACCTCTTCGAAGTCTCGAAGGTGCTCCGGCGGTGCGTGCCGGCGCAGCGCCGCGACCGCCCGTCGGCTGAAACGTTCGGCGAGCGCGGGATCGCCCGCGGCCGCCGACTTGGCGATGAGCCTGCCGGCGCGGGCGAACGATCGCGCGACGTGCTCGTCCGCACCCCCCACGACCGCCCCCGCGTGCAGCGCGGCTCCCGTGAGGGCGGCCTGCGCGGCGCGCTCGTCGGATAGTGCGATCGCCTCGAGCACCGCCTCCCCGACGAGCCGGGCGGCCTCCAGGCGCCGCCCCGGATTGCGCACGTCACTCGCGAGCGTGCGGAACGCCAGTGCGAAGAGCGCGTCCCCGGCGTTGAGGCTCTGACCCAGGCCCCAACGCGCGACGGTCGAGGCGGACCCGTCGGCGAGCTCCCCATGCAACACCATGAAGCCGTCGAAGAGCGCGAAGGCCGCGGCCACCGGGAGCGCGTCCGCGACTTCGGGCCCATTGGCGGCGCACGCCCATAGCACGAGCGACGGGCGAACCGGATCGCGCGCACCGTCCGGAGGCATCCGCTCGGCGATGATGCGCCCGGCCACCGCCGCAATAGAAAGGTCAAGCCCACGAAGGTACCGCAGGACCTTTGAGCGATGTTCGTCCAGGGGGAGCGGGGCCGAGGCCATCGCAGGCTCTTTGACCGCGCTCCGGACGGTTGCCTTCCTTCATGAAACAGCTCGCCGCGGGAGAATTGACGGTGCATATCGGGTCGGACGAACACAAGGAGCTCTTCTGCCGGTCCTTCATCGATTCGCATCGGCCGTACGATCCGCGCGACTGGCCGTGGCCCGACCTCGACGAGATGTCGCTCGCGCGCTTGCGCGCGATTCCGATTTGGACGCTGGCGCTGGAGGTCGAGATGGGCGCCGGCGTGATGCTCGCCAAGTTTGCGAAACACGAGCCCGATCCGCTCGTCCGCGAAGCGTTGGAGCTGCAAGCCTACGAGGAAGATCGCCACGGCCGGATCTTGCAGTGCATGGTCGATCGCTACGCTCTCAAGGTCGAGCCTAACGTCCCACCACAGGAACCGACCCGCGGGGCGTTCATCGACTTCGGCTACAACGAGTGCGTCGACTCGTTCGGCGGCTTCGGAATATTCCGGCTCGCGCGCGACGCGCGCATCCTTCCTGAGGCGCTAACGTCGCTGTTCGTTCGCGTCCTCGTCGAGGAGGCGCGGCACATCGTGTTCTTCGTCAATTGGGTCGCCTGGGACCGGTACCGTCGAGGATTGCGCGGAGCGATTTTGCAAGCGCTGCCGACGCTCCTGAGCTATGGCGCCGCCGTCATGCGCCGCGTCAAGGGCGGCGCCGAGATGCAGGGCGGCGACAACGGTCAAGACACCCTCGACCTCTTCGGCGACGTGCTCAAGGATCTGACGCCGGCGCGCTTCGTTCGGGCCTGCATCGAAGAGAACGACCGCTACATGGCGGCGTTCGACCCGCGTCTGCTGCGCCCGCGCGTCATTCCCGCGCTCGCGTGCTTTGCGCTCGCGCTGCTCGAGTCCATCGAGCGCATCCGCGCCGCTTTCCGGAAGCCGGAGCGCCGTTCTACGACGGGGTAGCGACGCTGGGCAGGTGCTCGCGCAAGTACGTCGCGCGCTGCGCCGAAACGCCGAACAGCGCGTCTAAACTCGTCAGCTCGAGCAGACGCCGCATGTTGCTGTCGCCGACGAGCGCCTCGAGGCGCCGCCCGCCGTCAGCCAGTCTCTTGTAGAGCATGATCAGCTCCGCGAGCGCCGTCGAGTCGAAGAAGCTCGCTGCCCGCAAGTCGACCACGACATCCTTATCCGGCCCAAGCGAAAGCAGCGCCTCGTGCAGCCGCTCGCGATTGGCAACGTCCCACTCGCCGAACAGCGTCACGACCCGCACGCCTTCGAAGTCCGAGAAGACGATGTCCCGATCGCCGTCGTACATTCTGGAAAGTGTACCCGTTCAAACGCCACGTCAAAATTTGAAGTAGATAAACGTCGGCGAAAGGCCGGGCCACGTGAGCAGCTCCAGGGCCACGAGCAGCCCGGCCAGCGTTCCGGCCTGCGCGAGCGGACGAAGGCGCGGCCAAGCGGGCGCGACGTTCAGCCGTCCGAGGAGCAAGCGCACCGCGCCGAAGGCCACGACGCCGGAGGCCAAGACCGCCTGCCAGCTCGTCAGGAGCGCCGGCCCCGCGCCGCCGGCCAGGAGCTCGCGATACACTTGCAGCGCCACATCGAAGCTCTGTGCGCGGAACAGCACCCACGCGAGCGTCACGAGCATAAACGTGATCACGATGCGAACCACGGCCACGACGCCGCGCGGCGGCGTGCGCTGGTGACCGATTCCCACGAGCCGCTCGAAGCACAGCATCGCGCCATGGAAGCCGCCCCATGCCACGAACGTCCACTGCGCGCCGTGCCAGAGGCCGCCGAGCAGCATCGTCAACATGAGATTGCGGAGCGTCGCCGCCGTTCCGTGACGGCTGCCCCCCAGCGGTATGTAGAGGTAGTCACGCAGCCACGTCGACAGCGTGATGTGCCAGCGGTGCCAAAAGTCCGTGATGCTCGTTGCCAGATACGGCATCCGAAAATTCTCCGGAAACACGAAGCCGAGCAGGCGCGCGCAGCCGATCGCGATGTCGCTGTATCCGGAGAAATCGAAATAGATCTGCATTCCGAACGCAAACATCGCGCTCCAAGCCGCCGGCGCCCCCGGGTGCGCGGCGACCGCGCCGAAGTATCCGTTGGTGGCCGGCGCGAATTGGTCGGCGACGGCCATCTTCTTCACCAATCCGAACCCGGCGCGCGCGAGCCCGTAGGTGACGTCGTCGGGCCCCGGCGGGCGCCACGCGAAAAATTCGCTGAAGAACAGCTCGGCGCGCACGATCGGTCCCGCCAATAGCTGCGGGAAGAACGCCAAGTAGAGCGCGTAATCGAACGGCTTGCGCACCGCCGTCATCTTTCCGCGATAGACATCGACCAGGTACGAGATGCTCTGGAACGTGTGAAAACTGATGCCGATCGGGACGAAGAGGTTGACGAGCCAAGGATCGCGGTGCATCCCGACCAGCGCGGCGACGGTCCCGCTGGCGAAGTTCGTATACTTGAACGTTCCGAGGAACGCGAGGTTGGCCGCGACGCCGAGCGCGAGCAGCAGGCGCGTGTCGCGCCGCGCCGCATCCCGCGCCCGTTCCAACGCGATCGCGATCGCGTAGTCGCTGGCCGTCAGGATCCAGAGGAACAAGACGTACCACGCGTTCCAGCGCGCGTAGAAGTAGTAACTCGCGACGAGCAGAACGTACCAGCGCGCGCGCCGCGGAACCGCGTAGAACAGCGCGGCCACGATCGCCAGGAAGAGCCAGAACTCGTAGGATTGAAACGGCAGCGGGATGCCGATCCCCACGGCGGCGGCGAACCACGAGAGCGAGCGGTGCGCGCGCGGATCCGGCGGCCCTGCGGGCGCGGGCGTTGCGCGAGCGGACGGCGCCGGCGGCCCGGCGAGCGCGCGGGCGACGTCGCCGCCCAGCAGCCGGCTGAAGCGCAGGCTCCCCTCGCGGTTCAGATGGTCCTCGTCCGCGAAGAGCCGCGGCCGCTCGAGCGCGAGGTACTTCTGCGCCGGGATGAGCCGCGCGCCGTACCGGCGCGCCAGCGCGGCGAGCGTGCCGCTCGGGAGCTGACTCGCGGAGCGATGCACGGGCCGTGTCGGGATGCGAACGAAGATCGCGGGCACGCCCGCCGCCGCGTAGCGCGCGACGATCGGCGCGATCCATTCCTCGCGATAGCGAGCGTACGAGGGGCTCGGCTTCGGCACGCGCAGCACCTGGGTCGCGATCGCCGCGCGCTCGGCGGAGGATGCATCCGCCGGATAGCCGATCCGGCCGCCCGCGAAATCGACGCGCAGACCCGCGAGCGTCTCGCTGCGCGGATGCGCGGCAAGCGGCGCGTACGTCTCCGCGCCACGCGCCTGCGCGATCGCTCGAAAGCGCGCCAACGGAGCGGCCGCGAACGCCTGCACGTCGTCGCGTAGCTCGGGCCCACGTAGGAACAGGTCGATCCCGTGCTCCACGCGCTCGCGCGGATCCGAAAACGAGCCCGCCAGCTTCGGCAGGTCGCTTAGCCGCGTCTGAAAGACGACGTAGCGCAGATCCATCGGGCGATCGTCGCCGTCGAGGCTCCCGATGGCGCTATCGTCGTCGGCATAGGTGTCCACGGCGATGACGATCGCGCGAAAGCGCCGCGATGACGGGTCGATGGCCCGCAAAAAGAAGGGCCAGCAGCGCGGCGTCGTCCCCGGAACTCCGCCGTTGAGGAAGCGCAGCCCGCCGCCGGCCGCGCTCGCGGAGGCCGGATCGAGTCCGGAGTAGACGCGCGAGTCGCCGAGCACGAGCACGTCGCGGCGCGGGTCGCTGCTAAAGGCGTCGTATTGCGCGATCGCCGCCTCGAATCCGCCCGTGCTCGACGACGGATCCAGCAAGCGCCGATAGGAGTCGGCGCGAAACAGCAGGACGTCGATCAGCGCAAAGATTGCGGCGGAGATGAGCAGGCGTCGCAAGGGAGTAAGTCCCCAGCTGTTCGCATACGCGTATGCGCAGTCCTACGCATAACTCGCGGCGCAACCGTTTTGGGGAATACGCTCGTCAAGCTATACGATGCGCGCCGCTCCTTCGCACCACGAGTCCACGCCGGTCGCGCTGATCACCGTGACGGTCATGCTTGGCCTCATCATGGCGATCATCGACACGACGATCGTCAACGTCGCGATCTCGACGATCGGCGGTAACCTGGGTGCTACCGTGGACGAGGTCGCCTGGGTCGCGACGGGCTACATCCTCGCAAACGTCGTCGTGATGCCGCTCAATGGATGGCTGACCGCGCTGCTCGGACGCAAGACCTTCTATGCACTCTCGCTCGCGCTGTTCACGGTCGCTTCGTTCTTCTGCGGCACCGCCCGCTCCATCTGGGTGCTCGTGTTCTATCGCATCGTTCAGGGGCTCGGCGGCGGCGCGCTCCAGCCGACCGCGCAGGCCATTCTCTTCGAGACGTTCCCGCCGCAGCGGCGCGGCGCCGCGATGGCCATCTTCGGCATGGGAGCGATGGTCGGCCCCGCGATCGGACCGGCGCTCGGTGGATGGATCGTCGACAACGCCAGCTGGCCGCTGATCTTCTACATCAACGTGCCGATCGGCGTCGTGGCGTTCTTGATGACGCTCGCCTTCATCCCCAATCCAAAATACATCGAGCGCGCGAAGGGAGGCATCGATTGGGTCGGCCTCGGATTGTTGACCGCCGGACTGGCCTCGCTGCAGTTCGTTCTCGAGCAGGGCGAACGCGACGACTGGTTCCAGTCGCAGACGATCGTGCTCTTCACCGTGCTTTCCGCCGTCACCCTGATCGTCTTCGTCATGAAGATGCTTCGGGATCGCCATCCGCTGGTCAACCTGGACGTCTTCAAGTTCCGATCGTTCTCGGTGGGATCGTTCCTCGGCATCATCATGGGGTTCGGCCTCTTCGGAACGGCGCTGATCTTACCGCTGTTCTTCCAGACCATCCTCGGCATGACGGCCTTCGACACCGGCATGGCGCTCGCGCCCGGCGCCGTGGCGACCGCGATCTCGATGCTCATCGTGGGGCGCATCCTCAACCGAATCGACGGCCGCTGGTCGATCGTCTTAGGCGCGCTGCTCTTTGCGTGGTCGACCTGGCTGCTCGGCGGTCTGAGCGTTCAGGCGGGATACTGGGACGTCTTCTGGCCGCGCGTCGTGCAAGGGTTCGCGCTCGGCTTCCTCTTCGTCCCGCTCACGACGATCGCCCTCGGCGACGTGCCCGTGCCGGAGCTCGCGAACGCGACCGGCGTCTTCACGCTGCTCCGCCAGCTCGGCGGCAGCCTCGGCATCGCCATCCTCACGACGCTGCTCACGCATCAGACGGCGGTCGCGTGGAACGTGCTGGCCTCGGGCGTCACGCAGACGCATGGATACTCCACGGCCATGCTGACGCAGATCGTCGCGCAGCAGTCCGCGATGATCGCGTACAACTACCTCTTCCGCCTGACGGCCATCGTGTTCGTGCTCTCGACGCCGTTCGTGTTCCTGATCCACCGCCAGCGCCCGCGAGCGGCTTTCGCCGCCGCCGCCGAGTAAGGCGGCTAGTTCGAGATCACCATCTCCGACGTGCTCTGCATCTTGAACCCGAGTTTCGAGAGGAATGGGGCGACGAACGCAAACGGGTACGTCACCGTCACTTCCGCCACGGAGCCGGGCGCATTGCTCCCCGATGGAAAGCTCAGACTGGCCGTGATGTTCGACGCCGTCGTCGCGCCCTCGGAGAGGCTTTGAACGTAGGGCTGAATGTCGGACGAGCCCGGCTGTGCCGGGCAGTGATCCAGCAACGTGCACTGCGAGCCGCGGACGATCGCCCAGCGTGCGCCTTCGCGAGCCGCGTTCGCGACGAACGAGTACGTATAGAGCGCACGGCCGAAATCCATGATCCCCAGCGTCAGCGCGAGCAGCACGCCCATGACGATCGCCGTCTCGGCCAGCGTGCTCCCGCGTTCGCCGTGGCGCGGTCTCATTGGAAGGCCACCCGCATCATCGCGCTGCCGGAGATGGGGACGTTCGTCGGGATGCCGGGATAGCTCAGCAACGATCTGTACGTGCCGCTGACCTGTACTTGGACGTAATAGATCGTGTTTGCGGGCGGCGAACCGGTCCCGATGGTGCACTGCGTGGGCGCCGCGCCCTTCACCGAGCACAACTGCTTCGTGGTTACGATCCAGCTCGAGAGGTTCTCCCCGTCCGCTCGGGCCGCATTCGTGACGCCCGCAGTATCGAGCGCGGTGCCCGGGCTCTGAACGGCGTACTGCACGCCCGCGCGGGCCGCGTTCGCGGCGAGGATCGCGTAGTAGCCGTATCGACCGAGTTCGACGAATCCAAGGAACATGAAGATCATGATCGGCAGCACGATCGCGAACTCCACGAGGCTCGTGCCCCGCTCGCAACGTGTGAGACTCATTCCGCCAAAACCGCCTTCCTGATCAGCGACTGACCGCTGGGCGCCGCACCGAAGTCGTAGGCATTGGTTCCGTTGAAGTTCGTGCCGCCGAAGACCAGCACGAGGTACCCTCCCTTCGCGCCGTTGAAGTTAACCGACGTCGCGCCCGGCGCGTACATGAGCCCCGAATAGCTATCGTTGCTGCCGTTGAAGTTCGGGCTGGCCGTGTTCGTCGGCACTTGGTAATAGAGCACGCCGGTTTCGCTTCCGGTCGTGGGCGGCGTGAGGGACATGGTCGCACCGTTGAAGTTCGGCGGCGTTCCGCTCGCCGTTACGTAAATCGTGACGCCTGCCCCCGTGACGTGCGCGCCGTTGAAGTTCGAGTTGCCGTTGAGCACATAGGTCCCCGGATTCAGCGTCACGTTCGCGCCGTTCAGGTTGAGGCTGTCATAACATCCCGCGTTCAGCGAGCCCGAGAATCCGTTTCCGTTGAATGACCCGCACGAGCTGCTGGAGGGCGGGTTGGCCGCCAAATAGGCGCAGCCGGAGATCTCCGGACAGGGATCGGCGACCGGCATCATCGGCGCGGGCGTCGCCGCCGTGAACGTGGCACCGTTCTCGTTTGGCTTGCCGCCGGCGTACGTGATGCTGGGCGCGTCAACATGCGCACCGTTGAAATTGGCGGTGTCGTTGATGAGAATCCCGCACTTCGGAGCGGTTATCGACGAGCCGTTGAAATTCGACTGCATCGTCGTGCTCAGCAGATAAATGCAGCCCGTCCCGCCGCCGTCTCCCGAGAGCGTCGCGACCGCATTGGTGGTCTCGCCCACGCCCCCTGACTTGCCGAACAGTTTGGTGAACCAGGTCGCGACGGCGGATTTGTGAATCTGCACGGAAACGGCGCAGCTATCCGCGGTGAAGGTCGCGATCGGGGGATTCGTCACGGTGATCTTCACGTTGCCGCCATTCGGATAGCCGCCGCTCGCAGCGTCGCCGTCCGCTGCCCCCGTCGCCGCGGCCGAATTCGGACACCCGCTGTACAAGAGCTGTTGCGCGCCGCCCACCGCTGCGGCGTCCGTGGCGTTCTGCTGCTCGTGCAGTTGGTACCGCCAGTAGGCGACGTCGACCGCCATGCCCCCGAACCCCATCAGCGCGGCGAGGCAGATCGCGATCAGCGGCAGCACCTGGCCGGATTCCCCCTTGCGTCTCATTCCGTGGCTCCTTCGTGTAGGCTGACCCAGAGACGGATAGGCTGTGCCTTGAAAGCACGACCGAATACCGAGGGCCCTCTTGAGCCCCCAGGGGATTATGCTACGGAAGGCGTTGACGCGTCAACAAAATTTAACGCCGCGAAGGGAAAGGGGCCGGCGGACGCCAAAAGGCAGGGCGCACGAGCCGCCGTTTTAACCGGCGGTCCCTTGCTTTATTTCACATGCTAGGAAGGAGCTCGAATGCTTTCCACGATGAAGACGATGCTGCGCGACGACCAGGGTGCGACGATGGTGGAATACGGCCTGATGATCGCGCTGGTCGCGCTGGTCGCCCTGACGGCGGTCAAGGTGCTCGGGACGAACCTGAGCGGCCTCTTCAGCTCGGTGGCCGCCACCCTCTAGGCGCCGCGCTTCGACCCCTTACGGAACCACCGTAACCGGCGCGACGACGCTTTCCTCACCGAATCCGTCGGTGAAGGTAGCCACGACCGTATAGCGGGTCGGAATCGTCACGGCGGGCGCGACGAGCGTCACGACGTCCGCCTCCGCGCCCACGTTGCGCCCCGTCACCTCGCGTGACTGGGAATCGTTCAGCGCGATCCGCATGCCGTTTCTCGGCGACAGGATGCGGATGCGGATCGTGCCTCCACTCGTGACCGTCGAGGTCAGTACCTCGAAGGTTCCGTTTTGATCGGCGCTCGCGCCGGCGCCGCTTTCGTCGTCGCTGGCGACCGGCACGGCGGCATCCGCCTCCGGCGGCCGCGCCGGAGGAGCTGCGACGGCCAGGCCCGTCATGGACTGCGCGCTCGAACGGCCCCGGTTCACGTGCACCAGCACGCGCATCTCGTGAAGGCTGGAGACTGGTGGCACGACCAGCTGCGTCTGGCCGCCGTGCGAAAACGGCTGCTGCGCCCAGATCGTGCCGTCCGCGCCGAGCAGCCGCACGTAGCCGCCGTCGCCGTCGGCGGCGTAGGCGATGTCGATCTTCTGTCCGGGCTGCGCGACAGCGGGCGTCACCGACACGTTCTCGATCGCCGCCGAGCCCGGCCCGCGTGCCGCCAGTGCGTTGAGCACGCGCGTCTCCTTGGCCGTACCCAGCGGGCCCGCCAGCACCATCTGCAGCGTGTACGCGCCCGCATCTTGCGACACCGGCACCGCGACGCGCACGGTTCCCGAGCGATCGGCAAGGTCGCCGCCCTGGAGCTCGCGGCCGTCGGGCGCGGTGACGCTGTACGAGAGCCGTCCGATGCCGCCGGCCTCGTAGTCGGCGCTCACCGTCGTGCCCGCGAGCGTTTCGGGCGGAACGGCGAAGGCGCCGATCCGCGGCAGCGCCGAGCGTAGCGCCGCCGCGGAGCCGAGCGCGAGCGTGCCCGCCATGAGACACGCCGCGGCGAGTCGCGCGTAGGTAAGGCGCGGTTGCCGGCGCGGAGGCACGGCGGCCTCCACGAGGCAGTGCACGCCGTCTCCCGCCACTTCGGCGAGCGCGCGATCGAACGAGGGGAAGTCTTTCGACCAAACCGGGACCTGCGTCGCGCTCGTCGAGAGCGGCTCGACCTCGAATGAGACGGGATAGGCCAGCATCGCGTCGCCTTCCCGCGAGACGACCCAGGTCCGGCAGACGAGTACCGCCTTCGTCCGGTTGACGACTCGCAGCGCGTACATCGCGACGCCGTGTCGCTTATCGAAACTCTCCAGCGCGAAGAACGCCGAGACGCTGCCCGCGAGCGTCTGCAGCGCCATTCCCGAGCCGAAGCGCGCGAGCGATCCCGTACGCGTTGGGGCAGGCAGCGCGAGCGCCGAGCTCACTGCGAGATGACCATCTCCGACGTGCTCGACATGTTGATCTGCATGTTCGGACCGGGCAGGTACGGCAGCATGAACTTGAACGGATACTTCACGGTCACCGTGACCGGGCAGCCGGGGTCGTTGCCGGAAAGTCCCGGAGGACAGGGGCCCCAGCTTGCCGTCACCCCGAGGCCGCTCGGCGTGGTCGCACCTTCCGAGAGGCTTTGCACGTAGGTCTGGATGTCGGACTGGCTCGCGTTGCAGTGATCGAGCACAGTGCACTGCGAGCCGCGTACCATGGCCCAGCGGGCACCCTGCCGCGCCACCTGCGCGACGAACGCGTACGTGTACGTCGCGCGCCCGAAGTCGATGATGCCGAAGAGCAGCGCGAGCACGACGGCCATGACGATCGTGGTTTCCACGAGACTGGTGCCGCGCTCGCGGTTTTTCACCCGTCTCATTGGTTGTTCACTGGCATGATCGCCGTCGCCGTGATGGGCACCGACGAGGGGATGCCCGGGTAGTTGAGCAGCGAGTGGAACGTGCCCGTAACCTGCACCTGCACGTAGTAGACCAGGTTGGCAGGCACGGCGTTGGCCGTGTTCAGCGGGCATGTCGAGGTCGCGCCACCGATCGTGCACTGGACGCTCGAGTGAACCGTCCAGCTCGCGAGGTTCTGGCCGTCGCCCAGCGCGGCGCTGCGCGTCGCCGGGCCGTTCGCGCTCGCGTCGGCGGCGCTCTCGAGCGTCTGCGCCGCGTACTGGACGCCGGCCCGCGCCGCGTGCGACGCGAGGATCGCGAAGTAGGCGTAGCGGCCGACCTCGATCAGACCGATCAGTAGGAAAACGAAGACGGGTAAGATCAGCGCGAACTCGACCATGCTCGTGCCGGAGTTGTCCGCGAGTTGCTTGCGTGGAATCATTGCGCAACCACCGCCTGTCTGATGAGGGACTGGTCGGGCGGGGGCGTGGCGATGTCGAGGGCGTTGCCGCCGTTAAAGTTGGCGCTACCGAAGACCACGACCAAATATTTGCCTTGGGCGCCGTTGAAGTTCGCGGAAATCGCGCCCGGCGCGTAGATCAGACCGCTGTAACCGCCGTTCGAACCGTTGAAGTTTGGCGGGTTGGTGTTGGTCGGTACCTGATAGTACAGCACGCCCTGCGGGCCACCGCTCGTCGGCGGCGTCAGCGTCGCCGACGATACGCCGTTAAAGTTTGGTGGGGTGCCGCTCGCGGTGACATACATCGTGATGCCATTGCCGGTGATGTGCGCGCCGTTGAAGTTCGTGTTGCCGTTGAACACATATGTCCCGGGATTCATCGTAACATTCGCGCCGTTGAGATTGATGTCGCTGTAGCAGCCGGGATTTATCGCGCCGTTGTAGCCGTTGCCGTTGAAGCTCTGGCAGTTCGCGATTGGCGGCGGGTTGGCCGTGAGATAGGCGCAGCCGAGGATCTCCGGGCACGGATCCGTGACCGGCAGCATCGGCGCAGGCACGGCCTCTGTAAAGCTTGCACCGTTCTCGTTGGGCGCCGCTCCGGCGTAGCCGATGTTCAGCACGTGGAGGTTCGCGCCGTTGAAGTTCGCGGTGTTGTTAATGAGCATGCCGCACTTCGCCGCGTTGACGTTGGCCCCGTTGAAGTTCTGGTCCGCGGTCATGCTCAACAGGAAGATGCAGCCGGGGCCGGTCGACTGCACCTCCGCAACCGCCAGGGTCGATTCGTTCATGCCGTTGGCGTAGCCGAACAGCTTGGAAAAGAACGTCGCGTTGTGCGTTGAGTTGATCGTCACCGCGACGGCGCACGAGTCGCTCGCAAAGGGGCCGCTCGCCGGCGGGTTGTTCGTAGTCACAGCGATGTTTCCGCCGCTGGGGTAGCCGTTGTTTCCGGCGTTGAGCTGCGCGGCGGCGTCGGCCGCGCTCTGGTTTGGGCATCCGGCGTGCAGCAGGGCTTCGGCGCCGCCGGCCGCGGCGGCGTCGGTGGCACTCTGCTGCGACTGCTGGCGATATTCGAGATACCCCACGTCGACCGCGATGCCCGCGAATCCCATCAGGACCGCGAGCGCGACGGCAATCAGGGGGAGGACTTGGCCTCGTTCATGGTCTGCGTTCATCGCGTTACAATCTCCGGCGTCATCACGAAGACGACGTCACTCTGCTGGTTTTGATAGCTGGTGGATGTGAAGAGCTTGCCGAGGATCGGGATCGAGGAGAGCAGCGGGATCTTCGAGATCGTTTTCATCTCGAGACGATTGACCAGCCCGCCGAGGATGATGCTCTCGCCCGGACGCGTGATGACATCCGTCGAGAGCTTGCTGACGATCAGTGCGGGGATCGTGAAGCCCGAGACGACGACGGCATTGGCGTAGTCGAGGCGCGAGACTTCCGGCGCGACCGTCGCGTGCACGGAGCCGTTGCCGAGCACTTCGGGCGTCACGTTGAGCTGCACGCCGTAGGGCTGATACTGCACGTTCACCGCACCGAGCCCCGTGGACGTGACCACCGGGATCTCGCCGCCGACCAGGAAGGTCGCCTTCTGTCCCGGGCTCGTCACGAGGTTCGGGCTCGAGAGCACCTTCGCGTGGCCCTCCTGCATGAGAAGGTTGAGCGTGGGCGCGAGCGTGACGGTGCGGAAGAACGGCTGGATCGTGAAGCCGAGGCCCGTGCCGAGCGCCGACGGCGACTCGACGATGGGAAAGATTGGCGAGCCGATCGAGTAGTTACTCGGGCCGATGGCCGGATTGAAGGTCGCCGAGTTGAGCGAGATGCCAAGGTTGGATTGCGCCGTCTTGTCGACCTCGAGCACGTAGACCTTGATGTCGATCTGACTGTTGCTCATCGCGTTGATGCGGTCGATCAGCTGCCCATTGCTCGCAAGGTATGGCCCCGCGAGGCCGCGCGCCCGGTCGAGGATCGCCTGCGCCGTGACCGCATCGGTCGCGTTGCCGCTGACGATCACGTTGCCTTTGCCGTCGGGGTCCACGCGGATGTCGCTCGCCCCGGAGATGTTGGCGATGGCGCGCTGCAGGTTGCCGAGGTTTTGCGAGACCGTCACGGCGTTGACCAGCACGGCGCCCTGCGCCTTGAGCACCGGATCGAAGCGGCCGAGGATGTCGCTGATCTGTTGGAACTGCGCCCCGTCGCTCACGCTGCCGCGCACCACGATCGAGTGGTCGAAGCTCACGACCTGCACGTTCGGCGCGGCGATCGCGCTGCGCAGCATCTGCGCCACGTCGTCGAGCTCCTGGGCAGTCACGGTGATCTCGTAGGCCTCGCGGCGGCCGCCGGCCCAGACAATGAGCGTGGTGTGGCCGGGGGCTTTGCCGTTGACCACCACCTGCGACGTGCCCACGGGCACGGCACCCGCGATGCGCCCGTCGCCCACCGCGACGCGCGTCAATCCCTCGGCCTTTAAAAGGATGGAGTGTCCCGACTGGATCGACACGAGGGTCACCTGGTCGGCGCACACGGGCAGGGCATAGGCAACGATGCCTGCCGCCATAACAAATGAAAGAGAGCGACGAATAATGCGGTTCATCGAATTGCATTATGCCACGCTTTTCGGCGTTAACACGTCAACGCAATGAATACGTTGAGTTAAAAATGCGGCGATCGGCGCCCCGCGTCTTGCCAGCGGGCCCCGACGGTGGCATGATACAGCGCACCAGGAGCAAGGAGGTTTTCCATTGCGGCCTTTTCAACAGGTGGTTCTCCTTGCGCTCTGTTTGCTGGCCTCGACATCTAATGCCGTGGCCGCATCGGCGCAAGGCGTACCGCTCGCGACCGTAGCTCGCAACGCGCACTTAGAGTACGCGTGGCTCTCCGTATCGCGTGCCGTACAACTGAGCGGCCCCGGAATCGTGCTCGTTATTCGCCCTGGCGATAACCTGTACGAGGTGGACGATCGTGTCGAGGTAACGGCGGTTGCACCGCGCTACATCTCGAACGACATCTACGTTTCAGCGACGCTTGCCAATCACATCACCCAACTCGCACGGCAGGCGGAACAACTCGTCGGCGCGCAGGAAGCAGAAGCGATACGCGAGGCGGGCCAGCTGAACGAAGAGATACAACAAGCAGGCGCGGCGCCGATGCGCGGCACGATCGTCCTTAACGTGACTCAGCTGCAAGGAGCGGAAGCGCTCCTCGTTACGGGAACCGCGCCCCCATGGGCGCCCGTCATGATCACGTTGCTCGCAACGCTCTCCGACGAGGTCCCAAACGTGCTGCTCAGCCGCCACAACCTGACGGCTGGGTCGGATGGAAAATTCCAGGCCATCGTGCCGATTGCGCCCGACTACATGCGCGACTCATTCATCAACGTACTGGCGACATCGTTGCCGGGCGTCGCATCGGCGAAATCACAGCTCCTGATCCACGCAGCAAATGCCGGGATCCAGGTCCCGGCAGACTTCATCCCCGGCGGAATCTGGTAATGGGAGACCCAATGCTTCACCGCTTCATCCCGATGGTGCGCGACGAAGGCGGCGCGACGATGGTCGAGTACGGACTACTCGTAGCGTTGATCGCGCTGGTCGCGTTGGGCGCCGTCACGATCCTTGGCACGAACCTCAGCGGCATGTTCAGCAGCGTCGCTGGTACCCTCTAGACCCAATCCAACAACGTCTGTCTCCGGACAGCCGACACAAACCACACCACAAGGAGACCTAATGCTAGCCACCCTCAAAACGATGATCCGCGACGACGAAGGCGCGACGATGGTCGAATACGGCCTGCTCGTTGCCCTGATCGCTCTGGTCGCACTGGGCGCCGTCACGACGCTCGGTAAGAACCTGAGCGGCCTATTCAGCAGCGTCGCCGGTACCCTCTAAGACAAACAAACGCAAGGGGTTGCGGGGCGCGGCCCGTCTTCTTTAGGCAGGCCGCGCCTCACGCAATCCGATTCCTATGTCCGTCGCAGTCTGGTTAACACTCGCGGGTTGTTGCGCCGCCGCCTTTTGCGACGTGCGCAGCCGGCGCATCCCGAACTGGCTCACCGGAAGCCTCGCGCTCGCCGCGCTCGCCGTCCACGCGCTGGACGGCTGGAAATCCCTAGCCGTCGCGCTCGCCGTGATGTCCGGACTCACCCTCCTCGGTACGCTCGTCTACGCGCGCGGCGGAATCGGCGGCGGCGACGTCAAGCTGGCCATCTCGGGCTCGGGCCTGCTCAGCTATCCGCTGTTCATACCGTTTCTGCTCTACACGGCGATCGCCGGCGGCGCGCTGGCCGTGATCTACCTCGCCTTCCGCCCGGGCTCCCGGCCGTCGCTCGCGCGGACGGCCGTCCTTGCGGCCGGCGGCCTGCAGGGCCTCCCCGCTAGGCGCGAAACCTTGCCGTACGCCCTTGCCTTTGCAATCGGCGCGATTTTCGTCGCTCTCTCGCAGAGCATCGCTCCATTCTTGAGGATCAATCTGTCGTGAACGTCCGACGCACCACCCTCCTCATCGCGAGCATCCTCGCGGTCGGCACGGGGTGGCTCACCCTTACCTATCTGTCGTCGCTGCGCCCGCCCTCGGGCGAGCAGCGCGCGGTGCTGATCGCGGCGCAAGACATCGCCCCGCGCGAGCGGATCACCGAGGCGATGTTCACCAAGCAGATGCGCGCGACGGCCTCGCTCGAACCGGGCGCCTTGGCGGAACCGAACCAGGCCGTGGGATCGCTCGCCCTGATCACGATTCCCGCCGGCTCGCAGCTCACCGCCTCCGAGATCGGCACGAACGTTGCGTTCGCGCTCCCGGTGCGGCTCCAACCCGGCATGCGCGCGGTCAGCATCCCGGTCGATCGGGTCAAGGACGTCTCGGGGCTGATCCAGCCTGGCGACCGCGTGGACGTGATCGCCATCCCGCCTTCCAAGTCGAGCGGACCGCCCCCCAAGGCGGTGACGATCTTCCGTGCCGTCCGGGTGCTCTCGGTCGGGACCGCCCTGGAGAACCCGTCGGCGACGCCCTCGCCGGCAGAGCAAGACGCCGCCACGGTGACGCTCGAGGTGACCCCGGGACAGGCGGACCTCCTCGCCTGGGCCGACGCCAACTCGACCCTGCGCCTCGCGCTGCGCTCGCCGCGAGAGGCGCCGCGCACCGAGCCGGTCGAGCAGCTCACGCTGGCCGGAGGCGGCGGGGGCCCGGGCCCCGAGCCGATCCCCTCGCTCGGGCCCCCGATCCCGGTTCCGCCGCCCGGTCTCGGCGGTCCGGTGGCGGGCGCCCCGCCGGCGACGCCGCGACGCCTCGCGGCGCCGGTCGAGCTGATCGTCGGCGATCAGGTCGTCGACCCCGGTAGCGCCACCGCCCCGAACAAATGACGGGCGAGCCGGTCTTCCTCTTCGTCGGCGCCAAGGGCGGCGTCGGTACGACGACGCTCTGCTGCGCGCTCGCGAAGGCGATGCGCGACAACGGCGTCGCCATCGTAGATGCCGACCTCACCGGACGGCGCAGCGTCGGCCTGCTCTGCGAAGTGCTCCGCGGCTTGGACGCGGCGCGCGGAACCTCCGCAATTTCCCGGATGCGCAGCGACGGGCTGACGGTCGTCGAGCTGGCCCATCGCTACGACGCGGCCTTCACGCTCGACCCCGGCGCCGTCGAGATCTGCGCGGGCGACCTCACGGGCTTCGGCGCCGTGATCGTGGACGCGCCGCAACCCTTCGCCGCGGCGGTCCGCCCGTTCGTCATCCGCGCGACGCGAATCTTCGTCGTGCTGGAGCCGACGCTCTTGGGCATCGCCGGCGCGCAAACGCTCGTCGCCGACCTGCTGCGGTTCGGCATTCCCGAGTCGCGCATCGCGCTGATCAGCAACGCGCGCAGCGAGGGCGAACCCGCCTCACGCGGCGAGATCGAGCGGAGCCTCGGAGCGAAGGTCGCGGCGGAGATTCCGCCCGCGAGTCAGCGCGCCTACGGCAAAAGCATCGCCGGTCTGCAGCGCCTCATCCTGTCGCTGCCACGCGAGGAAGTGCTGTCCAACCTGCAGCCCTCGGCCACGGGTCTGCTCGGCGAAACCCGCGTCCCCCTGCAGCGCACCGGCACCGTGCGCCCCAACGGCCACTCCGCGGTCACGCTCGATCCAAAGCGCGAGGCTTTCAAGCAGCAGGTGCACCAGGCGCTGCTGCGCCAGCTCGATCTCGTCTCCGCCAGCGTCGCGCATACCGACGCCGCGAAGCTCGCCGAGCTGCGCGCGAAGGTCGAAGGCATCACGGCCGCGATGGCGTCGGCGTTCGACGGCTCCGCCGAAGAGTTCGCGACGCTGCGCCAGGAGATCGTCGACGAAGCGCTCGGCCTGGGTCCGCTCGAGGATCTCATGAAGGACGCGGACGTCACCGAAATCATGGTGAACGGACCGGACACGATCTACGTCGAGCGGCACGGCGTGATCGAGCGCAGCGCCAAGCGCTTCACCGAGCAGCGCCAGCTGCGTCTCGTGATCGAGCGCATTATCACGCCGCTCGGCCGGCGCATCGACGAGTCGTCGCCAATGGTCGACGCGCGGCTCACCGACGGCTCCCGCGTCAACGCCATCATCGAGCCCGTGTCGATCGACGGCACGACGCTGACCATCCGCCGCTTCGGCAAGCACCGCCTGACGGCTGACGACCTCATCGAAATCGGCGCCGTGCCGCGGGTGGTTATGGACTTCCTCCGGGCGGCGGTGCAAGCGCGCTTGAATTGCGTCGTGAGCGGCGGCACCGGCTCGGGCAAGACGACGTTTCTCAACGTACTCTCCTCGTTCTTGCCCGAGCGCGAACGCATCGTCACGATCGAAGACGCGGCCGAACTCTTGCTCAACCAACCGCACGTCGTGCGGCTCGAGTCGCGGCCGCCGAACGTCGAGGGGAGCGGGGAGATTCGCATCCGCGACCTCTTCCGAAACGCGCTGCGCATGCGCCCCGACCGTATCATCATCGGCGAGTGTCGCGGCGCCGAGGCGCTCGACATGCTGCAGGCCATGAACACCGGCCACGACGGCTCGCTCACCACGATCCACGCGAACAGCCAGCGCGACGCGCTCTCGCGCATCGAGACGATGGTGCTCATGGCGGGCTTCGACCTGCCCGTGCGCGCGATCCGCGAGCAGATCGCGAGCGCACTCGATCTCGTGGTGCACACCGCTCGCATGCGCGACGGCTCGCGCAAGGTGATCGGCGTCAGCGAGATCGTGGGCATGGAGGGCGACGTCGTCACCATGGAAGAGATCGTGCGCTTCGCGCAGCACGGCGTCGACAAGGAGAACCGCGTGCTCGGCGAGTTCTGCTACACCGGCGTGCAGCCGGTCTGCCTGAAGCGGTTCGCGGAGTACGGCATCGAGTACGACGCGAGGGCGCTGAACGGCTTGTCGGCGCTTCCCTCGCTATGGTGACGGCACTCGTCCCGATCGCCGTCTTCGCCGGCGTTTCCGCGACGGTCTTCTTGGGGTTTCTCTCCGTGTGGGGCGCGCTCAACAAGCGCGCGACCGCGCGCGTCAGCAGCCTCGCCGATCAGCTCGACCGCGCGGGCATAAAGATGGCCTCGCAGGAGATCGTGCTCAGCACGGTGGCGGGCATTGCGATCGTGTGGATCGCGCTGCTCTTCGCGTTGCATCCGAAGTTCCTCTTCGCGCTGCTCCTCCTGCCGGCGATCGCGGCGATCGCGTGGCTCGGCTTCGCGAGCTTCGTGCGCTTCAAGATGGCGAAGCGGCTCGCGACGTTCGTCACGCAGCTGGAGCCGGCCACGCGGCTCATGGCGGGCGGACTTAGGGTAGGTCTCGGCGTGCGTCAGGCGCTCTCGATCGTCATCGACGAGCTGCCGGACCCGGCGCGGCACGAGTTTCGCCGCGTGATCGGCCTGACGAACATCGGCGCGAGCGTGTACGACGCGATGGACGACATGGCGGCGCGGATGCCCGGCCACGAGTCGCTGATGCTGACGCGCGTCTTCCGCGTCCAGTCCGAGACCGGCGGCGATCTCGCGCGGATTCTCGATCAGCTCGCCGACACGATCAAAGACCGGCGTCAGATCCAGCGCAAGTGCTCCGCGCTCACCGCGGAAGGCCGCATGAGCGCGTGGGTGCTGATGCTGATTCCGGTTGGGCTCGGCCTCTTCATCGTGACGACTCAGCCGGCCATGGGCGACGCTCTTATGTACACGACGATCGGGCGCACGGTGCTGCTCGTCGTCGCCGGCCTCGAGGTGGGCGCCTTCGTCTGGCTCAAGGGCTTGCTGCGGATGGACGCCTGATGTTTGCGGCGTTCAGTTACATCATTTCCCTGCTCGCCGGCTTGTCGGCGTTCTTCTTCGCGCTCTCGCTCCTTCCGTCGAAGAGCCTCCTCTCCGAACAGCTCGAGGAGCTCAAGATGCGCGACCCACTCAAGCGCGATGAGACGCGGCTCCCCGTGCTGGAGCGGATGTTCGACACCGAGCGCCGCATCGCGCTCGCGCACCGGCTCGTCGAGGCCGGCTGGTACACCACGACGCCGGGGAAATTCTTGCTGCGCGTCGCCGCGGGCGCTCTCGCGGGCGCGTTCTTCAGCCTGCTCGTGTGGCGTTTCTTCGACCTCGACGCGAATTGGACGCTCCCGCTGATGCTGATGCTGGCCTTCGTCGGCGGCTACTCGCCGTTCTTCTTGCTCAATGCGGCGTGCGAGAAGCGCAAATCCTCGATTCAAAAGGCGCTGCCCGAATTCTTGGACATGGTCTCCTCGACCGTGACCGCCGGGCTCGCATTGAACTCGGCGCTTGGATACGCCGTGGAAGCCGTCACCGGGCCGCTCAGCGAGGAGATCCGCGAGGCGCTCTCCGAGATTCGGCTCGGGCGCGCGCGGGCGGACGCGCTCAAGGCGGTGGGCGAGCGCACGAATCATCCGGCCCTGCGCAACGCGCTGCGCGTCATGACGCAAGCCGAGCGCCTCGGCGCCAACATCGCGAAGATGCTCAACGACCTCGCCGACGATGCGCGCCATCAGCGTCTGATGCTGGTCGAGGAAATGGCCGCGAAGCTTCCCGTCAAGATGGTCTTTCCGATGGTGTTCTTCATGATCCCGGCCATCATCACGATCATCTTTGGAGCGGTCGCCGCCAACTACTTCGCCGGAAAGCCATGACGGGGATCGCGCTTGCGGCCGTCTTCTTCGGCTGCATCGCCTTCATCGCCACGCAGCTCAGCCGAGCGCTCTGCGCCGGCGTGTCGCCCGCGGCCGACGGGCCGCTGCCCGGAACGCCCCCATACGCCATCTTGGTGCTCGCTGCCGTCGTCATCGGAGGATCGCTCGTCGCGCTCGGCGCGACGCCGGTGCAGATCGGCATCGCCGCCATGGTGATCTTCGCCCTCGTCGCATGCTGGTGCAGCGACACCCTCTGCGGCCTCGTGCCGGACGTGTTCACGCTCGCCCCGCTGGCGGCGTTGTTGCTCTTTGCTGCCGCACAGCGAGAATGGGACCTCGTGGCATCGGCCGCAATCGTGTTCGCGCCCTTCGCCGCGGCCGCGATGTTCTCGCGCGGCCACGGCATGGGCTGGGGCGACGCGAAGCTCGTCGCGCTGGCCGGCGCCGCGCTCGGCGCGCCGCTGGCCGTATTCGCCCTCGCGATCGCGTGCGTCGCGGCGGTCGCCGGGCACCGGCTCGCGCGAGCGGCCCGCGGGCCGATCGCCTTCGCCCCCTACATCGCCGCGGCAACCGGTATCGCGCTACCGTTGGGGTTCGTCCGCTGAATCTCGCGCGGCTGGCGATCGTCCTTTGGGGCGGGATGTACCTCCTGCTCGGCCTGTTGCAGCTGCCCGGGGACGGCGACTTGTATTGGCAACGGTGGCTCGGCGACCTCGTCCTGCGCTCGCACGCGCTGCCCACCGCACTCGGACCGGAGACGTTCACGTCCGCGGGTGCGATGTGGGTGCCGCAAGAGTGGCTCTTCAGCGTGATCGTCGCCCTCGCGTCGCACTACAACCTCTTCTTCCTCGTGACGTTCGCGCTCAGCGCGACGCCGCTGGTGATCCTTTCGCTCATCTACTTGCGGACACGCGGCGGCGCGAGCGCAGAAGCCATCGGGATCGTGCTGCTGATCTCCGGCGGCGCGCTACTCGAGTCATTCGGCGTCCGGGCGCAGGTGCTGGGCTGGTTGATGCTCGCGGTCTTCATGTTCTTTATCGAGCGGCGCGACCGCTGGTATTACGCGGCGTTCCCGACAACCGTGCTATGGGCGAACCTCCACGCAAGCGTCGCGCTCGCCCCGGTCATCGTGCTCGCCCGGCTCGCGGCCGGCCTCGCGGACGGCGGCCACGGCGCGTCGCGCCGCTCGCGCGACCTCATCATGCTTGGCGCGACCATTCTCGCCACGTTCGCAACTCCGCTGGGCTGGCGACTGCCGTTCTATGCCGTAACGCTCGCACGTAGTCCCATCCGCCATTTCATTCAGGAATGGCAGCCGCCGGGGCTGCACGACCTCTCGTTCATGCTCGGGGTCCTGCCGCTCGTGCTCGTTATCCTTGCGGCGGGACCGGCGTTTGCGCGCCGGCAACTTTTCTCGGCAGCCCCCAGCGCGCTGCTGCTCGCGGCGACGCTGTTCGCCGGCCGGAACATCCCGCTCTTCGTCATCGTCGCCGCGCCGCTCGCGGCGCGAGCGATCGATTGGCGTTTCCCCAGAGTGCGAAACCTGGAGGGCCGGGTGCGCGACCTTGCGCCCGCGGCGGTGGTCGCCATCACGGTGGGGATCGTCATCTCGGCCTTCGCGCTGCTCGCCGACGAACGCGTTTCGCCCCCGCGCTTGCCGATACGCGCCGTCGCATCGCTCGCAGCCGATCGCCGGAGTCACCGCGTCTTCTGCCAGGACTTCACCTGGTGCAGCCTCGCGCTGCAATACGGCAATCTCCGTGTCTTTATGGACGGCCGCTGCGATCCGTACCCCGTGCCCGTCTGGCAGCGCTACATGGCGACGATCTATCTGAAGCGGCCGCTCAGCGCCACGCTGCCCGGCGATGCGATCGACGCGATCGTCGCCAAGCGAGACACGCCGTTTGCGGTCGCCGTCGCAAAGCAGCCGAATTGGAAGCAAGCCTTCGAAGACCGCAGCTTCGTGGTGTACCGCCGTGAGTGACGCGCGCCGAGCGAACGCCGCCGCGACCGCGGTGATCCTCTTGGCCGGCGCGCTCAGCGCCGTCTGGGTGTTCCTCGTTCCGATCTTTCAGGCGCCCGATGAACCGGCGCACTTCGATTATGCCGCCTCCATCTACGGGGCGCATCGGCTGATCCGGCTGAGCGACGGGAGCGCCGATTGGATCGTGAGCCCCTACACGAAGTATCTGCTCCAGGCGCTGGATTTCAGCCGCGTCGCTATGAATTCGTCGATGCGAGTGCCGAGCGGCTACGGAAGCAGGCAGTATTTTGCGCGAATCGACGCGGACGCCCCGAGCCTGACGCGTGCGATCGAACCGAAGGGGCGGATCAATTATATTGTGCCCGCATATCCGGTCGGCTTCTATGCGCTCGAGGCCGCATGGATGTACGTCGTCGCCCTTTCCACCGGCTCGCTCGTGAGCGTGTTCTTCGCCGCCCGCCTCCTCTGCGTGTTCCTTTTGATGACGGGCCTGTATTTCAACTATCGCACGGCGCTCAATCTCGGCGTGCCTCGCTGGGTCAGCGTCGCGCTCGTCGCAGGCATCGGGTTTTTCCCGATGACCTCGTTCGTCTCTTCGTACGTTCAGCCGGACAACTTGGCCTACGCGCTCGTCTCTGCCGCGTTGTTCTTCGCCACGCGTCTTCGCTCCGATACGGCGCCAACTAGGGACCTCGTGCTTCTGGCGATCTCCTTGGCCTTGCTCGCGGTCACGAAATATCAGTGCTTCCTCGCGGTGGCGCTGCCGGCGCTCCTATTGATCGCGATCCGCTTCCGCTTCCCAACGGCCGCGGCGGTGCTCGCGCCGGCCGCAGCTCTCCTCGCCGTCCAGCACTGGATGATCGGTCAATCGAACGCGAGCGCCGGTTCGAACGTCGCCGCCGACATGGGCCTCGCCCACTTCCGCGGCATCGCCGCTCTCGGTTTCTCCGCGACGCTGCACTACGTTGCCGCTACCACGCTCGCCGCCTTCGTCGACTGCTTCGTGTCCGGTGCGTGCGCCGCGACGTTCTGGCAGGTCTTCGGATGGGGCGACACGCCCATCTTCATCGTCAACGGCTCGATCGAGCTCTGGATTCGCGCGCTCGTCGCCCTCGTGACGATCGCGGTCGCCGTGGCGGTCGGCTGGCTGATCGCGCGAAACACGGCGCGGATCGCTCGAGCGTCGAGGCACGGTCACCCGCGGCTCGCGCTCGCGTCCCTGGCGGCGGACCCGGTCTTCGCCAGCTACGTCGTGTTCGTGACGCTGATGTTGGCGCTCTATGTCGCGACGAACAACGCGTTCGGCGCCGAGGGACGCCACTGGTACGCCTTCATCTTTCCTGCTTTCCTGTGCCTCGTGTGGTACGCGCCGAGCCTCTTTCGAGCTCGCAGGCGAACCTTCAGCGCGCTCTTTGCCGGCGCGCTGTGCTGCTACTCACTCGTCGCCGCCGGCTACGCGCTCGCCGACGTCGCGCAACGCTACTATGGGCGGCCACCGTCGCACCTCGCCGTCACCGATCCGCGCCGGTCCGAACTGCTCCCGGGAAGCACGGGAGTTCTCTGGGCGGTCAAGAGCGCGGCCTATCACGTGGCCGATGCTCCCGTGCCGGCCTTCCCCATCGGAGCGAACCTCATCGATTCCGGAGCGGCGCTGCCTCCCACGCCGGCCGCGCCGTCCGTAGTAGCCGCGCTGCTGGACGGGAAGCCCGTACCGGTGATCGCGGGCGAATATCAGTTCACTATTGCGGAGGCGACGCACGACCTCGCCGATGCTTATAGCCAGTTCTACGCTGGCTTTTCCACGAAGGGACTCGACGAAGGCCCGCATGTGGTCGCCGCCTACGCGGCGGCGCCGGATGGCCGTCACTATCGGCCGGTCGGCGTGACGCGGACGTTTTTCTTGACCGCGGACGACGGCCGGTTTTCACGTGCGTATCTGCGGAGGCTCCAGCGCGCGCCGTATGTTTCCGGAAGTCTGCAGGTCGCCGGCAGATGCAACGGAGGGATTGCGCTGCTCGCCGGGCAGATCGGCGAGTCGCGCCTCGACCCCTATCGAGGGGTCTGGCTGCTCGTAGATGGGCGCCCATATCAGTCGCGCTATGACGATGGGAGCGGCACGTTCGCCGCGACGGTCCCGACGGCGGATCTCGCGCTCGGCCTGCATCGCGTGGTCGCGTACGGCATCACCGATGCGCCGGGCCGTCCGGTGCGAATCGTGCAGAGCGCTGCATTTCGAGTCGTACGGGGCCGTGGGACGCGCGAGTATCTCGCAGATCCTCCTTTGGCGTGCCGCGACCCGCTGCATCAGCTCGCCGGGACCAACCTGTGAAACGTCCGGACTTCCTGTACGCGCTGGGTACCGCGGCGCTGGCGGGCATGTCACCCGCGGCGGTGCGCGCGGCGGTGCCGGGCGGCGTCGAGCGTACGCTCTGGCTGCGCCGAGCCGGGTACGGCGATGAGGTCGTCGCGCCGTTCTGCGTCGACGGCGCAACGGTCTACGAGCCGGGTTACCGGATGATCTGCTGGCTGATGCGGGATCGCCAGGTGCCCGACGCGGAGGGCTACGTCCGCTACGACAACGTCGAGATCGAGGCGCTTTGGGAGGTGCAACAGACGCTCGCCCTGCACGGCATCCGCCGGCCGCTGGTGATCACCAGCGGCTACCGGACGTGGCAGACCAACGTCGCGACCGAGGGCGCCGCCCGCAACAGCCAGCACCTCTACGCCAAAGCCGCCGACATGTACGTGGACGGTGTCTCGATGCGCGACCTGTTCGATGCCTGCTGGTCGCGCGAAGTCTCGGGCGGAATCGGCTACTACGACGACCACGTGCACCTGGACTCCGGCGCGCGCCGATGGTGGGTGGGCGACCTTGCCGTACCGGAATTCGCGTAGACCCTCCGCGGGGTGTGCATCTTTCTGCTCCATGAGGGGTACAAGCCAGCATCATGGAGCATCTGGTCCGTCCGACGAAACGCGTAGGTACGCGGTTCGCGTGGGGCACCGGACTCTATTTGGCGCTCAACCTCCTCCTGGTGGCGGCGGAGGCCCGCTGGCACATTCTCGCTCGGCTGACGGTCTGGGACATCTCGGAGCTCAAGACTCTGGGCTCGATGCTCGGTCAACTGCCGCACCACTAACCCGCATACCGATCCCCGTCTCCCGCGACCGTATCGTCCTCTACGGCGCGTCGCTCTTTCTCATCGGGCTGTGGCAGCTCGTCCGGAACACGCTGCACGATCCGAACTTCGCGGATTGGTCCTGCTTCTGGGTCGGCGGCGCGACGGCCGGGACGCGCGCGCTACTCGACCCGAACCTGCACGCCGCCTTCGCGCAAGGCCAGGGGCTGCGCCCCGCGATCTGGCCCTACCTCCCAGCGTTCGCGTGGCTGTACGCGCCGGCGGCGCACGCGTCGTTGTTGGCGAGCTACGTCGCCAACACCGTCGGAATGCTCGCGCTCGCCGCGTGCGCCGGAATCGTGCTGGCCGATGTCTTCGCGACGCCACGATGGTTCGCCATCGTCGCGGCACTCGCGTGGGCGCCCGTGAAGATCGCGGCGATCGGCGGACAGAACGCGTCGATCGCGCTGCTCCTCGTCGCGTTCGCGATTCTGTTTGCGAAGCGGGACCGGCCGGCGCTTCTCGGCACTTGCATTGGACTATTGCTGTACAAGCCGACGATCGCGTTGCCGTTCGTTGTGCTGCTGATCGCACGGCGCAACTGGCGCGCTCTCCTCATCGTAGCGCTCTGCGCCGCAGGCTGGTATCTCGCGAGCGTCGCGGCCACGGGCGGCGATTGGCAGTGGACGAGTCCCTATGCC
>JAFAJV010000108.1 GCA_019235995.1 Vulcanimicrobiota bacterium
CTGCATCGGCCCGTCCGGCGTGAAGATCAACGCGTTCTCCAGGCTTCCACCGCGACCCAATCCGCGCGTCCAGAGCGCCTCGATCTCGTGCAGGAATGCGAACGTCCGCGCGCCCGCGATCTCGTCGCGATACTCGTCCGGCTCGATGCGACCGAAGAAGTACTGCGTGCCGATCGGCGGCGCGAAATCCGCGACGAAGCGCACGCGGAAGCTCTCCGCCGGAAGCGCGATCATCATACGGTCTGCGGCGCAGACGTAGACCGGCTCGGCCAGCTCGAGCACGCGTCGCGGCACCGGCTGCGTCTGCACTCCGCGCGCGAGAATCGCCGTGACGAACTCTGCCGAGCTGCCGTCCAGCGCGGGGATCTCGGGGCCATCTACGTGCACGTCGGCGTTGGTCACGCCCATCGCAAACAGCGCGGAGAGCAGATGCTCGGTCGTCGAAATGGTAACGCCGTCGCGGCCGAGCACGGTCGCGCGCGACGTGTCCCGCACATTTTCCACCGTCGCCGGCACACGCGCCGAACCGAGCACGAAGCACAGGCCCGCGTCGGGCGCAGCGGGCTGCACCTCAACCTTCGCGTGCTCCCCCGTGTGGAGGCCGACGCCTTCAAAATGAAGCGCACCGGAAAGCGTCCCCTGCATCATGCGGCGCTACTCGGTTTGGCGCGATTGCGAGCGCTCGAGAGCCTCGACACGATCAAACAGCTTTGGCAGCTTGCGAATCATGACCTGTCGCCGCAGTTCCTCGTGATGATCGTTCGCCGGATTTCCCGAGATCGTCGCGCCGTCCTCGACGTTTCCCCAGATGCCCGATCCTCCCGCGATCGTCACGCCGGAACCGACGGTGATGTGCCCTCGGAATCCCACCTGACCCCCGACCTTTACGTAGTCGCCGATCACGGTCGACCCCGCGAGCCCGGTCAACGCCGCTATGACGCAGTGCTTTCCGATGCGGCAATTGTGGCCTACCTGGACGAGGTTGTCGATCTTCGTACCGGCGCCCACGCGCGTGCTTCCGATCTGGGCGCGATCGATGCACGAGTTCGCGCCGATCTCGACGTCGTCTTCGAGCACGACGTTACCGATCTGCGGAATTCGCTCGGCGCGCCCTTCCGCGAACGCCCAGCCGAAGCCGTCGCTGCCGATGACGCTTCCGACATGCAGCACGACCCGATCTCCGACGGTGCAGCCGGAGAGCAGTTTGGCGTGAGGGTGGATCCGCACGCCGGCGCCGATCGTGACGCGCTCGCCGACGTACGCGCCGGCGCCCACGACGCTCCCGGCACCGATAGTGACGGCGCTGCCGACGTATGCGCCCGCTCCGATATAGACGTCCTCCGCGATGGCGGCGTCGGACTCGATCACGGCGCTGGGGTGGCGAAACGGGCCGCGCGGCTGCTCGGGTGCGAGCATATCGAGCGCCCGAGACAGGGCGAGCCGAACGTTCTCGACGACGATCAGCGGCTTGCCTGCGTCGCGCGCGAGCTCGGCGTCCACCAGAACCGCAGCGGCCGGCCCCGCGAGGGCCGCGGAAAAATACGCATCCGTGGTGGCGAACGTCAGTGCGCCGGGCCGCGCGTCATCGACGGTTGTGAACCCGGTGATCTCCATGCTGCCGTCACCGACGACGCGTCCGCCGATCCGCGCGGCGAGCTCCTGCAGCGTTGCCAGCATTCGCTTCGTGTCGAGGCGCTACGTGCCCGGCGTGGGCGAGGCCTTTTCCGTGATGTTGAGCGCCTTCTCGACGTCGCTCGTGATATCGACGCCGCCGTAGCCGATGCCCTCGCGCGTCACGACCAGCTTGAGCTGGCGCTGCTGCGCGATTCTCCCTGCCGCGTCGCGAAGCTGCGCGGAGAGCTGGTCGGTGACCTTAGCGTACTTCCGTTGCAGAGCGAAGGCGTCGCGCTGCTTGCGCGCGTTGCTCTCGCGGCGCGACGAAACGGAGCGCTCTTCCGAAAACATCTGGTTTTGATAGCCCTGATACTCCGGCCAGTTCGATACGATGCGCTGCACGTCGACGAGGCCGATCGAGCTGTGCGGCGCGCAGCTCGCCAGCGTCGCCGCGAGGAAGAGAAGTGCGGAGCTATTTTGCTTTTTCACTCGTGTTGGCTTTCGACGTCCTTGATGACTTGGTTGGTGAGGTCATAGCCGCCCGCGGCGGTGTCGATGTTGACGAAGACGATACTGAAGCCGCGGTCCTGTGCGATGCGAGCGGCATCCCGCTGGACCTGTGCGACGATCTGTCCGTAGAGGTCGCCGCGCCGCTTCTGAAGCGAGCGCAATTCCTTGCCGGCCGCTCCCGTCGCCCCTACGTCCGCGCCGTGCATGGCCGCGAACTGCCGGTCCAGATCGCTCTTGGTTTCGTTGTATTCCTGGATCGTCTTTCTCGCGTCCGCCTGGAACTGACCGACGAACTGCCGGTGAATCGCGGCGATCTGAGCCTGCAACCCGGGCGAGAGATTCGGGGGAGTCGCCGCGGGAAGGCTGCGCAGCTGCGCGGTCACCTCGTTGCGGTGCTCCTCGAGCTTGGCCTGCGTCTGGCTCTGGATGGCGCCGACTTGGGAGCGCATCGCGGCTCCGGTCTCGCTGTCGAGCTGCGCCCGATAGGCGCGCAGCGTCGCGGCGTCCGCGTTGCGCTGGGCCGCGACCGCGCCGGCCTCGCGCGCGTTGATCGCGGCCAGCTGCGACTGAGCCTGCTTGCGCGCGGCGGGATCCATGGCGAGGTTGCCGAGACGCATCTTGATGGCGAGACGCTGCGTGGCGTCCTGCTGCGTCAGGCGCAACGATAGGTCCGTCTCGTTCTGCTGGAGTTGTTCGGCCTTGGCGCGATACTTCTGCTGCGCCTGGGCCTGCAGCTGACGGGCGATCGACGAGCTCGCCGCGTTGTCTTGGGCCACGACGTTCTGCTGATACGCCTGGTAGTCGGCGTTAGCCGCCTGCGCGGCCTGCTGAGCCTGCACTGCCGACTGATTGCTCATCTGCGTCGCCGCGAGCGCACCTTGCCCGCGGATGCCGGCGGCCGCCAACGCCGCTCGCACCGCCTGATTCTCGCGGCTTTCGTAGTCGCGCTGCTTCTGCGCCAAGATCTTGTTCGCGCGAATCTGCGCGTCGCGCAGCTCGCGATTGAGCTCGGCCGTCTGCGCCGCCATCTGCCGCGCGCCGAGCGGAACCTGCGGGCCGGTGTAGCGCAGCGCGATGGCCGCGATGGCGTCGTCGAGCTGCGACAGCTGAGGGTAGAGCGGATCGTGCTTCACGGCGTCGTCGAGGCGCACGTAGCCCGTGCCGCGCACGGAGGCAGAGTGAACGTTCGGCGCGCAAGCCGCACATGCCAGGATCGCCGACGCACCGAGAAGAGCGAGCGCGCTACTTGCCGATCTCATTTTGGACATCGGCCGTGATGTCCGCACCCCCGTAGACGACATCGGCGCGATCGACGACGAGGATCAGCGACTTCTTCCGCGCGACGTCGGTCGTCGCGGCCTTCGTCTGCTCCACGAGCGGCTTGAGCAGCTGGTCCTGCTTGTCGGAGACGACCTTGTTGAAATCCTGGAGCACCTGGCGCTTGTCGGTGTCGCTGTGGGCCTGCGCCATCTTGGCGGCGTAGATCTGTCGCTGCGTCGTCTCGAACTGGTTCATCTGATTGTTGGCGCTCTGCACCTTGGGGACGCCGTCCAACACGTTCTGATCGACGAAGCCGATCGCGGAGGGCGGCGGCGTGGCCGAGGGAGGCACGATCGCCTGCGAGCTCGAGAACACGGCCTCGACGTCCTTGGTGATGTCCTGGCCGCCGTAGATGACGATGCGCTTGTCCACCACGATCGAGAGGCTTCGGGTGGCGCTCACGGCCGCGATCGCCAGCTGCGCGCGCTGGAAGAGCGGCCCGACGATTTCGCGCTGCCGGTCGTTGTATTGCTGTTGAAATTGCATCGCGAGCTGCTGCCGTTGGGCATCGTTGCGCGCGCGCTTCACCTGTGCGTTGAACTGCGCGTCGAGGCGTGCCTTATCCGCCGCGAGGGCGCTGTTCGCGTTGACGAAAACCGGCAGGTTCGCGAGGTCGGCCTGATCGATGTAGCCGACGTCGGTGAGGTCGGCCGCGATGGCGCCGGGGGCCAACACGATCCCGAGCAGCAGCGCCGCGGAGACGATGATCGCAGACCGAAGTTTCATTTGATTCGTATGGGCTCCATGTCCAAGTGCAGTTGAGGTTCCCTAGAAGCTTTGGCCGATTCCAAAGCTGGTGTGCGTACCGTTCACGCCCTTCGCGAAGTCGATTCGTACCGTGCGTAGGCCGAGCTGCGGCACGTCGAAGCGGATGCCGAAGCCGGCGTCTCCGTAGAGGGCCCAGTCCGCGGGGTACCCCGTGATGCGGTTCGTGTAGGGATTGAGCAGCGGATAGGCGCCGCGTATGTGATAGTCGAGCTCATCGACGAATAGGGCGAGCGTGATCCTCCGGTCGAGCGCGAGCGGCTGACGCAGTTCGATCTGCCCGAGATACGCATTGGTCGCGTAGAACACCTGATTGTAGCCCCGCATCTGCTGATCGGAGAACGTAAAGAGCGAGCTCGGCGGTATCACGCCGGTCGAGTTGTACGCGGCGCCGTGGACGCCGAGCGTCGCGCTCCTCAGCACCGGAAAGAACTTCGCGAGATCGAGCGTGCTCTGGGTGAACGAGAAGTTCGATCCGATCGCCGGCTCGGAGACCGTCGCGCTCAGCAAGGCCTTGATGCCGTTGCGGGGGTTGAACGGATCGTCGAGCGTGATCGTCTGTAGATTCAGGCCGGCCGTGACCAGGTTGTACGGATTGCCGGTGTTGACGTTGGCGATGGACGACGCCGCGATGCCGAATGAGCCGCCGTAGTTCTGCGGCGTCGAGCTGATCGGCCCGGGCGTCGGCCCGACGAAGATGTTGGGCTGGTTCCCTTGGAAGTAATACGGCGAGGGCACCGTCGTGTTGTAGCGTATCTTCTGTCCGCTCAGGGCAAACGATAGGATCGTGTAGTCGCTCAAGCGCCGTCCGACGTTCCCCGACGCGCCCGTCGCGCTCGACGTGTTCGTGGCATAGGTGTTGGAGATTTGCTGTGAGTTCGAGCTGGGATAGAGCGTGACGGGGATCGGTATCGACCCGTGGCTTGCGACCGACTGCCCCGTGCCGAGGATGCTGTAGATCGGATAGTAATACGTCGTATGGTTCGTGAAAATCGACGCGCCGGCCGTATACTTTTGGCCCTGCGGCGAATTGCTCAGGTACGGGGCCGACGCGGTGATCTGAGCCACGCCCGTTCGCGCGCCCTCCTCAAACTGAATCCCGGCCGAATTGCCGGTGCCGTGCAGGTTATTGTCGGAGAATCCGAGGGTGCCGTACAGCCCCAGGCCGGTGAGGCCGCCGGAGTATCCGAAGCCCAGCGATGCCTGCGCGGTGCGCTGCTCCGTGACGTGCCAGACCAGCGTCACGTCCTGCGGCTTCTTCGGGTCGGGGCCCGGCTTGACGTCCGGCTCAACCTTCGAGAAGTAGTTGAGGGCGTTGAGCCGTTCGTAGTCCCGCTTGATCGCGTCGGTGTTGAGCACCATGCCCGGGCGCTCGCGCAGCTCGCGGCGAATCACGACGTCCTTCGTGCGAGTGTTGCCGGTGACTTCCACGACGGCGATGCGAGCGACGTAGATGTTGTAGCGGACCTCCGCCGTGCCCGCCTGCAGGTTGATCGACGACGGCACGATGCCGCCCTCGAAGTTTCCGACTTCGAGGTGAAAGTGGTCCTCGTACAGCTTCTGCAACGCCTTGTAGTCCGCGTCGCGGACGGCATCGGAATAGACGGTCCCGGCCTTCAGCGTGAGTGCCGGAAGAATCAGCGGGGGCGGGAGCAGCGGATCGCCACCGATGATGACGTGCGTGACGACGAGGCCCTCCTGGATCGTCAGCGTCAACACGCCGCTCTGGGGATTGATGTTCACGTCCTTGACGTGAGTCGGAACCTGGCCGCCGTATCCGATACGCTCGTAGTAGTTGTTGATCTTGAGCACATCTTGGCGAAACGTGTTCGTGTTGAACACCTGCCCGACCGACAGGTCCATCAGCGCCAGCAACGTGTCGCTCGGGACCTTCGCGTTGCCGGTGAAGAGGATCTTCGTCAGCACCGGGTTTTCGACGACGCGGTACGTGATCGCGATGCCGTTGGGGCGCTGGCGCACGAGCGGAGGCGCGATGTCGGCGAAGTAGCCGAGCGCGTTGATGCGCGCGAGGTCCTCCTGGACGACCTTCGGATTGTAGGGCTGGCCCGGCCGGGCCGCGATGACCGACATGATCGTCTGCGTGGGCACGTGCAGGTTCCCGGTCACGTCGACCGAGACGATCCTGGGCGCCGTCGCCGAGAGCGCGGGAGCGGCTCCGAATCCGGCCGCCGCGACCAGCGGCAGAAGGATGCGCACGCACCATTTCAACGCGCCCAAACGCCGCGCGGGGTCAAAGGTCATTCGAAAAAGTCGTCCTCGATCTTCCAGGAGGGTTCGCAGGGCATGAAGCCGCGGGCCGGCGCGTGCGAGCGTATCGCGCGCGACCCGGCACGCCCTGTTCCGCCCGGCTGACCCGGGGTCCTTGCTCGCGCTGCAAGCCTGAATCCGTGCTTAATCGATGTGCCCATTTACCAGAAATAGCGCTGAACGGTAAGGCTGAAGCCGCTGTTACCGATCAGCGGCTGCGCCACCGTGTAGCTGGCATTATACCCCACCGGCGACGTCGGCAGCTGCAAGAGCTTCGTGGGCCCACTCTGATAGAAGAAGTTGAGCGTGGCGCTTGTGACCGGATTGGGTTGCACCATCAGGCCGAACGATTGCACCTGCGGCACCCCGAAGGTCACGGCATAGACGGCACTCACCGCCTTTCCGAGCAGGCGCGTGGCCGTGAATCCGACGTTGCCATAGTAGCCGAGCGTGAGGTTGACGCTCGAGAGCCCCAGGCCCTGACCGATCGTGCTCTCGACCGGGCCGAGGAGGCTCGCGGCGAACTGGGCGTTGAGTATATTGAAGGCCTCCTGCCCGACGGTGATCGTGCTGCGCTGCGCGAGGTCCACGTTGGGAATGGGAGAGAGCGCGCCGAGCGGCGTGATGCCGCTGGGCTGGCGGGGAGCCAGCATCGACTGGCGGCTGAACGCGATCCCGTTGACGAAACCGCCGAACGGAGCGATCAATCCGAGGATCTCATCTCGCGTGTATCCCGGCGGATTCGAGGTGAGCCCGATCTTGAGCCCCGCAATCGGGCCGTCCACCGTGATCGTGATGTCCGCGCTGCCGTACGGATTACGGGCTCGATCCGGATCGGGGTTGACGACCGTGCTGCTCGCGACGGCGTGCAGCGTAGGCAAGACGCCGTCCGCCGCGTTGAAGCGCACCCCGCCCTGCTGCACGCGAAAGGCCCGGTCGAAGTAGGTGAGCGTGCCGCCGGTGGAGGCGAAGGTACCATCGAGCGTCGGCGACGACAGGCTGCCGCCCAGATTCACCGAACCGCTGACGCCGATATCGAGCCCGGCACCGTAACCGCTGCCGCGGACGCGCACGTTCTTGCCGGCCGTGGCCCGCAGGTCGAAAGCGAGCGGCAAAGGCGGCAGACCGGGCGAGGACGCCCCCTGCGCCGCTTTGACGAACGTCGCGAACGGCAGCGTCGCATTGCTCAGCGTAGCGTCCCCGGCTAGGAGCGCCGCGGTCCCCGACTTCTTGTCGAGGGTGAGGCGAGCGTCGAGCGTGCCGCTGCCGTATGCCGGGAGGTCGAGCTGCGCACCGCGCGCGACGCCGGCGAAGTGCAGCGACGAGGTGCCGCCGCTGAAACCGTTGGGGAAGGCGACGCGCCCCGAGAGTTGCGCCGTCCCGCTGCCGAGCCTCGCGCTCAGCCGGTCGATCGAGCCCGAAACCCGGTTGAAGGAAAGCGCTGCGGCGAGTTGCGTGATGGGCACGCGCTCGAGCGCACTAAAATAGGATCCGCGCGCAAGCGAAAGCCGGCCGACGATCGACGGCCGCCGCACGGTCCCTGAGAGACCGATATGGCCGTCGATGAGACCGCTCATCTTCGTGTTCTGGCCGAGCGTTTCGTCGAAGACCGCGGGGTCCAGACCGACGACGTCGAGATCGAAGCTCATCGGTTGATCGGGCGGCAGCCGCAGCGGTGCGAGCGAGAGCGGCAGCGCGCCGGCCAGCGTCACCTCGCCGCGGCCGAGCGTCGCGCCCGCATTCGACAGTACGAGCGCATGACGCTGCAGTCTAAACTCGCCGAACAGCGACGCGATCGAAATTCCATACGCGCGAACGCCGGTACCGTCGACGCCGGCAAGGAACGTCGGCGCTCGGTAGGTGCCAGCGATGCTCAGCGTCGATTCGAACGATCCGCTGATCGGAACGCGGACTCGCGAGACGTCGTAGACGAGCTTGGCAAGGCGATCCGTCGCCGCATGCACGTGAATGTCGAGTGGGTCGTTGCGGCGCAAGCCGAAGCTGCCGGCGGCGGAGGCCGCGATCTCGGGAGTCGTGAGCTCGGCTCGATCCACCACGATTCGCCGGCCGGCGGCGTGCAACGCGACGCTCGCGCTGTCCAGCGTGAGCGGCCCGAGCGTACCGTCGCGCACGTGCGCGTTTGCGCGAACGTCCAGCAGCGGAAAACGCCCCCGGATCGTCGCATCGCCCGAGACTCGGCCCGTGATGGGGACGCTCTGCATGCCAAGCGCCGGCATCCACAGCGACAGATCGAGATTCCCCACGTCGCCGCGCAGGTCGAAGCGAGAGCGCGTCAGCGTCGATTGCCAGTCCGCCTGTGGGCTCAGCGCGATCGTGCCGCGCGCGCGCAGCATGCCCTCGCTTCCGCCTACGGCGAGCGCGCCGGTGACCGCGTTGCGCGCGCTCGACCACACCGCGCGCGTGTCGCCGATCGGGAGATTGCGGTAGCGAAAGCCGCGCACGTCCAGGTCTCCGCTCGAGGTGACCCGGCCGCCCTGCGACGCAGCCGCGAGCTTGACGGCGCCGCGTCCCGCGAGCGTGTCGCCGGTGTCGAAGAAATTATTGAAGTCCGACAGGGTCGCGTGAGGCGCGCGCAGATCGATCGCACTCTGATTTGGCCGGGCCACGGCCGAGAAGCCTGCGGCGGTCGTCCCGACCAGCACGGAGCCGCGCCGAACGCTCACGCCGCTCGGATCCGCTGCTAGCAACACGCTGCCGTCGATGAACGGCAGGCCGTTGATCTCGCCCGCGGGAACGCCGACGTGCCCGGTGATGCGCGGTCGCGCGCTGCGACCCGCGATGTGCAGCTGAGCGTTGAACGTGCCGTCGGTCTTGTAGTTCGGTATGCCGAACTGGCGCAGCGCCGGCGCCACGCGAGCGGCGGGAACGTCCGCGTCGAGATCATACGAAGGCGCTCCCGACTGCAGCGATCCGATGCTCCCGTCGATGCGCGCGTTCGCGCCGCCGAAGGCACCGACGACGCGCCGTAACGCGACCGAGTCTCCCGACAAGTTCACGCTGCCGTCGCCGGCGATCGAGAAGTTTGCGACGCGTCCCGCGCCGATCGTGACGCCGCCGTCGAATCGTGGGAGCGCTGCGCCCGCCGCCAGGTTACCGGTTGCCGAAAGCGTCCCCGCGGTCAAGGGTAAGCCGATGCCGCTCAGCTGCTTCGCGCTCAATCGGTTTGCGACCAGCGAGAGCGCGCCTGGGTTCGCACCGCCGGTTTGCGGCGCGGCCAGCGAGAAGTTACCGGCGGCGACAATTTCGCCACCCGCGGCGCGAGCTTCGGCCGACAATATCCGCAGCCGATCGCCTTCGACGGCGAGCGTCAGGTTTGCGTGCGTCACCGGGACGCCGCGCAGCGTCGCGCGCTGCATCGCCAGGTCCGTTCCCTGCACCACGATGCGCTGCGGCTCGATCGCGACGCCGACGGTGCCCCGCAGCGCTCCGTGCGCGACGATCGCGCTGCCCAAGAATGGCTGCAGCCCTTCGAACGTCCCGCGATACGCGCCGTACGCGACGAAGCGCTGGGTCGAAAAGAGGCCGTCGCCCGCGAACTCGCCCCACGGACCCGACGCCCGAAGCGAATTGATCGCCGTGCTTTGCAGCGTGCCGCCAAACGTCGCGGCGAGTCGATCGAAGCGAACGCCGGAAATGGTTGTGTCGCTTCCGCCGACGCTGCCCGCCATCGAGACGTGACTGCCCGAGCCGCCGCCCGCGAGCGTCATCCCGACCGCCCGTCCGTCGATCGGCGGCATTGCGGGCAACGACAGGCCGGGGAACGTAGGAAGACTCGGTGCGCGCATCCGCAGGTTGCGCGCGACCAGCCAGAAGGCGCTGCTGTCGTGGGGCCGATCCAACGCGTACGCGCCGTCGAAATCGCCGCGCTCGGTGTGCAGCCAGAACGGCTCGACGCTCGCCGTGCCGTCCGGGTTCATCGCGAAGAGCGCGGCGACGCGCCGCACGCCGCGCGCGGACGCGGCGCTCCCCTCGACTCCGAAGAGCAGGTCGCGTCCCACGGCCGACGCGTCGATCGCGATCGGCTCGTCGCCGAGCATCTCGTCGAGATACGGCAGACGACTCGCCGGGCCGGCGACGTGCAGGGCGAACCGCGAGAGCACGTGCGGGCCGATCCCGAGCGTGCCGCGCACGCCGATCGCCACGCCGGCGTAACGGGCGCGCAGCGGCGCGAGCGCTACGACGTTGGAGTGATACACCACGCCGGCGTCGAGAGCGTCGAAGGGCATCGAGCGATAGAAGGTGTGCGGCGCGTTCACGCGCGCAACGATCACCGGATCGCCGATCGGCCCGTGGACGAGCACGCCTACGTGTGCCCTGCCCGAGATCGCCTGATCGCGCGCGAACGCAAACGCGCGGCGCAGCCCGGAGAGGTCGCCCGATCCCTCGACGCCGAGACGAAGCTGCGCGCCGCCGGTCAGCGCTCCCGTCAGGTCGTAGCCGCCGCCCGTGATGCGCAGCGGAATTCCGGCGAGCATCGCGTCCGCGCGGCTCACGTAGAAGGTGTCGTCGACGAGCTCGAGGCGTCCGCGGAGCCGTTCGATCGGCGCGTCGAGCGCCGCCAGAGCGAGCCGTCCGTCGCGTACGTCGACGCCGAGACTGACGTGATATGACGGATCGACGTTCGGCGCGACGCCGAGAGCGTACACGCGGGCGTCGAAATTCTCAGCCGTAGCCTGCAGGATGCGCACCTGCGGCGTCTGCGCGAAGTAGTTTGCCAGGCCCGGCAGCGGGAAGCGCGTCGCGTGCGCGTGATGGATCGCGTAGCCGCGAAGCGCGTCCACCGTGCCGGCGATCGTGAACGGCTCGCGGGACTGCTGCTCGAACGCGCCGCGCACGCGATAGCGGGTGACGGCCGCGGTGTCCACGTCGGCGTCGGCGTCGATGCCGCCGGCGCGAATGACCTTCGCGCTCGGATCGTACGCCGACGGCTCGCGAAGCTCCAGCTGCGCGTCGCGCACCGTCACGTGCAGGCGCCACGGAACGGGATTGATGCGCGTGGCGTGCGGGATCACCGGTGAGCCCTTCGGCAAGCTCAGGGTGAAGCTGCCGTCGGGAAAGCGCGTCAGCGTGAGCCGCACCCCAACGAGGTCGAGCCCGAGGATGCCCATGCGATGCGCGCTGCCGGGCAACAGATCGCGCGGCGAGTAGCGAATCGCGACGCGCGCGGCGCTCAGGACCGGAAGCGATCCGCGACTCACGCGCAGGTCGTAAAACGCGGCGCCGTCTCGCGCGACGCGCACGTCTCCGATTCGGACGTCCAAGCCCGTCGCTAACCTGGCGCCTTCTTGGATCGAAGCGCGTAACAACGCGTGGCGGTTCGCGGCCACCAAGCCCAGGACGACCGCCGCGGCCAGGAGGGCCATCGCGACGCGAGTGCGCACGTGGCTCTATACCTCCTATTCCGCGGCGCGCCCCGCCGAGCTAAGAATGTTCTAAACGGGCCTTAGTGTCAGAGGTCGAGGTTCTTGACCCCCTTGGCGTACTCGAAGATGTACTGCTTGCGTGGTTCGACCTTATCGCCCATGAGGTCGGTGAAGATTTGCTCCGCCTCCACCGCGTCTTCGACGGTGATCTGTTTCAGACGGCGATTGCCCACTTCCATCGTCGTCTCGGCCAGCTGCTCAGCGTCCATCTCTCCCAAACCCTTGTACTGTTGAATCGTGAAGTCTTTGCCGTCGTCGCCGACGATCGACTTCAGCTCGCCCTCCGTGAATGCCCACCACTGCTTCTTGCCCTTGCGGATTCCGTACAGCGGCGGCTGCGCGATGAACACGTGTCCTTCTTCGACCAGCGGCTTCATCTGGCGGTAGAAGAACGTGAGGAGCAGCGTCCGGATGTGCGAGCCGTCGACGTCGGCGTCGGTCATGATGATGATCTTGTTGTAGCGCAGTTTCGCCACGTTGAATTCGTCGCCGAAGCCCGTGCCGAGCGCCGTGATCATCGTGCGAATCTCTTCGTTCGCCAGCACCTTGTCGAGGCGCGCCTTCTCGACGTTGAGGATCTTGCCGCGCAGCGGCAGGATGGCCTGATTGTTTGGGTCGCGGCCGCCCTTGGCGGTGCCGCCCGCCGAGTCGCCCTCCACCAAGAAGATCTCGCACTCGCCGGGGTTGCCGTTCTTGCAGTCCACGAGCTTGCCGGGCAGTCCGGATCCCTCGAGCGCGTTCTTGCGGCGGGAAAGATCGCGCGCCTTCTTCGCCGCATCCCGCGCGCGCTGCGCCTGCATGCACTTCTCGACGATCGCGCGCGCGTACTTGGGATTCTCCTCGAGAAAGAACTCGAGACGCTCGGACACCAAGCCCGCCACGATGCTTCGGACCTTCGCGTTGCCGAGCTTCGTCTTCGTCTGGCCCTCGAACTGAGGATCTTGGAGCTTCACGGAAACGACCGCCGTGAGCCCCTCGACGATGTCGTCGGTCGAGAGAGAGTTGTCGCCCTCCTTGAGCGCGCCGCGCTTACGCGCGTAGGAGTTGATCGCGGTAGTGACGGCCTGCCGGAAGCCCTGGAGGTGCATGCCGCCTTCGATCGTCCCGATGTTGTTGGCGTACGAGAAGATCTGGTCGGCATACGTACCGGTGTACTGCATGGCGACCTCGACGTCGACGCCGTCGCGCTCCGCGTGCGTCGAGATGATCGGATGCAGTGGGTCCTTTTTCTCGTTGAGCCACTCGACGAACGAGACGATGCCGCCGTCGAATGTATAGGTGCGCTCGCGCACGGCCTCGCCGCGCTCGTCGCGCAGCGTGATCGAAAGGCCGCGATTCAAGAAGGCGAGCTCACGCAGCCGCTTCTGCAAGATGTCCCAGTGAAACTCGGTGACCTCGAACATCTCGGGATCCGGCTTGAACCACTGGAGCGTTCCGGTTCCCTCGGTCTTTCCTATTTTTTTCAGTTTCTGTACGGTGACGCCGCGCTCGAACTTCATTCGCCATAGGAAACCGTCGCGCTTGACCTGCGTGACCATCCATTCGGAGAGCGCGTTGACGACCGAGATGCCGACGCCGTGCAGGCCGCCGGAAACCTTGTAGCCGCCCTTGCCGAACTTCGCGCCGGCATGAAGGATCGTCATAACGACCTCGACCGCGGGCAGCCGTTCCTCGGCGTGCAGGTCGATGGGAATGCCGCGGCCGTCGTCCTCGACCGAACACGAAGCGTCCGCGTGCAAAACGACGCGGATGGTGCGCGCGTATCCCGCGAGGGCCTCGTCCACCGCGTTGTCGACGGCCTCGTAGACGAGCTGATGCAGCCCCCGCTCGGCGGTGTTGCCGATATACATGCCGGGGCGCTTGCGCACGGCTTCCAGCCCGCGCAAGACCTCGATCTGCTCGCCTGTGTAATTCGTCGACATTACGTGTTTCGTTGTTCCGTGTAGATCAAGTCGTGTAGCTCGTCTCCCAAGACGTTACGCACCGTTGCCGGCACGATCTCTTCCGGCGGAACGTTGCTGCGCAATAGCACGTAGGAGCTCGCAACGAGCCGCTCGCGCCCGTCGCGCGACAGTCGCTTGGCGGCCCGCGCTTGCACGAGCATGCCCCACCAGCGCGTAAGCAGCTGGGCGCGAATGCCCTCGTATTCCTCTACCTTTAACCCCTCGACGAGCGCGGCCGTTCCGGCATAACCGAGCCAGGGCGCCTCGAAAAGAAGCCGTGCCGTCGCCTCGGTGCGGCGGCTCCGCTCTGCGTTCGCGCACGCGGCGCACAGCTCTCGGCCGGCCGGGGGGACGAGCGCACCGCAGCACGCGCACGCCTCCCACCCCTCCGAGCGCTTAGAGCGGCCGTGTGCGTCGACCTCTTCGCGGAAGCGCTGGAGCGCTTCGGCGGCCGACGCGGACTGCGGACGCCCGGGCGAGCGCGGCGAGCTCGGGCGCGCTGCCCGAGGCCGGGGAGGCGGCGACGAATGCGTCTGCGGCAACCGGCCGACGCGGAAACGAAGCTGCTTTACGCCTGCCTTCGGAACTCGCGCCTCGACCGCGCGCAGCACGTGCTCGCCCAAGAGGCTCAGCTGATGGCTCCAGGCGTTCGAGCGAGCCATGACCGTCAGCGTTCCGCCCGCGATCCGCGACGGGTGAGAGTTTCGCGCGACCTGATCGCCGACGATGTCGGGCCAGGCCGCCTCGAGCAGAGCGAGCGGCTCGCGCTGCGAGCCCGCCGCCGGCTCCCACTCCGAGAGCGCGTTGGACAGCTTCAGCATGCCGCCCACTCCAGCACGCGGGCGTTTTGGACGCGCGCGACGCGCGCGCCGCTCAAACCCGGCGGAAGGTGCGTCGCCGTCACGAAAGCCTGCTCGTAATCGCCGATTTCGCCGAGAAACGCGCCGGCGCGAGTCTCGTCCAGCTCCGACAGGACGTCGTCGAGCAACAGCAACGGCGCCTCGTTCGAGCGTTCGCGCATCACGCCGTATTCGGCAACCTTGAGTGCGAGTACCGCCGTGCGCTGCTGCCCCTGCGAACCGTACGCGGCGAGGGAAACGCCGTCGAGCGACAGCCCCACGTCGTCGCGATGGGGACCGACCAGCGCCGACTTTCGCGTGCGCTCCGACTCGGCGGCGTGCCGCATCCGCGCTTCGAATGCCGCCGCGATCGCTTCCGGCGTGGCGGCGTCGAACACGACGTTCGGCTCGTAACGAACCTCGAGCGCCTCGTCCGGCGCGAATCGCGCGTGCGCCGCGGCCGCGCCGTGCGCTAGCTCGTCGACGAGCCGAACGCGGGCTAACATGATCTCCGTGCCGGCGGCAAGCAGCGTGCGCTCGTAGACCAGGAGCAGCTCGTCGTCGGGCTCGACGGCTCCGCGCAGAACGGCGTTCTTCTGCTGCAGGGCTTTGCGATATCGCGCGAGCTCGTAATAATAGCGCGGCTCGGTCTGCGCGAGCGCGATATTCAAGAAAGCGCGGCGGGCGCCCGGTGTTCCCGCGGCCAGTTTGAGATCCGCGGGCACAAACGTCACGACGCGAATTCGGCCGAGATAGTTCGCATAGCGTACGGGGCTCGCGTTGACGGTGTAGGTCTTGCGGGTCCCACGCGGCCCTCGGTCGATGGCGCACGCCAGATTGACGTTCCCTGCACGCGACGTCGCCTCGCCGGACAGAACGGCGCGTTCGCACCCCGCGCGCACCGCATCCGAATCGCGCGCGGTCCGGAAAGACTTGCCCGTACCGAGCATCGCGATCCCTTCGAGCAGGTTGCTCTTGCCTTGCGCGTTGGCGCCAACGAACAAGTTCAGTCCGGTCGAGGGCTCCAGATTTAGTTCTGAATAGTTGCGAAAATTCGAGAAGCCTAGCCGCCGCAGGTACACATCATTGTCGCAGCGGCATCAGGACATAGAGCTGCTGACCGGTCTCGAGCGGCTCGAGCGGGCGGATCGCCGCCGGCGAGAGCGGGCCGAGGAACTCGATGACGGCCTTATCGCCCTTGATGTGATTGAGGATTTCCACCAGGTAACGAGCGTTGAATGCGATGGTCAGATCTTCGCCGCTTTGCTCGACCTCGAGCTCCTCGTACGCATTTCCGGAGATGTCGGAGCTGGCCGTCACGATCAGGGTTTGATTTGCGATGGCGAGCTTGACCATGCTCGCGCGATCGCCGGCCACTAGCTCGGCGCGACGCAAGCTTGCGATCAGCGCGGGCGTGCTCACGGTGACCGAGCGATCGAATTTCGCGGGAATCACCTGCTGGTAGTTCGGATACTGGCCGTCGACGAGGCGCACCGTGATCGAGACGTCGCCGCCGGTCATCCGCAGCTGATTGCTCTGGGCGCCGAGCGCGCTCACCTCGATGCGCTCGCCGCCCCCGAGGTTGCGCGCGACCTCCGCGAGGGCGCGGGAGGGCACGATGAACTTCTCGTTCGCCGAGACCTCGTCTTCGATGGTCGTCGCGAACTTCGCCAGCCGGTAGCCGTCCGTGGCGACCATCGTGAGCGACTTGCCTTCCACTTCCAGCAAAGTTCCCATGAGCACCGCCCCACGAGCCTCCTCGCTGGACGCCGCGAAGATGGTCGCCTCGATGCCGTCGCGGAAACGCCGCCCGGCGATACCGAACTGGGAACCGCGGGCAGCCGCCGGCAGGGGAGGATACTCGTCGGCCGGGAGAGCGTGGAAGTCGTAGTTGCTGCGCTCGTACTTGACGCTCGCGCGCGTCGGAGTCCCGGTGAGCTCCAGCGTGCCCGCTGCGAGGTTGCCCAGGTAGCTCGCAAAGAGCTTCGCCGGGATCGTCACGGAGCCGCCCTCGGCCACCTGTGCGGGGAAGGCATGCTCGAGCGTCAGCTCGAGGTCGGTCGCGCGCACCGCGATCTTCTCGCTCTCCCCCTGCAGCAGAACGTTGGAGAGGATCGGCACGGTCGTATGAGCGTTCACAACCTTGCTGGCCGCCCCGACCGCTGCCGCGATGTCTTTCGTCGTGCAACTAAATTTCATCGTTTTCACCGTTGGGCGTAGGCGAGCGTTTTCCTAGGAGAATAACAAGAGAGCCGTAGCAGTAGTAGGGCGGTGCATTCTGCGGAAAACTCAGGTTTCGCTCGTCCTGGTTTGAAGTTTGGCTTGGGATAACCGTGTGGACGAACGGCCGCGGAGCATACACTTTTCCACGGCGGCCGACACACGGCCGAGTTATGCGTGTGGGCATCGGCGGGCGGTGCGCAAGGCTGTAGAGAGTGTGGAGAAGGATGCTCGGCGGTACGCTTGAGTGCGTTCAGGGGGTCTGGCACATCGCGATGAGCTGCCGGATCTTGTTGCGGTACGCCTCGTCCCGCTGCATCTGATCTTTGATCTTATCCCGCGCGTACATCACGGTCGTGTGATCCTTCTTTCCGAACTCGCGCGCGATCTGGGGCAGCGAGTAATTGGTGAGCTCGGTGGCGATATACATCGCGATCTGCCGCGGCGCGGCGAGGCGCTGGTCTCGTCGGCCGTTGTCCATTTCCTTGACGGTTAGGCCGTGCGCTCCGGAGACGGTCTCTTTGATCTTCCCGATGGTGATGCGGTGCAGCGGCGCTTGCGCAACCGCGCTCTTGAGGACGTCCGCCGCGAGGTCCGTCGTGATCGGCGCCTTCGTGAGCGAGGCGTAGGCGATGACGCGGATCAGGGCACCCTCGAGTTCACGAATATTCGAAGGGATGACCTTGGCGATAAACGACGTCACGTCGTCCGGCACCGGAATGTTTTCGCTACCCGCCTTCTTGCGCAGGATTGCTTCGCGAGTCTCGAGATCGGGCGCCTGGATGTCCGTGAGCAGGCCCCATTCGAAACGCGAGCGGAGTCGCGCCTCGAGCGTCTGGATTTCCTTCGGAGGGCGATCCGACGAGATGATCAGCTGCCGTCCGGACTCGTGCAAAGCGTTGAATGTGTGAAAGAACTCTTCTTGAGTCGTCTCTTTGCCGGCGAGAAACTGGATGTCGTCGATCAACAGCACGTCGACCTGGCGATAGCGATTGCGAAACTCCGGCGTGCGATTGTTTTGCAGCGCGATGATGAACTCGTTCGTGAACTTCTCGCAGGTCACATATACGACGTTCGCGGCCAGGTTGTCTTGGATGACGCGGTGGCCAATGGCGTGCATGAGGTGCGTCTTACCGAGGCCGACTCCGCCGTACAGGAACAGCGGGTTGTAGGCGTGTGCCGGAGCGCCCGCGACCGCCTGCGCCGCCGCGTGCGCGAAGCGATTGGAATTCCCCACGACAAACTCTTCGAAGGTATAACGAACATTAAGGTTTGCAGTGCGGAACTCTTCGAGCGGACGGGCGAGAAAGTGCGCAGGCGCGCGATTGCCGTCGCCCGGCTCCGCGACCGAGAGACGGAGCTCGATGCTGGTTCCGAAGAGCTCGCTCAGTACGCCGATCATCTGCGCCCGGAGCTTGCTTCCTACCCAGTCTTGTGCAAACTTGCTATGCACGGCGAGATGGAGCTCGCTGCCGTGAAAGGAGATGAAGCGGATCGGTTTGATCCACATCTCAAAGACGGGTTTGGAGAAGGTGCGCTCCAGAGTGTCGAGTGCGGATTGCCATAGCTCATTGGAGATGTCCGAATTGATCGCTAGCGCCATCCTATGCATCCTCGTTCAACGTCCCGCCAAAACCACTGCGCAGCCTTCGTATGACGAGCAATCAGGCTGTGCCACCCCCGTGAGGGCGCAACCACTTGGCTTAATGAAGCCTTGCTCCTGCGGAATCTATGCACGACTTTATCCACTTATCCACAGGTGCAGAAGCGCGTTATTTCGAGGGTTTTTCCAATTTATGAACGCCGCCCCGCCCGGCCGGCCGCCCGACCGAATTGCTCGACGAAATAAGGCTTCCAGGGACGGATTGAGACCGAGCAGGCCGGCCTTCTCCACAAGCTTGTCCACAGGTGTGAATAGGGGCGCTCGAGGGCCCAGGGCGCTTGAAAAAGCCACCGGTGCCCGGTTGCTTATGAAACAGCACCGGCCCGGCGGCCGTAGAGCAGGCAAGGAGGTCGCGGAATGACGCTTCCCACCGCCATCGTGGTCGCTACCGCGATGATCTGCTTTACCGTCCTGGTCGTCGTCGTCACGGCCGTCGTTTGGGCGTCTACGCATCGCACTTAAGACCACCCCGCGTTGCATTTTAGCCCGGCTCTGCTACAATAGCCCGGCTATGTTTGAGTTCGATCTCCAGCTTTTTGCGTCGAAGAAGGGCGCGGGCTCGACGCGGAACGGCCGCGATTCGAACGCGCAGCGTCTCGGCGTGAAGCGCTTCGGCGGCGAGCGCGTGATTGCCGGGAACATCCTCGTTCGCCAGCGGGGCACGCGCATTTATCCCGGCGCGAACGTCGGCATCGGACGCGACCATACGCTCTTCGCGCTGATCGACGGCACCGTCGAGTTCGGCGGCAGCAGCGATCGCAAGCGGGTCTCGGTCGTGCCCGCGGCCTAAGGCTCGAAGACGGCGCGGGAGCACGGGGCCGATGGGCCCCTTTTCCTTTTGCGGCACGCCGGTGTCTGAGACACGGCACTAACAACGTGCAGTTCATCGATGAGGCCGAAATCTCGGTCGCCGGTGGTGACGGCGGCGACGGCATCGTCGCGTGGCGGCGTGAAAAGTACGTGCCGAAAGGCGGCCCGGCCGGGGGCGACGGCGGTCATGGCGGCAGCGTCTATCTCGAGGCGACCAGCGAGCTTTCGACGCTCGTGGAGTTCCGGTTTCGGCGAAGCTTTTCGGCCGAGGCCGGCAAGCCCGGAGGCGCGTCGAAAAAATCGGGCCGCAGCGGCGAGGACCTTACCATTCACGTACCCGTCGGCACGCTCGTGTTTCGCAGACGCGAGGAACGACCCGAGCTGCTGCTCGCCGACCTGACCGAGCCGGGGGCGCGCGTCCTTGCCGCCAAAGGCGGCCGCGGCGGACTCGGCAATCAGCACTTCGCGACGAGCGTGCGTCAGGCACCCCGCTTCGCCGAACACGGCGAGCCGGGCGAGCGCGGGCTGCTGCGGCTGGAGCTTCGCCTGCTGGCGGATTGCGGCATCGTCGGCGTTCCGAACGCGGGCAAATCGACGCTTCTCTCCGTCGTGTCCGCCGCGCGTCCGAAGATCGCCGACTATCCCTTCACGACGCTGGAGCCACAGCTCGGCGTCGTTCGAACCGGCGACGACGAGTCGTTTGTCATCGTCGACGTTCCGGGACTCATCGCCGGAGCGCACGAGGGAGCCGGTTTGGGCGACCAATTCTTGCGCCACGTCGAGCGGACCCGCGTCTTGCTGCACCTGCTCGACGGCGCAAAACCGTTGGAAGACATCGTTGCGGACAAGGAGATGATCGAAGCCGAGCTTGCGGCGTGGAATCCCGCGCTGCTCGCGAAGCCGGCATTGCTCGCGCTCAACAAGCTAGACCTGCCGGACGCGCGCGGGTCTCTCGTGCAGCTGCGGGCGCGGTTTCCGGGCATTTACGGCATCAGCGCAGCGACTCACGAGGGCGTGCGTGACGTCGTGCTCGCAATAGCGCGGGCGATCGAGACGGCGCCGATGCCGCGCATCGTCGAGCCTCCGGCGGCGCACATCGAGCTGTCCGCGGCGGATGCGTTTCGCGTTGAGCGCCGGCCGGACGGGGCGTTCGTCGTCTCGGGAGACCGCGTCGAGCGCCTCGCGGCGATGACGAACTTCGAGTCGGACGAGGCGCTCGCGCGTTTCGAATACGCCTTAGGAAAGCTGGGCGTCGAGAAGAGGCTGCGCGAGCTCGGCGCGAGGGAAGGGGATACGGTGCGCATCGGGCCGTACGAGTTCACCTACTCATGAAAGTCGGCGTCTTCGGGGGAACGTTCGACCCCGTTCACAACGCGCATCTGTTCGTCGCGGAATCGGCCAGGATCATCGAACGGCTCGATCGCGTGCTTTTCGTGCCTACCAACAACCACCACTATCGTGACAAGCCGCGGGCCGACGCGACGCATCGCTGTGCGATGATCTTGGCGGCGATCGAGAGCAACGCCGCCTTCGAGCTGGACGATACGGATCTACGCGAGAACGCGAGCGGCTATACCGCGGACTTGCTACCTCGCCTGCGCCGAAAATATCCGGGCGCGCGGCTGACGTTCATCATCGGCGCGGACTCGCTCGTCAACGCGAGCTGGGTCCGTTTCGACGAGGTCCTCCAAGCGCTGGAACGATTCGTCATCGCGCCGCGTCCGGGCGTGCGCGCGGACGCGCTCGCCCGCGTGATTGCCGCGCTGCCGCCCGAGCTGCGGGAGCGCGTCACGACGCTGAATCTCCCCGAGATCCCGGAATCAGCGACGCTGGTGCGCGCGCTGATCGGCCAGCGGCGCAGCGTCCGGTACCTCGTGCCCGAGCCGGTCTGGAAGTACATCGTCGTACGGCGGCTGTATGGCTACTCGGATGTCGCGAACGGATAGGGTCTTTCTCGCGTTCCTGATCGCTTCCGTGCCGGCGGCCTGCTCGACGACGCAGCCGCCCAACGATCGCGCGGTCTGCGAAGCGTACTCGGCCGAGCGCTCGCGCGTCGAGGTCGTGGCCGACGGCACGGTTACGCGCGTGCTCGGCGTGGCGCCGGGCCGCGTGAGCCCGCACGAAGGTTTTCTCCTCCGGCTCGAATCGGGCTGCAGCCTCGTCGTCCGCGTCGAGGCGAACACCGACTTCACCGGTCGGATAGGGCTTTCGGAGGGGCAGCGCGTCGCCGTGAAAGGCGAATACGAATACTACCCGCGCGGCGGTGTAGTGCACTGGACGCACCGCGATCCGCGCGGAAGGCATGAAGGCGGATACATCGAGGCCGGCGGCCGGCTCTACGAATAAGCGTCTCTCGCGCATCGTCCTCGGAAGCTCGTCGCCGCGGCGGCTCGAGCTGCTGCGTTCGCTCGGCCTGACGGTGGAGGTGACCCCCAGCGATTACGGAGAGCCGGCCGCTGCGGGCCTCAGTCCCGCGCAACTCGCGAGCTATCATGCGCGCGAGAAGCTCGCTGCCGTCATGCGGCTTCGGCGGGGCGCCGGAGTCGACGCTCCGGTGCTTACCGCCGACACCGTCGTCGACCTCGAAGGGAGCGCGCTCGGAAAGCCGCGCGACGCCGACGAGGCGTTCGGGATGCTGCGACGCCTCTCGGGCAGGGATCACCTCGTGCATACGGCTTTTGCGCTGACGGTGCCCGGGATCCCCGACTGGACGGTCGAGCGGGCGACGACGCGCGTGCGCTTTTACTCGCTCGAGCCCGGCGAGATCGCGGAGTACGTTGCCACCGGCGAGCCGCTCGATAAGGCCGGCGCCTATGGGATTCAAGGCCGGGCCGCGGCGCTGGTCGAGGCGATCGACGGCGATTTCTACACCGTGATGGGGTTGCCGCTGGGCCGCTTCGTTCGCGTGCTCGGGCGGTTGGGATTTGCGCTGCCGGAAACGAAATGAAGGCCGCCTGGGGGTCGACATTTTTACGTATCGAGACGAGCGCAGACTCTTTGCGCTGATCAGCATCATCATCGTCGCGGCGGCGCTCGCGTTGCTGCAGATCAACGCGCAGCGCACCGGTACGGTGAGTCCGATCGCGACGGTGACGGGCTCGATCTTCGGATTCGCGCAGACCGCCGTGTCGGCCACGATCGGGGGGGTGCGCACCCTCGGCGCCACGATCGTTTCGATGCCGCGCCTCGAGAGCGACAACGCGCGTCTGCGTGCACGCAATCGTCGGCTGATCGAAGAGAATGCGCGCCTTCACGAGCTGGCAGCCGCATATTCCGCCGAGACCGAAGTGCGCCCCGTCGTAAACCTCTACAACGGCGTCGAGGCGCGCGTCGTCGGCTTTCCGCCGGAGAACGAGTCGCGAGCCGTCACGATCGACAGAGGCTCGCGCTCGGGCGTGCGCCGGGACGAGGGCGTCGTCGCCGCTGACGGCGTCGTCGGCCGCGTCGTTGCGGTGACGCCGTTCTCGAGCACCGTGCTCCTCGCCACCGATTACACGAGCCGCATTCCCGCGGTCGTTCAGCGCGGCCGCTGGTGGGGCATCGCGCGCGGCAACCTCGGCAGCGTCGTTGTCGAATACATTCCGCAGGACGCGCCGTTACGCGTCGGCGACGTCGTCGTAACGGGCGAGGGACGCTCGTTCCATTCCGGCGTCCCGATCGGAACCGTGACCGCGATCGAACGCGGCGACGCCACGCTCTATCAGACCGCCGTCCTGAAGACGACGGTCGATCTCGGCGCGCTCGATCGCGTTGTCGTCGTCACGCACTAGGGCTCCCAAACCGCACGTCGCGCCGTTCGTCGGACCGGCGTGGTACGTCGCGGCCGCCTGGCTGGCGGCAGCGCTGCTCGCGCAGTCGACAGTCATGCACTACGCCGCCGTTCGGGGCGTCGTTCCCAGCCTCGTCTTGGTCGTGGTGGTGTGGTATGCGATCCGGGTCGACGCGCGCCGGGCCGTGCTCTACGGCCTGGCGGCCGGACTGTGCGAGGACGCGCTCTCGGCGGGCACCGGCGCGGCTTGGACGATCGCGACGAGCGTCAGCGCGCTGCTCGCCAGCGTCCTCTCGCGTGGCTTCTTCGCGGACTCGATTCCGCTCGTCATCGTGATCACGATCGTGACCACGCTCGTGCGCGCGCTCCTGTACTGGGTCGTCGCGGCCATTGGCGGTTATCCACCCGGACTCGCGGCCGTTCACCTGCACGAGGCGGTGATCGCCAGCGCCCTCAACGCCGCCGTGATGGTGGTCGCGATGCTGCTGGGGCGGCGATTCGACCGCACGCGCTGATGCGTCCGATCAATCCTCCGCGCCGCCTGCCCTGGCGGATCCCGACGTGGCGGCTCGCCGCATTCGCGGCGCTGGTCGTGCTTGCGCTCCTTGCGCTGCTCGTCAGACTGATCGTCGTCCAGCTCGTCGACGGGCAGCGTTATCGTGCCGCCGCTGCCGCCAACCAGATTCGGCTCATTCCCGTTGCAGCGCCGCGCGGCGTCATCTACGATCGGCACGGCGCGGTCATCGCGCGCAGTCGTCCGTCGTTCGTCGTGGGGCTCATTCCGTCGCAGGTGACGAATCCGTATGACGAGCTCACGAGCTTAGCCCAGATTCTCGGCGTGGACGAGCGCTCGCTGTGGTATCGCCTCCTGCATCATCGCGGCGTTACGTACGCGAGTTTCGACGCCGTCGCGCAGAACGAGCCGTACGGCCCCGTGATTCTTGCGACGGATTTGCCCGTAGCCGTCGTCGCGCGGCTCTCCGAAGTGCTCGCGAACCTTCCGGGCGTCGATCTCGAGGTGCAGCCGGCTCGCGACTATCCGCACGGCGAGCTAGGCTCGCATCTCGTCGGCTACGTCGGCGCTATCACGCAAGACGAATACGAGCGCCTCAAGTACCAGGGATACTCTCCAAACGACGTCATCGGCAAGGACGGCCTGGAGTTGCGCTACGATTCGTATCTTCGCGGCTCGCCCGGTGGCCAACGCGTCGTAGTGGATGCGGCGGGCGCCGTCGTTTCCAGCGTCAAGCTGCCGTCGAAACCCGCCGTGCCGGGCGACACGCTGGTGACGAATATTGACTGGCGGCTGCAGCAGATCGCCGAAGGCGCGCTCGCACAGGAGATACGCGGGCTCGGGCGCTCGCTCTCCGGGGCCGTGGTGGCGGAGGACCCCTGGACGGGCGACATTCTCGCGCTCGCGAGTTATCCCAACTATGATCCCAACGACTTCGCTGCGGATCGCTGGAAGCGCATCGCGTACGACCTCACGTCCCCGACGCAGCCGCTCTTCAACCGTGCGATCGCGGCCGCGACGCCGACCGGCTCGACGTTCAAGATGGTCACCGGTTCCGCGGCGCTGACCGAGGGCGTCGTGAAGGTCAATCAAGTAGTGGACGACACGGGCGGATGGAACTGCGGCGGATACTACGCGCGCGACATCGCGGCCGGCGGTCTCGGCGACACCACGTTCATTCCGGCGCTGGCGGCGTCGAGCGACGGCTACTTCTTCCGGCTGTCGTGGTGGCTCGGCAACGCGCGCTTGCGAAAGTACGCGCTCGCCTTCGGCCTCGATGCGAAGACCGGCATCGACCTTCCGGGCGAGAACGAAGGCAACGGGCCGACCAATGCCTGGGAAATGCGCGCGTTCGGCGTTCCGATGGAACCGGGCGAGGCCTGCTTCTTGGGCATCGGGCAGGGCGCGATGCAAGCGACGCCGCTGCAGATGGTGAACGTCGCATCCGCCGTCATCAACGGCGGCACGCTCTACAAGCCGCAGATCGTCCGCGAAATTCGCAGGCCGGGCGGCGGCATCGTCGTCCGATTTTCACCCAGCGTCATCCGCCGGGTGCCGGTGACGCCCGAGGCGCTCGCCGCTGTGCGCGAGGGTATGGCGCGCGTCACCGATCCGGGCGGTACCGCGTACGGCTTGGCGATCGACGGGTTGCCGTTCTCAGGCAAGACCGGCACCGCCGAAACGGCGGGCGGCAACGGTCCCAATACGACGTGGTTCATCGCATGGGCGCCGACCGCGCGCCCGCGGCTCGCACTTGCCGTCTTCGTCGACCGCAGCGGCGGTTACGGCGCGACGGTCGCCGCGCCGATCGCGCGGCAGATCCTCGTGAAATACTTCAACAAGAAAGGCTGACCCCTCAATCGCACGGCAACGGTCGCGCGCACGGTCATTCCAGGTTCCAAATCGCGCTCGGGCGAAACGATTTTTTTACAGAGAGGTGGATCGAGATGCTCGCAGTTCATGAGGATCGTTTGGCCGAGGCGGTCGCGCGTTTGGGATCGGAGAACGCCTTCGAGATCTTGGCGCGCGCTCGAGAGCTCGAGGCGCGCGGCCGAAGGGTCGTCCACATGGAGATCGGCGAGCCCGATTTCGACACTCCGGAGAACGTCAAGAAGGCCGCCGTCGACGCGCTCTACGACAACCATACGCACTATACGCCGTCGAGCGGGCTGCCGTCGCTGCGGGCTGCGATCGCGAGCTATGCCAGCCGCTTCCGCCGCGTCGCCCCCGAGTGGGGTCCCGAAAACGTCGTCGTTTCGCCCGGCGCGAAGCCGGTGATCTGGAACACGCTGAGCGCGCTGCTCGGCCCCGGCGACGAATTCGTCTACTTCGATCCGGCCTATCCCGCCTACGCCTCGTGCGCGAGCTACCTGCAGGCGAGCGTGCACGCGATCCCCCTGCTCGAGTCTCGTAACTGGCGCATGGATCTGGATGAGCTCGCCCGCCGCGTCTCCAAGAGAACGAAAGTCGTCGTCATCAACTCGCCGCACAATCCCACCGGCGGCGTGCTCACGAAGAGCGACCTTGAGTGCATCGCGGAGCTCGCGCAGCGGTACGACTTCCTGGTGCTCGCCGACGAGATCTACAGCCGCAACTTTTATCTCGGGTCGGAGTATCTCTCGATTTCCTCGCTCCCCGGCATGCGCGAGCGCACGATCGTCGTCGACGGCTTCTCGAAGGCGTACGCGATGACCGGGTGGCGGCTCGGCTATGCGATCATGCCCGAAAATCTCGCGAAAGCGGCGACGCTCTTCAACAACAACACTTTCAGCTGCGTTGCAACTTTCGTGCAGATGGCCGGCATCGCGGCGCTCACCGGGCCGGACGAGCCCGTGCAGCGCATGAACGAGATCTTCCGCGCCCGGCGCGATCGGCTGGTGAAGGGCCTCAACGCGATCCCCGGCATGTCGTGCCTGCTGCCCGAGGGCGCCTTTTATGCGTTTCCTAACGTCTCGACGATAACGCAGGACGACCGCGCGCTGGCGAAGTTTCTCCTCGAAGAGGGCGGCGTCGCGTGCGGCGGCGGGTCGTCGTTCGGTGCGGCCGGCAAGGGCTATCTGCGCTTCTCCTACGCGGCGTCGCTCGAAGACATCGATTGGGCCCTCGACTCGATCGCGAAGACGCTGCCGAAGTTCAAGGGGTAGGGCGCACGGGCACTGCTTCACGCATCGTTGCTGCGGCGGCCCTCATGCTGGTGGCCGCCGCGATCGTCTACGTGCTCTCGAGCGGCCACATCCTGTTCTTTCCGTTCCTGCTCATCCTCGGCGCGCCGCTGGCCGCGCTGATGCGCAAGCCTCCGTCGGGCCCGCCTTCGCTCAACTAGCCGCGCGCTACGTTAAACGCATAGCGTGCTTGACGTCGCGCAGCACGCCGGCCGCGATCTCGCGGGCGCGCGCGGTACCCTCTTCGATGATCCGTTCGAGCGCTCCGCGATCCGCGACGTACGCGGCGTAGCGTTCGCGCACCGGGCGCAGATACTCGTTGAGTTGCTCCGCGAACTCGCCCTTGTCTTGGACGCAGCCGAGCGCGCCTGAGCGGCACTCCGCCGCGATGCCGTCGAGCCGCAGCGGATTGACGAAGCGCCATAGCGCGAACACCGGGCAGATCTCCGGACGCCCAGGATCGCCGCGCCGGATCTTCAGCGGGTCCGTCACCATCGAGCGTACCTTGCGCGTCGTCGTTTCTTCGTCGTCGGCGATCAAGATCGCGTTGTCGTACGACTTGCTCATCTTGCGCCCGTCAGTGCCGGGCACTTCCGGGAACTCCGAGAGCGTTGCCTGCGGCTCGATGAGGATCGCCTTGCTGGAGCCGTAGAGGTGATTGAAGCGGCGGACGATCTCTCGCCCGAGCTCCAAGTGCGCGACCTGGTCGCGGCCGACCGGCACGTACTCGCCGCGGAACGCGGCGATGTCGCAGAGCTGCAAGAGGGGATAACCCAGGAATCCGTACGTCGCGACCTTCTGACCGAGCGCATCGATCTGTCCCTTGTAGGTGGGCACACGCTCGAGCCACGAGACGGGCGTGATCATCGAGAGCAGCACCTGCAGCTCCGAGATCTCCGGCACGCCCGACTGCAAGAAGATCGTCGAGCGATTCGGGTCCACGCCCGCCGCCAGCCACACGGCGACCATCGCCTCGCGCGCGCCGCGTATTGTGGCGGTGTCGTCGAATTCGGTCGTGTACGCGTGGAGGTCGGCGATCTCGAAGAACGCGTCGGCCGTCTCGCAGTAGTTCGCCCACTGCGTCAGGACGCCGACGAGATGCCCGAGATGCAGCGGCCCCGTCGGGCGCATTCCCGACATCACCCGCGGCTTTCGATTCTTCTGCACTACGGCGAATTCAAACTCGACGCGGAGCGACGCAACGCCTTCAATGTCGCGCGATTTGGTCGCGAACGTAGGCGCGCGCCGCGCGAACGGCATCGGTCACCGCGGCGCCGCGCGCAAGCTCGCATGCCAGCGCCATGGCGAGCGTGCAGCCGGTGCCGTGCATGCGTCCGGCGATTCGGGGCTCGGTGAAGATCTCGACGCCGGCCGCCGTTGCGAGCGCGTCGGCCGGATCACCGTCGAGATGGCCGCCTTTGAGCAACACCGCGAGCGCGCCCCGTGCCCGCAGCTTCGAGGCCGCGGCGGCGATGCCGTCGCGCTCGATCGGGCCGGTTGCCAGCAGCGTCGCGGCCTCCGCCAGGTTCGGCGTCAGCACGACGTTTCCCAAAGTGGCCAGCTCGTCGCGGAGCGCGTCGCGCGCCGCGGGTTCGTTGAGCTCGCCGCCGCCGCTAGCCGCGAAGACGGGATCGATCACCGCGGGCAGCCAGGCGTGCGCGCGCAGCGACGCGATGACGCCGTGCACGGCGTCGCGCGTCGGCAGCGCGCCGACGCGCACCGCGCCCGCGGCATCCCACGGGAGCGCCGCGAGCTGCGCCGCGAGCAGTTCGCTCGAAATCGGCTGCACGACGACGGTGCCGCGCCCGTCTTGAGCGCTCACGCCCGCGATCGCGGTGAACACGCGCGCGCCGAGATGCTCGCCCACGATGAGGTCGCGCCCGATTCCCGCTACGTTCCACGGATGGCTCGTGCCGATCGACACGACGATCGTCGTCATCGCGGCGTGCCCTCCCAACGCGCGACGAGCGCGCGCGCCGCCGCCCTCGGCTCGGTCGCGATCGCGGAGATCACCGCGGCCATAGCGACGCCCGTCGAGCGGACCTCGGCCAGCCGCGCGAGGTCGATGCCGCCGACCGCCGCGACCGGCGGCGCCGAGGCGGCTGCCAGGCGGCGCAGACCCTCGATACCGATCGGCTCGCCGGCGTCGCCCTTCGAATGCGTCGAATAGACGGAGCCGATGCCGAGATAGTCCACGTCATCCCGGTTCGCTCGGCGCACCTCCGGGAGCGTGCCGCAGGAAAGCCCGATGAGCGCTTGCGGCAGCGCCGCGCGAACCGGCGCGACGTGCGCGAAGCCGTCGTCGCCCGGTCCAAGGTGCACGCCGTCGCAATCGAACGCTCGAGCCGCTTGCCAGTCGTCGTTGAGGATCAGGAGAGCGTCATCCTCGCGAGTCATCGCGCGCAGTCGCCGGAGCGTTTCGGCGACCATGCCGTTCTTCGCACGATATTGCACGATGCGGACGCCGGCGTTCAGCACCGCGCGTGCCCGCTCGAGCACGCTCGAATCGTCGTTGAGGATTGCGTAGATTCCGTGCAGCGCGGCGGCGCGCCTCAGCCGCGACGGCGCATGCGTTGCCACAGAGCAATGTTTCCGAAGAGATACGCGAAGAAGACGATCGCGACGAAAACGGCCAATGCCGTGTTATGCCGCGCGAGCGCGAGCGGAACGAGCAGCACGAAGCACAGGACGGCGGCCATCAGCAGCGCGATGATGCGCGAAATCGGATAAATCACACGAGAAGATCGCCGAGCCGAGCCAATTCGGCGTCGTCGCTGAAACGCAGCTCGATGCGTCCGCCGCGCCCGTAACGCACGATCGCGACGTGAGTGCCGAATTTCTCGCGCAAGCGTGCCTCGAAGTCGCGTTCGTCGGGAGAGAGCGGGCGAAGCAGGGGCGATCGGGCAGGCGGGGCGGCCAGGCCGGCGACCATCCGTTCCAGGCCGCGGACCGTCGTGCCCTCGCTGACGGCGCGCTCGGCGAGCGCGCCGCGTTCCGGTTCGGGCGCGGCCAGCAAGGCGCGCGCGTGACCCGCGGAGAGCCGGCCGTCGAACAGCATCGCCTTGAGGGGCTCCGAGAGGCTCAGCAAACGCAGGGTATTGGCGACCGCGGGACGGCTCTTGCCGAGGCGGCGCGCGACCTCTTCCTGCGTCAGCCCGTACTCGTCGATGAGATAGGCGAAGCCCGCTGCTTCCTCGAGCGGATTGAGATTTTCGCGCTGCAAATTCTCGACGATCGCAAACTCGAGCGTCTGGCGATCGTCGCTGCTGCGGACCAGCGCCGGAATCGTCGGCCGTTGGAGCTGCGCGCAGACCCTCCAGCGGCGCTCTCCGGCGATCAGCTCGTATCCCTGCTCGCGCCGGCGTACGATGATCGGCACGAGCACTCCATATTCCGCGATCGATGCCTTGAGCTCGTCCAGCGCCTCTGCGTCGAATCGCTTGCGCGGCTGAAACGGGTTGGGACGAATTTCGGCGACGGGAATTTCGCGTACGACCTCGGCGGAGCTCGCAACCGGCACCGCGGCGTCGCCGAGGAGTGCGGCCAGCCCTCTGCCCAGGCCGCGTTTCGGCACGCTCATGCGCGCGCCGCGGCGGGTTCGAGCATCTCGCGCGCGACGGCGAGATAGGCTTGTGCCCCGCGGCTCTTCAGATCGAACAGGATCGCGGGTTTGCCATAGGACGGTGCCTCGGATAGACGCACGTTGCGAGGGACCTGCGTCTTGAAAACCTCCCGCGGAAAGTATTTCTGAAGCTCGCGAATCACTTCCAGCGAGAGGCGGGTGCGGCCGTCGAACATCGTGACGAGCACGCCGCTGACGTGCAGCGTCGGATTGAGCGCGTCGCGCACGCGCCAGATGACGCTCGTGAGCTGTGCGAGGCCTTCGAGCGCGTAGAACTCCGCCTGCACCGGAATGATGCAATCGTCGGCGGCGGTCAACGCGTTGATCGTCAGCAGTCCGAGCGACGGCGGCGAATCGATGAGCACGAAGTCGTAGCGCGACGCGACCGGGCCGAGGGCTTGGCGCAGGCGCGTCTCGCGCGACAGCGCCGCGACGAGCTCGACGTCGGCACCCGCCAGGTTGATCGTCGCCGGCGCGAGCCACAGATTGGGCACCTCCGTCTCGACGATGACGCGCTCGAGCGGAATCTCTTGCATCAGCGCATGATAGATATCGTGCTTTAGGCCGGGTTTCTCGATGCCCAGCCCCGTCGTGGAGTTCCCTTGCGGATCGGTATCGACCACCAGTACGCGACTGCCGAGCATCGCGAGCGCCGCGCCGAGATTCACCGCCGTCGTGCTCTTCCCGACGCCGCCTTTTTGGTTGACGAGCGCGATGATGCGAGCCATCATGCGGCGAGATACTGCTCGAGGAGTTGCAGCAGCAAGGTGCGCTCGTTACGTTCGGGTACATCGGTGACCTGCTCGAACAGCCAGCGCAGCGCAGCGCCGACGCGCTCGTCGCCGCGAAAGCCCGGCGGCGCTTCGCCGCGCCGGACGAGGGCGGCGATCACGTCGTCGCCGCCGATCGCGAGCTCGCGGATCGAGAACGCCGGCTTGCGTGCGAGCTCCGCGTGAACCCGGGCCTCGAAGGCATGGTTCGCGCCGTCGCGCTCGGGGAGCCCGCTCCCGGCGATATCGGCGCGCCGCAATGCGAACAAACGTTCGATGTTGACCGGCTCGATGCGGCGGATGAAGCGGCGCAGGGCGGCGTCGCCCAGCTCCGGATCGGCGGAATACATGTGTTGGCGGACGAGATGCTCGGTCGTCTTGATCAGGTCGTGCGGGAAGCGGAAGCGCTCCAGCATGGCGCGGGTCATCTCGGCCCCCTCGATCTCGTGACGATAGAAGTGCGGGCCGGCCTTCGTGCGGGGCTTTCCCACGTCGTGGAGCAACGCCGCGAGCCGGAGCGCGAGGTCGCCGGGAGGTGACGCATCCAGCGTCGCGAGGCTGTGGCGATACACGTCGTGGGCGTGCCACTCGTTCTGCTCGACGCCGACTCCCTCGAGCAGCTCCGGCCAGAGTTGCCCGAGCACCCCGGTCTCGCGGAGCAGCTCGATCCCGATGGACGGCGCGCGTGCCGCGAAGAGCTTGGCGAGCTCGTCGTGGATTCGTTCCGCGGAGACCGTCCGAACCGCGGCCGCGGCATCCGACATAGCCCGGCGCAGCTCCGTCGTTACCGCATACTCGAAGCGTGCCGCGAACTGGGCTGCGCGCAGCATCCGCAACGGATCCTCGGCAAACGTCTGCGGCGTCAGGATGTCGATGCGCCGAGCCCGTATATCGGCCGCGCCGCCATACGGATCAATCAGCTCGCCTGACGGAATGCGGCGCGCCAGCATGTTCATGCGAAAGTCCCGCCGGGCGAGATCCTCGTCGAGACGGACGCCCTCTCCACTCTCGACGACGAAGTCGCGATGCCCGGCTCCCCTCGACCACTCGCGGCGCGGAAGCGCGACGTCGACCGTGTGGCCTTCGACGGTGACCTTGAGCACGGCAAACGCGGCGCCGACCATGTCGACCCGGCCGAGCCCCCCGAGGCGGCTGGTCAACTCATCGAGCGGAACCCCGACGACGACATAATCGGAATCGCCGGGGGCGGCGACACCCTCGATCTCCTGCCGCAGCTCGTCGCGCACGCGCCCGCCGACGGCGTAGAGGCTCCCCGCCGGGAGCGCCTCGGCCAGGCGCCGGTCCAGCCTATCGAGTTTCACGGGGAACCGCTCCGTGAAACAATCTCTTTGATGAGACCGTAGCGCTCCAGCATGTCGACGAAGCGGGCATGCGAATGGTCGTCGATCTCGGCCCAGGGCAGAGCGTAGAGAATCGGAGCGAGCTCTTGCCGCAAAGCCGGCCCGCGAATCATGAGCTGGAGGTAGTCGCGATTATCATGGTGGTAGGGCCCGTAGAGGCGCGACCAACGGACCCGGTCGTTCAGCCAGCGCAGCAGCTGCTCGTGGCGGAGACCCATTTTGAGGGTGATCTGTGGCTGCTTGCCGTCGCCCCCAAAATGCCCGGCGCCGATCAGCACCCCGAGGATCAAGCCCTTCTCGAACTCAGTTAACGCGCCGGGATCTTCCACGAAAAACCTCCCGTTTGTTTCACCGCGGTGTTCGCCGTGAAACGAGGGCCTCCATGCAGAGCGGCCGCTTCTCGGGCACGCCGGGCCTCCGCGGAAAGCGCGCGGGCGTCGCGCGCTCCTTCCGGAGCAGCAAGATGCGGCGTTCGCCCTCGAGCGGCAGTTCGGACTCGAGTCGGCCGCCCAGCATGAGCGCGGCATCCTCGACCGCACCGCGCTCGCGAGCGTCCAGCCGGCCGCGCTGTAGGATCGCTACGCCGCCCGGGGCGATCAGCGGAAGCAGCAGCTCGGCAACGGTCGTCGCCCCGGAGAGCGCGCGCGCCGTGCCGCTCGCGAACCGCTCCCGCAGCGTGTCGTCCCGCCCGGCGTCCTCGGCGCGTCGCGCAATCACGTCGCCGGGCAAGTTTAGCTCCTCCAGGGCCTTGGCGAGGAAAGCGGCCTTCTTGGCCGTGGTCTCGATCAGCGTCACCGGGATCCCGGCGGCGATCGCGATCGGGATGCCGGGGAAGCCGGCCCCGGAGCCGACGTCGACGAGCGGTTCGCGGACGTGGGGCACCACCATTAGGCTGTCGAGGAGATGATCCGCGAGCGCCCCGGGCGATTTTGCCCCAGTCAGGTTGACCCGCCGGCCGGCTTCGAGCACGAGCGCGCCGTAGCGGCTCAGCGGGGCACGCAGCGCCGCGGCGACCCCTGCGTCCTCTAAGAGTGCGAAGAGCTCGTCTTCAGCGCTGCGGTTCACCCCTGGCGGCTTCGACGCGCAGCTCGAGAAAGCGGCGTTCCATCGGGCTGCGCGCGAGCGCGGCGGCGGCCTCGAAGTGGTTGCGGGCGCGCTCGACGCGTCCTGCGCGCAGCTCCAGCTCGCCAAGTGCCGCCGGGAGGAACGGGTAAGACGCGAGCTGGTCGCTCGCCGGAATGGCGCCGATTGCCGCGATGCCGGACTCGGGGCCGTCCCGTTGCGCGACGGCGATGGCGCGGTTGAGCGCGATCACCGGCGACGGACGTATGCGGATGAGGATGTCGTACAGCCACAGCAGGCGATCCCAGTCGGTGTCGTCGTCGGTCGCGGCGCCGGAATGCAGCGACGCGATCGCCGCCTCGACGTGATATTCGCTCAGCTCGCTTCCGCTCGCCGACCGGTCCAGCAGCTCGTTACCGCGCGCGATCAGCGTCCGGTTCCACAGTGCCCGGTCTTGTCGTGCGAGCGGCACGAGGTTGCCGTTCGCGTCGACTCGCGCCGGCAGGCGCGCCGCGTGCAGATACATCAGCGCGCACAGCGCGTGCGTCGCAGGCGTTGCGACGCGTGCGTTCTCGAGCAGTAACGCGGCGAGCCGCATCGCTTCGTTGCAGAGCTCGGCGCGCACGGGCATCTCGCGCGACGCGCCATGATAGCCCTCGTTGAACATGAGGTACAGCGTGCGGTGCACCGCGGACAGCCGCGCGGGCAGCTCCGCGTCGCCAAAGTCGAATAATCGTTTCGAGTTCGCCAAGACCTTCTTGCCGCGCTCGATGCGTTTCTCGATCGACGCGTTCTTACTGAGGAACGCGCCGGCGATCTCGGCGGTCGTGAACCCGCACTGTAGCCGCAGCGTCAGTGCTACCTGCGCGTCCTCCGATAAACTTCGGTCGCAGCACGAGAACATCATCCGCAGCTGATCGTCTTTGATCGTTTCCGCGCCGAACAGATCGTTCACCGTGGCGACCATCGTCCATTCGCTGTTCAGCAGGCGTCCAAGTTCAGGCACGAGATTGCGCGCAGTGCGCTCGCGGCGCAACACGTCTATCGCGCGATTGCGAGCGGCTTTCATCAGCCATGCCGGTGGATTGTGCGGCACTCCGCGCAGTTTCCATACCTCGAGCGCGCGGCAGAAGACGTCCTGCGTGACGTCCTCTGCCAGCGCGAGGTTGTCGAGCCCGAAGATGCGAGACAGCGCGGCGACGATGCGTCCCGACTCTTGCCGGAACAGATGCTCGCTGGGCTCCATGCGGCGTGGTTACATCTTCATGACGGGGCGTACTTCGACCAGGCCCTCGCGGTCGAAGATCGGGCATCCACCGGCCAATTCGGCCGCCTGCACCAGATCCTTGGCCTCGATCAGGGTGTACCCGCCGACGATGTCCTTCGACTCTGCGTAGGGGCCGTCGGTGATGGAGCGCTGCTTACCGCGCACGACCTTTCCCTCGCCCTCGAGCGGCTGCCCGCGGTCCTTGAGATGGCCGTTGGTCTCGAGGTCTTGCATCCAGGCGATCCACTTCTGCATGACCTTCTCGCCCTCGGCAGGCGACTCGGGGCGGCCGCCGCCACGGTACAGGAACACATATTCGCTCATGTTGGGTCCTCCTTACGACACGATAGACGTTTGACCGGCGGCAGTTCCGACATCGCGTCGCGGGCGCCGGTGGAGGTACAGCCCGAGGATCGCGACGTCCGACGGAGTCACGCCCGGAATCCGGCCGGCCATCCCCAGCGTGCGGGGGCGCTGTCGCGTAAACTTCTCGCGCGCCTCACGCGAGAGCGCTCGGATCGCGAGGTAGTCGAAATCCTCCGGAATTCGCGCCTCTTCGATCGCGCGCGACCGCTCGATCGCGAGCTCCTCTCGTCGCGCGTAGCCTTCGCATTTGAGCTCGATGGCAAGCCGCTCGCCGATCTCCCGCTCGAGCGGCGGATCGAAGCATGCCGCGACGTCGCCGAACTCGAGCCGCGGGCGCCGCAAGGCGTCGGCGAGGGTGCTGCCGCGTTCGAAGCGTTCGCCGGCGAGCCGTTGGGCGCCGACCCGAGCCGTTTCCGCGCGATGACGCGCGCGCTCGAGCGCCGTACGGCGCCGTTCGAACTTCTCCCATGCCGCATCGTCGATCAGGCCCGCCTCTCGGCCCAGCGGCGTCAGGCGAAGATCCGCATTGTCATGGCGCAAGAGGATGCGGTGCTCGGCGCGCGACGTCAACATGCGGTAGGGTTCGTCGACGCCCTTCGTGACGAGGTCGTCGATCAGCACGCCGATGTACGCCTGACTTCGGCGCAACCGCATCGGTTCGTCCCCGCGCGCGGCTCGCGCCGCATTGATGCCGGCGATCAGGCCTTGCGCCGCGGCCTCCTCGTAGCCCGAGGTTCCGTTAAGCTGGCCGCAGTGAAAGAGGCCGGCGATGCGGCGCGTTTCCAGCGTCTCCCGCAGCTCGATCGGAGGCACCATGTCGTACTCGACCGCATATCCGGCACGCAGCATCTCGCAGCGTTCCAAGCCGGGCAGCGTGCGCAGCATCTCCAGTTGCACCTCGGCCGGAAGCGACGTCGAGAAGCCGCCGACGTACAGCGTCGGCTCGTCCCAGCCCTCCGGCTCGACGAAGATCTGGTGTGACGGGTTGTGGGCAAACTTGACGACCTTGTCTTCAATCGACGGACAATAGCGCGGTCCGATCCCGCGAATTAGGTCGAGACCGTAGAGCGGCGAGCGGTGGAGGTTTTCCCGCACCAGCGCGTGCGTTCGCGCGCCCGTCTGCGTGACGTAGCACGGAAGCTGCGGTCCGTAAAAGCGCGGCTCGCTGCGGTGCGAGAAGAGAAGAGGCGACGGACTTGGCGCCTGGACCAGCATCGCGGCCGGATCGATGCTGCGCTTGTCGATGCGGGGCGGCGTTCCGGTCTTGAGACGCAGCGTGGGAAATCCGAGGCGCCGCAGCGCGCTCGCGAGCCCGGCCGCCGGAGCCTCGCCGAAACGCCCCTCCGCAAGCACGACGTCGCCGCGGAAGGACTTCCCTCCCAGAAAGGTTCCAGTTGCGAGCACGACCGATGTCGCTCGATGACGCGTCCCGTCGGCGCAGCGGACCCCTCTGACGACCCCGCAGGTTACTTCCAGATCCTCGACCAGGCCCCGCAGGATGGTCAGGTTCGGCTCGGCACGGAGCAGCTCGAGGGCGGCGCGCGCATATGCGGGTTTGTCCATTTGCTGGCGCAGCGCGCGCACGGCCGGGCCCTTGCTCTCGTTGAGAAAACGCGCGTGGAGGCTGCAGCGGTCGGCAATGATGCCCATGCTCCCCCCGAGCGCGTCGATTTCGCGCACGAGCTGTCCCTTGGCGCTTCCGCCGATCGAGGGGTTGCAGGGGAGCGTGCAGATCTTTTCCGGATCGCCCGTCACCAACAGCGTCGGGACGCCCAGCCGTGCGGATGCGAGCGCGGCCTCGACTCCGGCATGGCCGCCGCCGACCACGATCGTGCCGGCGTCGCCCGACATTGTCTTAGCTAGGTCGTCGTAGCGGCCGTCGGATGCGCGTGCGAGCGCAGCCGCAGCGAGAGCGCGATCATGATGATCCCGAAGACGATCGCATAGGCGGCGATGAGCCAGATGATGGCCAAGACGCCCGCGAGCGGAAACCAGATCATCAGAATGCCGAACAGAATGGACGCGAGGCCGCCGATGATCAGCCAAACCTCGTTCGCCACGACCTTGCGCAGCTCCACCGCCGCCACGAGCTCGAAGATGCCGGTCAAAAACGCCCACGCCGCAATCGTGAAGTAGAGGGCCAGCAGCGTGATGCGGATGTCGTAGAAGGTGATTGCTGCGATCAAGATGCCGATGATCCCCTCGATCACGAACGGCCACCATCGCTGCTGCGTCTCCGCCGCACGCACCGCGGCGACGATGGCGAAGACGCCGTCGACCAGCGCGTACGCGCCGAACAGAACGCCGATCGCCACGATCGTGGCGCCGGGCCAGAGGAAGGCCAGAATTCCGAAGACTACGGCGGCGATTCCACGGATGAGCAGGGCCCACCAATTGCGCGCCAGGACATGAACCGTCGAAACAGCCTGCATGCTAGAAGCTCCGTCCGTTCGCGAGATAAACGCGTTCGACCCGGCAGAGCTTGGGAGTCGGGCCATCCCATGGCTGGCCGGTGAGCGCGTTCGTCAGGTTGTGATTGATCTGGGCTCCGCGCGTAAAGTTGCCCTTGTCGATCAAGATGTAACGTTTGCCCATGTATCTCAGCAGAAAATCCACCTCGGTGGCCGGCGAGTCGTGCGTGTTGTAGTAGACGACGTTGATGCCGTTGGTCAGGTTGCCGCCGTTGGAGTTGACGACGCAGCTGATGATCGTCACGCCGAGGTTCGACACGATCTTGGCCTGCGTCGACGCGGGTAAAGCGAAGATCGCGAGTGCCGTCAACGCGGGAAGAGCGCAGCGCATTACCATAACCTCCTGCTATTTTCCGATGCAGAAACGCGAGAAGATGCCATCGATCACCTCTTCGCCGGCTACCCGCTCGCTTACATGCCCGAGCGAAGAATACGCGCGGTGAAGCTCGGTCGCGATGAAGTCGATCGGCTCTCCGTCGTCGAGGGCCCGACGCGCCTCCCGAAGGCTGCCGAGTGCGGCGTTGACGCCGTCAAACTCGTGCAGGGCCACGAGGTGTGGGCGTGAGACGTCGATGCGCTCGCCGCTCCAGCCGAGACGCCCGATGGCCGCGCGCAGCTCGTCCAGGGTGCCTTGACGGCGGACGCTGCCGACGATGGCCGCCGGCTCATCGATCTGGCCGGCCGCCCGCGTGCCGAGGTCGGCCTTATTGAAAAAGACGATGCGAGGCCGCCCGGCCGTGCGTTCCAAGATGTCGAGGGCATCCGAGCGCAGCGGCTCCGAGCCATCGAGCACGACCAGTGCGATGCCGGCCGCGGCCAGGGCCGCCTGCGTGCGCTCGATGCCGGCGGCCTCGAGGCGGTCGGCGTGCGCGCGTATCCCCGCCGTGTCGATCAGGCGCACCGGCACGCCGTCGACGATGATCGCGTCCTCGATCGCGTCCCGCGTCGTGCCGGGAATCTCGGAGACGATAGCGCGCTCGAACCCGAGCAGGGCGTTGAGCAGCGAAGATTTTCCGGCATTGGGCGGGCCGACGATCGCGACCGCCACGCCCTCGCGCACCAGCCGTCCGAGCTCGCCGTCGTGCCGCAACCGTTCCAGGCCTGCGACGACCGGTTCGAGACGGCGTTGCAGATCGTCTCGCCCTGGCTCGGGTACTTCCTCGGGGAAATCGATCGTGCCGGCGAGTTCCTCGACGACGCTCGCGAGCGCCGCGCGCAGCGAGCGAATTTCCTCGGCGAGGCCGCCGCCGAGGTTGGCGAGCGCGGCCGCAGCCGCGGCGCGCGTCTCGGCGCCGACCAGATCGGCGACGGCAACGGCCGCGTGCAAATCCAGCTTGCCGTTGAGGAAGGCGCGGCGCGTGAACTCGCCGGGTTGCGCCAGCCGGGCGCCGCAGGCTAGCGCGGCGCGCACGACCTCGCGCGCAACCACGGGTGAACCGTGGAGCTGCAGCTCCAGCATCGCTTCTCCCGTGTAGCTATGCGGCGCCGAAAAGGAGATCGCGAGCGCGCGGTCGAGTAGCCGGCCGCCTTCGTCGAGGACGTCCGCGCGGGTCGCCACGCGCGGATGCATCGACGCGTTCGTTCTCACCAGCCGCTGCGAGAGGGACGGCACGGCCGGCCCGCTGAGACGAACGATCGCGATCGCCCCCTTCCCGGGCGGCGTCGCGATCGCGACGATGGTGTCGGTTGAAAAGGCGCTCCGCCCGTTGGGCTGTGCGCCCCCCGGCGGCAAAGCCGCCGGGGCCCCCGGATCCACTAGCGAGGATGAATTACGACGCGTCGCTCCGGCTCTTCGCCTTCGGATTCGGTGCGCACGTGCTGCGAATCCGCGAGCACCAAGTGGATGATCTTGCGCTCGGACGGAAGCATCGGGTCGAGCTTTTGCGGCGCGTTCTCACGCATGCAGCGTTCGAGCATCGCGAGCGCCACGTTCTTGAGCTGGTCCGCGCGGTGCGCCCGGTAACCCTCCGCGTCGATCGTGTAGTAGTGGCGATTCGTTCGAACTCCGGCGTTGAACGCGTTGTTGAAGATGAGATTCAGCGCCTCGAGGGTGTTGCCGTGGCGGCCGATCAGCATCCCGAGGTGCGGCCCGCTGACCTCGAGATACTCCCCCTCGGTGCGCTCGATGTAATCGATCTCGACGGGACCGACCCCCATGCCCGCGAGGATCTCGCGCAGCAGGTCGCGCGCCGGCTTGGCCGCCTCAGGAATCTCCTGGCGCGTTTGCGGACGCGCGGGCGCGCGGTGCGCTTGCGGGCCCTGACGCCTGCCCCCGCCGCGTCCCCCGCGGGACTTTCCTATCGTGCGGTCGCGAACGTCCGCCGGTTGTTCCTCGAACTCGAAATCATCTTCGTAGAGCATCGTCTAACTTACGCCCCTCGTTTATTTTTGCGCTTCGACCGCGTGCCGCGCGCGGACTTCGCGGGACCCGACTTGGCGACGCCGTTTCCGCTCGGCGAGGCCTTGGCCGCTCCGTCTTTCGGCGAGACCGCGGCTTGCGACTCCTGCGTGATCACGTGCTCGCTGTCGATCAGCGCGAGCGGCTGATGATAGCGGCGAAGTAAGTAGAACTGCTGGCCCATGGTGAAGGCGTTGTAGGAAAACCAGTAGAGCACCATCGCCGAGGGCCAGTGATATTTCCAACCCATGAAGCCGAGCAGCACGGGCGAGATGACGGCCATCATGCGCTGGGTTTGGGCCTGCTGCGGGTCCGTCGCGGGCATGCTGACGTAACGGACGCTGAGGTACATGGAGAACGCGTAGAGCAGGATCAGCACCAAATCCGGAAGCGCCAGGCTTGCGGCAAAGATCGGCGCACCGAGAATCGCCGGCGCTGCAGTCCCCTGCGTGATCGCGCTGCCTATCCATAGCCAGCTCTGATTCGCAAACAGCGTCTTGTGGTTCATCACCACGTAATAGACGCTGATGATGACGGGATATTGCACGAGCATCGGCCAGCAGCCCGCGAACGGATTGACGCGATGCACCTTGTAGAGCGCCATCGTCTCTTGCTGGAGTCGCTGTTTGTCGTCTTTGTATTTGGCTTGAAGCGCCTTGAGCTGCGGCGCGATCTTCTGCATTCCGAGGAATGCCTTGAATTGCGCCGTGTTCAGCGGCCAGAAGAAGACCCGGATCAGCGCCGCGAGGATCACCAGGCTCCAGCCGAGGTTGTTGATCGGCTTGTTGATGAGCATGACCGCCGACGACAGCACGTTGACGATGGGATCGAGCCACGACGCGGCGAGCAGCAAGTGCACTAGCTACCTCGCTTGAAGTCCGGCACGAAGTCGACGCCCCCGGGGTTCCACGGGTGGCAGCGCGCGAGGCGCCTCGCCGCAAGAGCCGTGCCGTAGAGGGCGCCGTGGCGGACGACGGCTTCGAGCGCGTATTGCGAGCAGGTCGGATAGAAACGGCAGGCCCGAGGCAGCAGTGGCGAGACGGCGACTTGGTAGAGGCGGATCAGTCCCGCGAGCGCGACGCGCATGGGATGTACTACACCGGCCCCAGAGCCGAGGTTACCTCGGCCCGCAAATCGCCGAACGATGCATTCGCCGCAAACGGACGCGCGACGAACAAGAGGCGCATCGCGTTGCGCGGTGCGAGGGCCTCGTCGAGAACCGCCGCGAGGCGCCGACGGAGCTTGTTTCGGAGCACGGCCTTTCCGATTGCCTTGCTCACCGTGATGCCGACGAGCGCGCGTGCGTCCCCGGGCAGCGCTTCGCTACGATAAATGACGAAGCTCTTCGTCGAAACGCGCCGGCCGTGCCGGCGCAAACGAGCGAAATCCGCTTGGCTGCGCAGGCTTGCAAAGCGGCGCATTAGACCGTGAGACGATGACGCCCCTTCCTACGGCGGCGGGCCAGCACCTTACGCCCCTGCTTGGTGCTCATGCGCTCGAGAAATCCATGCACGCGCTTGCGGCGGCGATTGTGCGGCTGATACGTCCGCTTCATAACGTCCCTTGTGGCGAAGAGTAATGCCACGCCCGGTGGCAGACAGCCCCTGATTATATCCACCCCTACCGGCGAGCGCAAGCAGCCGCGAGGGCCGCGCGGCGATCCGGACGAGCCGCTCGCCGTGCGGGGAAGCACCTCGGGGTCGCCGTAACTTGGTGAAGTTTTGAGCGTGTCCACTATGCAGCCGCCTGCCCGCCGGCGGGTCGCCGTGACGGGGCTCGGCGCCGTCACTCCGGTCGGCAACACCCGCGAGGAGTTCTGGCGGCGTCTGGTGGCCGGGGAGTCGGGCATCGCCCCGATCACGGCCTTCGACGCGGCGGACTTCATCACGCGGATCGCGGGAGAGGTCAAGGACTTCAAGCCCGAGGAGCTCATCGGGCGGAAGGAAGCGCGACGGATGGACCGTTTCACCCAGTTCGCCTTCGTGGCGGCGCGCGAGGCCATCGAAGATGCGAAGCTGCCGGACGACGCGGAATTTAAGCAGCGCGTGGGAGGCGTCATCGGAACCGGGATCGGCGGCATCATCACCTTTTGGCTCAATTCGGATAAGGCGAACGAGAACGGGACGTGGTCGAAGGTGACGCCGTTCTTCATCCCCATGCTGATGGCGAATGCGGCGCCCGCCCACATCTCGATGGCCTACGGCTACCGGGGGCCATTCTTTGCCGCGGCGAGCGCCTGCGCGAGCGCCAACGACGCGATCTGCACCGCCTACAACGCGGTCGCCTACGGTGACGCGATCGCGATGATCACGGGCGGGAGCGAGGCGACGGTGTCGCCGCTCGCGATCGGGGGCTTCTCGTCGATGCGGGCGATGTCGACGCGCAACGACGATCCCGCGCGCGCCAGCCGGCCGTTCGACAGGGAGCGCGACGGATTCGTCCTCGGCGAGGGAGCGGGGATTCTCGTGCTCGAGGAGTACGAGCATGCGCGCAAGCGCGGCGCGAGGATCTACTGCGAGGTGCTCGGATACGGGCAGTCATCGGACGCCTACGACCTCGTCGCTCCCGACCCGGACGGCAAGGGAGTGCGCCTCGCTTTCGCGCGAGCGTTCGAAAGCGCGCGGATCGGGCCCGAGGACGTGGATTACATCAACGCCCACGGCACGTCGACGCCGATGGGGGATCCGGCCGAGTCCAAGGCAATCGAGACCACGTTCGGCGAGCACGCGTTTCGGATCGGCGTAAGCTCGACGAAATCGATGCACGGTCATGCGCTCGGGGCGGCCGGCGGCATCGAAGGCGTCGCGACGGTGCTGTCCGTCCATCTCGACGTCATGCCGCCGACCACGAACTACGAGTTTCCCGATCCGGAATGCCGGCTCGACTACGTCCCCAACGTCGCCCGCAGCGCCCCGATCCGCGTTGCGCTCTCGAATTCGTTCGGTTTCGGGGGGCACAACAGCGTCATCGTCTTCGGCAAGGCGAGATAGAACGAGCGGTCCGACGTGAGTGGCGAGGCAAACCGGCGGCGACTGCGCGCCCTGCTTCGTCTTGCGGATGTCCGCAAGCCCGGCCAACTGGGCGCGTTCGAATCGGCGTTCGTTCATCAGAGCTATGCCAAGGAGCACGGCGGCGCGTCCAACGAGCGAATGGAATTCCTGGGCGACTCGATCCTCGGATGCATCACCGCGGCGTGGCTCTACGACTCTTTCACCGGGGAGCCCGAGGGCATGCTCACGCTGCGTAAGGCCGCCATCGTCAACGACGCCCAGCTCGCGCGCACGGCGCGGCGCCTGGAGTTCTCGGATTCGATGCACCTCGGCGCCGGCATGCGCGCCGCGGGGGGTGCCGAAAACACTTCCGTGCTCGCCGACGCGTTCGAAGCCTTCGTGGGCGCGCTCTACCTTCGGTTCGGGCTGGAGAAGGCGCGGCATTTCGTCGTCACGCAGCACATCGAACAACTCGATCATTCGGCCGACGCGCTTCTCGACGCGAAGACTCGATTGCAGCACTACGCGCAAGAGCATCTGGCCGCGACTCCGGTCTATCGCGAGACGAGCCGCGGCACGCCGCAGCGGCCGGCCTTCAAGTCGCGCGTCATCGTGAAGGGCAAGATCCTGGGCAGGGGCGACGGTCCTTCGAAAAGGGCCGCGCAGCAGGCGGCCGCCGAGGCGGCGCTCGTCTCCATCAAGGATCGCCCGTGAAGCTGCGCAGCATTCGATCCTTTGGATTCAAGACGTTCGCGGAGCCGACACAGCTCGAGTTCGGGGATGGCGTCACGGCGATCGTCGGGCCCAACGGATCCGGCAAGTCCAACCTCGTGGACGCGTTCCGCTGGGTGTTGGGCGAGACCTCGACCAAGAGCCTGCGCTCCGGCAGGCTCGAGGACGTCATCTTCGCGGGCAACGAGCTGCGCAAGCCGTTGGGACTCGCCGAGGTCTCGGTCCTCTTCGACAACGGCGATCGCAGGATGCCGATCGACTTCCGAGAGGTCGAGCTTACGCGGCGAGCCTATCGCGTCGGCGAGAGCGAGTATTTCATCAATCGCACCGCGGTACGGCTGCGCGACATCGTCGACTTGTTGATGGGCACGGGGCTCGGTCCGGGCTCCTACGCCATCGTGTCACAAGGACAGATCGACGCCATTCTCACGAGCAAGCCCGCGGAGCGGCGGGCGCTCTTCGAGGAGACCGCCGGCATCGGAAAGTTTCTCGCGCGCAAGCACGAGTCGCTGCGCAGGCTCGAGCGCACCGAGCAAAACGCCATCCGGATAAGCGACCTGATCGCCGAGCTCGAGCGGCGTATCCCGGAGCTCGACACGCAGGTGCGCCGGGCTAAACGGTACCGCCGCGTCAGCACGCGCGTCCGCGACCTCGAGATTTTGAGCTACCTGCGAGCGAGCGCAACGCGGCGCGCCGAGGCCGCGTCGCTGCGCGACGTGTTGGGGAAAAACGAGGAACAGCGCAGCGTCGCCGCCTCCAAGTCGGCCGCATCGGGCGCCGCGCTAGCCGCGCTGCGCACCGAGCTCTACCGGTGTGAGCTGGAGCTGGAAGAGCTGCGTTCGCAGTCGCAAGGCCGTCGCGGCGAGCTCGCCTCCGGTGAGGCGCAGTACGCCGCCGCGCTCGCGCGTCGTGAGGCCCTCGAGCGCCAGTCGACGCAAACCTCCCAGGACGTCGCGCGGGCGGGGGCGGAACGAGCCGGCCTCGTCGAAACGATTGCCGGTCTCGAGGAAAGAATCGGGCCGCTCGGGCGCGACATCGACGCCGCGCGCGAACGCGAGCTCGCGGCGCAGGCGGCGCTTGCGGGGACACATCGCCAGCTCGAGTCGGTATTCATGCAGTTGCGCGAGATCGAGGTTGCGGCGACGGAACTCGCGGCTCGGCGGGCCGAGCGCCGCGTCCAAGCCGAAGCGCTGCGCGCCGATGCGGACCGGCTCGATCGCGAAGAACGTGCCGCACGCGAACGCGCGGAAGAGGTCGAGATCGCCGCCGGCGGCGCGGCGCATCGCCACGGGGAGCGCCGGCGACAGCACGAGATACTCGAAGAGGCGGCGCTCGATGCGCGCGGACGCGCCGAAGACGCGGCGCGTGAGGCCGCGCTCGCGCAGGAGGACGTCGCGCGCGCGCGCACCCTCGTACACGAACAGTCGGGCGAGGTCAAGGTCGCCGAATCGCGCCTGCACACCATCGAAGAGCTGGAGAACGCGCTCGAGGGACACGTCCCCGGGACGCGGGCGGTCATCGAGGCGTGGCAACGGGGCGAGCTGCGCGGCATCGAGGGAATCGTCTCGAATCTCATCACGACGCAGGAGCGGTTTGCGCGTGCGATGGACGTCGCGTTCGGCGCGCGCCTCTCTAACGTCGTTACCACGACGTCCGAGGACGCCGAACGGGGCGTCGAGTTTCTCAACCGTAAAGAGGCCGGGCGCGCGACGTTTCTTCCACTCGACACGCTCGCCGATCGGAAGGGCCGCGAACTCGATCCCGCGATCGGCGCGGTTGCGGGCGTCTTGGGGTATGCGCACACCCTGATCGTCACCGCGCCGCGCTTTGCCGGCGTCGTCGGCTTCTTGGTCGGCAACGTCCTGATCGTGGATAAGCTGCAGACGGGAATCGAGCTCGTTCGGGGGCGTGGGTTCCGGGATACGATCGTCACGCTCGGCGGAGAGCAGATCACCGGCGGAGGCGCGATCACGGGCGGACACTTCGCACGCGAGCGCTCGATCCTGTCCCGGCGCTTTCAGGCGCAGAGTCTTCGCGAAGCGCTGGTGGGGATGCGCGCGCGCCTCGAGGAGGCCGAGCGCGGCTTGAACGCCGCGCATCAGCGCGCCGAAGCGGCGATCGACGCGCGCGACGCGGCGCGCGAGCGGCAGGCCGAAACGGAAGCGCGACTCGTCGGCCTGCGCGCCGAGCTCGCGGCGCTCGGCGCCGAAGTCGAGCGCACGCGCTCGGAGCTCGAGGCCGCCCGCGGGGCGGCATCGCATCTGCGCGCCGCAGCCGCGCTCTCGCGAGAGCGCGAGTACGAGTACGAGCGCGCGGAGCCCGAGGAGGAGCGCAGCGACGAGCATCGCACACGCCTCGAACGCGAGCTGGCCGGCGTACGCGAAAAGATCGCGAGCGCCGAGGCCGATCAGCTCGCGGCGAGCGCGACCGCCGCGGACCTGCGCGAACGCGCGGCCGCGCTGACTGCCGAGCGCGACGCGGCCAAAGCGCGCCTCGGTATGCTCGATCAGGATGGCGAACGCGCCGGCGTCGCGCGCGAGGAGATGCTCGCGGAGATCGCGTCGCTGATGGAGGAGACGCGCACGTCGCACGCCCGCGTGGAAGGCTTGCGCCGGGGAATCGCCGGCGTGGACGAGCGGCTGGACGCCGCCCGCGCGCAACGCGAGGCGCTCGTGCAGCGGCAGGCGCGGCTCGAGTCGGATCTTCGAATGGCCGAGCAGGAGGAGCGCGACACGGCGGCCGGCGGAGAGCGACAGCGCACGCGGCTCGCCGAGATCGAGGCCGAGCTGGGCATGCTCGTCTCGCAGTTCGCTCAGAACCCCGCCACGAACGAAGAGTGCGCCGACGTCACGCAGCGTTATGCAAAAGAAGCGGACGCAGTCGTCGACGAGCTGCCGCGCCTCCGTGACGAGCTCGCGCGCTTGCAAGCCAACGTCAACCTGAACGCGGAGGCCGAACGCGAAGAGCTTGCCGAGCGACGGCAGTTTCTCGGCGCGCAACTGCACGATCTCAGCGCGGCGCGCGAAACCTTGCTCGAGTCTATCCGCGAAATCGAGCGCGAGACCCAAGTGCGGTTCAACGAGACCTTCGCGAAGGTCTCAGAGGCGTTTACGACGATGTATGGGCGTCTCTTCTCGGGCGGTCAGGCCAAGATGTGGCAGACGCAGCCGGAGAATCTGGCGGAGACCGGTATCGAGATCGCGGTGCAGCCGCCGGGCAAGAAGGAAATGCCGCTGGCGGCGCTGTCCGGAGGCGAACGCGCCATGACCGCCGCCGCGTTGATCTTTGCGCTGATCGCGACGAAGCCGGCGCCGTTCTACTTGCTCGACGAGGTCGACGCCGCGCTCGACGACGCAAACATCGATCGGTTCTGCGGGATGGTGAAAGAGTTCGCGACGGAGTCGCAGATGGTTATCGTGACGCACAACAAGAAGACAATGGAGATCGCCGACCGCATCTTCGGGGTGACGACGAGCGACTCGGGAGCGAGCGCGATCGTTTCGGCGGAGCTCGTGGCGCAGGCGGAGGCTCTGCTTGCCTGAGGGCTTCCCCACACGACGGGCGGCGCTCTTCTCGCTCTACGACAAGACCGGTGCCGCCGAACTCGCGCGCGCGCTGCACGAACGCGGAACCCGAATCTATGCGACCGGCGGCACTCGGGCTTTCTTAGAGCACAACGGGATCCCGGCGCAGGACGTAGGCGACGTTACGGGCTTTCCGGCACTGTTCGGCGGCCGCGTCAAGACGCTTCATCCCAAGATCTTCGGCGCGATTCTGTACGATCGGACCGATCCCGAACACGAGCGGGATCGGGATACCTACGCAATACCGGAGATCATCACCGTCGCCGTCAACTTGTATCCGTTCGAGGCGACGGTGGCCCGCCCCGGCACGACCCTTCGCGAGGCGATCGAGCAGATTGACATCGGCGGCGTCGCGCTGCTGCGCGCCGCCGGCAAGAATTTCGACCACGTCGCGGTCCTGACACATCCCTCGCAATATGCCGAGTACACGCGGGCGCTCGAAGCGGGTGAGGTCGGGGCGGCGCTGCGACGCCGGCTCGCTGTCTCGGCTTTCGAGCGAACCGCCGAATACGACGCCGCGATCTCGCACTACCTCGCCACCGCCGGGGAGGTGTTGCCGACCGAACTGCCCGGTGCGTTGGCGCTGACGCTTCCGCTTGCAAAGCGTCTACGCTACGGGACGAATCCGCAGGAGCGAGCGGCGTTCTATCTCGACCGCGCCGATCGTCTGCCGGATCAGCTCGGCGGCAAGGCGCTCTCGTACAACAACCTGCTGGACCTCGACGCGACGCTGCGCCTGCTCTCGCGCGCTCCGCTCGGCGCGGCATTCGGCAGCGAGCACGCCCGCTTCGTGCGCGCGGCCGTAGTCAAGCACGCCGTGCCCTGCGCCGTCGCCCAGCGCTCGAGCGTGGGATTGGCGGTGCGCGAGGCGCTGCACGCCGATCCAATCTCGGCCTACGGCGGGATAGTGGCGACGGACGCGCCCATCGAGCGCGAAGCGGCGGCCGCGCTGCGCGAGTTCTTCCTCGAGATCGTGGCCGCGCCGGATTTCGAGCCCGACGCGCTCGAAATCCTCAAAAAGAAGAAAAACCTGCGGATCATGCGCTTCGCGCCGGAGTTGCCCGACCAGCTGGCGCGGGAGCTGCGCCTGCGCAGCGCGCTCGGCGGAGTATTAGCCGAAGACGACGACCCCGCGGCCGCGCCCGAGCAGTGGCGCGTCGTGAGCCGCAAACGGCCCACCGAACAGCAGTGGCACGATCTCGCCTTCGCGTGGGACGTCGTGCGCCACGTGAAGAGCAATGGCATCGTGATCGTCAAGGATGGAACGACGCGAGGAATCTGCGCGGGTCAGACCAATCGCGTGAGCGCGGTCGAGATCGCGGCGAGCCGCGCGGGCGACGGCGCGCGCGGTTCGGCCTGCGCGAGCGACGGCTTCTTCCCGTTCGCCGACGGGCTGGAGGCGGCGGTCGGGGGCGGCTGCGCGGCGATCATCGCGCCCGGCGGCTCGGTGCGTGACGAGCAAGTGATCGCGGCCGCCGACGCACTCGACGTGGCTCTCGTCTTCTCGAGCTACCGGTACTTTCTCCACTGAGTGGGGAAAGGGTCTCACTATGGCGAGATTCTTGCACACGTCGATCTTCGTCAACGACATGGACGAATCGATCGACTTCTACACGAAGAAACTCGGGCTTCGGCTGCTCGACGGCCCGCATCATTACCCCGGCAACGCCGACATGGCGTTCGTCGGCAACGATTGGCGCTCGTACATCGAGCTCGTTTACGATCTCGAAGAGCATCCGCCGTATGAGATCGGCAATCGCTACGAGCATTTGGCGCTCGAAGTCGATGAGGATCTCCGGGCCTACATCGATGCGCTGAAGTCGAAAGGGGTACGCGTCCTCAAGGACGTCTACAAGTCGCCGAGCGGCACGCGCGCGATCGCCTTCGTCGAAGATCCCAACGGAATCCCGATCGAGCTCCTCGAGCCCCGTAAAGAGAGAAATTAGGCTTTTTATCGATAAATAAAAGGGTCCGGCGGCGGCGGGATGAGCTCGAGGCTTTGGGCCACGAGCCGAAGATCGCCGTGACTCTCGTCGATTCGCCCGGTCGCGCGCAGCCACGTGCCGGCCGGCTCGCGCGGGGGAACGCTCAATCGCACGACGACGGGCGCCGCGTCCGCCCGGCAACACGTGATCGCATAGCGAACGAGCCCGCATGTTCCGTTTTCGCAAGACAGCACCCCGGTGAAGGTAAGGCGCTCTCCGGCGAAGAGTTGCGTCAGCGTCGTTTCCGTCGCATGATACGCAGGCGGCGGCGCGCCGATCAACGCCCCGAGGAGCATGAGGCTCGGCGCGAACCGCGCCGTCGCGCACTGCGCTCGCCGATAGCGCGCGGCGGAGAAGACTGCCGCGAGCGCGCAGCCCCACAACGGCAGCACCAGCGCGGGATGCACGAGCGCGTCGCCGTTTCGCGATGCGATCAGCGCGGTCGCGGCCGCGAGCAGGACGTACGCGAGCGCGTCGTGTTGGGTTCGAATCGGCGCGCGAATCACTCGCAGGGCGCGCAGGTCGACGATCCCGGCGACGCAGAGGAATGCCGCCGCCATTGCGGGCGCGTGGACGCGCAGCGCGGCCGCGAGGGCGACCGCGCCGAGCCCGCATCCGGCAGCACCGAAGCCGAGCGCGGCCCCGATCGCGGCGCCCTCGACCGGCGATAGTCGTGCCGGATCGAAGCCCGCGAAGATTTGCGCGCAGGCGCCGCCGAGCAGCGCCGCGGGAAGCACTGCCCGAAGCTCGGCGAGCGGGTGCGCGCGTTGTGCGTCGCGACAGACGTCCTCACCGCGGACGCGCCGAAGTACGCGCGTGACCAGTGTCGCGGCCGCGTAGCGAGCCGTTGCGACGAACGGGCCGAAGAGCAGCCACGTCGCGGCCGCGGCGGGAAGAGAGCGCGCCGAAGGGCCACCCGCGCAGCCGCAACCGAGATGCGCGACGACGGCGCCGCTTCGCCGGAGCACGCTTGCGAGCGCAACGCCGGCGAAGATGAACGGCGTCGCTTCGACGAGCGCGCTTGCCGCGCTGGCAAGCGCGGTGCGAATCGTATCCGGCGATGTCAGGGTCGCGAGCGCGAGCGCCGCGGCCCCATAGAGCACTGCGCGCACGCGCGACAATCACGCCGGAAACGCGCGCGCGCTACCCGAAGTGCAGCGGTATGCCGGAAAAGAGCTTGAGCGCGCCGCGCGGCACCGCCGATCTTTTTCCTCCGGAGTCGGCCCGCTGGAGCGAGCTCGAAGCGCGCATCCATCGGTTGGCGGCTCGCTTCGGATACGGCGAGATCCGCACGCCGATGTTCGAGTCCACCGATCTCTTCGTCCGCGGAGTCGGCGAGCTGAGCGACATCGTCGAGAAGGAAATGTACACGTTCGACGACCGCGGCGGCCGCAGCCTCACGCTCCGGCCCGAGTGGACGGCGCCCGTCGTTCGAGCGGTGCTCGAGCGTGGACTCCTCGCGCAGGCCCCGCTGCGCCTGTATTACATAGGACCGATCTTCCGCTACGAGCGCCCACAGAAGGGGCGCTACCGGCAGTCGCATCAGTTCGGTGTCGAGTGTTTCGGCTTTCCCGGACCTGAAGCGGATCTCGAGGTCATCTCCATGGCCTGGGAGCTGGTCGCAGACTACCGCATGACCGACGCGGTCCTGCACGTCAACTCGATTGGCGACTCCGCGTGCAGACCGATGTATCGCAACGCGCTGCTCGCTCACTTTGCGCCGCATCTGCCGTCCATGAGCGAGGACGCGCGGCGTCGGGTCGAGCGCAATCCGCTGCGGCTGCTCGACAGCAAGGATCCCGCGGATCTCCCCTACGTAGAAAGTGCTCCGACGTTCGAGGAGTTCTTGTGCGCGGCGTGCCGCGAACACTTCGAGGCCCTCAAGTCGTATCTCGTTTTGGCCGGAATCCCGTTCGTGGTCAACCCGCGCATCGTGCGCGGTCTCGACTACTACGGGCGAACCGTCTTCGAAATCACTTCGAGCGCGCTGGGTGCGCACAGCAGCGTGTGCGGCGGCGGCCGCTACGACGATCTCGTACGCTCCCTCGGCGGAACGGATATACCGGCCGTCGGATTTGCGCTCGGCCTCGAGCGGTTCGTGATGATGCTGCGGGCACACGAGGGCGGCGCGGAACCGCCCCGCAGCGGCGTTCAGGCGATCGCGCTCGGGGCGCAGGCCCGCGCCGTGCTCGTGCCGGTCGTCGCCGAACTGCGCCGCAAACTCGATGCGCCGACGTACATGGATTATCAGGATCGTAAGCTTCTGGCCCACCTTAAAATCGCCGATCGCAATCGCGCCCGCTACGCGCTGATCGTGGGGAGCGAGGAGCTTACCGCGGGCGAGCTCGTCCTACGCGACCTCGAAAAGCGCAGCGACCGCCGGCTCCCATTAGCGGCCGGCGGAGTCCTTGCCGAGCTCCTCGTAGAAGCGACGGCGTGATGGAAGACCGGTACGCCGAAGAGACCCGGATCTTGCGCGAGCTGCTGGACCTCATGCACGAGCACGACCTCGAAACCCTCAAGATCAAGCTCGGCGACACGGTATACGAGCTCTCCCGCCGAGACCCGAACGCGCAGTCGGCGCCCGGGCACTACTCGCCTCCGGGACCGGCCGCGGAGGACGCGCCGCTTGCGGCGCCCGCGAACGTCACGAAGGTCCTCGCCCCTCTCACCGGGGTCTTTTATCGTTCCGCATCGCCCGACTCACGGCCGTACGTCGAGGTTGGAGATCGCGTCGAGTCGGGAGACGTGCTGTGCGTGTTGGAGGCGATGAAGCTCTTTAACGAGATTCAGAGCGACGACTCCGGAACGATCCTGCGCGTCGTTCCCGACAACGGCGAGCTGGTTTCGCAGGGCGACGAGCTGTTTTGGATCGAGCGATGACGTATCATGGGCGCCGCGACTTTGCGGAGCTGCTCGCGGATCGGCGCGGACTGCTGGATGCCGCGCACTACCGTGCGGAGGTCGAGGCGATCGTCGACGCGATCGTGATGGCGCTCCGCGCAGGGAAGAAAGTCCTGTGGTGCGGCAACGGAGGCAGCGCCGCCGAAGCGCAGCACATGGCGGCCGAGCTGTCCGGCAGATATCTGCGCGAGCGCCCGGGCCTTCACAGCGAGGCGCTCTCGGTCAACTCTTCCACGCTCACCTGCGTCGGCAACGACTACGGCTACGATCACGTCTTCTCGCGTCAGGTCGAGGCATTCGCGCGGCCCGGCGACGTCGTCATCGGCATGACGACGAGCGGCGGCTCGCGCAACGTCGTGTTGGCGCTCGAGGCGGCCAAAAAGCGGGGCGCGGTGACGGTCGCATTCACGGGCAACGGCGGCGGCAAGGTGGCCGAGGTGGCCGACTACGCGCTGATCGGGCCCGACGGGTATGCGGCTATCGTTCAAGAGGTCCACCAAGTGATGGCGCACATCGTCTGCGACCTCGTCGAGCAGCGCCTGATCTTCGAGGGCGGAATTCCGTGACGCCGGCGCTGATGGTGCCCGACGCCCGAACGCTCTTCGATCGCGCGGGCCGGCTGCGGATCATGGTCGTGGGCGACCTGATGGTCGATGAGTGGATATGGGGAACCGTCACCCGGATCTCTCCCGAGGCGCCCGTGCCCGTCGTGGCGGTCGTCGATCACTCGTTCACGCTGGGCGGTGCGGGCAACGTAGCCAACAACCTCCGTGCGTTGCGCGCGCAGGTTATCTTCGTCGGCGCCGTCGGCGACGACGCGTTCGCAGACCAGGTGCGCAATCTTCTGCGCGGAGAGGAGGTTGACGACTCCGGCGTTTTCACGATCGTCGATCGTCCGACGACGCGCAAAACGCGGATCGTCGCCCACAGCCAACAGGTAGTCCGCGCCGATTGGGAGTCGACGGCGGTGCTGGAGGCCGCGGATCGGCACCGCATCGCCGAATTCGTGCGCGAGCGCGCGGCGCGATGCGACGCCGTCATCCTCAGCGATTACGCGAAGGGCCTGCTTTGCCGCGAGATCGTCGAAGCCGCCTCGCGGTGCCGCCTGGTGCTGGCGGACCCGAAGCCTCAAAACGTCGCGCTCTATAACGGCATAACGTGCGTCGCGCCGAACGCGGCCGAGGTCGCGACGATGACCGGCATTGCGATACGCGACGACGCAGACCTCGAGAGGTCCGGATTGCGTCTGATCGAGATGCTCGGGTGCCGCTACGCGGTGATCACTCGGGGCGAGCACGGCATGGCGCTGTTCGGAAAGGCCGGGGAGCGGCTGCAAATCCCTTCGGTCGCGCGCACCGTGTACGACGTCAGCGGTGCGGGCGACACCGTGACGGCCGTGCTGGGGCTCGCGCTGGCGGGCGGGGCGCCGATCGAGCAGGCGATGCAGCTCGCGAACTTCGCCGCCGGCGTCGTCGTGGAGAAGCTCGGCACGGCGACTGCGTCGCCCGACGAGATACTCGCGCTGGTCGACCCGGCTCCGCAATGAGCGAGGATCGGCTCTTCGGGCGGCTGCTCGCCGTCGGCGACGCGGTGGGGTGGCGTGAAAAGCTGCGTGCGGAGCATCGGTGCGTGGTCTTCACGAACGGCTGCTTCGACGTGCTGCATGCCGGCCACGTAGAGTATCTGGCCTGGGCGCGAGCGCAGGGCGACGCGTTGATCGTCGGTTTGAACGAGGACGAGTCCGTGACCCGCATCAAGGGCCGGTCGCGTCCCATCGTCGCCTTCTCCGAGCGTGCGAGGGTTCTGCTCGCGCTACGCAGCGTGGATGTTGTGGTTGGCTTCGCCGAGCGCACTCCGGAAGTTCTGCTCGATCGGATACGTCCGGACGTGCACGTCAAGAGCGATCAATACCGTGAAGAGGAGCTGCCGGAGCGAAGCGTCGTCCTCGGGCATGGCGGCCGCATCGCGCTCGCACCGCACGTCGCGGGCGAGAGCACGACCGACACGATTGCGCGCATCCTTCATGCATATAGCGTTCACCGCTAACGGGCCGGGTGAAGTCGCCGGCTGGCTGCGACCACTGCTGCGCGCGCTGTACGCGCGCGCGCCGGACCTCCAGGCGCTCGTCTTCCTAGTGCCCGACGATTACGCGACCGGCTTCGAGGCCGCGATGGTCCGCGAAGCGTTTCCGCAGGCGTGCGTGCTCGATCCGAAGAGCTACGTGAGGTTCGCACTGGGCGCGCGGCTCGACGCGGTGCCCGCCGGCGTGGACCTCGTGCAGTACATCGGCGGCGATCTGATGCACGCCGCGCGCGTTCACGCACGCCTGCGCGGCCGCGCGGCCACCTATAAGTTTTCCCGACGCGCGTACCGGCGACTGTTTGACCGCGCGTTCGCCGTGGATCGCGGTAACGCCGAACAGCTCGCCGAGTGGGGAACCCCACGCGAGCGCATCGAGCGGGTCGGTAATCTGGCGATCGACGGGGCCTTGTTCGAGGCGAGCCTTCCGCCGGAGCCGGGCACGCCCGTCGACGGCATTCTCGTGATGCCGGGCTCGCGCGCCTATGAGATCGGTAGTCTCGTTCCTTTTTTCTTCGCGATGGCGCAGCGCGCCTTACGGGAGAGGCCGGAAGTCCCGATAGCCTTCGCACTCTCGCCGTTCACTTCGCGGGAGCAGGTGCGCCGAGCGATCGAGACGGGAGGCCATCGGCGCATGTTCGGGCGGCGTGGCCGGCTGGTCGCCGACGGCGGCGGCGACTTTCTCACCGCGGACGACGACGTCCGCATCCCGCTGCTGTGGAACGCGCTTGCGGCGGCGCGGCACGCGCGGCTCGCCGTGACGATTCCGGGAACGAAGACGATCGAGCTCGCCGCGCTCGGGACGCCGGCGGTTGCGATCACGCCGCTGAACGCTCCCGAGGTGGTGACGATCAACGGCCCACTGACCTATCTCGACCGCGTCCCGGTGGTCGGTGTTCCGCTAAAGCGCGCGGCCGCCGTCGCGCTTTCCCGGCGCTTCGAATTTCACACTCAGCCCAACATGGACGCCGGCGCGCCGCTCATGTGCGAGCTGCATGGAACACTAACCCCGGGCCGCGTCGCGCGCGTCGCGCTCGAACGCTACGATGATCGAGCGTGGCTCGAGTCGGCGCGGGAGGGCCTCGCGCGGCTCTATCGGGACCACGTCGGCGCGGCCGATCGCATGGCGACTTCCCTGCTTGCGCTGGCCGCATGATCTCGGTCGTCATCGCGAGCAAAGATCGCGAGCATTTCCTGCGCGGAGCGTTGGCGACGCTCGATGCTCAGGCGGGTGCGCCGCCGTTCGAGGTGATCGTCGTCGACAACGGCTCGCACGACGGCACGAGGAGTCTGGTCGAGGCGCGTTCCGGCGGCGATCCGCCGGTTCGGTACGTCGCCGAGCCGCACCCGAATCGCGCGAGGGCTCGCAATCGTGGAGCGGAGGCGGCGCGCGGCGACTACCTGGCGTTTTGCGATGACGACGTGCTGCTGCCCGAGCGCTGGCTCGCGGCGCACGCGGCCGCGCAGGGCGGCGGGAATTTCGTCGTCAATGGGCCGATCTTGAACGTCGGCTCGCCGGAACGGCGTCCGGCGCCACGAGCCGTGAACTATTCGCGCGCATACCTCTGTAGCTGCAACGCGTCGGTCAGGAAGGCGACTTTCATCGACGCGGGCGGCTTCGATGAGAGCTTCAATTTATATGGCTGGGAAGACACGGAGCTCGGACTGCGTCTTCGCCGGCGGCACGTTCCGTGGAAGTTCTCGTGGGACGCGTACCTTTGGCACATCAAACCGCCGCAGGAGCAGACGCTCGCGATCGAAGGGCGCAAAGCCGTGGAAAAGGCGCTGATGGCGCGGCGTTTCGTCGCGAAGCATCCGTCGCTGCGCGCGCGGCTCGCGACCGGCGCGTACTTGGCCAATATGGCGCGGGGACGGTACTTGATCCCGGACTGGCTGCTCGCCTTCTACGGGGGCCTCGCGACGAGCCGGCGCGCCCCGCATTGGCTGAGCACGCTGATGCGCCGGCAGTTGCTCGACGGGATCTACACGCGCGAGCTCGCGCGGACACCCGATGCAGACTCCTAGGATCCAACAGACTCCTAAGCGGGCGTTGCTCTACTGTGCGGGCGGAGGCATCGGAGACTCGTTGGTCGCCTCGCTCGTCGCCCGCGCATTGCGGCGCAGGTTTACGCTGGTCGATGCGTTGACGCTCCCGGCGCACCGCTCGCTGCTCGAACGCGTGCCCGACGTCGATCGCACGCTCGTCGATGAAGGCGAGGAGCGCGCGCTGGCACGCCGCCTGGCGCTTCACAGTTACGACGCGTGCGTCGTCACATGGGCGACCGCACGCACGGCGCGCGTGCCTGCGCTCGCCGCGATTCCGGTGCGAGTGGGCCAGGCGCGCCGTTTCTACTCCTTTCGATTCACGGAACGCATCGTGGTCCGCAGCGAGCGCGGCGACGTCACCTCCCACTGGTCGCAGATACTGCTCGACTTCGCCCGAGCGCTGGACTGTGATACCGACGATGGTTGCTACCGCTTCGTGCCGACCGCTCGGGACGAGCGCGAGGCTTCCGAGCTCGTCGCAGCCTCGTCGCCGTTCATCATCCTCAATCCATGCAACGCCGTGGCATCGGCACGCGGCGTCTGGCCGCTCGAGGGTTGGGCGTCGCTGGCTCGCGCGCTGTGGGAGCGCTTCGGCATGCGCGTGGTGGTGACCGGATCGGCCGCCGACGCGCGCTTTGCCGACGGCATTGCCGACCTGGTGCAGCTTTCGGACGTCGTCTCGGTGGCCGGCAAAACGACCGTCGGGGGTTTCGGCGCGCTGGCACGGAAGGCCAGCGCGTTCGTCGGCATCACGACCGGCTCGATGCACGTCGCCGCCGCCGTGGGTTGCCCGACCGTTGGAATCTTTCCGTTCCAATCGGACTTTCCCGACCGCTGGGCGCCCCTGGGAGCGAAGACGGCCGTCGTACGGCCGTCGTTTCCATGTCACAGGGGCGACACGAAGGAGCGGTGCCGGGATTACGCGTGCGTTGCCGAGCTCGACCTGCCGCGAATCCTTGCGGCGGTAGAATCGCTCCGCGAGTGATCCGCGCGACGATCCAGCTCTGCACGTATAATCGCGCTGCGCTTCTTGACCGCGTCCTCGACGCGTGCCTGGAACAAACCGTGCGTGATGACGAATACGAGATCGTGCTGGTCGACGACGGGTCAGCGGACTCCACGCCCGCCGTGATCGAGCGGTGGCGCGCCAGAGCGCTCTGCCGGTTCGTCGCCGTGACGCAGCCGAATGCCGGCCTCGCAAAGGCGCGCAACGCGGGTCTCTCCCGCGCGAGCGGCCGGCGCATCATCTTCATCGACGACGACGTCCTGCCGCTCCCGAATTTCGTCGAGGAGCACCTGCGCGCGGCAGAACGTTACCCGGACCGAATCATTCGCGGCGGAGCGATCGACGTACGGAGTTTCGACGATCTACCCCCGCCGATCTGGAGCATCAAGAACTACAGTGGTAACTACTTCTGGACGACGAACGTGTCGGTGCCGCTTTCCGCCCTTGCGGCGATCGGCGGCTTCGACGAATCGTTTTCGGAGTACGGCTGGGAAGACATCGACGTCGGCTTGCGTTTGCGCGAGCGAGGCGTACGAGCAATCTTTCACCCCGACGCTCTCGTGTATCACTACAAGCCCCGGCCACGCGCGGACGGTCTCGAAAAGATGCTTCGACAGTCCCGGGCGCAGGCCCGCACGGCCGCGCGGCTGGTGGCGCTACATCCAGGATGGCGGGCGCGCCTCGCGACCGGCGCAAACCCGGTCCAGCGCGCATTTCACGCGCTGCTGCGCAGGCTGCGTTTCGCCGATCGATTTCGGCGGAGGCTCGGACCGCCGAGCGGCGAGCGCGTCTTGAATCTAGAGGAGCTGCGCGCCGCGCGTGCGTTGGCGAGCGAGGCGTACTTCGAGGAGCTGGAGCGCGTGTTGCGGGCGCCTCGTTCGTGAGAATCCTTTTGACGCGCACGGACCGCATAGGCGACCTGGTTTTGTCGACCCCCGCCATCGCGACGGTCCGGGCCTCCTTTCCCGAAGCTCATCTGACGATTGTCACGAGCGCGTACAACAGCGTGGTGATGGAGCGCAACGATGACGTTGACGAGCTCGTCGTGCTGCGCGAGGGCGTCGCGCCGCGCAAGTTCGGCGCCGAGCTGCCGCGATACGACGTCGCGATCGCGCTGGCGCCGCGCGCCGTCGACCTGCAGCTGGTCGGCGGCACGCGCGCGCCGCTACGGGTCGGCTACACGTACGAGCGGCGCTGGCTGGCCCGGCTCACGGCCGCCTTGTACGTCAATCGCGTGATGGTCTCCGAGGCCGATCCGGAGCTCTGCGACCGGGAGCCTCGCCGGGTGGTGCGGCACGAGGTCGTTCAACTGCTCGATCTCGTCGCGCTGGCGGGCGCGACACGGCGCGTGCCGCGCCTGCGCCTGGACGTTTTCGCAGAAGACCGGATCGTGGCGCAGACGCTGCCGAGCAATCCCGTCGTGCTGCATCTCGGCCAGCGATGGTTTACGGACGGCAGCACGCTCGAGGGAACGCTCGCGCTCGTCGACGAGCTGGCAAAGCTTGCGCCCGTCGTGATAACGTGTGCGCGCGACAGCGAGTCGAGCGCGGCGATGTTCGAGGAACGCGCGAGCGTCGTGCGACTGCTGCGCTCGTTGCCCTTCCACGAATGGGCGGCGGTCTTGGAACGCGCCGGCGTCGTCGTGACGGTCGACACGGGAACGACCCACGTGGCCAGCGCGGTCGGGAGGCCGACGGTCGTCGCGTTCGAGCACAAATACTTTCGTCTCAACTCACAGGAATGGTCTCCCTACGGCGTGCCGCACGTACTGGTTCGCAAGCCGGCTCGCGAGGACGGTGAATCGCTCGCGCGCTTTCGCGAGGAGATCGTGAGCGGCGTCGGCAGCCTGTTGCGTGGGAATCAGCGCGCGGATGCCTGAGATCTCCGTCGTCATACCCACGTATAATAGGCTGGACACGCTGGCGAGCGTCATTCCAACGCTGCTCGCGCAGGATCTCGCCCCCGCGCAGTACGAGCTGATCGTCTGCGACTCCAACTCCGATGACGGAACCGATCGCTATCTCGCGGCCGTCGCGATGGAGCATCCCAACGTTCGCCACGTCGCGGCCGACTTCGGCGGACGCGCGGGGGCGCGAAACGCCGGCATCACCGCCGCGCGCGGTGACGTCGTGCTCTTCAACGACGCCGACATCCTGGCCTCACCGGACTTGCTCTCCACGCACCTGCGCCGCCACCACGAGGAGCGCGGCGCCGCGATCGTCGGACTCGAGGTCCAAGTCAGGGACATGGATGAGTACCGGTACAAGCGCGATCACCCCGCGGCGCGCGGGCATCTCCATCCGCCTTCACGAAAAAAACTCTCGTGGCTCTACTTTTTGACGGGCAACGCATCGGTTCGGCGGGACGACCTCATCGCGGTAGGTTGCTTCGACGAGAATTTCACCGGCTACGGCCACGAAGATCTCGAGCTGGGTTACCGGCTGGAAAAAGCCGGAGTCCGCATTCTCTACGAGCCGCGCGCGGTGAGCTATCACTGTCAGGCTGTCGCATACGAAGATCAGAAGGCGAAGATGCGGCTCGCCGGCCGATCTACCGCGCGGTTTTATCGGAAGCATCCCGATTTCGCGGTCATGCTGAACCTCGGAATGACTCCCGTCTCTCTGGGCTTGCATTCGTTGCTGACGCGGCTGCCACGCGCGCTCGCGTTCATCGATGGGCGGGCGGATCGCTCCCGGCTCGCGCGCGAGCTCCTGCTGCAATACCACTACGTTTCCGGCATCAAGGAAGGGCGCGCAGGCGATGAGCGATAGGGTTTCCTGCGGCGCCCTCCGCGCGGGGGACGAGCGCAGGGCGGTCGAGCTGGACGGCTGGGTCAATCGCCGCCGCGATCACGGCGGCTTGATCTTCGTCGACCTGCGCGATCACGAAGGAATCACCCAAGTCGTCTTCGATCCCCAGCACCCGAGCTTCGCGGAGGCCGAGCACCTGCGCAACGAAGACGTCCTGCGCGTGAGCGGCTCGGTTCGGCGGCGTCCCGCCGGGACGGAGAATCCGCGGCTCGCCACCGGTGACGTCGAGGTTGCCGTGGAGGCGCTGGAGATCCTCAATCGTTCGCTCGTGCCGCCGTTCCACGTCAACGTCGACGAGGACGCCGACGAGAACCTGCGACTGGAGTATCGGTATCTCGACCTGCGCCGTCCCCGGATGCAGCGCAATTTGCGCGTGCGGCACCGCATCGTCAAGGCGATGCGGGATTTCTTCGACTCGCGGAATTTCTTGGAGATCGAGACGCCGATGATGATCAAGTCGACGCCCGAGGGCGCGCGCGACTATCTCGTGCCCAGCCGGTTGTACCCGGGATCGTTCTATGCCCTGCCCCAGTCTCCGCAGCTGCTCAAGCAGATCTTGATGATCGCCGGTTTCGGAAAATACATGCAGATCGCGCGATGCATGCGCGACGAGGACCAGAGGGCGGATCGTCTCGTGGAGTTCACGCAGCTCGACGTCGAGCTATCGTTCTGCACTGAGGAAGACGTGATGGAGACGATGGAGTCGTGCATGCGTTACGTGTGGCGCGAGGCGCTCGACGTCGAGGTGCCGCCGTTCGTTCGCATGACGCACCAGGAAGCCATCGCAAGATTCGGCCTCGACAAGCCCGATCTACGTTTCGGCCTCGAGCTCGCCGACGTCAGCGGAATCTTTGCAGGTACGGAGTTCGGCGTCTTTCGGTCGGCCATCGAGCGCGGCGGCGCGATCGTTGCGCTCCGCTATCCCGGCGGCGCGGGCCTTTCGCGGCGCGAGTTTGATGCGCTCACCGAGACGGCCAAGCAATTCGGCGGAAAGGGCATGGTTTGGATCGCGCTGAGCGGCGACGGCCACAAGTCTTCGGCGGCGCGCTTCCTAACCGACGCCAACGTCGAGGCCGTGCGTCGCGCCGCCGCCGCGCAGACCGGCGATGCGCTGTTGCTGTTTGCGGATTCCGCGGAGCTAGCGCACGCCGTGGCCGGCAAGATGCGCAACGAGGTCGGCGAGCGCTGCGGGTTGCGCGATCCGAATGCCTTCGCGTTCGCGTGGGTGACGGGTTTTCCGTATCTCGAGGCCGACGAGGAGACCGGCAAGCCGATCCCGGCGCATCATCCGTTCACGGCGCCCGCGCCGGGCGATTGGGAGCTGATCGATCGCGATCCCATGCGGATGCGCGCTCAGCACTACGACATGGTGCTCAACGGATACGAGCTCGGTTCCGGCTCGATTCGAATTCACAAGGCGGACGAACAGCGCAAGATCTTCGAGATGCTGGGCCTTACGCCGCAGCAGGTGCAGGATCGTTTCGGCTTTTTCGTGCGCGCCCTGGACTACGGCGCGCCGCCGCACGGCGGGATGGCGCTCGGCATCGACCGAATCGTCATGATCGCCTGTGCGGAGGAGAACCTGCGCGAGGTGACGGCATTCCCGAAGAATCAGGTTGCGCGCGACCTGATGATGGACGCGCCCGCTCCCGTGCCCGAGCAGCTCGTGCGGGACCTGCATCTGCGCATCGCAGGTCACGATCGTCCGTCGTCGAGCGTTTGACATAACGGAAAAGCTTACGTTAGGAGTTCGTTATGCAAATCGCAGTGTTGTTGATGCTTTCCCAGTTCTTTGTCTGGCCGATCCCGATCGATTGGCAGAGGAATCAGCAGAACGTCGTGGTGAGGGGCACGGTCGTCGATGCGGCCGGGCAGCCCGTGCCGCGTGCGAACGTTTTCGCAACGTCGCCCGCCTTCGATGCGCGCACCATCTCGGATTCGAAGGGCAACTTTATCTTCCTCACGCTCTTTCCGGGCACGTACTATCTTGCCGCGTCGAACAATGACGCGGACATGGGCGTCTACGGTTCGCTCGACAGCGTGCCGCCGCAGCTGTTCGCCGGCTTCGAGTACGGCGCCACCATCGTTCTCTCGCGCTAGCGTTCCAACAACTCTTTCGCACGTCTAAAAATGGCATCGAACATCGGTACCGTAAGCTTGCCGGTGTTCGTGTTTTGCCGGCTGGGGTGGTACGACGCGATGACCGTGACCGTTCGCGCGCGGCGAGTGGCGATCAGCTCCGCGCCGTGCGCGAACGCGGCGGTCCCTGCGAGGGCGAAGTCGCGCGCGCGGAGCATGCGTAGGATCGCACTGTGCGCGATCGAGCCCAATGCGATCGCCACACGTAAGCGCCGCAACGCGTCGAACTCGGCGACCAGATAGGAGAAGCAGTTCCGCAGCTCGCCTGGCGTGGGCTTGTTGTGGGGCGGCGCGCAGCGCAACGCGGCCGTGATGAAGCAGTCGCTCAAGGTGAGCCCGTCGCCGCGATCGACCGCGTCCGGCTGCGACGCGAAGCCGGCGCGATGCAGCGCCGGGTAGAGAAAGCCGCCGGAGGCGTCCCCGGTGAAGGGACGACCCGTACGGTTGCTGCCGTGCGCGCCGGGCGCGAGGCCGACGATTGCGACGCGGGCGCGCGGATCGCCGAACCCCGGTACCGGCTTGCCCCAGTAGACGCAGTCGCGATGCGCCCGTTTCTTGTCGCGGGCGATCTGCGCGGTGTAGGCGCGTAGCTCGGGGCAGCGCCGGCAGCGCACGACGGCCGTCTCGATCCGAGTGAGAGCGCTCACGGGCGCGCGAGCACGTCGGCGTACTCGATGCCGATAGGCGCGATGACGTAGGCGGCGCCGTCGTTGCGCTGCCAGACGTACTCGAGTGCGGCGCGCGGATAGACGACGCGCACGTTCGGCGCGGCGGGATCGTTGATCGCGCAGTCGCCGTCGCGGGTGAAGCCGCAGAGAACGGCCAGATGTCCGTCGGAGTGCTCGAGCGGGGCGCCCGGCAGCTCGCCGTCCCGCCACGAATACGAGATCGCGACGGGGATGTTGCGCTCGATCAGGCGCAGGGCGTGGTCGAGGTTGCAGAGGTGCGCGACGACGGCGCGTAACCCGAGGCGGCCGCTGTACGCGACGTTGAACGCCCAGTTACCCGTCCCGTTGTACGCGCGATCGAAGACCGCTCGCGCCGCCTGTGCGACCGAATGATCGATCGCGTGAAAAGCATGGATCATCGTCAGCGTCGCCGGGCTGCACCAGCCGCGCTCGCTTTCGTCGTCCGAATATTGAGAGCGAGGGGGAACGTCGAGGATCAGCGCGTCGCGGGCGTAGGGAAGCGACGGCCGCGGCCGCAGCGGCGACGAGAACGCCACGAGCTCGAACTCCACGCCGTTCGCGCGCACCTCGATACCGTCGAAGGGCTGTGCCGCTCGGATGACGTCGATGTCGACGCGTACGCCCTCGTGCTCGGGGCTGAACGACTTCGCGCCGCCGGGCTGCCATTCCGAATGGTCGAGCCAATCGCTCGCCGCCCGGCGCGCGCGCAGGATGCGAAACTGCAGCCTGCCCTGGGGCGCGTGCGTGTTCCAGCTCAACACGCCGCCGCGCGCCGGTTCGAATTCAAGCCGGGCGACTTCGCGTGCCGACCGCGCTTGCGCGAAGGAACCCGGGCTCACACGTTCCACTCCCACGCGTTCCAGCTGTCGCCGATGAACGCCGCCGGGACGTAATGTTTCACGTCGTCGTTGATCGCCGTGTAGTTGGTCTGCCAGCTGAAGAACACAGCCGGGACGAGCTCGCGAAGGCGCTCCTCCTCGCGTTGGTACAGCATCTTGCGGCTCGCCGTGTCGAACGTGCTCGCCGCGGCCGAGCTCGTTTCGTTGACGAGAGGGTCGTCGAGCCACGACGTGTTGGCACCGCGTGGCGGGATGAAGGCGCCGTTCCAGTCGCCGGCGTTGTCCGGGTCCGGCCCATTAGTCTCGATCGACCATTCGAGATCGTACTTGCCGGTATAGAGTGGACCGTCCATCGCGAAGAGGTAGCTTCCGGGATAGTTTCGGACAGCGACGTCCACGCCGACGTCGCGCAGCATCGATTGAATGAGCACCTGAGATTCCGTATTCTCTTGATGCCCCGTCGTTGCATAGATCGTCAGCCGCATCGTGAGCGAGCCTTTGCGTAGGACGCCGTCGCCGCCGGCGCGCCAGCCCGCGGCGGCCAGCAGACGGCGCGCGTCGCCGGGATCGTAACGGTACGGCGGCAGGGATGGCGCCGCCCACGATTGCGGAAAGATGTCCGATACCGCGAGCTGATCGAGCGAGTGAAACACGGTGCGCTCGATGCGATCCCAATCGACCGCCTCGGCGATGGCGCGGCGCACTCTGACGTCACGCAGCTGCGGTCTGCTCGTGTTGATTCCGAGGTGACGCCAGTTGGCGATGAGACCGCGGGCGACGGTGATGCCGTTGACGCTCGATAGGCGCGCGATCGCGTTGGCGTTAACGTTGGGATAGACGTCGATCTCGTGGGTCGCCAGCTCGTTGAAGAGCGTATTGACATCCGGAATGACCTTCCAAATCACTTCCTTCAGCTTCGGAGCGCCGCGAAAGTAGCGCGGGTTTGGCGCGAACACGAGGGACGTGCCGTGGTTCCACGCCTTGAGAAGATAGGGTCCGCTCGAGAGCGGGCTCTGGTTGAACGACGCGCGGTTGAGGTCGGGGAGCTTCGCGAGTGAGTGCGCGGGCAGCGGCGGGTACGCCGCGCCGCCGATCGCCAGAATACCGAGCACGGCGACGTTCGGTTTCTTGAGACGAATGACGATCGTGTACGGGTCGGGCACGCTCGCCGCTGCGATTCCGTCCCATCCGTAGCGCGTCTTGACGGTATTTGCCGGGTTCATGACGGCGTGATAGGTGAAGAGCCAGTCCGCCGCGGTCAGCGGCGCACCATCGGCCCAGCGCGCACCCTTGCGAACGTGCAGGACGATGCGCCTGCCGTCGCGGCTGATGCCGCCGTTGCGCAGCGTGGGAACGGCGACGGCGAGATCGGGAATGAGGTTGCCGTGAGCGTCGTAGCGGAGCAGGAACGAGAAGAGCAGGCCGGCGACCGCGTCGGCCGCCGCAGTGTGCGCGTACATGAGGTTCAGGCTGTCGGGCTCTTCGTCTGCGCCCAGCCGCAGCACGCCCGGCACGGTCCACGGGTTGCGCTCGCCGGCGGCGCCGGTCCTCGCTCGCGCGCAACCGCCAAGCGCGACGAGCAGCGCGAGCGCCGCCGCGCCGAGCCGCGTCGCAGTCATGCGCCGCAAATCAGCGGGGGCCGCTTCGCGATCATCGGTGCGATGTCGGCGTAGAATCGTGCGGCGCCGAAGCGCACCACGTCGTCGGCGGGCAAGCCCGTCGCGTCGTGCGCCCGGGCGATCTCGGCGCGCGCGTCGGCCTCGCTCAACCCTTGCGTGTTGAGTGCGATCCCGACGACCTCGGCGGGCTTGGTCGTCCGCAGCAAGCGCTCGTGGATCTCGATCGCCTCGGCGTACGGCAGCGTAGGCGTCCCGTACGACTCGATCTGCGCGCGGCGCGGGTCGGCCACGAGAATCAGCGCGTCCGGTGCCGTGCCGGTCATCAGCGCGAGCGTGACGGGGGCGTACGCCGGATGGTTGATTGCGCCCTGACCCTCCACGACGATCAGGTCGGCGCCCTCGTGGGCGGCATAGAGGACGAGCTGTTCGGCGGCGCCGGGCGCGAAGTCCGATATGACGCGGTCGACCGAGATCCCCCACCCCGCGATCAGGATGCCGGTCTGCCCCGTCGGCACGAACCGCGCGTTTTTGCCTGCGGCGTTCGCGGCGCGAACGACCTCGAGGGCCGCGCTCATCTTACCGACGGCGCAGTCGTTGCCGACGGTCAGCACGATCGGCGCCGGCACGCCGTAGACGTCTCCGGAAAAGAGCGGCACGTCCGGCGGCTCGCGCACGTCCCAGATCGAGGTTCCGGCCGCGACGGCCGCGACGTGCAGCTCGCGGTCGGCGTCGAGTATGTCGTGCAGGCCGCTCACGATCTCGAGCTTCGCGGCGATCGCTTCGAGGAGGGCCGCGCGCCACTCGGGCGCGAGGCCGCCGCCTTTCGGGGCGGTTCCGATCAGCAGCGCGGTGGGAGCGAATGCGAGCGACTCGGCGACGCACGCGACGATCGGCGCGTCGCTTCCCAAGTGCGGCATCACCTCGCTGACGCGCTTGCCTGCGAGCGACGGATCGATCACCACGACGACCTCGTCGTTTCCGTAACGAACCACGCCGTGCGCGGTCTTCGCGTCGGTCGCGAAGCGGTCGGGAGCTAGGATCGCGTAACGTCGCGTCACGCGAGCGCGCCTTCTCGGACGCCGAGACCCGGCGCCTCCGGCAGAACGAGCTTTCCGTCGCGGTACGTCACGCCGGAGAACGGATCGCGCGCGACGAGGAACGGTCCGTCGATGTCCGCCCAGTCGGCGAGCGGTGAAACGTGCGCCGCGGCCGTCGACGCGATCGCGCTCTCCACCATGCAGCCGATCATCACGCGCAGCCCCATTGCGCGTGCCGTGTGGATCATCGCGACCGCGCCGCGGATCCCTCCGGCCTTGGCTAACTTCACGTTCACGCCGTCGACGCAGCCGATCAATCGCGGCAGATCGTTTGCGACGAGCGCGTCCTCATCGGCGACGATCGGAATCGAGACCCGTTCGTGAACGGCGCGCAGCTGCTCGGGATGTCCGGCCGGGACCGGCTGCTCGCAGAGCTCGATCTCGTAACGATGAAGCTCGCGCAGGATTTGGACCGCGGTCTCGACGTCCCAGCCTTCGTTAGCGTCGATGCGCAGCACGCCGCGGTAGCGCGCGCGGATCGCGGCGATCGTCTCGATCTGGTGCGCGGGAGTGCCGATGCCCAGCTTGACCTTGAGGATCGGGTGGTCTCCGGCCTCGGTTACCTTGCGCAGCGTCAGCTCCGGGTCGGCGATTCCGATCGTGAACGAGGTCGTCGGCGTCGCCGCCGGGTCGAGTCCGAGCAGCTCGTAGAGCGGTTTGCCGACGTCCTTGCCGATCAGATCGTGCAGCGCGAGGTCGAGTCCCGCGCGCGCGGCCGGGGGAATCTCCGAATGCAGCAGCGCCTCCAGCCGGTACGGATCGTCCGCAGCGAGCGGATGCGACGCGAAATATGCCGCGACGCTTTCTACGGACTCGCCATAGCGTTCGATCGGCGCCGCTTCGCCGATCCCTTCGCGAACGTCTGCCCGAACGCGCACGATCGCGGTGCGTGCCACGGACTCTTCGCCGCGCGCGATCTTGAACGGATGAACGAGCGGCAACTCGATCGGCGTAACGGAGAGGCGCATCCTTGGCATTGGGCCTTGGTCCTTTCCTGTAGCCGCGGGACCCTCCTTGACTGCGGATGATACGGTAGAGAGGCTCGACTGCGCATAGGCGCGCAGCGCCCATAGGTACCGAACCGACTACTATGACCTAGGGAGCATCAGCTCCGGTCACGACGATGTGGAGGGCAAGTACGCCCGACGGATCGGCGCCCGGGCCGCACCCACCTGCGAGAATGCAGGTTCGATCACCACGAGCGCAAGACGCTATGTGCGGTTGAGTTCATCGCGCCAGGCGCGAATAGCGGCGGCGGCGAGCGCGGCTTGCGCCGTACCCGAGCGCTCGTCGAGCGCGACGTGCCCGCGAAAGCCCGCAAATGCAGCGATCGTCGCCGCGATCGACTCGAAGCCTTGCGTGCGGAGATCGCTCCACAGCAGCACAGTGTTCTGTAGCAGCGCCGCGGGATCGCTCCCGCCTTCCAGCGTTTCCGGCTCCGGTCCGAAGCGCAACCATGCGGAATCCGATTCTTTGGCAACGCGCTTGAGGTCGTGCGTGCCGGCGGCAAAGGTGTCCGGGGCGTTGCGAACGGCGAGCGTGACGTTGAGCGCCTTCGCCAGAGAGGTTGCAACGCCGAGACGCGAGAGCTGATCGCTCCACGAGCAGCTGACCTCGCGTTCTAGCGGGGCCGCCACCAGCGGGGCGCCGAGAGCGTCGGCAAAGCGCAGGACCTCACCCATGCGTTCGGGCGCGGAAGCAAAAAAGCTTGGATCGGCCAGTGCGGCGAGCGACAGCCCTCGATCGGTCGCCATCTTCTTGACTTGCGCGAGGTAGTCGTCGTCGGTCCGCGGAAAATGCCGCACGTCTAAGACGACGCCATCGCAGGCCAGTTCGCGCGCGCAGAGGTCGAGGAACTCCAGCTGAGTAAGGTCGCCGCGCTCGATGTCGCGGTGGAACGAACCGCTCGCGCAAGCAAGCTTCATCGGCGTCGAAGCTTCGACCGCTTATCCTGAGTCACCCTTGCCGCTGGACATCCGAAAAACTATGAAAATCGCTCTGGGCGCAGACCATGCCGGTTATCAATACAAGGATCGCATCGCGCAGATTCTGCGCGACCGCGGGTACGACGTGCTCGATTTCGGCACGCATGACTCGACGCCGGTGGATTATCCTCAGTACGGTTATGCCGTCGGCGAAGCCGTCGCCACGGGGCAGGTGGATCGCGGGATCCTCGTCTGCGGGTCCAGCCTGGGTATCGCGATGGCGGCGAACAAAGTGCCCGGCATACGCTGCGCCCCGGTCGACGAGCCGTATGCCGCGGAGCTCGCGCGACGGCACAACGACGCGAACGTGATCGCATTCTCGGAGCGGCTAACCGGTTGGGAGATGATCGAGCGAATGCTCGACGTGTATCTGGCGACGCCCTTCGACGGAGGGCGCCACGCGTATCGGACGCAGCAGCTTTTCGATTTCGGCGAGGCCCAGCGCGTCCGCACGCTCAAGGACCTGGAGCGCGGCGAAGTGACCGACGCGCGAACGCCCAAAGACCTGGTCGGAGTGCCCTAATGGAAATACTCACGCCCTCTGCGATCGAAGCGCAGGACGCCGAGCTCTATTCGGCCATCGCCGGCGAGGAGCGCCGGCAAAAGGAGAACCTGGAGCTCATCGCGTCGGAAAACTACGCAAGCCGCGCCGTCCGGGAAGCGATGGGCTGTGTCATGACCAACAAGTACGCGGAAGGCTATCCCGGCAAGCGCTACTACGGAGGATGCGAGTGGGTCGACGTCGCCGAAACGCTCGCGCTCGGCCGCGTCAAGCAGATCTTCGGCGCCGAGCATGCCAACGTGCAGCCGCATTCCGGCGCGCAGGCCAACATGGCCGTGTTCATGGCGGCGCTGCAGCCCGGCGATACCGTCCTCGGGATGTCGCTCGCGCATGGTGGGCACCTCACGCACGGTACGAAGGTCAGTTTCTCGGGCAAGCTCTACAACGCGGTCGCGTACGGCGTGAGAAGCGACACCGAGCTCATCGACTTCGATCAAGTGCGGGCGCTGGCGCGCGAACACAGGCCCAAGCTGATCGTCGCGGGCGCGAGCGCGTATCCGCGCGTGATGGAGTACGCGCCGTTCCGCGAGATCGCCGAAGAGATCGGCGCGCCGCTGCTCGTAGATTTCGCCCACGTCGCGGGGCTCGTCGCCGCAGGACTGCATCCTTCACCGGTTCCGGTCGCGGACTTCGTGACGTCGACGACGCACAAGACACTGCGAGGCCCGCGCGGCGGTTTCGTGTTGTCGACCGCGAAGTGGGGGCAGCCAATCGACAAGACGGTCTTCCCCGGAATTCAGGGCGGCCCGTTGATGCACACGATCGCCGCGAAGGCGGTTGCGTTCGGCGAGGCGCTCCGGCCGGAGTTCGCAGGCTACCAGCGTCAGGTCGTCGCCAACGCTCGGGCGATGGCGGACGTGTTCACGCGTGAGGGGCTTCGTCTGGTAGCGGGAGGCACCGATACGCATTTGATCCTAGTCGACGTCTCCGTCAAGGGCCTGACGGGCAAGGCGGTCGAGGCGTACCTCGACGAGATCGGCATCACGGTGAACAAGAACGCGATCCCGTTCGACAAGCAAAAGCCGATGGTCGCGAGCGGCATCCGCCTCGGCACGCCGGCGATCACCGCGCGCGGACTCGGTGTCGAGGAATGCCGCGAGGTCGCGCAGATCATCTGCGCGGGCTTCGGCGACGTCGAGGAGCGCGCGCAGATCGAAAGGCTGCGCGGCCGCGTTCGCGAGCTGACCTCGCGCTACGACGTTCCGTAGCGCCTTTTGGCGGCGTGGCGAAGGGCGCCGCGCCGTCCGTTACTAACCAGCAGTACATGCGCCCAGGCTGGGACGAGTACTTCATGCAGATTGCGCACACGGTCGGCTCGCGTGCGACATGCCCGCGTGCGTCCGTCGGCTGCGTGCTGATCCGCGAGCACAGGATCTTGACCACCGGGTATAACGGAGCGCCGCGCGGCGTGGCGCATTGCACCGAAGTGGGCTGCACGCTGGTCAACGAGCACTGCCTGCGCGCGACTCACGCGGAAGCGAACGCGGTCGTGCAGGGAGCGCTGCACGGCGTGAGCCTCGATCGCGCGACCGCATACTGTACGCACCAGCCGTGCGTGAATTGCTCCAAGCTGCTGATCAGCGCCGGCGTTGTGAAGATCGTCTACGACGAGGCCTATCCGGACGAGGTCGCAAGCCGGCTGCTGGCCGAGGCCGGGGTCGCGCTGGTCGCATACGGCGCGCTGGAGGGCGCGCGCGGGTGAACGCATACGACATCAGTCCCGGCGTCCTGTACGCGGCCGCGTTCGTCATCGCCGGCATCGTGAGCGCGCTCGCAACGCCGCTCGTGCTACGCCTCGCCAATCACCTCGGGATCGTCGACAACGACGGCTCCGAGCGCCGCATGCACGACCTGCCGAAGCCGAGGGTCGGCGGCATCGCCGTCTTCTTCGGCTTTGCGTTCGCGCTCTTCACCGTGCTCGGCGTGTCGCTCGCGTCCCCGCGCGCGCTGATGCCCGCCAGCGAACAGGTCGACGCCATTCACCGGCTCGTCGGGCTGTTGTTCGGCAGTCTGTTGATCCTGGGAGTCGGCATCTGGGACGACGTCATGCACATGCGCGCGCGAAACAAGCTCGTGGCGCAGATCGTGGTGGCGCTGATCTCGATGCTCTACGGCTTCGTCATCCCGGGGATCAACAATCCGTTCGACCACAACCCTGGCACAAACTGGATCGACTTTCCGCTGTGGGTCGGCGTGCCGCTGACTCTCCTCTGGTACGTCGGCATGATGAACGCGATCAACTTCCTCGACGGCCTGGATGGCCTGCTTGCGGGCGTCGCCGCGATTTCCAGCGTCTTCCTCTTCGTCATCGCGGTGCTGCACGCAAACCCGGTCGTGGCGCTGGTCGTCATCGCCCTGGCCGGGGCCGCGCTAGGCTTCCTGCCCTACAACTTCAACCCCGCGCGGATCATCCTCGGAGACGCCGGTTCCCTCTTCATCGGCTACGCCTTCGCGACGGTGTCGATCATCGGCGCGAGCAAGACGGCGATCGCGATCAGCGTGGTCGTGCCTCTGCTCGTCCTAGCGCTCCCGGTCATCGATACGGCGGCAGCGATCGTGCGCCGGGCGAGCACCGGCAAGCGCATCACTGAAGCGGATCGGGGCCATTTCCACCATCAGCTGATCTTTCGGTTCGGTCTCAACGTGCGGCAGGCCGTGCTGCTGCTCTATGCGGTCTGCCTCGTCTTGGGGGCGGTAGCACTGGCATTCTCCGGCGAATTCACGCACGTGTTTCGTCACGCGACATAGGCCATTAGACCGTGGCAAACCGGCTGCGCATCATGAGCGTCTTCGGGACGCGCCCGGACACGATCAAGATGGCGCCCGTCGTGGCCGCCTTGCGGGCTCGCCCGGAGATCGACCACGTCGTCTGCGTTACGGCGCAACACCGTAAGATGCTCGACGATCTGTTAATGCTGTTCTCGATCACGCCGGATTACGATCTCGACGTGATGACCGACGACCAATCGTTGACAGAGATCACGACCCGCGTGCTCGCGCGGATGGAACCGGTGCTCAACGAGTCGCATCCCGAGGTCGTGCTCGTTCACGGGGACACGACGACGAGTACCGCGGCGGCGCTCGCCGCCTTCTATCAGCAAATCCCTGTCGGACACGTCGAGGCGGGTCTGCGCACGAACGATCCCTGGCTGCCGTATCCCGAGGAGATGAACCGGCGCCTCACGAGCACGATCGCGTCGTATCACTTCGCTCCAACGACGCTGGCCCGCGATCATCTGCTGCGAGAGCACGTCGCTTCCGAGGACGTGGCCGTCACCGGGAACACCGTTATCGACGCGTTCCTGGCGACCGCGGCTCGCGAGGACCTTCCGTCCCCGCCGCGTTGGAGCGAGCTCGACGGCGAACGGCCCACGATCGTCGTAACCGCGCACCGCCGGGAGAATCACGCCCACATGCCCGAGATTTGCGAGGCGCTGCGCGCGATTGCCGAGCTTCCCGACCGGCCGCAGCTGTATTGGCCCGTTCATCCCTCGCCGCGAGTCGCTCCGGTCGCTCACGACGTGCTCGACGGCGTTGACGGCGTGCTGTTGGTCGATCCGATCGACTACGCCGAGATGGTGGCGGCCGTGCGTGCCTCGCAGTTCGTGCTCACCGACTCGGGAGGTCTCCAAGAGGAAGCGCCATGCCTCGGGAAGCCGGTGCTGGTGATGCGCGAAGAGACGGAACGCCCCGAGGGAATCCGCGCAGGGACGCTCCGGCTGATCGGCCACGATCGCGGCTGGATCGTCGAAGCGGCGCGCGAGCTGCTCGAAGATTCGGCGGCCTACACGCGCATGGCGCAGTCGGCCAATCCCTACGGCGACGGACGCGCTGCGGCTCGCATCGCGGCCTGGCTCTTGGCGCGACTCCGCGGCGCGGCGTACCCCGAGCCGTTTGCGTGAAGACGCTGCTGCCGGTCATCGCGGCCGGGAGCGCGTTCGCGGGCGCCGCCGTCCTCGGTCTTCTCGCGGGCGTGCTCGTCGCGAGCCGCCGCGGCGAACCGCTGTGGGCGCCGGCCGGATTGATGCTGGGTGCTGCGGTGGGAGCCTACTCCGCCTTCCGCATGCTCGCCAAGAGCATGCGATGAACGCCTCCGAATCGGCGACACTCGCGCGGTTGAGAGTCTCGGTGGTCGCGACGACCCTGGTGGTGGCTGCGATCGCGGCGGTAGCGCTTCTGCCGGCGCTTCCTTACGCCGCGCTCGCCGTGGGTGTCGGGGCGGCGTGCGGCGTCGCGAACATGCTCGCAATCATGCGAGGAAGCGAGCGCCTGCTAAACACGCGGAACGCGGCGTTCTTTGGGTTAAGTAGTTTACTGCGGCTGGCCGCCTTTAGTATAGTAGCCGCGGCATTGGCGGTTCGGGGGCCCTGGTGGGCGCTCGGGCCGTTTCTCGCCGCTTTTTTTCTCCCGCTTGCCACGTACGCGTTTCGCGCGTGGCGACTCTTCCGCAGCAAGACGTAACGGAATCGTAACGCGTGCACGAACAGATCGGCGAACACATCCTATGGCATCTGCCGCTGGTCGGCGGGGTCCATGCCGACACGATCATGACGACATGGCTCGTCATGATCATCGCGTTGCTGTTCTTCGGGTGGATTGGGGCGAGTTATCGCTCTCCTTACGTCACGAAGCGTCAGGCCGTGCTCGAGGCGGTGTTCAATTACATAGCCGACCTCGTGACGAGCGTCCTGGGGGAGGGTGGCGAGCCGTTCGTGCCCTTCTTCGTCGCGCTCTTCATCTTTATTTTTCTGCTCAACCAGTTCGGCATGTTGCCGTTCAAGGCGTTCGATCTTCCATTCGGCGGATCGCCGACGGCCGATCTCAACACCGTCGTGCCGCTGGCCCTCGTCGTCTTCTGCATGATCCAAGCCGTCGCGTTCCGGAAGAAGGGGCTTTCGTACCTCGGCCACGTGTTCAAGCCGTTTCCGGCGCTCTTTCCCGTGAACGTCCTCGACGAGATTCTGCGCCCGATCACGCTCGCAGCCCGGCTCTTCTTCAACATCTTCGTGGGAGAGCTGCTCTTCGTTATCGTCACGTCCATCATCGTGGCGCGCATCAGCATCGGGTTCTTCAACTTGTCATTGGGCGTGGCCGTAGTACCGATCCTCATCCAATTCTTCAATTTCTTCGTGGGAACGATCCAGGCTTTCGTTTTCACGTTGCTGGCAATCGTGTATCTCTCGCTAGCGCTTGCCGACGAACACTAGGTCCACCAAGAAAGGCAGTCAAGTGAACGCAGAATCCTTAATCGCAGCCTCCGCCCTGATATGCTTCGGCATCATCATATCGGGCGTGGCATTTGGCTCAGCCGTCGGCGACGGCACCGTGGCGTCGAAGGCCGTCGAATCGATCGCGCGCCAGCCCGAGGCGCGCCCGAACATCTTCCTCTTCATGTTCCTCGGCGTCGGCGTGCTGGAGGCCGTGCCGTTCATCGCGATCGCCTTGTCGTTCTACATCCTTCTCGTGGTCGCGAAGGTTCCGGCGATCATCTCCGCGCTGGTGAAGTAGGAGCCGATGTCGTTCCTTTCGGTCGACGGGACCCTGATCGTGCAGCTGATCAATTTCGCGATCTTCTTCGCCGTGCTCAACGTCGTGTTTCTGCGGCCCGTGGCGGCGGCGATCCGGCGGCGGCGGGAATACATCAACAGTCTCGTTTCCGATTACGACCGATATCAGGCGGAAGCGCGCAGCCTGCGCGCCGAGGCCGAATCGATCCGCGGCGAAGCTCGGCGTGACGCCGAGAATCGCGTCGCGGCCGCGCGCGCCCAGGCGTCGAATGAAGCCGCGGAGCTCTCCGGCCGCTACGCGCGGCAGGCGCAGGACATCGTCGAGGCGGCGCAGCGCAAGGCGCAGGAGGAGCTCGAGGCCGCGCGCGCCGGCGAGGACGAGGCGGCGCGTCGTGTTGCCGATTTCATGCTGGATCGCGTCATTCCGGAGGCGGCGCAATGAGCGGCGACGCCCGGCTTTACATCGAAATCGCGATTTGGAGCCAGGTCATTTCGTCGATCGTCTTCATCGCCGCGCTGGTCTTCATGTGGTACCGCTGGCTCTTGCCGGTCTTTCTCAACGCCCAAGATCGCAGCAATAAGCAGATCGCGGAGGCGGAACAACACCGCGACGAGGTCAAGGCGGCACTTGAGACGCTCCGGGAGCAAATCGAGACGGCCCGCCACGACGCCGAGCTCATCATTGCTCGCGCGGGCGATCACGCCGAGCACGAGCGAGCGGCAACGCTGCAGGAATGCACGGATGCGGGTAAGCGTACGCTGCTCGATGCCGGAAAGGAGATCTTCCGCGCGCGCGCCGCGGCGCAGCGCCGTCTTCGCGACGACCTGCTCGCTCGGGCGCTGCGCGAGGCGCGTGAGGACGCGGTCAAGCGCGTCGGACCCGAGCAGGATCGGCGGCTGATCGACGGACTCGTGGGATCGCTGGAGCGCGCTCGTGGTTAATCGGACGCTCGCGCGCCGCTACGCCGTCGCGGTATCGTCGCTGGCCGGGGAGCAGCAGGCCACGGACCGCGTCGGTTCCGACCTGACGACGGTCGCCGATGCGATCGCCGCCAACACCGAGGCGCGCGAGTTCTTCTTGTCGCCCGTTATCCCGAAGCCGGATAAGGAACGCCTCCTTGCCGCCGCCTTCGAGGGAAAGCTTCACACGATCGCGCTGCACACGCTGCTGCTGCTCGTCCGCAAGCGCCGCGAGGCCTTGCTGCCGGCTCTCGTCGCAGAATATCTCGAGTTGCAGCGCGCCGCGCGCGGCGCGCAGACCCTCACGCTGACCTCGGCGCGCGCCCTGGACCGCGCCGAGTATGCGTCGCTGCTCCAGCGGCTGGAGCGCCTCTACGGAAAGAAATTCGAGGTCGCCGAGGTCATCGATCCGTCGCTGATCGGAGGCGTTCGCATCACGATGGGCGACCGGCGCATCGACGCATCGATCTCGGGACGGCTCGACGCTCTGGCGCGCGAGCTCTCACATGCAAGTTAACATTGCTCCTAGGAAAGTTGACGGATGATAAACGCTGACGAAATCGCCGGCATTCTCAAACAACAGATCGAACAGTTCAAGACCGGCGTCCAAGAAGACGAGGTCGGAACCGTCATCGAGGTCGGAGCCAACCTCGCGCGCGTCTACGGTCTGCGCGGCGTTCGATCGTCCGAGCTGGTGGAGTTTGAGAACGGCCTGCAGGGCGTGGCGCTCAATCTCGAAGAGGACAACGTCGGCGTGGTGATCATGGGGCCCGACGTCGAGATCAAAGAGGGCGCGCGCGTCCGGCGCACGGGGCGCATCGCGTCCGTGCCCGTTGGTGAGGCGCTGCTCGGCCGCGTCGTCAATCCGCTGGGCCAGGCGATCGACGGCAAGGGCGACATCGCGGCGTCGCGCTATCGCACGATCGAGAACATCGCGCCGAGCGTCGTCCAGCGCCAACCCGTCAAGCAGCCTTTGCAGACGGGAATTCGCGCCATCGACGCGCTGATTCCGATCGGCAAGGGACAGCGGGAGCTGATCATCGGCGACCGGTCGACCGGCAAGACGGCGATGGCCGTCGACACGATCATCAATCAGAAAGGCCGCGACGTATTCTGCGTTTACGTCGCGATCGGACAGAAGAACTCGACGGTGGCCGCGCTGGCGCAGATTCTCGAGCAGAAGGGCGCGATGGCCTACACGACGATCGTCGCGGTGAGCCCATCGGAAGCGGCCGCGTTGCGCTGGCTGGCCCCGTTCGCGGGCTGCGCGATGGCCGAAGAGCTGATGTACGCGGGCAAAGACGTGCTGATCGTCTACGACGATCTCACCAAGCACGCGCAGTCGTACCGCGAGATGTCGTTACTGCTGCGGCGACCACCGGGGCGCGAAGCCTATCCGGGCGACGTCTTCTACCTCCATTCGCGTCTGCTGGAACGCGCCGCGAAGCTCTCGGACGACATGGGCGGGGGCTCATTGACGGCGCTTCCCGTAATCGAGACGCAGGCGGGGGACTTCTCGGCCTATATTCCGACGAACGTGATCTCGATCACGGACGGCCAGATCTATCTGACGCCGCAGTTGTTCTTCCAGGGCATCCGTCCCGCCGTCGACATCGGGCTCTCCGTCTCGCGGGTCGGCGGCGCCGCGCAGACGAAGGCGATGAAGTCGGTCGCGGGACAGCTGAAGCTCGAGCTTGCTCAATATCGCGACCTGGCGGCATTCGCGAAGCTCGCGAGCGACCTCGATAAGGCCACCCAGAATCAGCTGATGCGCGGCGAGAAGCTCACCGAGCTCCTGAAACAGCCGCAGTACCAGCCCCAGTCGATGGAGGATCAAGTCGCGATCATCTACGCCGCGACGAGCGGCTTCGTGAACGACATCCCGACCGCGCGGCTGCAGAGCTGGGCCGCCGGTCTGATCGACTTTCTCCGCGATAAGCATCCGCACGTACTGGACGCGATCGCACAGAGCGGCCAGGTGTCGGACGACACGAAGAAGCAGCTCGACGCCGCCGTGGCCGAGTTCAACAAGGGCTTCTAAGTGCCGTCGGTCCGCGACCTGCGCGATCGCATTCGATCGCTCAAGAACACGCAGCAGATCACCAAGGCGATGAAGCAGGTCGCTGCGGCGAAGATTCGCCGCGCCGAGGCCGCGCAGAAGCGCGCCCGCCCGTATGCGGACGCGCTGGCACAGATGCTGCACGATCTGATCGGCGCGGTGTCTTCGGTTGACCATCCGTTCATGCAGCCCGGAAAGAGCGGCGCTCCGGCCGGCATCGTGCTGGTCAGCGCCGACAAGGGGCTCGCGGGCGCGTTCAACTCCAACGTCATTCACGCCGCCGAGGCGCTCGCGCGGCGACAGGGCGGCGCGCGCTATTACACGATCGGCCTCAAGGCGCGCAATGCGGTGCGGCGCATGGGAATGCCCGATCACGCGACCTGGGCGCTCGGCAGCGGCGAAAAGATCGACACGGCCCGCGCTGCGGCGCGGCGCGCCTCCGACGACTTTCGGCACGGAGAGATCTCGGAGATCGTCCTCGTCTCCCAGCAGCTGATCACCATGATGTCGCAGCGCCCGCAAACCCGCAAGCTCATCCCCATCCTCGCTTCGGACTTCGAGTCCGCTCGAGACGGCGAAGCCGGCGGCAGACCGCGCGGCGCCATAGAGTTCGCGCCGTCACCGGAATTCGTGCTATCCAGACTTCTCCCAAAATATCTCGAGTTCACGATCTACTCCGCGATGCTGGAGACCGACGCCGCGTTCTTCGCGGCGCAGCTCGTGGCGATGACCAACGCAACCGACAACGCATCGAAGCTCATCGACGAGCTGACGATTGCGATGAACAACGCTCGCCAAGCCGCAATCACGAAGGAATTGCTAGAAATCGTCGCTGGCGCGGAGGCGCTCGGCGTTGAGTGACGACGTATCGGTCCGGCGGCGTGTGAATGCGCCGTGGAGCCACGGATGGCGGGAACGGCGCAGAGGCCGAGTGCAGCGAGGCGCCGGATGCGCCGAGCAAACGGCCGCCGGACCGATATGTCGGCACTCGGCGCCGAACGCCTCACCTGAGCAAAGCAACATAAAGTAAGGAACACGAAAGAGACATGGCTACTGATACAGGAAAGGTCGTCCAAGTGCTCGGCAACGTCGTGGACGTCGAATTTACTCCCGAGACGCTGCCGAAGATCAACGACGCCCTGCGCGTCAACGTGAACGAGGACCACCCTTCGTCAGGCTCAGGGCAGGCTGGCAACGGCGCGGGCTCCGCGCACGGCGTGGATCTCGGCGGAACCGCGATGGCGGCACGCGAGCTCACGCTCGAAGTTCAGGATGAGCTGGGGGACAACCAGGTGCGCTGTCTCGCCCTCGGCTCGACCGACGGGCTCGTCCGCGGCGCGGGCGTGCGCAGCATCGGCGGCCCGATAACGGTGCCGGTGGGCGAAGGTACGCTGGGACGCATTTTTAACGTCCTCGGCAAGACGATCGATAGCGACGCGCCGGTGAAGGCTGCCGCGTACTGGCCGATTCACCGCGCCGCGCCTGAGCTCAAGTATCAGGAGCCGACGGCGCGCGTCTTCGAGACCGGCATCAAGGTCGTGGACTTGATGGCGCCCTACACGCGCGGCGGAAAGGTCGGTTTGTTCGGCGGCGCCGGCGTCGGCAAGACGGTTCTCATTCAGGAGCTGATCCGCAACATCGCCTACGTGCACAAGGGCTTCTCGGTGTTCACCGGCGTCGGGGAGCGGACGCGCGAGGGCAACGACTTGTGGATCGAGATGAAAGACTCCGGCGTGCTCGAGCAGACGACGCTCGTCTTCGGACAGATGGACGAACCGCCCGGCGTGCGCTTTCGCGTCGCTCAGACCGGCGTCACGATGGCGGAGTATTTCCGCGACGAGCTCGGCGCAGACGTGCTGCTCTTCATCGACAACATCTTCCGCTACATGCAGGCCGGCTCCGAGGTCTCGGCGCTGATGGGCCGCATGCCGTCCGCGGTGGGCTATCAGCCGACGCTCGGCACCGACATGGGCGTGCTGGAAGAGCGGATTACCTCGACGCGCAAGGGTTCGATCACGTCCGTGCAGGCGGTCTACGTGCCCGCCGACGACTACACCGACCCGGCGGTCGCCACGACGTTCGCGCACCTCGATGCCACGACGGCCTTGTCCCGGCCCATCTCCGAGCTCGGGATCTATCCCGCCGTCGATCCGCTGGCGTCCACGTCGCGCATCCTCGACCCGCAAATCGTCGGCGAAGAGCACTACGAGGTCGCGCGCGGGGTGCAGGAGGTGCTGCAGCGCTACCGCGACCTCCAGGACATCATCGCGATCCTCGGCGTCGAGGAGCTCTCCGAGGACGACAAGGTTACCGTGGGGCGCGCGCGTCGAATCCAGCGCTTCTTCTCGCAACCGTTCTTCGTCGCGGAACAATTCACGAGCCGCCCCGGCAAGTACGTCAAGCTCTCCGAAACGATCGCATCCTTCAAGGAGATCCTCGAGGGCAAGGTCGACGACTTGCCGGAAGGCGCGTTCTTCTACGCCGGCACCATCGAGGAGGTCAAAGAGAACGCCCAGCGGATGGCGCATGCCTAGCACGCTCCCGTTCAGGCTCGTGACGCCCACGCAGATCGTCTTCGATGGAGACGCGGAGCTCGTGATCGCAGTGACGACCGAGGGAGAGGAGGGCATCCTCCCTCGCCACGCCCCGTTTCTCGCGGCACTGAAGCCCGGTGTCCTGCGAGGAAACGTCCTCGCCGATGGTGCCGCCACTCGCCTCGAGCTCGCGACGAGCGATGGATTCATGCAGGCGCTTCCCGACGGCGTGACGGTCCTGGTGGACGAGGCCGTCCGGTTCGAAGAAATCGACGTCGCCGAGGTTCGCGAGGAGCTGCAGGCAGCGACGGAGCGCCAGAAGGCCGCGCAGGACGATCGGGAGCTCTATGCGCGCGAACAGACGGCGATCGAGTTCGCCAATGCCAAGCTGCGGCTCACCGGCCACCGGTAGGCGAGCCAAGGGGCTGCGCGTAACGTAAATCGGCGTGCTCGATCGTCTTGAGACAACGCTCCGGATCCGGGGCGGTGCGCGCTTAGAAGGCTCCGTAGCGACGCACGGCTCGAAGAACGCCGCATTGCCCATCATGGCGGCCTCCCTGCTCGCAAAGGGCACCGTGACGCTTCATCGCATTCCGCGCATCACCGACGTCTCGGTCATGTGGTCGCTCCTAGAGGCCCTCGGCGCGCGCATCCGCTACGAAGGCGACAACACGGTGACGATCGACGCGAGCAATGTCGCGTCGTACCGCGCGCCCTACGCCCTGGTGCGGAAGCTGGCAGCGTCGTTCGACGTCGTGGGTGCGCTGCTCGGCCGGTTCGGGCGCGCGGAGGTGCCGCTGCCGGGCGGATGCGTACTAGGCACGCGCGCCACCGATATGCACGAGCAAGCTTTCGTCGCGCTCGGATGCGACGTCCACAACGCACACGGCTATCTCATCGCGCACTCCTCGAGTCCGCGTCTGACGGGAGCGGCGATCGAGTTTCGTATGCCCAGCGTCGGGGCGACGAAGAACGCGATGCTGGCGGCCGCATTGGCCGATGGGACGACGACGCTGAAGAACGTCGCGATGGAACCGGAGGTCGTCGACCTCGCCGACTTTCTCGTCGCCATGGGCGCGAGGATCAGTGGACAGGGCAGCGACACGATCGTCGTCGAGGGCGTAGCCGAGCTGCACGGCGTCGAGTACGAGATCATTCCAGACCGCATCGTCGCGGGAACGCTCCTCGTCGCCGGCGCGGTGACGCGAGGCGACGTCACCGTGACGCACTGCCGGCCCGCGCAGCTCGGCGCGCTCGTCGACAAACTCGTCGAGTGCGGAGTCGTGACGATGACCGGCGACGACTGGATCCGCGCAAAAGCGGGCGGCATCACCGGCGGCACGGACATTCTGACGGCTCCCTATCCGGGATTCCCCACCGACCTGCAGCCGCAGATGGTCGGCTTCCTGTGCACCTGCCCGGGCACGAGCGTCGTCGAGGAGTCGATCTTCAACGCTCGCTTCTCGTATGTCAACGAGCTCGCTCGCATGGGCGCGGACGTGAAGGTGACGATGGAGAGCAACGCCGCCGTCATCAAAGGTCCCAAACGGCTTTCCGGCGCACCCGTCGAGGCGCCCGACATTCGCGCGGGGGCGGGGCTCGTGGTGGCCGGGCTCGCGGCCGCAGGCGAAACGGAAATCATCGGCTTGGAGTACATCGATCGCGGTTACGAACGCCTGGAGGAGTTGCTGTCGGAACTGGGCGGTCAGGTGCAGCGCAGCAGCGGCGTCACGCCGTTGGTCGAGCCGAGCGGATTCTTCGAAACGAGCGAATACCCGCGCGTTTCGGCGACGGGATAACTCACCTTCGAGATTAGGAGTCGTTTTGGACATCGGGATCGACCTCGGCACGGCGAACGTGCTCGTTCACGTCAAGGGGAAGGGCATCGTTCTGCGCGAGCCCTCCGTCGTCGCCAAAGACATGAATACCGGCCGCGTGCTTGCGGTTGGGGAAGAGGCGCGTCAGATGCTCGGCAAGACGCCGGCGCATATCCAAGCCATCCGTCCCCTGCGCGACGGCGTGATCGCGGATTTTGAGGTCACCGAGGCGATGCTCTCGTACTTCATCAAGAAGGTGATGAAGGACCGCTCCTGGTGGTCCTCCATCGTCAAGCCGAAACCACACGTCACGATCTGCGTCCCCGCGGAGATCACGTCGGTCGAGGAGCGCGCGGTCAAGGACGCGGCCAAGCTCGCGGGCGCGCGCGACGTCGGGATCATCGAGGAACCGATGGCGGCGGCGATCGGTGCCGGCCTCCCGATCGGCGGTCCGTCCGGGAGCATGGTCGTCGACATCGGCGGCGGCACGACGGACGTCGCCGTCATCTCGCTCGGCGGCATCGTGGTCTCGCAGTCGCTCCGCGTTGCCGGGAATAAGATGGACGAGGCGATCGTGCGCTACATCCGGCGGGTATACAATCTGATGATTGGAGAGCGCACGGCGGAAGAGATCAAGATGAAGATCGGGTCTGCGTACAAGCTGGAGCAGGAGCTCGCGATGGAGATCCGCGGCCGAGACCTGATCAACGGTCTCCCCAAATCGGTGAAGATTACGAGCGAAGAGATACGCGAGGCGCTCTCCGAGCCGGTCGGCGCCATCGTCGAGGCCGTGAAGGCGGTCCTGGAAAAGACGCCTCCGGAGCTCGCCGCGGACATCATCGACCGCGGCATCATCTTGACCGGCGGGGGCGCCCTCCTGCGCGGCCTCGAAAAACTTCTCTCGGAGGTGACGGGCGTTCCGGCGATCGTCGCCGACGATCCGCTTTCGTGCGTCGCGATCGGCACCGGCGCGAGACTACGTGTTTGATGGGACGGTAATCGACGCTTCGGCGGCGAGGGTCGAGGACGTCGCGGAGGCGGTGGCACGCGTCGCGTTCTCCGGCGGCACCGTCATCTTACCGAACGATACGAGTTATCTGATCGGGTGCGATCCCTACGACTACGAGGCCATCGATCGCGTCTACGCCGCGAAGGGACGCCCGGATAACCGTCCGCTCACGCTGCACGTCGCGACACCGGGGGAATTCTTAGAGTATGCTGGAGACAATCCGCTCGCTATCGTCGCCGCCAAACGGCTGCTTCCCGCGCCCGTGATCCTCCTGATTCGCAAGCCGGCGTTTATCAGCGACGAGTTGGCGGCCGGCCTGCAAACGCTGGCGTTTCGAGTTCCGGACGACGAGTTCGCGCGTGCCGTCCTCGAGCGATGCGGGCCGATCGCCGGCACGACTGCGAACCCGCCGGGCGGGGCGCGGTATCGCGGCGACGGGGACCGCTCGATGCTCCCGCCTGCGGATCTGCTCGTGGACCACGGAGCGACGCGGTACGATAGCGAATCATCCATCGTCGATCTCTCCGGTGCGCACGCGCGTCTCCTACGGGAAGGCGCGATTTCGGAGCAGCGCCTGACGGAGTTGTTCGGACCGGTCGAACGCCCAACGATAAAGGTACGTAAACTCGCATGATCCGACTCATCTCTGCACTCGCCGCCGCCGTCGCACTCGTCACCGCGCCGGTGGTGGCCGCCGCTCCGCCTCGTTCGCCCGCGCCGGCGCGCTCGCCGGCGCCGGCCGCGCGTGCGCGTTCGCCGGTTCCGTCGGCCGCCGCCTCGCCGAACGGCAGCCAGGCCTCATTCGACCTCGGCGTCTGGACCGTGCATGCCAGCTCGATCGACGCAAACTTCAAGAGCGGCGACTTCAGCACGCCCGCTAAGATCGTCATGACGCGTGTTGGCGGCGACGTGTCGGCGGATCGCGCGAACGGCAACTACAAGCACCAGATGCTCTACCTCAACGGCCACGTCGTCATGCACGACTCGCAGGGGAACGGCATGAGCAGCCTCGAGGGCGGCGCGCCGTCGCATTCCGCCGGCCCCTCGACTCTGACCGCAGATCAGGCACAGATCGATGGCGCCGCGAAGGTCTACAAAGCAATAGGGAACGTTCACTACGTCCAAGCCGATACGGTCGTCGATGCGGACACCGGAACGCTCAACGACGCTACGCACAGCCTCTTGCTCGAAGGCACTGTCCACATCACGCAGGGCACTCGCAGCATGGCTGCGCGCAAGGTGCTCTACAACACCGAGACGGGAAGCGCGCACGCCGAAGGCGACGTCACGATGCAATTTCCCGGCGAGGTTCACCGCGGCATAGCGACGCCGAAACCCCTCAAGATCCCGAAGAACGGCTTGACGCAGCCGGCCGCGCCGCCCAGCGCCCGGCCGTGAGTTGCCGATAGCGCGCTCCGGCGGCGAAATGCCGTTCGACTTCGCCCGCCGAGAGCTGCCGCTCGCGGCCCGGATGCGGCCGCGCACGCCCGTCGAGTTCGTCGGCCAGGAGGAGCTGATGGGGCCGGGTCGCGCTCTGCGCAACGCGATCGAGCGCGACGCCGTGCCGTCGATGATCCTCTGGGGGCCGCCGGGCAGCGGGAAGACGACGCTCGCGGAAATTGTCGCGCGCTCGACCGGCGCGCACTTCGAGCGCATGTCGGCGGTCAGCGCAGGCGTCGCGGACCTCCGCCGCGTCGTGAATGAAGCCAAAGCGCGGGAACGATCCGGCAAGCGGACCGTGCTTTTTATCGACGAGATCCATCGTTTCAACAAGGCGCAGCAAGACGCGATCCTACCCTACGTCGAGGACGGCACGGTCGTTTTCATCGGCGCGACGACCGAGAATCCTTCCTTCGAAGTGAACTCGGCGTTGCTTTCGCGAGCGCGCGTCTTCGTGCTGCATCAGCTGTCGGACGGCGATATAACGACGATCGTCAACCGCACGCTATCGGATGCGGAGCGCGGTTTGGGCGCCCAGAACGTGGCGCTCGACGAGGAGGCGATGCGCGTTCTCGTCGGCCTCGCCAACGGCGACGCGCGGGCGGCGCTCAATGCGCTCGAGTTCGCCGCCGCTTTGGCACCGCATCGCGACGGTCTGCGGTCGATCGATGTTGCGCTCGTGCGCGAGGCGATGCAGCGGCGCAGCACCGGCTACGACAAGTCGGGCGAGATGCATTACGACACGATCAGCGCGTTCATAAAGTCCATCCGGGCGAGCGATCCGGACGCGGCGCTCTACTGGCTCGCCCGCATGATCGACGGCGGCGAAGACCCGCTCTTCATCGCGCGCCGGCTCGTCATTGCGGCGTCGGAAGACATCGGGCTCGCCGACTCAAACGGATTGAGCGTCGCGGTCGCTGCGCAGCAGGCGGTGCATTTCGTCGGAATGCCGGAGGGATTCTTTCCGCTGGCTCACGCGACACTGTATCTCGCGAACGCGCCGAAGAGCAACAGCGTCGGCTCGTCGTTCGGCGCGGCGATGGCGGACGTGCAAGAGACTCGCAACGATCCCGTGCCGCTGCATCTGCGCAACGCGCCGACCGGACTCATGCGGAAGCTCGGCTACGGAGAGGGGTATCATTATGCGCACGACGACTACGACGTCAAGCAGCGCAACCTACCGGAAAACCTCAGCGGCCGCCGGTACTATCAGCCCGACAAAAAAAGGCGGTCCGAGTGATACTCGGACCGCCAGTTTCCCGTTGCTACTTCTCGGAGTGTGCGTTGGAGCTTCGCACGAACCGATAATATAGCTGCATACTGTGAGCGACCTGTGAATTCGGATCGAATTTATCTCGACAATGCGGCGACTACTGCGCTACGTCCCGAGGCAGCCGACGCGATGCGCAACGCGTTTGCTTCCGGCGGCTTCAATCCGAGTTCCCTGCACGCGGAAGGGCGGCGTGCCCGTGCGGTACTGGACGACGCGCGCGATCGCGTCGCCGCCGTGCTCGGGGCCAAGCGCACGGAGATCGTTTTCACGGCCGGCGGAACCGAGGCAGACAACCAGGCGATCTTAGGCGTTGCTAGGGCGGCGCCGCGACCAGCGCACGTCGTCGCCGGCGCAACCGAGCATCACGCCGTACTAGCGTCCCTCGAGCAGCTTGCGGCAGAAGGATTCGATACGACGGTGCTCCCGGTCGAGCGCGATGGAACCGTGCCGCCGGCGGCGTTGGAAAACGCGCTGCGGGAAGCGACTATCCTGGTTTCAATAATGTACGTCAACAATGAAATCGGCACCGTGCAGCCGATAGCCCAGCTCGCGGAAATAGCTCGGCGGCGGGGCGTCCTCGTTCACTGCGATGCAGTGCAGGCGCCCAGCTGGCTGCCGATCGACGTATCCGCGTTGGGCGTGGATCTGCTCTCGCTGTCGGCGCACAAGTTCGGGGGCCCGAAGGGCGTCGGGGTCCTGTACGCACGCGAGGGTGTCGCCGTTGCGCCGCTAGTGCACGGCGGGGGCCAGGAGTCGGGGCGTCGGGCCGGTACGGAGAACGTCGCCGGTGCTGCGGGCCTGGCCGCCGCGTTAGAGCTGGCCGCCGCGGAGCGCGCCGAAAAGGCGCCGCGGATCAGCGAGCTGCGCGACCGGCTGGAAGCCGGCATACGCTCGACCGTTCCAGATGTCCGCGTCAACGGCGCGTCCGCCCGCAGGTCGGCCAACATCGCCAATCTCAGTTTCGCGGGAGTCGACTCGGCGGCGCTGTTGATCGGGCTCGATCTTGCAGGAATCGCGGTGTCGTCAGGCAGCGCCTGCACCTCCGGAGCGCTCGAGCCGAGCCACGTCCTCGCTGCGCTCGGCCTGGACGACGGCTGGAGCCGCGGCGCGGTCCGGTTCTCCCTGGGAGTCTCGACAACGGCCTTGGAAATCGACCGGACCCTCGCGGTATTGCCCGAATTGATCGTCCGGCTCCGGGGGAATGGGTAGACTCGAGACGAACGGCGCGCGGCTGGAGGCAGAAGCTTGAGCAGTAGCGAGTATGGAAGTCTGATTCTCGACGTATTCGCGGGCGTGGGTGCGCTCTTGGTGGGCATTGGCGTGCTCGTTGGGATGCTGGCGCTCGCCAAGACGCTGCGGCGGTTGCAGGTGACGCTCGACGAGGTGGATCGGCAGCTGGAGACCGTCGCCACGCCGCTGCGCGACGCGCTTGCCCACGTAGACGGCGTGACGAAGTCGCTGCAGGATACCGCAGGCACGCTGTCTTCAACGGCCGACCTCACCAAAAGCGCCGTGGTGCCGGCCATCGTGAACCTGGGCGCGACGCTCGGCGGCGTGACCGCCGGTTTACGACGCTTGGTTACGGGAAAAGACCGACAGACTAGGGAGTAGCTTCGTATGGATAAGGGCAATGGCGGAGGCGGAGGTTTCTTCGCCGGTTTTCTTATCGGTGCCGTCGTTGGTGGTGCCGCAGCGGTCCTGCTCGCGCAGCAGGAGACTCGTGATCGTCTCGCCGGCAAGGCGCGCGAGGCGAGTGATTTTGCGATGGGCGCGACGGACGACTTGCGAGGAAAGTTTGGCGATGTCACCTCACAATGGCAGTCGAGTGTGTCCGAACTCTACGAGCGAGGACGGCAAGTCGTTGAAAGCGCGAGGGCAAATATCGACGCCGCCGTCGCAGAAGGCCGCGAGACGGCGGAGCAGACCGGCGACGACCTTCAACGGAAAGCCGAGGAATAGGAACTTGGACATCAAGGTAAACGTGCGCGAAGCGCCGGGTGACTGTTACGTCGTCGACTTGAGCGGTGAGATCGACGTCTATACGTCCCCGAAGGTAAAGGATGCCATCGGGGACTTGATAGATCGCGGCGTGTATCACCTGATCATCAATCTCGAGAAGGTGCGGTACATCGATTCGACCGGCCTGGGCGTTCTGATCGGCGGCCTCAAGCGTGTGCGCGAGCATGGCGGATCGGTGAATCTCGTTTGCACGAACCCACAGATCAAGAAAATCTTCGACATTACGGGACTCGTCAAGATCTTCGGCATCTTCGACAGCGAGGATTCGGCGATGAAAGCCTTGGTATGAATCAGGCCGTGCAGCACGCGATTCCGGAGCTCGTCGAGTTGCGCATCCCATCGCGTGCCGAATGGGTTGCGCTCGCACGGCTCGCGGCCGCGACCGTGGCGAACCGGTTGAGTTTCTCGATCGAAGAGATCGAGGACGTGAAGCTCGCCGTCGCGGAGGCGTGCACCGCCGTGATCCAACACGAGGGTCACGGCGAGTTCATCCAGCTGACGTGCGAGGCATTATCGGACTGTCTTCGCATACGCGTCCACGACAGCGGTCGGCACGGCACTGCGGTGAGTAGCGGCCGGCACATGGATTTCGACGAGGCTCGAATCGCAGGGCTCGGCGTCTTCCTCATTCGGACCTTGATGGATGAGGTGAGCTACGACGTACATCCGCAATTGGGGACTGACTTGCTGATGGTGAAGAGGTTGGCCGGTCGTTAGTGTGACCGCACGGGACGACGCACGTCCGGACCGCGAGCGGACGCGTGCGCTCTTTACCAAATTCATCCGGACCCGCGAGCGGCATTCCAGGCGGCCGGAACACTCCGACGCCGAGCTCGAGCGCCTTCGTGACGAGCTCATTGTCGTGCATCTCAACTTGGTTCGTTTTCTCGCGGTGCGGTTCGCGAATCGCGGCGAGCCGCTGGACGACCTCGTACAGGTCGGGACGGTGGGTTTGCTCAAGGCCATCGATCGCTTCGATCTAGGCCGCGGGGTCGAGTTTACGACCTACGCGACCCCGACGATCGTCGGCGAGATCAAGCGGTATTTCCGCGACAAAGGCTGGGCCGTCAAGGTCCCGCGCCGGCTGCAAGAGCTCAACCTGGCCGTCAACCGCGCTAGCGACAAGCTCGCGATCGAGCTCGGGCGCAGCCCCACCGTGGCGGAGCTGGCCGCGCACCTCAACGCCGGCGAGGACGAAATCCTCGAGGCGCAAGAGCTCGGCCAGGCGTACAACCTGCTCTCGCTGGACAGCGAAGTCTCGGGCGAGGCCGACAAGAAGTCGCAGACGCTCGCGGATACCGTCGGCGTCTCCGATGCGGGCCTCGAACTGCTCGAGGACCGCGCCAATCTCGAGCGCGCGTTCCGGGTGCTCAGCGGGCGCGAACGCGTGATCATCTACCTCCGCTTTTACGAGTCCGTCTCGCAGACCGAGATCGCTAAGCGACTCAACGTGTCGCAGATGCACGTCTCGCGCCTTCAGGCAAAGGCTTTGGAGAAACTCCGCGCCGTTCTCGCCGAGTAGTTCTTTCCCGGCCGTTACCGCTCGGCACGAAGCTTCAGGATGACAAAGGGGTCAGGTCGAACGCTGCGAGCGGGATGAAGAGCCAGGAGCTGCGGCAGGCGTGGATCGATTTCTTCGTCGGGAAGCAACACAAGCTGCTTGCGCCGGCTACGCTCGTTCCGCACGAAATGTCGACGACGCTCTTCACGATCGCCGGAATGGAGCAGTTCGTCCCGGTCTTCCTCGGCGAGCAGCCCGCACCCGCGCCGCGGGTCGTTACGGTGCAGCGGTGCCTCCGAGTCGCGGGCGCGAAGAGCGACATCGAGAGCGTGGGTCGCACCGGACGTCATGGGACGTTCCTCGAGATGCTCGGCAACTTCAGCTTCGGCGACTATTACAAGCGTGAAGCGATCGCTTGGGCGTGGGAGTTCATGACGGAGGTTCTGAAGCTCGATCCGCGGCGGCTCTACGTGACGGTCCACACCGGCGACGACGAAGCCGAACGCATTTGGGTCGGCGAGATCGGCCTCGATCCCGCACGCGTGACCCGCTTCCACGAAGAGAATTTCTGGACGATGGGCGCCACGGGCCCGTGCGGACCGTGCACCGAGATCTTTTACGACACGGGTGCCGAGCACGCGAGTGGACCCGACGATATCGGTCCTAACCTCGGTAACCGCTACGTCGAGGTCTGGAACATCGTCTTTCAACAGTACAACCGCGGTGCCGACGGCCAGCTGGCCGACCTTCCACGCAAGGCGATCGACACCGGAGCCGGGCTCGAGCGCATGCTCGCGGTCTGCAACGGCGTCGCGTCCATGTACGACACGGATCTCTTCACGGATATCGTCGCCGCGCAGCCGCCGGTCGGGCGCACGTCGCTTTCCCCCGAGGAGCAACCGGCGCGCCGCAACATCATCGCCGACCATCTGCGCGCCGCGACGTTCCTGATCAATGACGGCGTGTACCCGTCCAACACGGATCGCGGCTTCGTCTTGCGGTTCCTCGTCCGTCGTGCGATCCGCAACGGCAGGCTGCTCGGGTATCCCAACGGGTTTCTCGCCGCCCTCGTGCCGGCGGTCGTGCGTTCCCTCGAACCGGGATATCCCGAGTTGCGCGAGAGTACGTCGCGTATCGCCTCGGCGCTGCGGTTGGAGGAGCAGACCTTCGATCGTACGCTGGAGCGTGGAATGGCGATGCTCGACCGCGTGATCGAAGAGACGCTCGCGCGCGGCGAGCACGTGATCGGCGGCGGCGAGGCCTTTCTGCTGCACGATACGTATGGATTTCCGCTGGAGCTCACGCGCGAGATCGCGGCGGAGCGAGGCACGGTCGTGGACGCCGTCGGCTTCGATCGGCTCATGGCGGAACAGCGCGAGCGCGCGCGGCAGGATGCGGCGGCGAAGCGCGACGTCGTAGAAGTGTCCGACCTGCCCGCGCTGCGCAGCGAGTTTACCGGATATGACGAAGGCCTGGAGTCCGACGGCGAAGTGGTCGCGCTCTTGCGAGGCGGGGCGAGCGCGGAGTCGCTCCGTTCCGGCGAAGAAGGCACGGTCGTTTTGAGCCGTACGTCGTTCTATGCGGAGCGCGGGGGCCAGATCGGCGACCGCGGGACGATCGAGTGCTCGGGCCCCAATGTCGCGCGGTTCGAAGTCCGCGACACGCAGTACATGGGTGAAGCGATCGCGCACCAGGGCGTCGTGCTCGAGGGCGAGCTGGCGGTCGGCGAGCGCGTGCGCACGAGCGTTTCCGAACGATGGCGGCGAGAGATCCGCCGCCATCATACGTCGGCGCACCTGTTGCAGCGCGCGCTCAAGGACGTCCTGGGCGAGGAGGTCAATCAGGCCGGCTCGTGGGTCGGCATCGACCGCATGCGCTTCGACTTTCGCTGGCCCGGCGGGGCGCTGACGCAAGCGCAGAAGCGGGACGTCGCCCACCGCGTCAACGCGATGATCCGCGACGATTCGCACCTCGTCACGCGCGTGCTCCCGCCCGACGAGGCCAAGAAGACCGGCGCGATCTGGATGGCAGGTGAGAAATACGGCGACATGATTCGCGTGGTCCAGGCCGGTCCTTCCATCGAATTCTGTGGCGGCACGCATTCGCACACGACCGGAGAGCTCGGTATGTTCGTGATCCTCTCCGAATTCTCGATCGGGAGCGGCATACGCCGAATCGAGTCCTGCGTGTCCGATGCCGCGGAAGAGTACGTCGCCAAGCAGTCCGACTTGATCGGAACCCTTGCCTCGACGCTCGCAGCGGCTCCGGACGAGCTCAGCGAACGGGTCGAAAGGATGCAGCGCGACGTCAAGGAGCTGCAGACGGCGCTGGGTCAGCTGCGCGCCAAGCTCGCCGCTGCCGAAGCGGCGGCGTATGTGGAGAGGGCGCAGCGAAGCGGCGACCGGGCCTTCGTCGGCGCCGTCGTGCCCGAGGCCGACGGCGAGGCTCTCCGCCACTTGAGCAACGCGATTCGCGCGCGGCTTCGCAGCGGCGTGGTCGCGTTGGCCGGGATCGACGACGGCCGGGTGAGCCTCCTCGTCAGCGCAAGCGACGACCTCGTAAAAGCCGGAGTGCACGCGGGCAATCTCGTGAAGCTCGCTGCGCCGCTCGTTTCGGGCAAAGGGGGCGGCCAGGCGGCCGTAGCGCAGGGCGGCGGAACCGACGCGGGCGGGGCGGAGGCCGCACTGCAAGCGATTCGCGACGCCGTCTTTGCATGATGCGTCGCGCTGCGGCGGGCGCGCTGCTCTTCGCGCTCGGTGCGGCGCCGGCGCAGCTCGACTCGCAGTACGTGTTACGGCACTACGTTCTCGCGGTCCAAGACGTCGCCGTCCCGAAGACCGTCGTGTACTCGTACACGGTCTCGCAGGTCGGCCCGAGCAACATCGAACAACGCCATCGCGTCTATCGCAGCGGCAGTGCGGTACGCGACGAGATCGTTTGGGTCGACGGCATGACGCTGCGCCGCAAGATCGTGCGCTTCTCGCACCGCGAGGACCGTTACGCGGTCGGCAGGTTCGCGCCGCGCCCGGACGCCTATCAGATGCTCTTTCTGGGCGTGACGCGCGACGGGCGCCACCTGGACTACGTCTACGACGTGACCCCGCTGACGCGTCCGTCCGGCGCGTGGATCGACCGCTTGACGATCGACGGAGAGAACTTTCTGCCGAGGGCCGTCCACTTTCACACGAGCGGCATCGGCGCGAGCGGCACCGGCAACATCGAGTTCGCGCCGTTCGGTAAGTACTGGATGCCGGTGGCGGCCGTTGCGCAGGCGCACGTGAAAGGCAAGCCGGCGCGCGAGCTGATCACGTGGAGCGACTACCGGTTCCCTTCGAGCCTGCCGCCCTCGACGTTCCAGCCACCCGAACCGCTTCCGCACGCAACCTCGCCATCGATGTGACGGAGCGGATCAAGCCGGCTTATCTCGCCGCTCTCATCGCGTTCATCGTAACGGCACTGATCTCGCGACTCCATCCGACGCCGTATAACAACTTCGTTCTCCTCGCGGAGGCGCTGCTGCACGGGCACACCTGGATCGACTGGCCCGGGCAGTACATCGACGCGCTCCCATACGGCGGCCGGTACTACGTGATCGAGGCGCCGATGCCGGCGCTGCTGCTGCTGCCGTTCGTAGCCATCTTCGGCCAGCACACGAATCAGACGATCCTCGCCGCCGTCCTCGCCGCTATCGCAGTCGGCGCCGCTTGGGAGCTCGGCGAGCGGCTCGGCGTGCGCCGTTCGAGCATCGCCTGGATCTGCGCGTTTCTCCTGGCAGGCACGGACCTCTTGTGGTGTGCGATCCTCGGCGACGTATGGTTCCTCGCGCACGTCAGCGCCGTCTGCTTCACGATGCTCGCGCTGGTCGAGCTCGCCGGAAAGCGGCGCGGTTGGCTGGTCGCGCTGTTTGCCGCGTGCGCCTTCGAATCGCGCTTCACGATGGCGCTGGCCGTCCCCGTGTACGCGTACGTTCTCTGGCAACCCCATCGGAACCGGTCCATTGCGTCGTTTGTCGGCGTTCTCGCCGGCGTCGCGCTGCTGTGGATCGCGTACAACTATGCGCGCTGGGGGATGTGGAGCGACATCGGATACACGGCGTGGTATCACCAGGATCAGGCCGGCATGCCGACCGGATCGCCGTTTCGCCTGGAGTATTTGCGCTACGAGCTCTGGTCGTTCTTCGTGCAGATGCCGACGCAGCTGTCGGAATTTCCCGGGTTGCGCCCGGAGTATTCCGGAGTCGCGCTCACGTGGACGTCGCCGGCGCTCGTCCTGGCGTTCTTCGCGCGCGGCCCTCGGCGCTGGGTGCTCTCGCTGTGGGCGGCCGCGCTGCTGGTCGCCGCGCCGAACTTCCTCTACTACGTCAACGGTTACGCGCAGTTCGGCATGCGCCACGCGCTGGACTTCGAGCCGTTTCTGGTGGCGCTCATGCTGCTCGCCGCGCGCGAGCGCATCGCGGTGTGGGCGCGCGTCCTGATCGCGTACTCGTGCGCCGCGGGGTTATGGGGCTGCTGGTACTGGCTAACTTACGTCCGTGTCTAAGGGAGCAGCGCGTCGTACGCCGACCGGATCGCGGCGGGCTCGCGTACCGGCGGACCGCAGGTCGTTCCGGAACAGACGTAGGCGATTGCCGTCTCGTTCTCGGGCGCGAGCGTCCGAATCGAGACGAACGGCGAGGGCAGCCGCAGCGCGGCCTCGCGAAACGCGTCCGTCGCAGCGGCGGAGCCGCTGATGCGAACCGTGACCTCGGCAGCGAGATATCGCTGCAGCGCGCGGGCGTACGTCGCCGCGAACGGTCCCGCGGCAGCGGAAGCGTGCGAGTAAAACCGCAATATCGCCGCGGCGCGCTCGCGATAGTCGGCCGAGCCCATGAGCGCCGCCAGGCGCAGCAGCACATCGGCAAACGTGCCGTTATCGACGATCGGCCGATCGGTCAAGGCCAGCCTTCCCAGCGCGTCCTGTGCGCCGAGCCGATCGTAGAAGGCGCCCCCTTCCGCCGCGAAGCGCGCGATCACCACATCGCAGAGCGTCCGCGCGCGATCGAGAAAGCGAGCCTCTCCCGAGACTTCGTGGGCGTCGAGCAGCGCCCGCGCGTAGGCGACCTGATCGGCGAACAGGCCGCGCACCTCCGGCGCTCCGCCGGGCTGGAGAACGTGATGTGCCAGGCCGTCTTCGTCGAGCAGCAGTTCATGCACGTTGTCGAGCGTGCGTTGCGCGAGTGTCAGCAGGGCGTCATCGTCGAGGGCTCGTGCCGACAGGCAGCACGCTCCCGCGAGTGCGCACGTCCAGTTCGTGTACGACGTTTGGTCCACGTACGGCGCGCCCCGCTCGCGCCGCGCCTCCAGCGGTAACGCGAAGTAGCTCTCGTCGGCGTCCTGGCTGCCGGCGAAGAAGCCGGTCTTCGCATCGTACAAGACGGAACGCACGTATCGCAGCGTGGAGACGAGCGTTGCGCGGAGCTCGTCCGTCGGGGCGAACGTCACGAGAGCCGCCAGGACGCGAAGCAGTCCGGCGTGGTCCTCGGCCATCTTCTCGAAGTGGGGCACGCTCCAGTCGCGCGTCGTCGAGTACCGGAAAAAGCCGCCCTCGACGTGGTCGTACATGGCCCCGCGCGTCATCGCGAGCATCGTCCTCGCCGCCATGTCGTGGAGGTCCGGCTCGCCCCGCAGCCGCCACTGCGCGACGAGAAATTCGTGAACTTCAGGCTGCGGGAACTTCGGCGCGTCGCCGAACCCGGCGTATTCCTCGTCGAACGTCGCCCGCAGCAGCTCGATGAGCGACGCGATCGGCGCGTCGCTCGGCTCGTCGCCGGACGCGGTCGCGCGCGGCGGGCGCGCGCGAAATTCGGCGGCGCGGGACGCGATCTCGTCCTTGCGCTCGGCGTAGAAGCGCGCGATCTCCGCCAACGCATTGCGCATCTGCTGCGGCGGAAGATAGGTGGCGCCCGTCAGCGTCGTTCCGTCCGGCGCAAGAAACGCGGTCGTCGGCCATCCGCCCATGTTGTAGCGTGCGTTGATGTCGGGCCGGCGGTCGTTGTCGACCCGCACCGGCACGTAGCTGCGGTTGATTGTCTCAATTACCCCAGCGTCGGAATAGGATGTCTCGTCCATCACGTGACACCAGTGGCACCACACCGCCGAGATCGAGAGCAGGATCGGCTTGTCTTCGGCAGCCGCACGGGCGAACGCGTCCTCGCCCCACGGCATCCAGCCGATTTCACCGGCGCGGTTCGGGCGCGGAGAGAAACGAAAATCACTCATCTCGATCGGGGGCTCCCTGAAGAAACGACGCGGCGTAGAGCACGGCGATCAGCGCATACAGCGCGAGGCCGGCGATGCCTGCTGCGCGCCAGCGCGCGGCGCACGTTATTAGGAAGAAGGCGGCGAACGCCAAGCTGGCGATCGCATAGCGGCGGTGCGTCGCGCGCTCCATCCCATACACCTCGCGGTCGTAGAATCCGCCCGCGCCCCTGCTACGGCGCCACGCCAATAGCGCCACGCCGAGTGCGAGCACGATGCCAGCGATGCTGTACGCCATCGACGCTCTAAGAGTACCGCGATGAGCCGTCGAAGGCCAACGCGATGGCGGTCAAGCACGAATCGTCGCGTCCTGGTTCGCTCGAGCGCTACCATAAGAAGCGCGACTTCGCTCAGACGCCCGAGCCGAGCGGTCGCACGCGTCGGGGCGGAGCGGCAGCCGGACGGCGGAAGATGCGCTTCGTGGTGCAGATGCACCGCGCCACGCGGTTGCATTACGACTTCCGCCTCGAGGCCGGCGGCGTATTGGCGTCATGGGCGGTCCCCAAGGGGCCGACGCTCGTTTCCGGCGATCGGCGTCTCGCCATGCACGTCGAGGATCATCCGCTCGACTATCGGGACTTCGAGGGCAACATCCCGGCCGGGCAGTACGGCGCGGGCAGCGTCATCGTCTGGGACCGCGGCACCTACACGCTCGCCGAGGGCGACGATCCGGCGGCCGAGATCGGGGCCGGGAAAATCACATTCATCCTGCATGGCAAGAAGCTTCGTGGCGAATTCACGCTCGTGAAAATCAAGGCGCGCGAGGGCGAGAGCGGCGAGCCGTGGCTGCTGATCAAGGATCGCGACGAGTACTCGGACGCGAGGTACGATCCCGCGAAGCATCCCGAGTCCGTCAAGAGCGGGAAGACGCTCGCGGACGTCGCCGGCGACAAGCGCGCGCGCACGTGGCAGTCGAAACCCAGCGCGCGGCAGGCGACGGCGACGCGCCGGCGATCGAGCGCCGGACGCGACCCGCTGCCGCACCCGAAGGCGCTCATGCTCGCGACGCTGATCGACGAACCGTTCGACGATCCGGAATGGCTGTTCGAGATCAAGTGGGACGGCTATCGCGCGCTCTGCACCATCGACGCCGGAAAGTTGTCCCTCGTTTCGCGCAACGGGCTCGACATGCTCGCGCGCTTCCCGGACCTGGCGCAGCTGTCGACCGCATTTGCGAGCGTTCCCGTCATGGTCGACGGCGAGATCGTCAGCCTCGACTCACGCGGACGCTCGTCGTTCCAGCGACTGCAGGAGTCGCAGAAGAAGCCGGCCGGCCTTACGTACGCCGCCTTCGACCTGCTCTACGCCGACGGCGCGGATCTGCGGTCCAAGCCGCTCGAGGAGCGCAAGGCGCTGCTCGAACGATTGATTCGCGACGACGGCGTCGTGTTGTATTCCAAGCACGTCGTCGAGCGCGGCGTGAAGCTCTTCGAGAACGCGCGCAAACGCGGGCTTGAGGGGATCATCGGAAAGAAGCGCAGCTCGACCTACCAAGAGCGGCGCAGCCGCGACTGGGTGAAGATCAAAACGGGCCACGAGCAGGAGTTCGTCGTGGGAGGCTGGACCGATCCGAAGGGAAGCCGCAAGGGCTTCGGAGCGCTGCTCCTCGGCGTCTATCACGGTGGAGCGCTGCGCTACGTCGGCTCGGTCGGAACCGGCTTTAGCGCGAAGCTTCTCACCGAGCTTGCGGCGAGGCTGCGCAAGCTGGAGCGTAAGACGTCCCCCTTCGGCAACGACGTCGAGGTGCGCCCGCGGCCGCACTGGACGTCACCGGAGCTCGTGGTCGAGGTCCGCTTCTCCGAATGGACGCGCGACGGTTACCTGCGTCAGCCGGCCTATCTCGGCCTTCGTCCGGACAAACGGGCGCGCGACGTCGTGGCCGAAATACCGGTGCACGCGCAGTGACATCTGCACGCGTAACGCGACGCGTCGGATCCCGCGAGCTGTCGCTCTCGAACCTCGAAAAGATTCTCTGGCCGAAGGACGGCTACACGAAGGGCGATCTCATCGCGTATTACGAGCGCGTCGCTTCCCTCGCGATCCCGCACCTGAAAGGCAGGCCGCTGACGCTGCAGCGCTATCCGGACGGCATCGATCGCCAGACATTCTTCGAAAAGCAGATCCCGCGCGGCGTCCCCGACTGGGTGGAACGCGTGACGGTCCCCACTCCCAGCGGCTCGCGCAGCCACATCACGTTCATGTTATGCAACGACGCGCCGACGCTGGTCTTGCTTGCCAACCTCGCGACGATCGTGTTGCACGTCTGGACGTCGCGCCTTCCCGCGCTCGAGGAGCCCGACTTCGTCATCTTCGATCTCGATCCGGGCGAGCGATGCACGCTGCGCACGCTCGGCGAGGTCGCGCTGGGCGTTCGCGACTTGCTCGGAGAGATAGGGCTGAACCCGCTCGTGAAGACGACGGGCGGATACGGGCTGCACGTCGTGTTGCCGTTGCGTTCCGGCTACTCCTACGATACCGCGAAGGTCTTCGCGGAGGTCGTCGCGCGGGAGGCGGCACGGCGGCTCGGAGCGAGCGTCACACTGCAGCGGGCGATCGCCAAGCGCCCGCAGCAGGCCGTCTATCTCGACTACGTGCAGGTCGGCCTCGGCAAGACGATCGTCGCGCCCTACTCCGTGCGGGCGCGCGATGAGGCTCCCGTCTCGACGCCGTTGCATTGGTCCGAGGTGGAGGCGTTCGCACGCCGCCGCGGGACGATCGCCCCAGCCGATGAGTTCGCGAAGCACACGATTGCCACGGCGCCCAAGCGCTTCGCGCGCGAGGGCGACCTATGGGGGGTGCGCCACTGGAAGAAGCAGCGGCTCGAGGCCGCTATCCGCAAGGCGCAGCGACTTTGGTCGCAGGCGGGATAGACGCGGGCATGCAGCTTGGGTAGAATATTCGGGCTATGGCGCACGCAATTTGGTCCGGGGCGATCAATTTCGGCCTCGTTACGATTCCGGTCAAGCTCTTCACGGCGGTAAAGACGGACGATCTCTCGTTCAACTTACTGCACGCCAAGGACGAAGGCCGAATCAAGTACGAGCGTATCTGCAGCGTCGACGGAAAGCCGGTGCCGTGGGACGAGATCGTCAAGGGTTATGAGTACGAAAAGGGCGAGTACGTGACGCTCACCGACGAGGATTTCAAGGCCGTCAATCCCGAGGCGACGCAGTCCGTGGACATCGTGGAGTTCGTCGAACTCGACAAGATCAACCCGATGTTTTTCGACAAGCCGTACTATCTCGAGCCGACCAAGCAGGGGCGCCATGCCTACGCGCTGCTGCGCGAGGCGCTCGCCACGACGAACCGCGTGGCCATCGCTCGCGTCGTCATCCGCACGAGGGAATACATCGCCGCCGTCAAGCCCAGCGAAGACGCGCTCGTGCTCGAGCTGATGCACTGGGCGAACGAGATCGTCGCGGCCGACACGCTCGAGATTCCGGGTCGCGAAAAACTTCCGGAGCAGGAGATGAAGATGGCGCGCATGCTCATCGATACGATGAGCGTAGACGAATTCGAGCCGGAGAAGTTCAAGAACAACTACTACGATCAGGTGATGACGATGATCGAGGCGCGCGCCGCCGGCAAGGAGCTGCCCAAGCCCAAGAAGGCGCCCGCGCGAGCGAAGGTCGTCAACCTCATGGACGTCTTGGCGCAGAGCCTCGAGGAGAGCAAGAAGCGCCGCGGAGCGAGTGCGGAGAGGCCCGCGTCGCGCCGCCGCAAGAAAACCGCCGCCTAAGGAGACCGCTATCCGCGGGTGATGTTCGCGGTTTCCACGTCGCAGTGCAAACGCAGCGCCGCGTCTTCGTCGGCGCGCGCGGCGATCCGCTCGCCGCGCGCGTTGCGCAGACCGAGCGCGAGCGCAATCGCGGCCATCGTGAACGACTCCATTCCGGCGAAGCGCGAGCCGTAGGCGCTCAGCACGCCGGTGGAGACCGGCGGGGCGAGGATTCCGGAGAGCGAGTCGAGCGACGAGCTCGTGCCGAGGACCGTCCCCTGTTCGCGATCCGAGGCTGCGTTGCTGATCAACGCCGTGATGCCTGTGTTGGTCAGCGCCATCCCAAATGCGAAGAGCAGCATGTTGGCCGAGAGCAGAGCGAGGGTGTGGACGAACGGAACTAACGCGAAACCCGCAACGAGCGAGATCAGCCCGACGTTGGACATCATGCGATCGCCCAGGCGCGCCGAGACGCGCCCCACTACGACGGCGTTCATGACGACGTTGAAGACGGCGAAGATCGAGAAGAGATAGTCGGTTTGCGCGAGGGAGAACCCGAGCTGTCGCGCGAGGTAAAGCGCGAAGACCGCAAACCAGCCGTAGAGCGCGAGCGATATGGCGAGCTTCTGCACGAGCAGCGGCGCCAGCCTCGGATTGCGGAAGCTCTTGGCGAACGCGCCCATGCCGACGCGCTCCGCGTCGGCGTCCCGCGCGTGCGACTCGGGGAGCATCGTGATCGTGAGCAGGAGCGTGACCAGCTGCAGGCCGGCGGCGACCAAGAACGGCGTCGCGAACCCGTAGCGCGCGTAGAGAATTCCGCCTCCGAACGGACCGAAGACCATGCCGGCCGCGAACATCGCTCCGATCAGTCCGAACGCGCGCGCGCGCTCGTGAGGCGCCACGAGATCGGCGACGTACGCCTGCGTGATGCTGATGTTCCCGCCCGAGATACCCTCGAGGACCCGCGCGGCGAAGACGACGCCGATGGGCGCGACGGCGAGCGCCGCCGCGATCCCCGGCGCGAGGCCGAGCATCGCCCAACCGATCGTCGCGCCGATCTGGCTGACGATCAGCACCATCTTGCGGCCGATCCGGTCGGAGACGTTGCCCCACAGCGGCGCCGATACGAACTGACAGAACGAGAACGTCGCCATGAGCAGTCCGACGACGTAGGGCGACGCTCCGAAGTGCGTCACGAAGTACGGCAGCATCGGAATCAGCATGCTGAAGCCGACGATGTCGATGAACGTGATGCCGAGGATCGGCAACAGCCTGCGAATCATGGGCGGGGGTGATTCGACACTTATTCCGGCGACTCTACCGGCAGTACGATTCGCGATAGCCGCTCGTTCTTGCGGACGAGATCGAGCTTGTAGGGCCTGCTCAAATCGATGCTCGTCAACACCCTGTGAAGGGCGTCGACGCCGGCGAGTCGCTCGCCCTCAAAGGCAAGCAGCACGTCGCCGGCCCGCAGTCCGGCCGTGTCGGAGGGGCTCCCGGGCTCGATCGACGCGACGACGATCGCGCGGCGGTCACCCAGCTGCAGGCGTCGCGCCGCGGCCGCGCCGAGCACGACGTCCTGGCCCGCGATGCCGAGGTAGCCGCGCCGGACCTTGCCGTCACGCAATAGCAGGCTCGCGACGTGTTGTGCGGTGTCGCTCGCAATCGCGAAGCACAGCCCCTGGCCGGGAAGCACGGCGGTGTTCACGCCGATCACCTCGCCGCGCGCGTTGACCAGTGGGCCGCCCGAGTTGCCCGGGTTCAGCGCCGCGTCGGTCTGGATGATGTTGTCCATCAACCGTCCGGATTGCGAGCGAAGCGAGCGGCCGAGCGCGCTCACGACGCCGGCGGTCACGGTGTACGCGAGCCCGTACGGATTCCCGACCGCGACGACGAGCTGACCGGGGCGCAGCGCACTCGAGTGCCCCAGCGACGCGAAGGCGAGGTCGGGCGCGTCGACGCGCAGGACCGCGAGGTCGGAGTGCGGATCGTCGCCGACGAGCGCGGCCGGCAGCTCGCGCCCGTCGAGCAACGCCACGCCGATGTGCTGCGCGTCGTGGACGACGTGACTGTTCGTAATGACGAAGCCGTCCGGCGTGAAGACGAAACCGCTGCCGTTTCCGCCGCGCCGGCCGCGCGTTTCGATGCATACGACCGCCGGGCTCACGCGCTCGGCCGCGGCGGTGACGGCGCGAGAATATGGGTCGAGTTCGGTGGAGTTTTCGGTGGGGATCAACGGGAGAACCATTTCGGTCACTCCAAACCGCGCGCGGCGACCCGGGTTTCCGACCGCGCGAAGGGGCGTTGCCGACCGCCCCGAATCGTGCTCTGCTCCGCGCCCAGATGGCGGAATTGGTAGACGCGCTGGTTTCAGGTACCAGTGGTGGCAACACCGTGGGGGTTCGAGTCCCTTTCTGGGCACCAAGGACGGCGCACCCACGGTGTTGCCAGCACAGCGGAGCGCGAAGCGAAGCGGGATTTTAACACACGGGGTCCCCGGCCGCAGTTATGCGGCTGGGGAATGCACGGCGCAGTGAGGCGGTTAGATGCATCGGTGCCCTATCCAACAGATGACCATGAGATACAGGTTTAGCCCCGTAAAGCCGCCGACGATGATCGTAAGCAGGGTGCCGGCAAAAAGCAGCAAGGTTTTTCGTTCACGATAGCCCTTGACGGCCCAAAATACGCCGACGCCGATCAGCGCGAAGAGCACCGCCAAAAAGACAATTGAGATCAGTGTCGCCACATGCACTCCGATTCGGCTATGACGAGGAGTGCGCGGCGATCGCGCGGCTCACCATCGCGCTCGCGAGCAACGCGGGGACGACCCCGACGAGCTCGAACGCCGCCAGCGCGCGCCAAGCCGCGGGAAACCCAAGCGCCTGCACCAGCGCACCGAAGATCACCGGCGTCACGAAGCCGGCGAACAGCGTCCAGGTTAGCCCGACCCCGAGCGCGCTGCCGCAGCGCTCCTCGCCGCCGATCTCCGCGAAGCCGATGATGCTCAGTCCGAGCCAGCCTTCCGCCGCGAATCCCAACGCCGCTGCGATGGCCGCGGCCAGCCAGAGGGGCGTGGCCGGCGAGATCGACGCGACGCCGAATGCGACGAGGGCCACCAGAACGCAGACCAGCGCGAGCGGCAGTGCACGGCTCGCACCGAAGAATCGATCGCTCATCCAGCCCCACGAGAGCCTGCCGAAAATGGCCGCGAACTGTGCCAGCGTGAACAGGGCAACCGCGAGCGCTAACGAGTAGCCGGCGCTGTGGACGAGCGTCAGCGTAAAGAACCCCATCAGCGCGAACTGTGCGCAGATCAGGACCATCGCGTTGAGCGTGAGAAAGATGAGGGGAGCCTCGCGCGCGATCGTCAGCATGTCCGCCAGCATCGCGCGCACCGAGACGCGCTCGCCGGCCAGCTCGCGCGGCTCGCGGTAGAGCAGCGAGGCGATCGAGCAGGTAGCGACCGTGAAAAGGCCGGCGGCCGCGAGCGCGCCGGTATAGCGAAAGTGCAGCGCGATCGCGGGCAGTACGACGGAACCCAACGCCCCGGCGATCGGCACGCCGCACTGTCGCACGCCCATCGCGAAACCGCGGTCCGCCTTACGGAAAAAGAAGATGATTGCGTGGCTGCCGGCGGGCGTGACCGCCGCATAGCCGATCCCGTAGATCAGCAGCCAGCAGATCAGCCAACGGTAATTCTCGGCCAGCGATGCGGCGATCAGCGCCAGACCCATGACGGCCCCGCTCCAAAGCACGACCGCCTTGTCGCCGAAACGATCGGTCAGGAGCCCGGCAACCGACGTCATCGCGACCGAGCCGACGAGCTGAATCGAGAGGATCAATCCCAGCTGCGTCTGCCCCACGTGGAGTTCGGCTGTGAAGAATGGCATGAGCGCTCCGGTAGACATGATCCACAGCGACGCGCCGGCCATCGCCCCAGTGAAGAGCGCCAGCACCTCGTACGGCGACTCGGGGAGCGGGTTGTGCGGCCTAGGATTACGCGTGCGCGCCTTCATCGGCGGAGGGTTTCGTCGCGGGATGACGGCGAAGCTGCCGTCGTGGCGGCCCGCGATGAGTTGAAGCGGCATCTGTTGATCGTCGCGCTCGCCGCGCCGGGCGCCGCGATCGTGTGGTGGATCTTTCACGGCGTCTACGAGGATCTCACGATATCGGCCAAGGCCGTTGGATACGTCGATTCGATGACTCAGGCCGGAATCGATTTCGGATATCTCGTCATGATTGGAGGCACGGTGTTGCTCGCGGCGGTCGCACTGCGGTCGGCGTTCGTGTGCGTCGTGCTTCTTTTGAAGCGCCGCTAGGCTCTCGAGTCAGACACGATGCGAGTGCTCCTGGTCGTCAACCCGCACGCGCGACGCGGCCGCGTGCTCGGGGACGACGTGCGCCGCCGGCTCGCGCTACACGGCGTGGAAACGGTCGAAACGGCATCGAGCCCGCAAGGACTGGACGCGATCGTCGTGGCCGGCGGGGACGGGACGTTCGCTCGGGCGATCGGGAGGGGGCTGACGCTCGGGTTACCGATGGGGCTCGTGCCTCTGGGAACCTTCAACGATCTCGCGCGCACGCTCGACATTCCGGCCGACATCGACGGGGCGTGCGCGACGATCGCGCAGCGCCGCACTCGCGCGATCGACGTCGCGCGTGTGAACTCGGCCTACTACGTCAGCGAGGCGAGCATCGGTGTCTCGAGCCGCCTCACGCGGCTGCAGAAGACGCGGGACAAGCAGCGCTTTGGTCTGCTTGCCGTCCTCGCCAGCGCGCTCGCGGCGGTCAAATACCTGCAGCCGTTTCACGCCGAGGTCGCGTATGAAGACGCGCGCGTGAACTTGCGCACCGTTCAGCTCACCATCGCCAACAGCAACCACTTCGGCGGCGTCATCACCGTCGAGGGCGCCGCGGTCGACGACGGCTGGCTGGACTTGTACTCGGTGGAGATCGACGGCCCCAGGAGCGTCTTGGCCCTGATGAGCGCGGTACTTGCCGGCCGGCCACGGGCGGCGCAGAACGTGCGTACGATCCGATCGGCCGCCTTCAGCGTCTCGACGCGACGGCCCAGGGCGATCGTCGCCGACGGGGAGCCCGCCGGGAAGACGCCAGCGCGCTTCGAGCTCATCCGGGGCGCGTTGCGGGTCTTCGCACCCGACGGCGCCCCATCCGATTAAGCAACCGAGCATCCTCTCGTGAAAACTTTACCGGCCGGCGCGCGTATATACGTTTGAAGGGCATCGAACGTTCTCTGCAGGAGCGCCACAATGAGCCTCTATCTTTTCGGACCATTTGAGCTCGACGCCGAGCGTCTTCTCTTGCTCGACGGCGGCGAGCCGATTCCGATCGGCCCGAAGGTCGTTGAGACGCTGCTGGCGCTCGTCGAGCATCCGGGAGAGCTGTTCGCAAAGGGAGCGCTGCTCGCGAGGATTTGGCCCGAGGGGTACGTCGACGAGGCAAACCTCGCGCAGAACATCTACGTCTTGCGCAAGACGCTGCGATCGCGATGGAACGTTGAAGCGATCGAGACGATTCCTCGGCGCGGCTATCGCTTCATCGCTCCCGTTGCGCGTCGCGACGACGCGCAGCGCCCGCAGCCCTCGCACGTGCCGGCGCCGCCCGCTGCACGGCCGAGCTATCGCGGCTGGGCCGTGGTGGCGGCATCGTGCGTCGCGCTGGCTGCGGTATTGACGCTGGCGGTCGCTATTCCGCGCGGCGCGGGCGCGCGCTCCGGTCTCTCCGCCGAGGGTTCGCGCTTGTACGAAATCGGCCGCTACTACTGGAACCTTCGCACGCGTGACGGCATAGCGAAGAGCGTCGACTATTTCTCGCGCGTGGTCGACACCGATCCGCACGATGCGCGCGGTTACGCAGGACTCGCCTCTGCCGATGCGATGATGGCAGATTACGGATACGGGGAGGCCCCGGCCAAAGTCTACGTGGCGCGGGCGCGAGCCTACGCCCACAAGGCCCTCGTGTTGGATCCGGACAGCGGTGAAGCGTACGCCGTGCTCGGCATGCTCGCTACCGAAAAGAAGAGCGGCACGATGCCGAACTTGGTTGAGGCGTTCAAGGATTTGCGACGCGCGATCGCGCTCGATCCGGCGAGCGGACCGGCCCACGAGTGGTACGGCGTCGCTTTGCTCGAGAAGGGCAACGTGACCGCGGCATACGCCGAGCTGAACAAGGCCGCGGAGCTCGACCCGCTGTCGGTGGCGACGACCGCGTGGCTTGGAACCGCGGCGTACCTGGAGCGCCGCTACGGCGACGCGGTGGCGTACGCTCGTGAGACCTTGGATCTGTCGCCGCAGCGCGGCGACGCCTACGAGACCCTGGGACTCGCATATCAGGCGCTCGGCGACGACGCGCGCGCGGCCGCGGCCTTCACGCGCCTTGCGGAGGTTTGCGCGGAGTGCCGCGGCCAGGCGGCGGCCCTGCTGGCCCCGATCTATGCCCGTGCCAAACGGCCGGACGAGGCCCGCGCCGAGATCGCTTTCGCGCAGAGCCACCATGCCGAGGTGGCACCCGAGGATTTGGCGCTCGCCTTCGAGGCGGTCGGCCGCCGCGACGCCGCACTCTCGCTGCTGCGCCACGCGCGCAGCGACTACTTGGCCGCGGAGCTGGCCGACGACCCGCGCTTCGCGTCGTTCCGGGGTGACGCCCGGCTGGCCGCCCTACCGAAACCAGCCTAGCGGAAAAATCTTTCGCCGCACCCTTGACAGGATCGTACCATCGAGCTATTGTACTAGTGTACTAGTACGACAGTTTGATGGTACTAGACTCTGAAAAGGATGCAAACCATGACGCACACGACTTTCTCCGCCGAGGCCGAGGCCCGCGAGACGCGGACGCCGGTGCGGCTTCCCGACCGCCGGCCGGCCGGGCTCTTCCCTGGCTGGGGACCGAAGTTCTAGGATCGGCGGGATGCCGGCCGTCCTCACGGTCGATCCACGCAGCGGCGTGCCGATCTACCTGCAGATCATCGAGCAAATAAAACGCTCCGTCGCGCTCGGAGTCTTGCAGGCGGGCGAGCAGCTTCCCACGGTGAAGCAGCTCGCGATCGATCTCACCGTCAATCCAAACACCGTCGCGCGTGCATACCGCGAACTGGAGCGCGAGCAAGTCATCGAGACTTCCCCCGGCAGGGGATCCTTCGTTCGCTCCAACGGCGTAACCGAGTCGCCCAAGGTGGCGGCAGAGATCGGCCGCGACGCACTCGACGTCGCGCTGCGCGAAGCGAAATCGGTGGGGTTGGCGCGCGACGAAGTCCGCGAGCTTTTCGATGCGGCCCTTCTGCGCTGGTTCCCGACGTTTGAGAAGTGAAGAGATGAGCACGATCACGATTTCGAGTCTGCGAAAATTTTACGGCAAGATCCCGGCGGTCGACGGCTTCTCGCTCGAGATCCCGAGCGCCAGCGTCTTCGGCCTCCTCGGCCCGAACGGCGCCGGAAAGACCACGACGTTCAAGTGCATGCTCGGACTTGCGCGTCCGAGCAGCGGAGAGATTCGCTACGACGGAAAGCCGCTCGTACCCGAGACCTTCGAACGCATCGCCTACATACCGGAGCGCAGCGTCCTCTACGACTGGATGACGGTCGAAGAGCACGTCGAGATGACGCGCCGCGCCTTTCGGTCGTTCGATTCGAGGCGGGCGTTCGAGCTGCTGGCAACGTTCGGCATCGACCGGCGCCGCCGCGCGCGCGCGCTCTCCAAGGGCATGCGCACGGCCGTCATGGTCGCGCTCGCGTTCGCACGCAACGCGGAGATCCTCGTGCTCGACGAGCCGACCGGCGGCCTCGATCCGGTCAACCAGCGCCACGTGTTGAGTCTGATGATCAACGAGGCGGCCAAGGGCAACTCCATCATCTTCTCGTCGCACCAGATCGGCCAAGTCGAGCGTGCCGCCGAGCACATCGCGGTCATGGACCACGGCCGGCTGGTCTTGCAGGGACTCGTCGACGACTTGAAGGCCGATCGCAAGATCGTGGAGGGAATCTTCCCCGACGTCAGCTTTACGCTCGACGGAATCACCAACGACGCGCGCGTGGCGCGGGCGGACCGCACCGAGCGGATCGTCCGCCTGCTGGTGACGGCCGGCGCCGATGAGATCGCCGCGCGGCTCTCGAGCGCCGGCGCCATGGGCGTTCGCGTGCTCGACCTGAATCTCGAGGACATCTTCCTCTACGCCGTTTCGCCGGCGACGGCCACTACCGACGTCGTCGCAAAGGAAACCTCGACATGAATTACGTCGAATGGCTGCGCGTCCGCAACCTGCTGAAGATCGTCGCGATCATCTTGGCGATCCTGGTGGTCCTCGCGGTCGCTCTGCGCATCTCCGTTTCGCGTTACCTCTCGCCGGAAGCGTGGGTCGCGCACTATGCGATGGAGCGCGGAACGAGCGAGACCCGCATGACGCTGCCGGATGGGACGAAGCGCCTGATCCTCGATAATCCGTCCGAACGCACGCGCATCGTCCTCGACGATCACGGCTACGCCGGCAGGCACATCGTCATCACGGAGCCCAGCGGGCACTCGCGTAGCGACGCCGACCACGTGAACGTGGGGAGCATCCAGGTCGTGGAATCGCGCCACGGCGGGATGACGACGACGGTCATCGATACGAACGGGGCGGTGCCGGTGCTCTACTACATGCTGATGGCCGACGTCGTCGCGCTGATCGTGGCGACGATACTGGCGGCGCCGTTCGCGCGCGAGGCCGACGGCCACCTCGAGATCGCGCTGACGAAACCGATCCCGCGAGCTCGGTTCGCGGTCGGCGCCATCGGCGCGGACGTGGCGGGCATCGTCGCGGCCTCGTTCCTCACCGTCGTGGCGTTCTATATCTGCCAGCTGCTCTTCGAGACGGCCCGGCTGGACTTCAGCGGGGTCAACTCGCGCGCCATCGCCATGGGCATTGCGTGCCCGCTCGCATGGTACGCGATGCTGTGCGCGGCGACGACCTGGCTTCACCGCTCGTATGGTGCCGTGCTCGGCTTCGCCTGGCCGGTCGTCATTCTGATCGGGGTCCTCACCATCATCCACCCGGCCAATGTCGTGGCGTTCTTCATTCACGACGTCGCCCGCGTGCTGTCTTACCTGATCCCGTTCACGTACGTCTCGTTCGCGTCGCCGGACTCGCATAACACGCTCCTCTACGAGGGCGGCGGCGATTTCACGCGGCGGCTCTCGATCGAAATACTGCTCTTCGTGGTGTACAGCGCGCTGACCATCTGGAAGTGGCAGCGCGTGGAGGCTTGATCGTGGAAATCATTGGAACGAACTTTACGCTATCGCTCGGCTCGCTGCGGCTTCGCTTCGTCCTCGCGCTCGAAGACAACGAGGAACGACCGAAGGAGAAAATCAAGCCACCCCACCGCCTACGCGTCATCCCTGAGGACGAATACGTTCGCTAACGTGGAGCGGCGCTACAGAATGAAGCCAGTCCGAACGGCAGGACGCGCGTACTTGAATCCGTCTTTCGTGATGGTGTAGAGAAAGATGTTCGGGATCAGCGGATCGCCGCTGATGTTGAAGGCGAACTGTCCGACGAGCGTCGTGAACGTCCCGCCGGACTGGAGCGAATGCAGCAGGCCGAACTTGCTGGTGGCGTTCGCGCGCTGCACCGCGGCGAAAATCAGCTGCGCGGAAGCGTAACCGTACGCGGAGAACGCGGTGATCTGGCTGACCTCGCGCTGAAAATCGGTGACGAGCTGGATGGCGCTCGGGATCTTGTCGAGCGGGGGCAGGGCCGAGGCGACGTAGGCACCCTGCAGCGTCGTCGCATAGCTCGTGATCGTGTCGAGGTTGAAGAAGCCGTCGCTTGCACCGAAGTCGCCGGCATATCGCGCGAGGCGCATCGCGTCGGCGACCGGTCCGAGCTCCGCGGTCTTGCCGGCGAGGAAGACGAACCCGGGCGCGCGGTCGAGCACGGTGCGGGCCGCAGCCGCCGGGTCGGTGCGCGCGAACGGGAAGAGGAGCATGTCGGCCGGGTGACCGTCGGCCTTGGCCTGATCGACGAAGCCGCGGGCTACGTCGTAGCCGTAGTCGCCGTCGAAGGCGACGGCGATTGCGGAGACGCCGCGCTTTCCTTCCAGCGCGGTGCTCGCGAAGAGCCGTCCGGCCGAGCTGTCCTTAGCGGGAAGACGATAGACGTTGTGAAAGCCGCGCTTCGTCACGGCATCCGCGGTGACGGTCGGCACAATGACCGCAAGCCCCTGCTGCGCGTATCGCGGGAGCGCTGCGAGCGTCATCGCGCTGGTGAGGCTCCCGATCGCCCCGATGACCGAGAAATCCGCTCCGGCGACGTTGACGTTGGAGGCGGCGACGCCGGGATCGTTGCGATCATCCAATGGACGCAGGCCCCAGACGTGCGAAACCGGCGCGTTGAATCGGTTCGTCTCGTCCACCGCGGCCTGAACGCCCTTCACGACCTCCTGCCCGTATTTCTGCAGGGAGCCGCTCAGCGTTACGTTTACGGCGATGTTGAACTGCGGAAGAAACTGCTGCTGCGGCTGGATCGGCTGACCCGGAATGATCTGGGCCCGGGCGCGGGCTCCCGCTCCGGCGGTCGCGGCCGCGACGCCGGCGATGAATCGCCCGCGCCTCATACGAAGCCGCCGACGGTCGTGAGCAGGAAGAGGACCGAAAACAGCATGTTGGAGATGAAGACCCGCTCGTTGATGATGAAAAGATTAGCGCCGGTGCGAAAGAGGTATTCTTCGTAGAGGATAAGTCCGGCGACTGAGACGACGCCGAGATAATACGTTCGTCCGGCGCCCGCGAGCATGCCGGCGCCGGCTAGGAGCAACAGCATTCCGAGGTGCAGCAGGATCGGCAGGCTGCGCCCGCTGCGCTCCCCGAAGCGCACCGGGAGCGAGCGGATTCCCTGCTGCCGACCGACCCCGAGGTCCATGAGCGCGTAGATGATGTCGAAGCCGGCCACCCAGATCGTGACGGCGGCGAACAGCAGCACGGCGGGAAGCGTGATTTTCCCGGCGATCGCGACGTATGCGCCCAGCGGCGCGAGCCCATCCACCGCGCCCAGCACGAAGTGCCCGGCCCACGTGAAGCGCTTGCAGAGCGGGTACACGAGCAGCAGCACGATCGCGATCGGCATGAGCTCGACGCATAGGGGATTGAGATTGCTTGCAGCCCAGAACAGCACCGCGATGCCCGCGGCGGCCGCCCAGAGCATCGCCGACGGTGCGAGCGCGCCGCTCGCGACGGCACGCCGCGCGGTCCGGGGATTGCGCGCGTCGATCTCGCGGTCGAGGAAGCGATTCGCCGCCATCGCGGCCGTACGCGCGCCGACGACCGCGAGCGTGATCCAGCCGAGCGCGGCCAACGACGGAATGCCTCTCGCCGCGAGTATCGCGCCGACGTACGCGAAGGGCAGCGCGAACAGGGTGTGCTCGATGCGAATTTCGCGCAGGAAGATCGCGAAGAGCCTCACGGTCTGCGATGCGGTCCCTGTCCCGACCACGCGTCGGGCGTCAGCGCATGTTCGAGCCTTTCTAGGCCGTATTCGCGCCAGCGCTTGGTCACGAGCTCGCGCGTCGCGCCGTCCATGATCATGTCGGGCGGCCACTGCCGCGTGTAACCTTCGGAGGCGTCTTTGCGCGTGGCGTCGACCCCAATCTTGACGCCGTACGCGACGCTATACGAGCCGTGGTCGAGATCGTCGACGGGGCCCGGCATCATGACGACGTCACGCTCCGGCGCCAGATTATTGAGGACGAACCATGCGACCTCACGCGTGTTCTGGACATCGACGTCGGAATCGACGACGATCAAGACGCGCGTCAGCATCATCATGTGGCCCAATCCCCACAGCGCGTTCATCACCTTCTTGGCTTGGCCCGGATACGACTTGCGAATCGAGACGATCGCGAGGTTGTGAAATCCGCCTTCGACGGGGAGATTCATGTCGACGACCTCGGGAAGCATAGCTTGAAGCAGCGGCAGGAAGATGCGCTCCGTGGCCTTTCCGAGCCACGCGTCCTCCATCGGCGGCTTGCCCACGACGGTGGCGGCATAGATTGGGTCGCGACGATGTGTGATGCAGGTGACGTGAAAGGTCGGATAACGATCCGCGAGGCTGTAGACGCCGGTATGATCGCCGAAGGGGCCTTCGACGCGCACGTCGTCGTTGTCCACATATCCCTCGAGGACGAACTCGGCCTCTGCCGGCACCACGAGATCCACGGTGCGCGCATGGGTGAGTTCCACCGGTTTTCCGCGCAGCAGGCCGGCGAACGCGAACTCGTCGAGCAAGGGCGGCAGCGGCGCCGTCGCGGCGTACGTCAGGGCAGGATCGGTGCCGATCGCGACGGCCGCGGGAACCTTCGCGCCCCACGCGTCCGCGTGCTCGCGCCCCTGCTTATGACGCTGCCAGTGCATCGCCGTCTCGCGCGCCCCGAACACTTGCATGCGATACATCCCGACGTTGTTGCGGTTCGTGCGCGGGTCTTTCGTGATGACCAGCGGAAGGGTGATGAAGGGACCGGCGTCGAGCGGCCATGTCGTGAGCACCGGTAGCTTCGTCAGGTCGGGTTCGTTCACGACGACGTCTTGCACGCTCCCGCCGCGCACGATCCTGGGAATCGCGTTGGCGAGCGGCGCGAGCCGCAACGCTCCGCGCACCTTTCCGAAAAGCGATGCTTCCGGAGGCGCCAGCGCGATGAGCTCGCGCACGCGTTGGCCTACCGCGTCGAGATCGGGCGCATCCAGAGCCATTGCCATGCGGCGGCGCGTCCCGAACTGGTTCGTGAGCACCCGAAAGTTGGAGCCCCTGACCTTCGAGAACAGCAGGGCGGGTCCGCCGGCCTTCACGACCCGGTCCGTGATCTCGCTCACCTCGAGGCGCGGATCGACGCTCGCGGTGACGACTTGCAGCTCGCCGGCTTTGCGTAGCGCGCCGACGAAGGCGCCCAGGGATTCAAAGGGCATGGCGCCGTGATTTACGCGCCCAGGGCGCCGACTACTCCACGCGCGCGGGAATGGCCGCTACGAAGCGCGCGCCGCCGCTGGGCGCTTCGCCCACCGTTACGGCCCCCTCGTGTGCGCGCGCGATCCAGCGTACGATGGCGAGCCCGAGCCCTGTTCCCGAGCCGTCGTCGGCGCGGCGATAAAATCGCTCGAAGATGCGCTCCCGCTGCGCCGGCGGAACTCCGTCCCCGTCGTCGTCGACGACGATCTCGCAACAACGTCCGTTCCGGCGCGACGCTACGGACACGCTCCGCCGCGCGTGACGGATCGCGTTCTCGAGCAGGTTGCGGGTCAGCTCGCGCAGGCGCCGCTCGTCGCCGTCGACGATCGCACTCCCGGGCGAGACCTCGAGCGCGACGCCGCGCGCGTCTGCGATGGGTCGCGTGTCGCGCGAGGAACGCGACACGATCGCCGCGAGGTCGACCGGCTCGCAGTGCAAGGCGCGCCGCGCGGGATCTCGGGCAAGGGTGAGCAAGTCGCTGACGACGTCGGACGCCTCGAGCGCGCCCCGCGCGATGTCCTCGAACGCGGCGCGGCTGTCCGGCGTGGCACCGGCGCGCGCCGCCTGCGCGACGGCCGCGATCGCCGTGAGCGGCGAGCGCAGCTCGTGCGCGGCATCGGCCGCGAAGAGACGCTCGCGCTGACGCGCCGTTTCGAGCGGAGCAATAGTCGCGCGTGCGAGCGCGTACGATGCGATGGCGACGACGATGACGAGCGGCAAGTCCATCGCCGCGATCGTGAGGACGACGCGGCGCATGGCGGTCGCGAACGCGCGGCTCCCCTCGGGCGTGCCGAGGGCGGGAGCCAGCATGGACGAGTACTCGACGGCCATGAACGCGTAGGCGCCTGCGCTCAGCGCGAGCAGCACGCAGACGAAGATCCCGAGATAGAGCGCCGCCGCGCGGACGGTCAGGCTCGTAGGCGGTATCCGATACCCCACACGGTCTCTATCACACCCTGCGCGCCCAGTCCCTTCAGCTTGCGGCGAAGCTGGCTGACGTACACGTCCACGATGTTGCTCGAGCCGTCGAAATCATAGTCCCAGATGCGTTCCACGATCTGCGCGCGCGAAAGCGCGATGCCGGCGTTGCGCGCGAGGAATTCCAGCAGCCGAAACTCCGTCGCACCCAGGACGATCGGCTTTTCGCCGTACGCGACGGTCCGAGCCGTGAGGTCGACGCGCAGTTCTCCCGCCTCGACGATCCCCATCAGCGGGCGTTCGGCGCGCCGGAGGATCGCGGCGACGCGCGCGATGAGCTCCTCTTCGTCGAAGGGTTTGACGAGATAGTCGTCCGCTCCGCAGTTGAGGCCCGCCACGCGATCCTCGACGGCGTCGCGCGCGGTCAGCATGAGGATCGGGGTCTGGACTCCCTCCGCCCGCGCCGCGCGCGCCAACGCGAAGCCGTCCATGCCGGGGAGACCGACGTCCACGACGGCCGCGTCGTAGCAGCGGCGCAGCAGGTGATCGAGTCCGGCCTCGCCGTCGGCCACGACGTTCGTGGCGAACTTGCGCGCCTCGAGCATCTTGCGTATCGACTCCGCCACCGCGGCATGATCCTCGACGACCAATACTCGCATTTTGGAAACCTCTCTAATACTTCAACGGCCCGGGGAAGGCGACCGTCAACGCTCCGCTCAGGTAGGGATGCTGTCCGGGTTGCTGCACCTCTTGCATCAGGACGCGAAACGGCGCGATCTGAACGGCGCCATAGTACACGAAGTCGCGATTGATGAACGGGTTGGCATAGGCATCGTAACGGACGCCGAGATACGCGTGCGGTATCGGATAGTACTTCAGGCGCGCGTATCCGCCGGAGGAGTGCTGATTCGTCAAGAAGCCGTCCGCGTCGTGGTCGTCTCCGTACCACTGCTCCGCCTGAAAGTCGAGATCGCCGTAGCTAGCGTGCGCGAGGAGGCCGTAGCGCTGGTACAGATCCGCGAATGGGAGCCTTCCCGTCGGTAAGATGCCGAGCGACCCTCCCAGCACGGTTCCCCCGACGTCGGCCTCCGCGTGCTGGCTTTGCACGAGCGTCTGGCGTAGCCAGAGTCCCAGCTCGGGCTGCGTGAGCCATGTCGTCTCGCCCGTCGCGATCGGCTTTCCGCCGTAGGCCGAGCCCTGATAGGATCCGAACACGGCGGTGGCGTCAACCTTGAAGTTTCCGAACGTCCGCTCCGCCATGATGCCCCAGCGCGGCGACGAGAGCGGCAGGTTGTTCAAGCCCACGTGCGCGCCGTAATAGCCGTACTGCTGAAGGTCGTCGAGCCGTTGACCGGGCGATTGCGCGAGCGGCAGCTCGAAGAGGCCGCCGCGGACCAGCGTCTGCGTGTGGGCGTCGTATCCGGCCGCGAACAAGAGGTACGTTGCCGACGGGCCGCCGGCGGCGCCGAGGTTGTAGTGTAAGAACAGCGTGATCGGCCCGATGTTGCCGCTCCCGAGCACGATTCCGCCTCCCTGCCATTGGCGCGCGCCCGCCGCGGGATGTTCGTCGTATTCCATCTGATAGCGAATCGCGAAGACGGTCGTGCCGTGCTCGGGCAATGGCAGGCGATATCCGTGCGAGCGGAAGTAGTTGCCGAAGGCGTTGAGCTCGGGCAGGACGCTGTGACACTGCCCGCAGCGCAGGTGATAGCGCTGCGCGAAGATCGGGATCGCCGAGGCCGGCGCGGCCTCGACCAGAACGAAGAGCGCGGCGAGCGCCGCGACGTAGAGCTTACTGCGCAACGATGACCCCCCGCATGTTTGCGCCATAGTGGAAGAAGCAGCCGAAGAAATAGGTCCCGGCCTTGTCGACCGAGATCGTCTGCGAGGACGAGCCCGCGAGCAGCGCGCCGCTGCTGAATCCGCCCGACAGGTTGTTGCCCGATTGCGTCAGCGCCTTGCCGGTGAAGGGCGATCCGCTGGGAAACTGCGTCACGTTGGGGATCAGCGTAGCGGTGTGGGTGAAGCTGTCGGTGTTCTGAAAGAAAATTTGGGACCCCACCGCCACCGTCGTGACCGGCGGCGCGTAGCCGGCGCTCAGCCCATAGATCGTGGGCTGCTGCTGATTGAGCGTCAGATTCACGATGATCTTGGTGCCGCCGCTCGCGCCGTTCGACGTCGGAATGCCGCCGTTCGTGCATGCCGACAACGATGCGAGCGCGAGACTTGCCGAGAGCCATAGTTTATTGCGCAACGATTGCCGCCCTCATTGGAGCTCCGTAGTGAAAGAAACAGCCGAAGAGATACGTTCCGGCGCGATCGGCCGTGATCGTTTGGGAGGACGAGCCGCCCTGCAGCGCGCCGCTGCTGAATCCGCCCGAGAGCGTCGTGCCGTGTTGCATCAGCGCCGACAGTCCGAACGGCGAACCCTTCGGAAACTCCGTAGCGCTCGGGATGAGCGTCGCCGTGTGCGTGAAGCTGTCGGTGTTGATGAAATGAATCTGCGATCCGACCGCGACCGTCGTGACGGGCGGATCGTAACCGCCGCTCTCGCCATAGGGGGTGCCCACCGGGGCGTTCAGCGTGAGGTTGACGTTGAGCGTGATCCCGCCGCCGCCGCCCGAAGACGCGGGGACGCCTCCGCCCGTGCACGCGGCTAATGCGCCCAGCGCGATCGCGATGAAGGACCGCCGGATCATCGGCGTGAGACGAGGTTGCGGTCGCGGAATGCGTCGAGCAGCGCGTCGGTGAGCGCCGTCGAGGCCAGCATCGTTTGCACGAGCTTTCCGTCCGAGTCGAACAGGTAGACGAAGGTCGTGTGCCGGTCGTGATACCCGTGCTGGCCCTCGACCGAGATCACGCCGAACGCCCGCATGATGCGATGCACGTTCGCGATGGCGCCCGATGCCAGCAGCCAATGGCGCGGATCGGCGTCGAAGCGTTGCGCGAGGTCGCGCATCGTCGCGGGAGAATCGTGCTCGGGATCCAGCGTGATCGTGAGCAGTCGCGCCGGCACGTGCTCGTGCGCGAGCTCTCGAGCGGCCGTGGAGAACTGCGCGTTGATCAGCGGACACGCGTCGGTACAGTGCGCCGCGATGAACGTCACGGCGAGCGGCCGGCCGCGCAGGGATGCGAGCGTAAACGAGCGACGCTGCTGGTCGACGAGGGCCGGCTGCGGCGCCGCGGGCGCGGCCGCGGCGCGGTGCGGCCGCGATGCGACGACGGCGTATCCGCCGGGTCCCGGCGAGGCCGTGGGTCCCGGCGTCGCGCCGGCCTCGACTTGGATCACGTCGCGCATGTGGAACTCGACGTAGTGGAACGCGCACCCGATGAGATAGATGCCGACCTTTGACAGCGTCAGCGTCAGGGTGCTTCCCTGGTTGATCGTCCCGCTCGCATAGCCCGCGGCGAGCACGCCGTTGCCCTTCGGGGAAAACGACAGGCTCGGGCTGGGTGGAAAATTCGCGGGCGGACCGCTGCTCACCGTGACGACGTTGAGCGTGTGAGGCGTCGTCGTCGAGAGGTTTTTGACGGTGATCTTCGAGCCGGGCGGAAACGCCATGACCTGCGACGTCGCATTCTGCGTGTATCCGCTGACCGTGCCCCACGTGGGATCGTTCTCGACGCCGATCTTTCCGGTGGGTATGCCGATCCCGATCCCGCCCGAGGGGAAGGGCGACGGAGTGCCGCCGCCCCCGATGCTTCCCAAACCGCCGCCGTTCGTGCACGCGGCGACGACGCAGGCGATTGGAACCACGAGCGCCGCGGCGACGGTTCTCGGCTTCATTACGCCGATGGTTTCGTTGCTTGCGGGCCGGGCGTCGCGCCCGTATGCACGACGAAGACGTCCTGCATGCCTTGGTGATAGTGGAAGGCGCATCCGAAGAGGTACACGCCCGCCTTTCCGAGCGTCACGTTGACCGACCCACCCCACGGGATCACGCCGCTGCGGTAGCCCTTTTGGAGCTTGCCGCCCGACGCGGTCATCAACAGAGTTGGGCTGGACGGGAACTTCGCCGGGGGCCCGGCGATCTTCTTGACGACGTTGAGCGTGTGATCGTGTATCGGAGAGATGTTCTTGATCGTCAGTTTGGTGCCGGGCGCGAAGCCGAGGGCTTGCGAGAACTGTTGCTGCGTGTACCCGCCGAGCGTCGCCTTCCAGAACGGATCGGCGATGGTTCCGAGGCCCTCGACCGGGAGTTCTTCACTGACGGTCCCCGTGGCGTCACGATAGACCTGCGCGTTGGAGCCGTCCGGATTCCTTGCGGTCATCTGGAGATCGGGCATGCCGGGCATAGTAAAGGTCGAGCCATTCGACGCGACGCTGCCGTAGCGGCCGCCGCATGCCGCGAGAACGGCTGCCGCTGCGAGCGCCACGGAGAGAGCTGCGAGTTTTCCAGACATAAGAAGCCTCCAAGAGAGTGGTTGATGTTGACCGATGCTACGGGCTATGCATGAAGAAAGTCTAAAACCTTTCGCTCCGCGGGGGTACTCAAGGACCCTTGATCGAGTCGCGCATCGCGGCGGCGATGTTCTTGAGCGCGGGATCGCCCGACGCGTCGGCCGTCGCGCGCGCGAATGCGCTGCGCGCCGCGGCGTGCTCACCCTGCCGCAGCAGCACGACGCCGAGCGCGAAACGCGCGCGCGCGTAGCCGGGCGCGAGCGCGAGCGCGCTATTCAGCTCGCGCTCCGCGGCGTCGAAGCGCCCGAGCCGTTCTTCGGCGAGCGCGAGGTTGTAGTGCGCGACGGCATACGACGGATTGCCGTGCAGCAGCTTGCCGAAGTCCTCGCGCGCCGTCGCCGCATCGCCGGCCTCCAGCGCGACGATCCCGCGCGAATAGAGCGCGCGCGCCGAATCGGGAGCAAGGGCCACGTAACGGTCGGCGATCCGGCGCGCTTCCGCCAAGTCGCCGCGCGCCAAGTCGACGGCGACGAGGTTGGCCATTGCCGCCAAGAATTCGGGGTCGCGGGCGAGGGCCGTGCGCAGCGCGCGCGCCGCGTCGTCGTTGCGTTGCAGGTTCGCGTACGCGATCGCCAAATCGTATTGCGCCGTCGAGCCCTTCGGCTCGGGCGGATTCAGTTCGACGATGCGGTCGAACTCGGCAGCCGCGCCTTTCCAATCGCCGCGCGCCTCGGCATCGAGGCCGAACTTGAATCGCTCTTCGACCTCACGTGCCGTCGCGAACGCGCGCAACGCCGGTGCGGAGGTCGTGCGCGGTAGGGGCGTCGAGGGCGCATACGTCTGCGCCGCTCCCGAGGTCGTCATCAGCTGCACGAGAAGGGCGGCGAGAAGCAGAGCGCGCATCGCTCACGGAGTGCTGGGGTCGGTGGGGAGCTCGGACGCGCGAGCGTCCTTGGATGCCGCCGCATGCTCGGGCTTGCACTGCCAACCGATCCGCCCCGCCGACGTGATGGGGCCGAGCAGGGCGGGGGCAGACGAGGGCGTCAGCGCTCCATCCAGCATCGCTTGCAGCGAGGCTGCGCCCGCCAGGGCGAAGCGCCCGGACAACAAGGTGCCGGCGAGGAACGCGACCGCGAGGACGCTGGAGGCCAGGGTTCTTGACACTATCTGTATCATAGCCGAAAGTCTAAAGAATCCGTGAATCGCTCGCTGGAGTGCGCCGCGGCGCTGCTGATCGTGACGCTCGTGGCGGCACCGGCGTCGGCCCAGGTCCCCCTCATCGTGGGATCCGTCCGGGACCAGCGAGGTACGCCGGTCGACGGAGCGCTCGTCAGCGGGCGGGGCCCGGACGGCCGCGTCGCCCAGACCCTTACGGACTCCGCGGGAACCTTTGCGCTGCGCGGCCAGGGCCTCGTGTTGCTGGTGACGTGCCGGTACTGCGAGCCGACCAGGCTCGCGCCCGGCCCCTCGGGCGCGCCGGTCGTGGCCATCGTGCGGCGCTATCAGGCGCTGTTGGCGGACGGGCCGTCGAGCGCCGATCTCGATAATCTGCCCTACTCGCACGTAGAGTCCGCGCTCGCGCTTCACCCCTTCCAGTTGCTCTCTGCGAGCATGACGCCGTATCCCGGCTCGAGCCTGAGCGACCGGGGTCTCTCCCCGAGCGGCTCGCTGTTGATCGACGACGGCGTGCCGAACTACGACATCGTCAACGGTCTATCGCCCTACTCGTTCATCCCCGCGAGCTACGAGCGCGACGCGGCGTTCACGAATGCGACGGGCGCCTTTCGATACGGAGATCAAGCCGGCGGTGGAGTCGTCGCGCTCTCGCCGTTCGGCGCGGGTCCCAACGGCCAGGTCGTCACGCTGGGCAGCGACACGATCCTGCGCGCTGCGGCCGGGTCGGATGCCGCGGGAATCGTGGCCGGCTCCTTCACGAACAACGAGGAATCTCGCCAACGTACCGATCTCTTTGCGGACGTGCCGCTGCCCGCCGATCAGTCCTTCGGCGTTACCGCCGGGAGCGAGCAGGGGCGCGATTATGAATCGCCCACGGCGGCGTTTGCGGGCAGCTTTTCGTTCGCGACTGCCACGTTCAGCGATCCGCGCGTCGTGAACTTGCAAGTCTCGGCGACTGCGGATCGGGGCAACTACGCCATGTCGGAAGACGAGTATCCGATCTCGACCGTCTGGTCGGATTCGGGTTTTTCCGCCGGAATTCACACGACCGGACCCATCGTGGGTTTTGCGGACGTCGCGACGCGTTCGTCGACGGGACTCTACGATGCGCAGGCGCTGCCCGGAGCGCTGCCGCGCGTGGGTGCGATGCTCGAGCAAACGCGAATCGACGCCGGACTCGAAGCGATCGGCAGCGACTACAACGTCGTGGCCGGCGTCGGCGCGTTCTGGGTGAACTACTCGGGCGGAACCAATGGCGCGTCGCAACCCGCCAACTCGGCGTTCGTTTTACCGTCGGTGGACGCGCAACTCTTTTCCAACGGAAAGCTGAGCGTCACGCTGCAGGGCAGCGGCTCGTTCACGCTCCCGACCATTGTGGAACAGTATCAGTATGCGGGCGGCCTGCCGATGCCGCTTCAATCGCTGCGCAGCACGCTCTTCGCGGAGGCGCTGAACTACACTGACGGCTCTCGGGTGCGCCTCTCGTTCGAGCAAGCATCCGAGAGCGTCAACGGCGTGTGGTCCGGTACCGTGACCTCGACGGGCTTCGCGGGGACCTGGCAGATCGCGCCGACGCTGTCGTTGCGCGCCTGGACGATGCACGTCACCGACACGGTGCCGCTCTACGGAGGCGGGTTGCCGTACGGGGGCGCCGCGCCGACGGTCGCCGCGCTTTGGTTGACGTACGATACGGGCGCGGGCCTGCGCGCCGACGTGATCTATCGGAGGGATCTCCTCGAGGGTGCGCCTTTCTATCACGTCGACGGCGCGATCTCCGGACCGCTCGCGAGCCGGGTGCGCTGGTATGCCGGCGCCGAGGACTGGCTTCATCGAACCTTCGTCGACGCCGGAATACGATTCTAGGCGTTACGCGTTAGAGCGCGCTACTCGTCGTGCCGGCCATGAGGACGGCGGCGGCGGCGGGTGGGCGGCGCGCCCGGCGCGCTCGCGGCGCTGGGTTCGCGAGGTTCGCGCGGCGGGCGCGGGCCTCGGCCCGCGTAGTCCCCATTTGCGGAGACGCCGCCGAGCAGCGCCTTGCGCGACAGATTGACGCGCCCCTGTGAGTCGATCTCGACGACCTTGACCATGATCTCATCGCCGACCTTGACGACGTCTTCCACCTTTTCGACGCGCGTCGGCGCCAGCTGACTGATGTGGACGAGGCCCTCCTTACCGGGAAGGATCTGGACGAAGGCGCCGATCGTGATGATACGTGTGACCGTGCCGCGGTAGGTTTCTCCGACGACGACCTCCTTGGTGAGGTTCTCGACGATCTGCTTGGCCTTGTCGCCCGCGGCGCCGTTCAGCGACGTGATGAAGACGCTGCCGTCGTCCTCGATGTCGATCTTCTCCACGCCCGTGTCCGCGATGATCTTGTTGATGACCTTACCGCCCGGACCGATGACGTCTTTGATCTTCGCCGGGTCGATCTTGATCACGATCATGCGCGGCGCGTACGGTGACAGCTCGGCGCGCGGCCCAGCGATGGTCTCCACTAGCTTGTCGATGATCGCGTGGCGCGACTTGCGTGCCTGCTGCATCGCCTCGCGCATGATCGCGACGGTGACGCCCTGCACCTTGATGTCCATCTGGATCGCGGTGATGCCCTTCTTGGTGCCGGCGACCTTGAAGTCCATCTCGCCGAGCGCGTCCTCGATACCTTGAATGTCGGTCAGGATCGCGTACTTGTCGCCCTTGAGAATCAAACCCATCGCGACGCCGGCCACGTGATCGCGAATCGGGACGCCGGCGTCCATCAACGCGAGCGTGGATCCGCACACTGACGCCATCGACGACGAGCCGTTGGATTCCAGCACCTCGCTGATAAGGCGCAGCGTGTAAGGAAACTCGTCCTTGGGAGGCAGTAACGGCTCGAGCGCGCGCTCCGCGAGGTGGCCGTGGCCGATCTCGCGGCGTCCGGGCCCGCGCATCGGTCGCGTCTCGCCGACCGAGTAGGGCGGAAAGTTGTAGAAGTGCATGTAGCGCTTGTCTTCGAGCGCGACGATCCCGTCGAGCCGCTGCGCGTCGCTCGTCGAGCCGAGAGTGGCCGCGGTAAAGACCTGCGTCTGGCCCCGAGTGAAGATACCCGAGCCGTGTACGCGCGGGACGTAGTGTACCTTGCACCAAATCGGGCGAACCTCGTCGGGCTTGCGCCCATCGGGCCGAATCTTCTCGTCGACGACCATGGTCCGAAGCTCGTCTTCCTCCATGGCCTTGATGACCTTGTAGAACTCTTTCGCCGAGCTGGGGGACTCGAGCAGCGCCTTGACGGCGTCGTCCTTCTTGCCGCAGCGTGCCAGCGCTTCGTCGACGTTCAGCTCTCCGAACGCCGCCTCGCGCTTGTGCTTATCGACGATGCGCATCGCCTTCGCGACGTCTTTGCCGAAGTTCTTGCGGAGCCAGCGCTCGAGATCGGGATCGACCGCTGTGACCGGAAACTCGCGCTTGCGTTTACCGGCCTTTTTCGCGAGGCCATCGATGGCCGCAACGATCTTGCGGATCTCGCCGTGCGCAAACTCGACGGCACCGAGGAAATCTTCCTCGTCGATCTCGTCGCCGCCGCCCTCGACCATCATGACCGCGTCGGCGGTGCCGGCGATGACGATGTCCATTCCGCCCGTCTCGTATTGCGGCAGCGTGGGATTACAGATGTACTGACCGCTCTCGTCGCGGCCGACGCGCACCGCGGCGACGGTGCGATCGAATGGGATGTCGCTCAACGCGAGCGCCGCGCCGGCGGCGCAGACGCCGAGCACGTCGGCATCGAGCTCGGGATCTACCGAGAAGACGGTCGCGACGATCTGAACGTCGTTGCGAAATCCGTCGGGGAAGAGCGGACGGATCGGGCGATCGATTTGCCGGGAGCTGAGCACCGCGTGCTCTGGGGGCCGGCCTTCGCGCTTGATGTAACCGCCGGGGATCTTTCCGGCTGCGTACATCTTCTCTTCGAAATCGCAGGTTAGCGGGAAAAAGTCGATGCCTTCGCGAGGCTTCTCGGAAGCGGTGACGGCGCAAAGCACGACGTTTTGGTCGCCATAACGAACCAGAGCGGAGCCGTTTGCTTGCTTCGCGAGCTCGCCGGTTTCGATGACCATCGTGCGCCCGCCGACCGTTAAACTTACGGATTCGGGCACATTATCTCCTAATTCGAAATTCTCTTATTCTTGATTACGCCGCCCGAGGTTCGGGAGGATTCGAAGTGCGACCTGCCCGGCGCGCTCGCCGAGCTACAAACGTCGCATCGCCTCTCCTAGGTTCCGAAGCAATCCGGCGGTAATAACGGCTCCCATGCAAACGCTTACGCCGGAGACGTTGAAAGCGCTCCGGCTGAAGGCCAACGACGTCCGCCAAGGCATCATCCGTTCGCTGCTCGCCGCGGGCTCCGGACATTCCGCCGGACCGCTCGACATGTCGGACGTGTTCACGGCGCTCTACGGCTACCTGATGCGCCACGACCCGTCCCGCCCGGACTGGCCCGACCGCGATCGGTTGCTGCTCTCGTGCGGTCACATCGCGCCGGTGCGCTACTCCGCGATGGCGAATTTCGGCTACTTCCCCATCGACGAGCTGCTGACGCTGCGGAAGTTCGGCTCGCGCCTGCAAGGCCACCCGGAGCGCGTCAGCCTACCCGCGGTCGAGACGACCTCCGGACCGCTGGGGGAAGGCCTCGCCCAAGGCGTCGGCATGGCGCTCGGCGCCAAGATGGACGGCAAGGACTTTCGCGTGTGGGTCGTCACCTCGGATGCGGAGCATCAATGCGGGCTGCATTGGGAAGCGGTGCTGACGGGAGCCAAATTCAAACTCGACAACCTCACCGCCGTCGTCGACCGGAATTTCATCCAGATCGACGGCAGCACCGAAGACGTCATGCCGCTCGAACCGCTGATCGACAAGTACCGGGCTTTCAACTGGGAGGTGCTCGAGTGCGACGGCAACGACATCGAGGCCTTCGTTGAGACCGCGCAGCGCGCCACGCGGTGCACGGACAGGCCGCAGGTGATCGTGGCGCGCACGGTCCCCGGTAAGGGCGTGTCGTTCATGGAAGGCGACTACACGTGGCACGGAAAGCCGCCGAACGCACAGCAGGCCGACGAAGCGCTGCGGGAGCTCGCTGCGGAACGGGAAAGCATCGCGGCGTGCGCACCTTAGACGCCGCCGCCTTCTCCATGCATCTCGTCGACTATCGGGCCGGCGATCTCAAGCAGGTGCCCACGCGCAACGGCTTCGGCGAGGGTCTGATCGAGGCGGGCTCGCGCAACCTCAACGTGCTCGGCATCTGCGCCGATCTTTCCGAGTCGACGCGCTTCGAGGGCTTTCGCAAGGCGCATCCGCGGCAATACATCGAGATCGGCGTCTCCGAGCAGATGCTCGTCGCGATGGCAGGCGGCCTGGCGGCGGTCGGAAAGGTGCCGTGGATCGCAAGCTATGCGATGTTCAACCCGGGCCGATCCTGGGAGCAAGTGCGCACGATCATGGCGCTCAATGAGACGAACGTGAAGATCGCGGGTGCGCACGCCGGCGTCTCGGTCGGCCCGGACGGCGCCACGCATCAGGCGATCGAGGATATCGCGATCATGCGCGTGATTCCGCACATGCTCGTCGTGGTGCCGTGCGACGCGGTGCAGACGAAGAAGGCGACGCTCGCGCTCTCCGAAGCTTGGGGCCCGACGTATCTTCGGTTCGGCCGCGAGAAGTCGGCGGTGATCACGACGGAGCAGACGCCGTTCGAAATCGGCAAGGCGCAGACGTTCCGTGAGGGTCGCGACGTCGCCATCGTCGCGTGCGGCATCCTCGTCTATAACGCGCTCATCGCCGCCGATCGCTTAGCCCGTGAGGACGGCATCGAGTGCCGCGTCGTCAACAATCATACGATCAAGCCGATGGACGAGGCTGCGATCCTGGACGCGGCCCGCGCGTGCGCTGCGATCGTGACGGTCGAGGAGCATCAGCAGCACGGCGGAATGGGCTCGCGCGTGGCGGAGATCCTCGCCGCGTACCACCCAACGCCGATGGAATTCGTGGGAGTGAACGACCGCTTCGGTCAATCGGGAGACCCCGCGGAGCTCATCGAGCACTACGGCATGGGCGTCGGAGCGATCGAGCAGGCCGTCCGTCGCGCCTACCGCCGAAAAACGGCCTAACGTCTCAGGCCGAGTTCGCCGATGAGACTGCGGTAGCGTTCGAGATTCTTGTCGTGGAGGTAGTTGAGCAGGCGGCGGCGCTGGCCGACCTGCAACAGCAGGCCGCGCCGGCTGTGGTGATCCTTCTTGTGGACCTTCAGGTGTTCGGTCAGCTGATTGATCGACGCCGTTAGCATCGCGATCTGCACTTCGGCGGAACCGGTATCGTTCGATCCCCGGCCGTATTTTGTGCTGATCTCGGACTTCTGTTCTTTCGTGAGCGGCACGTAGATTGGCTCCTTGCACAGGATGGTCTCGCTCGGGGACAGATTGCTCGCGACCGTCCCGGCGACCGGCCTAGGATACCAAAGGCTCCGACACGGCGCAAGGTGAGCGCGCGCGGCCGCACAATGAGCGGACCCATGGAGCTCGGGTTGCACGGCAGGGCGGCGGTCGTCACCGGAGCGAGCGCCGGGCTCGGAGAGGCCGTCGCGCTCGCACTGGCGCGCGAAGGCGTCTCGCTTGCGCTGGGAGCGCGGGACGTCGTGCGGCTCGACGCCGTCGCGCAGAATGCCAAGCGGCTCGGCGCACCGCGGGCGCGCGGCTTCGCGCTCGACCTTCGAGATCCGGACTCGATCGGCTCGATGCTCGACGCAGCGCGCGGTTTCGTGGGAGATGCCGACATCCTCGTGCTCAACGGCGGCGGCCCGAAGCCGGGACGATTCGGCGACGTCGACTTCGGCGACTGGGACGCCGCCTACCGGCTGTTGCTGCGCAGCATGCTGCAGCTTACCGGCGCACTGGTTCCGAGGATGCGCGCGAAAGGTTGGGGACGCGTCGTCGCGCTGACGTCGACCGCGGTCAAGCAGCCGATCGACACGCTCGTGCTCTCCAACGCGTTTCGCACCGCGCTCGTCGCCGCGCTGCGCACGCTCGCCGCCGAGGTCGCGCGCGAGGGCGTCACGGTCAACTGTATCGCCACCGGGCGCGTGGACACCGCGCGTCTGCGCGCACTCTATGACGACGACGAGACGAAACTGCGTGCGGCGGGAAGTGAAGTGCCGATCGGTCGCGTCGCCACGCCGGACGAGTTCGCGCCGATGGCGGTGTTCCTGTGCAGCGAGCCGGCGCGCTATGTGACGGGTCAAACGATCTCGGTCGACGGTGGCCTGACCCGCGGACTGTTCGGGTAGGAGGGACGGGGGGCGGCGCGAATCACGGGGCCGGTATGCAGGCAGTGGAAGGAAAGCGCGTCGCCGCGCTGGTCGGCGATGGGTTCGAGGAGGTCGATCTGATCGAGCCCCGCCGCGCCCTCGAAGAGGCCGGCGCGGTCGTCACGATCGTCGGATGCGACGAGCGCGCGCGCCAGCGCATCCGTGGCAAGCGCGGCCTCGACGAAGGCCAGAGCATTCGGGCCGAGGAGCTGATAGGAGACTGCACCGCCGAGGATTTCGACGCGGTGCTGATTCCGGGCGGGACCTCTCCGGACCGGATCCGCACGGATCGAGAGGTCCATCGCCTCCTGCGCGAGTTCGACACGCTCAAGAAACCGATATTCTCGATCGGCCACGGCGCGCAAGTGCTGATCTCCGCGCAGCTCGCGCGCGGCCGTCAGATCACGGGTGCTCCGTCGATCGCCGACGACATCCGTAACGCGGGCGGGCTGTACCGGGATCAGCCCACGGTGGCGGACTCCAACTGGGTCTCGACGCGCGGCGGCGAGGACCTCGCGCAGTTCAACCGCGCGATGCTGGAAAAACTCGCCGCCGCCATTCCCGTCCAACCAGTACCGTAAGAACTAAATCGGATCGTAGCGCGCGAGCGCTTCGCCGTATTGGCGGAGCGCAAGAAACGATGCGATGGCGCAAAATCCGAACTCCGCGAGCGGCGAGTGCGCGGGAACGGCAAGCACGTACGCGATCGCGCTCGCCGCGGCCGCGAGGAGCACGTAGAACGCGCGCGAGCCGCGTAGGCGCAGGGTCGCCGACAGCGCGGTCAGCGTCGCCGCGACGACGGCGGCGAGCGCAATCGGCAGCATCAGCACGGCGTCCGGCGCGCCCCGAACGGACGCGGCCGCGGCGTAGATGGTGGTCGCCAGCGCGGCGGCGACGCACGGAATGAGCGCCTTCGCGCGCGCGAGCTCGCGGCCGAAGAGCGGCGCGCTCTGCTCGCAGCGGTCCAGGTGCGGATACCGCCCAGGGCTCTGCGCGAGCGCCATGAGGATTCCCAAGAACGAGCAGAACATGACGGGCCCGGCCGCTTCGCGCGGCTGCAAGAGCCCCACGACGAGCGCCGCCGCGCACGCGTAGAGGACGAGGCGCCGCTGCTCGTAGAGCCGCGCCGCGACGAGCGCCGTGAGCGCCCGGGGGGTCACGCCGGCGTGGCGCGCAGCGCGTCGCGGCGGCGAAACGCTCGCGCGGCGGCGACGTTCGTATGCGTCGACAGCACGGCCTTTCCGCCTGCGACGCGCAAGATGCGTTCGGCGTACGCGGGCATCGGGCGATCCAGCACGATCAGCTCCGGGCCCGCGAGCAACGCGCCGATGAACGGAAGCGCGAAGGCTTCGTGCATGTCGCCGAGCGCCGTGCGCAGCGCGCTCGCGCGCTCGAACGCGAGGCGTGCCTCGACATTCCAGAGCGCGGCACGGTATGCGACGTATGCCGCGAAGTCGCGCTCTTCCAGCCCGACCGGTTCGTGCGGAACGAATCCGGCGATGCGCTTGCAGTGAACGGACTGAACACGCGGATCGAAGTCACCGATCAGCACGCAGCCGCTCGACGCTTTGACGATCCCCGCGGCCATCAGCGCCACGACGGCGGCTTCCCGCGCAGACGCAAACGTGCGCGCGGCGAGCTCGCCGGGTTCAACGTCGAGCGTTACGGGAGCGACCGACCAACTGCCGAGCCGAAACGAGGCGCTTCGCATGCGCAGGAGCGGCATTGCAGCAGTATCGTTCGGCGCGCTTGCCCAACTCTCCCTAAGTGCTTTCCAACACCGAAATCGCGAAAAAGCTGCTCGAAATCCGGACGCTGATGGAGATGGCGGGAGAGTCGTTTTACAAGTACATGGCGTACGAAAAGGCCGCCGCCTCCGTCGAAAACGCCCCGCCTCTCCGGGACCTCGTCGCCGCGGGCGAGCACCTTAAGCTTCCCGGGGTCGGGAAGTCGATCGGCGCCGCGATCGAGCAGCTCGTGACGTCGGGAGGCGCGGAGCAGCTCGATCTCCTCTATCAACGCTTTCCGCCGTCGCTGATCGAGGTGCTCGGCGTGAGCGGCATCGGTACGAAGACGGCGGCGATGCTCTTCACGGAGTACGGCATCGCCTCGCTCGCGGATCTCGAAGCGGCGATCGCGGCCGGCACGCTGACGAGCGTGCCGCGGCTCGGAAGCAAGACGATAGAGAATTGGAAGCGCGGGATCCTCGCGTACAAGGGGCGGCAGCGGCGCACGCCCCTGCCGCAGGCGCTGGCGATCGCGCGCCAGGTCGTCGCGCATCTCCAGGCGGGCCCACCGCTCGAGCGCCTCGCCTTTGCCGGCAGCCTCCGCCGCGCCGAAGTAACCGTCGGCGATATCGACATCGTCTGCACGTCGCAGCACGCCGCCGACGTCATCGGGCATTTCGCTCAGTGGCCGCGTGCAGAGGCGGTGCTCGCGGAGGGTCCGACAAAGGCCAGCATATGGCTCTCAGGCGGCCTGCAGATCGATCTGCGCGTCCTCCCCGACCATCTCTACGGAAACCTGCTGCAGCATTTCACCGGCTCGCGCGAGCACAACATCAAGTTGCGCGAGTACGCCGTGCGCAGGAACCTGCGCGTGAGTGAAAACGGCATATTGAACCTCGAGAACGGCGAGGTGATCACGTGTACCGACGAAGAGGGCGTCTATGCGGCGCTGGGCATGCAGTTCATTCCGCCGGAGCTGCGCAGCGGCTTGGACGAGATCGAATTGGCTCGCGCGCGGACCCTGCCGGTGCTGATCCAGTCGGCCGACCTGCGCGGCGATTTTCACATGCACACGACGTGGAGTGACGGCGACGACACGCTGGAAGCGATGACCGCCGCCGCGGCGGCGCGCGGCTACGAGTATCATGCGATCAGCGATCACTCGCGGGGGCGCGCGCGGCGCTTCGGTATGGGTGCCGACGAGCTTCGCCGCCAGCGCGAGGAGATCGCCGCCGCGAGCGCGCGCTACGGCATACGCACGCTGCAGGCGAGCGAGGTCGACATCCTGCCCGACGGTTCGCTGGATTTGGACGATGACGTTCTCGCGGAGCTTGACGTCGTCGTCGCGTCGGTGCACACTGCGACGAGCCAATCCCGCGAGCAGATGACGGAGCGCCTCATTCGGGCATGCCAGAACCGGTACGTGACGATCCTCGGACACCCGACCGGCCGCCGGTTTGATAGTTCGCGAGGTTATGAATTCGATTACGACGCGGTGTTCGCGGCCGCGGCGCGCACGGGCACGGCGCTCGAGATCGACGGCCAGGCCGCCCGCCTCGACCTCCCGGCCCCGCTCGCACGGCTCGCGAAGTCGTACGGCGTGACGCTGGCGCTCGACAGCGACGCGCATCGCACCGGCGATCTCGCCGCCATAGAGTTCGCGGTCGGCCAGGCTCGCCGTGCCGGACTCGGCAAGGCGGACGTGTTGAACGCGCGCTCACTCGATGACGTGCTCGCGTTCGTCGCCCGCAAGCGGAACGCGGCGTGATCGCCGGCGCGCGGCTGGCCGGAGCGTTAGTCCGCGAGCGAGCAGGGTCGCCGCTGCTCTTCGTCCACGGCGTCGGATCGACCGCGGCGATCTGGGACCATCAGCTGCAAGCGTTTGGACGCGATCGTCTCTGCGCCGCGATCGAGCTGCGCGGCAACGGCGCGCAGAAGCCCGATCCCGACCCTACGTCGATCACTCGCGAAGGTTACGCCGACGACGTGATCGCCATCGCCGACGCGCTGGGCGCCGAGCGCTTCACGCTGATCGGCTGCAGCCTCGGGGGCGTGGTCGCGTTCGAGTTGTGGCGGCGCGTCCCGCAGCGTGTCTGCGCAATGCTCTTGCTCGGGACCTTCGCACGTTATCCCGATGGCGAGAAGTACGCCGAGCAAGTTTGCGCACAAGCCCGCGAGGCCGGCGACATGCGCACGTTTGGCGAACGCCGCGCGGCGCAGCTCGGCCTGCCGCAGGCGCGCCTCAGTGAAACGGTCGAGCAATACGCGTGCAAATCCGTCGACTGTTTTCTCGCGGCAACCAACGCGACGTGGACGGGCGATTATCGTGACCTGCTGACGAGCATCGACGTGCCGGTTCTGGTGGCGCGCGGCGAGCACGACCCGGTCTCGACGGCCGCGCTGTGCGGGGAGATCGCCACGGCGATTCGCGGGGCACGGTCCGCGACGGTACCCGCCGCCGGCCACGTCGCGAACGCCGACAACCCCGCCGCGTTCAATGAGATGCTGCGCGCGTTTCTTACGTCACAACTGTTCAAGGAGCTTTGCAAGTGAAGAGCTTTTGTCGTTTGCAGCAACTTTTGGCTATGGTTACCGTCGCCGTGCTGGCAGCCTGCAACGCGGAGCAGGACGTTACGCCGAACGGCGGCGCCGCTCGAACTGTAGGTGTAGGGCAGCCTCGAGCAATTTTCGACCACGGTGGAGTGTTCCGCGGCGAGTACTCCGGAACGTATGGCCTCTCCGGAGACTGTTCCTTGACAAAAACTCTTTCATTTGAGGGCAGTGGTCAGGCAAGGTTCTTGCATCCGAGCAGCGAGCAGGGCTCGCTGACCCGCTTTTGCGGCAGTGGCGGGTGGACCGGCTCGGCGACGCTAACGAGCGCTCAATCTCCGGGCGATAGCATTACGGCGAGCTTAAAGGCTCCCGGCGTCTGGCCGTGCGCCCCCTTGCGCATCGCGTTCTCGGTCACCGGCGGCACCGGACGATTCCGGCGTGCCTCGGGTAGCGGCACTATCCATTGGCGGTGTCGTTCCTCGAAACTGGTTTACAGCGACCGCTGGAGGGGGACGCTGAAGTTTTGATGGAGCGTCGCCGGCTAGTCGACGCGATCGGAGTTGGTATAGACGTTGGCCCGGTCGTCGCGCACGAAGCCGACGAGCGTGACGTTGAACTCGCGCGCCAGCTCGACTGCCAGGCTGCTCGGCGCGGAGACGGAGCAGACGATCGGAATTCGCGCCATCACGCTCTTTTGTAAGATCTCGTAGCTCGCGCGGCCGCTGACCATTAGGGCGCAGCGCCGCAGCGGAAGGCGCCCGTCGAGCAGCGCCCAGCCGACGAGCTTGTCGAGGGCGTTGTGGCGACCGACGTCTTCGCGGACTGCGACGACGTCCCCGCGCTCGTCGAAGAGTGCCGCCGCGTGAAGGCCGCCGGTCTTCTCAAAAATGCGTTGCGCCTCGCGCATACGCTGCGGGAGCGCATAGACGACGCTCGCGGCGATGCGCACGTCATCCTCGATCGGCGTGACGCCGAGCGAGCGGATCGAATCGAGCTGCGCGCGGCCGCAAACTCCGCACGAGCTGCTCATCGTGAAGTGACGCTCGAAGCGCGCGAGATCGAGCGTTCTCGCCGGGTTACGTAACTCGACCGTGACGATGTTGTAGCGTTGCTCGGGTTCGACGGAGGGGTCGAGGCAGTAGGTCAGGCCGGCGATCTCGTCCCGGCTACGGACGATGCCTTCGCTGAAGACGAATCCGGCGGCAAGCTCGAAGTCGTTGCCCGGCGTTCGCATCGTCACCGCGAGCGTTTGCGTCTTCGCGCCGACAACGAGGCGGAGCTCGAGTGGCTCTTCGGTTACGACGTGGTCGTGTTTACGCGAACGTGCCTCGCCCTGGAGTGCGACGGCTTCGAGCTCAACGCTACGGCCGGCTCGCCCTTCGACTGCGCTCGCCTCGTTCGCTCCGCTCAGGATGACAACTCGCCAGGCGGGCGGTTCTGCACGTATTGGTAGCCGAAGCGGCCTTTGACGCAGAGGTGCCCGTGCGTCACGCCGTTTTCGATCGGCGACGTGACCTTCACGATCTCATTCTCTTGCACGTGCAGCGTGAGCGTGCATCCGACGCCGCAGTACGAGCAGATCGTGTCGGTTTGCGTCTGAGCGGGTTCGTCCCACTGCCCGCGCGCGCGCAGTTCGTGCTCCGACGAAAACATCAACGCGCCGGTGGGGCAGACCCCGATGCAGTTGCCGCAGTAGACGCAGGCCGAATCCGGCAGCGCGACGTCGTACTCGGTCGAGATGTGGGCGTCGAAGCCTCGGCCGGCGACGGCGATCGCGAACGTGTTCTGAGCGTCGACGCCACATGCCTCGACGCACTTGTAGCAGAGGATGCACTTCGCGTAGTCACGGACGTAGAGCTCGTTGTCGATCTTGATCGGCTGCGCGACCGTTGCCGGCGTCGCGCCGAAGCGCCGCGGGTCCGCGCCGTAGCGCTCACAATAGCGCCGCGCGTCCGGCGCCGTCGAAAGGTCGACGGACGAGCCCAGGAGCTCGAGGACCAGCTTGCGGCTGTGGCGGACGCGCGGGGAATCGGTTTGGATGGCCATGCCCGGCTCGGCGCGGCGCGCGCAAGCGGGAACGAGCGCGCGCGATCCCTCCAGCTCGACGACGCAGACGCGACACGCATTCACCGGCGTCAGCGACTCGAGGAAGCAGAGCGTGGGGGTGTCGATCCCGATGGCGCGGCACGCCTCGAGGATCGTCGCGCCGTCGGGGACGCGCACCGGCGCCCCGTCGATGGTTAGCTCGACCATGGCTCGAGATTGCCGCCCGCTGAGGCGATGACGTTGGCGGCGGTCTGGCCGAGTCCACAGATGGAGGCGTCACGCATGGCGCGTCCGATTTCATCGAGCGCGACGACATCTCCGCGCGCCATCGCCTCTTCCTGGCGGACGGTGCCGACGCGACACGGCACGCACTGCCCGCACGACTCGTCGCGGAAGAAGCGCGCGATCCGGCGCAGGATCGCGGCTAGGTCGACGCGGTCGTCGAAGAGCATCACGACGCCCGAGCCCAGCGTCGCCCCCGCGGCGCGCGCGGCCTCGTGACTCAGTGGCAACGACAGCGCGTCCGGCGCGAGCATCGACCCCGCCGCGCCGCCGAGCAGGATCGCTCGCAGCGGGTGCGGCGCGGGAACGCCGCCCGCCGTCTCGATGAGCGCGCCGAGCGGCGTTCCGTGCGGCACCTCATAGACCCCCGGATGCGCGACCGCACCGGAGAGGCAGAAGAGACGCGTGCCGGCCGATTCCGGCGTTCCGATCGCGGCGTACGCCGCGCCGCCGTCGAGAACGATGGACTGCAGGTTGACGAGCGTCTCCACGTTGTTGATCAGGGTCGGCTTGCCGAACAGTCCTGCCTCGACCGGGAAGGGCGGCTTGTTGCGCGGCTCTCCGCGCTTGCCCTCGATCGAATTGAAAAGCGCCGTCTCCTCGCCGCAGATGTACGCGCCCGCTCCTCGGCGCAGCTCGACGTCGAAGCGCACGCCTTGCCCCATGACGTCGTCGCCGAGCAGGCGCGCTTCACGCGACCGCGCGATCGCATGTTCCAGGCGCGCGGTCGCGAGCGGGTACTCCCCCCGAATATAGATGAAGCCACGCTCGCAACCCGCGGCGTACGCCGCGATCGTCATCGCCTCGACGACCGCGAATGGATCGAACTCCATGAGCACGCGATCCTTGAACGTCCCGGGTTCCGACTCGTCCGCGTTGCAGACGACGTAGTGCGGCCGGGCCGGCGCGCTCGCGACAGCCGCCATCTTCCGCCCCGTGGGAAACGCCGCGCCCCCCCGCCCGAACAGCTTTGACGCCGCGACCTCCTCGATGATTCGCTCAGGGCCGATGTCGAGCGCGCGCCGCAGCGCGGCATAACCGCCGCTCGCGCGGTATGCGTCGAGGCTCTCCGGGTCGACGCGTCCGACGCGCTGCAAGAGTCGCAGCGGGGCGCCTCCGACGGCGGGCCGCACCGGGGCGCCGTTCGCGAGCGCCGCGTCGGCCGGCGCGACCTGGCGCGCGCGCGGCGGATCGCCGGCCTCGACGACGAGCGCGGCAGGTGCGCGATCGCAGAGTCCGAGGCACGGGCTGCGCACGATCTCGCCGTCCTTCGCGTCGATCTCCGGCACGCCGGCCACCATGCAGGCGATGTCGTCGCACACGTGCACGACGCGCGGCGCGCGCGGCGTCGTGGAGAACAGCGCGTAGAACGTCGCCACGCCGTACGCCTCGGCCGGCGCCACCTCGAGCCGCCCGCACGCGTAGTTGAGCGCCCCCGGGCTGATCCAGCCGATCCGGTCGTTGATCGCGTGCAGCACGGGCAGCAGCAGATGCCGGAGCTCGTCACGCCGCGCCGCGCGCGCTCCGTCCAACGCGGCGTCGACCGCGGCGCGCTCCGCGTCCGTTGCCGATGCCGAGGTAAAGTGCAGGTCCACTAGCCTGTCATACCGTTCCTGTCATCCTGAGCCTGTCGAAGGATCGATCCGCACCGCGCACGCCTTGAACTCCGCCGTGCCGGATTTCGGATCCGTCGCATCGATCGTCAGCAGATTCGTTGCGACTGCATCGTTGAAGTGAAAGGTCGTGAACGCAAGGCCTTCGCGCAGACCGGGGTCGATGCGCACCGGGACGAGTATCGATCCGCGTCGCGACGTTACCCGCACCGTGTCGCCGTCGGCAACTCCGTAGCGACGCGCGTCGTCTGGCGAGATGTCGAGCGTCTCGCCGCGCCTCAGCGGCGAGCGATAGCCGCCGCTTTGTACGCCGGTGTTGAAGGAGTCGAGGCGCCGTCCAGTCGTCAGACGCACGGGGTACTCCTCATCGAGCGCTTCGACCGGAGGATCGTGTTCGACCGCCGCAAACGGCGCACGCGGGCCGCGGAGCGGCGCCTCCCAGAGCCGCGAGTGCAGGAACTGCTCGCCGGGGTGCGTCTCGTCGTAACACGGCCACGGTATTCCATCGAGCGCATCGAGCCGCTCGTAGTTCATCCCTGCATGCCACTCGGACAGCGATCGGCACTCGTCCCAGGCTTGCCGCGGAGTGTAGTCCGGCCAATCGGCGCCGAGGCGCCGTGCGAGCGCGCAGAGTATCGCGATGTCGTCCCACGCGTCTCCCGGCGGATCCAGCGCCTTGCGGCAGCGCTGGACGCGGCGCTCGCTGCTCGTCACCGTGCCCTCCGACTCGCACCAGCTCGCCGCGGCCGGAAAGACCACGTCCGCGAGCTCGCCCGTTTTCGTCAGGAAGATGTCTTGCACGATCAGATGCTTCAAGCCGCGCAGCAGCGCCGTCGCGTGCTCCTGGTCGGCCTCGGACTGCGCCGGATTCTCACCCACGACGTACAGCGTGTCGAGCTCGCGGCGTTCCATGGCCGCGAACATGTCGGTCAGGTTCCAGCCTGCCTTTCGCGGCAGCGCGACGTTCCAGGCGCCTTCGAATTTGCGGATACTCGCCTCGTCTTCGACGTCCTGTCCCCCTGGAAACTTATTCGGAATCGCGCCCATGTCGCCGCCGCCCTGCACGTTGTTCTGGCCCCGCAGCGGATTGACGCCCGAGCCGTAGCGGCCGACGTGGCCGCACAGCAACGCGAGGTTGATGAGGGCGCGCACGTTGTCCACGGCGTTGTGATGTTCCGTGATGCCGAGCGTCCAACACAGCTCCGCGCGCCCGGCGCGTGCGTACGCGTGCGCGAGCTCGCGAATGAGCGGCGCCGCAACGCCGGTGATTTCTTCGGCGCGTTCGAGCGTGTACGGCTCGACCGATTCGCGATAGGCATCGAAGCCGCTCGTCGCGCGCTCGATGAACGCGCGGTTCTCGAGCCCCGCGGCGAGGATCTCGCGCCCGATCGCGTTGGCGAGCGCGATGTCGGAGCCGACGTCGAGGCCGAGCCAGCCATCGGCCCAGCGCGCACTGGACGTTCGGCGCGGATCCACGACATAGAGCTTCGCGCCGCGACGAAGCGCGCGCAGCACGTGATGAAAGAAGATCGGATGGGTCTCGCGCGCGTTCGAGCCCCACAGGACGATCAAATCGGACTGCGCGACCTCCTCGTAGGAGCTCGTGCCGCCGCCTGCCCCGAAAACCGCCGTCAGACCGACGACGCTCGGGGCGTGTCAAGTTCGATTGCAGCTATCGATGTTATTGCTGCCGACGACCGAGCGCGCGAACTTCTGCGCGACGTAGTTCATCTCGTTGGTCGCCTTCGAACAGCTAAACATGCCGTAGGTGCGCGTCGGTCCCCGATCGCGCGCGTCGCGCAGATAGGACGCGACCCGATCGAGCGCCTCGTGCCACGTCGCACGGCGTAGACACTCGCCATCGCGCACCAGCGGATGCGTCAATCGAACGTAGGGTTTGCTCATGCAAGCTCAATTCGCGCGCAGCCGACGGCCTCCCACCCCCGCCAAAGGAGTTCTTCCTGCCGAAGGCAACAACCGGCGGACAGGAAGGAGGCGAGCCGCATGGACCTTTCGTCAGTTACCGTCTTTGCCAACGGACGATTCTGTCACTACGGGGATGCCAAGGTCGGGTTGCTTACGCACGGGCTCCAGTACGGAACCGGCTGCTTCGAGGGCATACGTGGGTACTGGCTCCCCGAGGATCGCGAGCTCTTGCTCGTGCTGGTGCGGGACCACTACGAGCGGCTCACGACCTCGGCGAAGATCCTCACGATGTCGCTTCCCAAGAGCGTGGACGAGCTCGTCGACATCACGGTCGAGCTCTGCCTGCGCAACCGCTACCAGCGGGACATCTACATCCGGCCCTTCGCATACAAGTCGGCGGAAGACGTCGGCGTGCGGCTCCACGGCGTACCCGACGCGTTCGCCATCGTGCCGATTCCCTTCACGAAGTACCTCGACACCAGCAAAGGCCTGCACGTCTGCGTCAGCTCCTGGCGCCGGTCGGACGATACGATGGCGCCGCCGCGCGCGAAGATCACCGGGCTCTACGTCAACTCCGCCCTCGCGAAGAGCGAGGCCGTGCTCAACGGATATGACGAAGCGATCTTGCTCTCGCACGACGGCCACGTCGCGGAAGGCTCGGCCGAGAACATCTTTCTGGTGCGGCGGGACGTCCTCTATACGCCGGATCCGTCCCAGAACGTCTTGGAAGGCGTCACGTGGCGGGCGATCAAGCACGTGGCGCGCGAGGAGCTCGGCCTGCACGTCTGCGAGCGCTCGATCGACCGCGGCGAGCTCTATTCCGCCGATGAGGTATTCTTCACTGGGACGGCAGCCGGCATCGGCTACGTGGCCTCGATCGACCGGCGCACGGTCGGAGACGGCACGATCGGGCCGGTTACGGCTCGCCTGCGCGACCTCTACGAGCGGATCGTCACCGGACGGGATCCGCGCTACGAATCGTGGCTGACGCGCGTGTACGCGTCCGCGCAGGTCAACGTCTAGGCGGGGCGTCGTTCCAGTAGGGCACGTCGGGCGACACGTCGGTGCTCTCGCTCGCCCGCTGCTCTGCAAACGCCGGGGCCATGCCCATCTCTTCCCGCCAGCGCGCGAAGCGAAGCTCGTCGACGTACGCGGTGCGCGAGACGTTGTGAATGAACGCACGGCCGAGCTCCTGAGAGGGTAGCGCCGTCGTCATGACGGCGATCACGTAGGGCGCGTCGCCGGCATACACGATGCCGGCGTCGTTGAGCGTGTCGAAGAGGGATCCGGTCTTGTGCGCGATGGCGACGTCCTCGGGAAGCGGCTCCGGCAGAAGCGTATTAATCCGATCGGCCTTGAGCAGCGATATCATCTCGTTCGAGGACCATTCATCGACGAGCTCGCCGCGCGCCATCAGGGTGAGCAGGTGAACGAGGTCGCCCGGCGACGTGCGCAAGGCCTGCCGAATCGACCACGCGTCGGTACGTACGTCGCCCGTCAAGTGCGTGTGCTCGAGCCCAAGGTCCCGCATTCTCCCGTTGATGTTGCGGCGGCCGACGAGCCGGATCAGCATGTTCGTCGCGGTGTTGTCGCTGATGTCGATCATCTTGGCGAGCAGCTCCGACACGGAGAAGCTCTCCCCGATGGAGTCGTCGGCCAGGTCTCCCGATCCGTAATCCTTGTCGCTGGGCTCGAGCGTCACGCGCCGATTGAGATCGAAGCGCCCGGACTGGAGGCCTTCGAAGACCTCCACCATCACCGGCACCTTGATGGTCGAAGCCGCAGGCATGCTCTTCGCTGCATTGTAGCCCGTGTTATAGCCGGTATTCAGATCGAGAACGTCGAGCCCGATCGCGGCCGGAACGTGCCGAGCAGCCGTCCGAACGTAATGGCTCAGGGCCGCGAACGGCGGTGGAAGAGATGCTAAGCCCGAGGTCGTGCACGTCATTATGGCGGCGCATGCAGCAAACGCCGCAATGGTTGTCGCACGTCGCAACATGGGCGTCGTTTTTCGGCCTCCGCCGCGCGCGGGTCCTGCCGCATCGCACAACGAAATCCCCGCCGTCGTGAGTACGACGCTCTCTCCCGTACGGCGCGTCGATATCGTCGGCGTGCCGATGGATCTCGGTGCGAGCCGGCGCGGCGTCGACATGGGGCCGTCGGCCGTTCGCTACGCGAGGCTCCACGAAAAGCTGCGCGGCCTCGGCATCGAGATCGTCGACCGCGGCGACCTCGCCGTGCCGATCCGCGAATCGGCAAACTCCGAAGATGCCTCAGCGAAATTCTTCACGGTGATCTCATCGGTATGCCACGACCTCGCTCTGCTGGTCGAGCAGGCGGTGAGCGCGGGCGGAATGCCCATCGTGCTCGGCGGTGATCACTCGATCGCGATGGGGACGCTGACCGGCCTGACGCGCGCGTACGGATCGCCGCCGGGACTCATCTGGGTGGACGCGCACGCGGACATCAACAGTCCATCGAGCTCGACGACCGGCAACGTGCACGGCATGCCGCTCTACTTCGCGCTGAAAAACGGCTTCGCGGTGCGGGAGCGCACGGTGCAGATCGGCCTTCGCGACGTGGATGCCGACGAGAAGCGCCTTTTGCGGGAGTTCGGCGTGAAGACGTTCACGATGACCGACGTGGACAAGCGCGGCATGATGCACGTGATGGACGACGCGCGTGCAATCGCCGGCGCCGACGCGCACCCAATCCACGTCTCGTTCGACATGGACGCCATCGACCCGAGCGAAGCGCCGGGCACCGGCACGCCCGTCAAAGGCGGCCTCAGCTATCGCGAGGCCCACCTCGTGATGGAGATGCTCGCCGACAGCGGGCAGCTGGGCTCGATCGAGATGGTCGAGATCAATCCGATCTTCGACACGAGAAATCAGACCGCGTCGCTCGCCGTCGGCCTAATCTGCTCGGCATTAGGCAAGTCTATATTGTAAGTGCCTCTGTTATCTGGCCGACGCCAAATCTTCGGCGTGTCACCGTGGAAACGGAGAGTAAAGTAATTGATGGTGTCAAAATGCGCCACTTGTGCCGGAGTCGCTATGGCGATTGCAAGTCTCTTTGGGTGCACAAGCTTACAGCCGCGCCTTCCCCTACTGACCACAGCCTCAAACGCCGGGGCTGCGATTGCACTGTCAGCTCAGCGGAGACCCGCCGACCGAGAACGGCGCGGATCATGGATCGCGCCTGAGGCAACAGGGCAAGACCTGCTGTACATTTCCGATAACGACAGCGTGGCGATCTACTCGTACCCTCAGGGGAAACTCGAAGGCACGCTGAAAGGCGGCTTTTATCTCGCGACGGGCGAGTGCGTAGACAAGAGCGGCGATGTGTTCGTCGTGAACGTTGGAAATGCAAAAATTTTTGAGTATGCTCATGGGGGCACCAAACGGCTAGCCACGCTGGATAGTCCAACCAGTGATCCAGTAGGGTGTGCCGTGGATCCCATCAGCGGCAACCTGGCAGTCGCAAGCGAAGGCTTTGGGTCTAGCGCTACCGTCTCGGTTTTCAAGAACGCACGGGGGAAGCCGACACTTTACGAAGATAAGGATTTCTACCAGTTCTACTTTTGCGGCTATGACGACGAAGGGAATCTTTTCGTCGATGGTTTGAGCGCCGCCGGCAGCGGGCACTTCGCGCTCGCCGAATTGCCGCAGGGTCAAAGCAACCTGTCGGACATAGCCGTAGATCAGTACGTGCGCTTCCCGGGCGGCGTGCAGTGGGACGGAAAATATCTCGCGATCGGGGACCAGTTTGACGATGTCTATGAGTTTTCGATCAACGCTGGCAAGGGCAGCATAGCAGGCACGACCGAGCTCGGCAGTCGGGCTCGCTATGTTAAGCAGTTCTGGATTCAGGGCGGCACTATCATCGCGCCTAACGTGTATATCGAGGGTCAAGCTCGCTCGAACGTGCTGATCTACAACTACCCCGCCGGCGGAAAAGCAACGCAGAAAATTACCGACGGCATCAAGGATGCGCAGGGAGCGGTGGTAAGCCCGGCAAGCTAGAGCGTCGCCGCGCGGAATCGGCTACAGCTTGATCGTGGCGATGCCGGAACAGGAGACGCCGCCGCCGCACACCGCCGGATCCCAACTTGCATCTGCCAGCATCGAGCGGATGCGCGTCTCGACCTGGGGGTCGACTGGGGGCTGGAACTCGATGTTCTGAGTGCGCCCGTCGTCGCCGACGGTGACGAGCAGCGTGACGTGCACGTTGAGCGCGCTGAGCTGCTTGAGCATGTTCGGATCGAGCACCGGCACGGGCTGTTCCGCGCCGAACGGTAAGTAGCCGCCGGTCCGGCGCGCGCCCTCGCTCGCGACCGTCCGCACGAGTGGCGACGGCGTGACCTCGGGCGCCGCGGCGCCGCCTTCGCGCACTTCACCCGACGCAGGGAGGGTCGCGACCGCCGGGGCCGCGGCCGGCGCGTCGGTTGCGACCGGACGCTGCGGCGACGCGTGCCGGCTTGGCGAACGCGCGACGAGATGGACGTTCTTCGTGAAGGTCACGCGCGGCGTGACGCTGTGCTGCGGTGCGACCGCTCGCGGAGGAGGCTGAACCGGGCGCGGCCGCACGATCTGGATCCGCAGCACGTGCGTGAAGCTGATCGTCTCGACCGACGCGTTGCTGGCGCTCGTCCACACCAACGCCGGAATCGCGAGCGCCGCGAGCAGGTGAATCCCCACCGACGCGAGCGTCGCCCGGCCCATGCGAGTCCGAGCATCCAGCGCTGCCGTCATGATCGAAAAGCTCCTTCGGGTTCAACGTGCAACCGCCCCGGTCCGTGACCCCTCTTTGGGGTCGTGAGGCCGTATTCGCGCAAGAATCTGGAGCATTTGGCACGCCTGGCTCGCCGGTCGGCGGCGCGCGCACCCGCCGCGGTGCCCCCGCTGCCCAAGGGGCCGTTCGACATCGTCTATGCCGACCCGCCGTGGTCGTACTACGGAAGCCCAATCAAGGACGCCGCCGCGGGCAAGCACTACGCGCTGATGTCGCAGGAGGCGCTCGCCGAGCTCCCGGTGCGCAAGATCATGACCAAGCGCGCGGCACTGTTCCTGTGGGCGACAGGGCCTCGTCTGCACCTGGCCCTCGAGCTCGTGCAGCGCTGGGGCCTCCACTTTCGGGGCGTGCTCTACGTCTGGGTGAAAACCAACCGGCGAGGAGAGATAATTCGCGGCCAAGGCGTTGCGCCGACCTTTACGAAGCCCACGACCGAATTCGTCCTCGCAGCGACGACGATGCCCACGGGCCGGCCCTTTCCGCTGCACGACCTCGCGCAGGGCCAGGTCGTGCTGCACCAGCGCGCGGAGCACAGCCGCAAGCCCGCGATCTTCCGGAACATGATCGAACAGCTCTGCGGCAAGCGTTCGCGCATCGAGCTCTTCGCGCGCGATGCGACACCGGGCTGGGCGTCGTGGGGAACGCCGATTACCTGACGGCCAAAGCGGCGACGATCGCACCGCACAGCGTCGCGGCGAAGTTGACCGCGTCGTTTTCCATCCACGAAAGTCCGCGCCGCAGCTGCGTGGCGCCACCGCACTCGTGGCGCAGCGTCTCGCACTCGCGGTCACACGCCGGGCAGTAGCGCAACCCCTGAAGGCTCGCTCCCAGCAGCGAGTCGAGGAATGCGCCCGCGATGCCTCCGGTCGCGACGCCGAGCAGCGGCGCGACGCCGGCACCGGCGGCGACCAGTGCGACGCACAGCGCCCCGCCGATCGTGGCGAGCGATCCCAGGAGCGTGATGCCGCCCGAGCGTCCCACGGCGACCGGACGAAAGGAGAGGATCGAAACGGGGGTTTGTCCGGCACGCGTTCCGATCTCGGTCCCCCACGTGTCTGCGGACGCCGCCGCAAACGCGCCGGCGAGCGCGGCCGACGCTGCCGCGCCGAAACGCGTCGCCAGCAGCGCGCAGCAGGCCGCGACGCCGCCGTTCGCCAGCACCTGCCATCCGCTGCGCGGCGCGCCCCGCTCGCCGCGGCGCGACAGCAGCGCGGACGGGATGAAGAACGCGAAGAGCACCGCCGCGCCGCGCCAGCCCGCCGCGCCGAACACGATCGCTCCGACGGCGAACGCTGCGACTGCGCCGCTCGTCGAAAGCGTTCGCGCGCGATGCGCGATCAGCGCGACGAGCGCGGCCAGCCCGACTCCGAGCAGCGCCTGCGTCACCGCGATCGCGCGAAGTGCGCCTCGAGTGCGTCGAGAATTCCTGAGGTCGTGTACACCGAGGCGACGACGTCGACGCGCAAGCCCGCGAGGCTCGCCGCCTCGGCCGTGATCGGGCCGATGCACGCGACGCACTTGCCGCGCGCCGCCCCCGCTGCGTCGTTTGCCCCGAGCAGCGTGACGAAGCCGCGCACCGTGCTGGCACTGGTGAACGTCAGCACGTCGGCGCGCGCGACCTTCTTCGCGAAGTCGCGATCCGGCGGCACGACGGTTTTGTACGCCGCGACGACGGTGACGCGCCGGCCGGCCGCCGCGAGCGCGTTCGGCAGCGCGTCGCGCGCCTCGCTCGCGCGATAGAGCAGCACGCGATCGCCGGCGCGCGAGCGCGCCAGGACCGCGTCGGCGATCGCTTCGCTGACGTAGGCGTCCGGGACGAGGTCGGCACGAATGCCGTGACGCTCGAGCCGTTCCGCCGTGGGTTCGCCGATGGCAGCTACCTTCGCGCTTCCGAGAGCGCGGGCGTCCGCGCCGCGCTCGGCGAGCGCGGCGAAGAACGCGGCGACGCCGTTTTGCGACGTGAAAACGATCCAGGCAAACGACGCGAGCTCGGCCAGCGCCGCCTGCGCGGCACTAGGATCGTCTGGCGGCTCGATCGCGATCGCCGGCGCCGAGATCGGTTGAGCTCCTCGCTCGAGCAACGCCCGCGCAAACGCGTCGGACTGATGGCCGGCGCGCGTGATCAACACGCGTTTTCCGAAGAGAGCGCCGGTGTCGAACCAGCGCAGCGTATCGCGCAGACGCGCGACTCCGCCGACGACGACGACGGCGGGCGATCCGACGTTCGCGCGCGCGACCTCGGCGGCGATCGTCGCCAGAGTTCCCGACACGCTTCGCTGGCTCGGGCGGGTGCCGTCCTGCACGACCGCGACGGGCGTCGCGGCGTCGAGCCCGTGCGCGATCAACTGTTCGGCGATCTCGCTGAGGGTCGCGGTCGCCATCAGGAGCACGAGCGTGCGCTGGGGATCGGCCAGTTTCGCCCAGTCCAGCGCCGGTGCCGGCTTCGTCGGATCCTCGTGCCCCGTGACGACCGTGAACGACGCCGCGTGCTCGCGATGCGTCACCGGTATGCCGGCATATGCCGGAGCCGCCACCGCCGAGCTGATTCCGGGAACGACGTCGAAGGCGACGCCGGCCTCGTGCAGCGCCTGCGCCTCCTCGCCGCCGCGCCCGAACACGAACGGGTCGCCGCCCTTCAAGCGCACGACGCGCTTTCCGGCGCGGGCATTCTGGATCATGAGCCGTGCGATCTCGCCCTGCGGCATCGCGTGTGCGCCGCGCCGCTTGCCGACGAAGATGCGCTCGCACGACGCCGGCGCGAGCGCGACGATCGCATCGGCGACGAGCGCATCGTAGAGCAGCACGTCCGCGACGCGCAGCAGCTCCGCGGCCCGTAACGTCAGCAGGCCCGGATCGCCCGGGCCTGCGCCGACCAGATGCACCTTCCCCTCCTTCGATAAGCTCAGGATGACACGTCGTCGGAGACGGAATCGAGCTCGAAGAGCTCGTCGAGGAGGCGCGCGGTCGAGAGAGCCTGTTCTTTGTCGATCGTCGCCTTCTCGCGGATGCGCAGGATCGCGGAGTGCAGCAGCTTCGAGACGATCGTCATCGTCGTGCCGGTGATCAACATGCGCTCGCGCTCGTCGAGCTCGGGGCAGCGCGCGAGCAGACGCTCGAGCTCGGCGGCGCGTATCGACTCGGCCTTGGCCGTGAGCCGCGCGATCACGGGCACGGCGACACGCGAGCGATACCAGTCCTCGAAGCGGTCGACGTGCTCCGCGATAATCTCCTCGACGGCGGGAATCGCCTCGCGCCGCAGCTCGAGCCGCTCGTTGACCAGCGCCTTGAGGCCGTCGATGTCGACGAGCGATACGTTGGGCACGCTCATGACCGCTGGGTCCGCGTCGCGCGGCACCGCGATGTCGACGATGAAGAGCGGGCGCTCCGGACGCTGCACCATGGCCGAGCGCACGCGCGGCTCGCTCAGCACGAAATGCGACGCGCCGGTCGACGCGACAACGACGTCGGCCAGCGCCAGCGCGTCCACGAGGCCCGGCATCTCGACCGCCTCGCCGAAGCCCGCGTCGGCGACGAGATCGCGCGAACGCGACATCGTTCGATTCGCGACGATCACTCGTCCCGCGCCCTCCTGACGCAGGCGTTTGACAGCCGTGCGCCCCATCTTGCCGGCGCCCACCACCAGGATTGCCTTATCCTCGAGCGTGCCGAGGCGGCACTGCGCGGCGGCGACGGCCGCCGACGCGATCGAGGCCGAGGCGCCTCCGATCTGTGTCTGTGCGCGCGCCGTCTTGCCGGCCGCCAGCGCGTCGCGAAAGAGGCGGTGCAGCGTGCGCCCGAGCGATTTCGCCTGCGTAGCGGCCACGTAGGCGTCCTTGACCTGCCCGAGGATCTCCGCCTCGCCGATCAGCATCGAATCCAGACCGGTGGAGACGCGGAAGAGATGGTCGACGGCTTGATGCCCGAGATGCGTGTAGAGATACGACTCGAGGTCGTAGCCCGTGGCGCCGTGGCGAAAGTTGGCGAGGAACGACTTGATCTGCGCGACGCCGCGCTCGTAGTCGTGGAGCTCGGCGTAGATTTCGAGGCGTCCGCACGTCTGCAGCATCACGGCCTCTTGCACCGCCTCGTAGTCGCGCAGAGCGATGAGCGCTTCCGCCATCCGCGCCGCCGGGAACGCGTGACGCTCGCGCACCTCGACGGGTGCGGTGTGATGCGAAAGGCCGATGCACGCGATCGGCATCAGCGAGCCTGCGCCGCCACCAGGTGCGAAAAGGAAGCATCCGCCGCGGCAACGGTGCGGTCGATCTCTTGCGGGGTGTGCGCCGCCGAAAGGAAATTCGCCTCGAAGGGTGAGGGCGCGAGATAGACGCCGCGGTCCAGCATTGCGCTGAAATATCGCGCGTAGAGCGTGCGGTCCGAGCGAAGGGCGCTCTCCAGATCGCCCACGGGCGCGCTCGTGAAGTACATCGTAAACATCGAACCCGCGCGGTTGCAGACGTGTTGCACGGCATGCTCGCTCATCACCGCGCCTAGACCGTCGGTCAGCCGCAGGGTCAACTCCTCCAGACGGTCGTAGAGCGCCGCGTCGGCGGCGATGACGCCGAGCGTCGCGAGACCGGCGGCCATCGCGATCGGATTGCCGGAGAGGGTCCCTGCTTGATAGACCGGTCCGTCCGGCGAGAGCTGCGCCATCACGTCCGCCCGTCCGCCGAACGCGCCCACCGGCAGGCCGCCGCCGATGATCTTGCCGAGCGTCGTGAGATCCGGCACGATGCCCTCGCGGGCTTGCGCACCGCCGCGCGCCACGCGAAAGCCGGTGATCACCTCGTCGAAGATGAGCAGCGCGCCGTGCTCGCTGCAGAGCTCATGCAGGTGTCGCAGGTAACCGTCGCGGGGCAAGACCAGGCCCATGTTCGCGGGGTAAGGCTCGACGATCACGGCCGCAATCTGGCCGCGATTCGATTCGAACGCGCGCCCGACGGCCGGCGCGTCGTTGAACGGCAGCACGAGCGTGTCCCGGGCGGTTCCGGGCGTGACCCCCGGAGAGTCGGGCGTGCCGTGCGTCAGGGCGCCGGAGCCCGCCGCGATCAAGAACGAGTCGGCGTGTCCGTGATAGCAGCCGGCGAACTTGACGATCTTGGGGCGTCCCGTGAATCCGCGAGCCAGACGCGCCGCGCTCATCGTGGCCTCCGTGCCGCTCGAGACGAAACGAAGCCGCTCGATCGACGGCATCATGGATGCGACGAGCTCCGCAAGCTCGCTCTCGAGCTCGGTGGGGGTCCCGAAGGACGTGCCGCGCATCGCGGCGTTGACGATCGCTCGGGTCACCGCCGGATGCGCGTGGCCGAGCAGCAGCGCGCCCCACGACATCACGTAGTCGAGGTATTCGTGACCGTCGAGGTCGTAGAGCATCGCCCCCGAGCCGCTCTTCATGAACACCGGCGACAGTCCCACGGCGCCGAGGGCGCGCACCGGCGAATTCACGCCGCCGGCAATCGTGGCGCGGGCGCGCGCGAACGCGGCGATCGATCGTTCGAGCCTCATCGGCGCGCCGCCGCGCCCGCGAGGTCGCTCGGGCGATTGACGTTGTAAAAATAGCCGGCTTCGACTGCCACGAAGCGCGTCGCGAGACGCTCGACGAGCTCGCGCATCGCCGTCTTCCCCTCGTGGCGCAGCCGCGCATCTTCGCGCACGACCGCGGCGCGATCGTACAGCCCGGCGAGCGGTTCGATGCGTTCGTCGTGCACCGGAATGACCGCTTCGTCGTGCGGGCGCCACGCGGCCAGCAAGCGCCGCAGCACCGAGGCGTCGAGTCGCGGCTGATCGGCCGCGATCGCGAAGCAGCGCTCGGCCCGGATCGCTTCGCAGGCCGACGCGAACGCGCGCAGCGGCCCTGCGCCCGGATCTCGATCCATCAGGCGGGGGCCGTCGAGCCGCGCGTCGACGGCGCGCGAGAATTCTTCTCGTGCGGCGACGTAGACCGGCAGTCCCGTCGCTCGCAGGTTGCGGTAACAGCGCAGGATCATCGGTTCTCCGTCGATCGGCTGCTCGAGCTTTCTCGGGAACCGCCGCGCGTCGCCGCCCGCCAGCAGGACGATGGCCGTGGATTCATCCATGGCGCCGCGCGTAATCCTTGGCGTGGTACGTGATGACGATGTCGGCGCCGGCGCGCACGAAGGACGTCAGTGTCTCGTCGACCGCGCGCTCGCCGTCCAGCCAGCCGTTGGCGATGGCGGCCTGCAGCATCGCGTATTCGCCGCTGACATTGTAGACCGCGAGCGGCACGTCGAAGCGGTCGCGCGCGGCGCGGAGCACGTCCAGGTACGGCAGGCCCGGCTTGATCATCACGATGTCGGCGCCTTCCGCGACGTCGAGCGCGACCTCGCGCAGCGCCTCCCGCGCGTTGGGAGGATCCATCTGATAGCCGCGGCGGTCGCCGAATCGCGGCGCCGATCCCGCCGCCTCCCGAAACGGGCCGTAGAACGCCGACGCGTACTTCGCGCTGTACGCCATGATCGCGACGTCGCGCCGGCCCCGTGCGTCGAGCGCCGCGCGGATGCTCGCGACGCGGCCGTCCATCATGTCCGACGGTGCGACGACGTCGACACCCGAATCTGCGTACGTCACGGCGATCCGCGCGAGCAGCTCGACGGTCGCGTCGTTGTCCACGGTGCCATCGGCCTCGAGGATTCCGCAGTGCCCGTGGTCCGTGTACTCGCACGTGCAGACGTCGGCGATGATCAGCATCTCCGGCAGGCTCGCCTTGATCTCGCGGATCGCGCGTTGCACGATGCCGTCGGCGTCGTAGCTGCCGGAGGCCGTCGCGTCCTTGCGCGCGGGAACGCCGAAGAGCAGCACGCTCTTGATGCCGAGGGCCAAGAGTTCGCGGGCCTCTACTACGGCGTCCGTCAGGTCGAGGCGCGAGATGCCGGGCATTGCCTCGATCGGGCCCGCGTCGGCCGCGCGCTCGACCACGAAGAGCGGCGCAACGAGCTGCTCGACGTGCACGCGATTCTCGCGCACGAGTGCGCGTACTACTTCGCCGCGGCGCAAACGACGCGGACGCAGAGCAATCATTTGAGTCGCCCTCCGAGTTCGATGCCGAGCGCGCGAGCCTCTTCCGGAGTGGAAACGCTGCGCTCGAGCCGGCTGCGATGGAGCGTTCCGCCCGGAGTCGCGAAGGCCCCTTCTACGACCATTGTTGCCTCCGTGAGATACGCGTGGATTCCGAGGGGCGCGCTGCAGCCGGCCCGGAGCTCCCGCAGCGCCGCGCGCTCGCACTCGACGCAGAGCTCGCTCGGCGCATCGTTCACGGCGGCACGAAGCATCTCGGCGAGATCGTCGTCCTGCGCGCGGGTCTCGATGGCGAGCGCACCCTGGCCCGCCGCCGGCACGACGCGCTCCACCTCGAACGGCACGACGTGCGCGCAGCGCAGTCCGAGCCGATTCAGCCCCGCCATCGCGAGGACGATCGCGTCGTACGCGCCGCCGTCGAGCTTCCGCAGCCGCGTATCGACGTTTCCGCGCAGGTTCTCGTACCGAAGGTCGGGGCGAAGCGCCGCGAGCAGCGCGCGCCGGCGCGGGCTCGACGTGCCTACGACGGCGCCCGAAGGCAGCGATTCGAAGCTCGCGTAGCGCGCGCTGCAAAACGCGTCGCGCGGATCGTCTCGCCGGCCGATCGCCGCGATGCGCATGTCGGCCGGCAGGGAGCCCGCCAGATCCTTGCACGAGTGCACCGCATAGTCCGCGCGGCGCGCGCGCAGTGCAGACTCCAATTCCTTGACGAAGACGTTGACGCCGCCGAGCTGGTCGATCGCGTGCTCGCGGTCGCGGTCGCCGTGCGTCGTGATGCCGAGGATGCTCGTCGCGATGCCGCGCTCGGCCAGGAGCGCGGCGACGGAGCGGCTCTGTATCGTGGCGAGCTCGCTGCGCCGCGACGCGCAGACGAGCGTCGTCTCCGGCATCGACGCGAGCTCTTCGACGGGGCGTTCGGCCAGAGAGCGCAAAATCGGGGCGCGTTGCCGCGCAGGGAACGCTTCCTTCACGTATGCGCGCATGCGCGCGAGCGTCCGCAGGGCTTCGCCGTATTGCGGCCCGAGCGCGGCGCCCACTTCGCGCGCGACGCGCGCCGCGAACGCGGGCGCGTTGGAACGCGAGTCGACGCTGATCGTGAGATCTCCGATGCGCGTCGTCGCGGCCATCGTGAAGTCGCCTTCCTCCACGTTCGTCGCGTCGGAGGCGAGGACGCGCAGCGCGCGAGCGTCGGCGACGATGCGCGCGTTGAGCTCGCCGTCGTTCGTGGCTGCTATCACGAGTGCCGCGTCCTGGAGATCGCCGCTGACGTACGCGCGTTGCGCGCATCCTCCGCCGCTTTGCGCGAGCAGGGTGCGCAGACGCGCGTCGATCTGTGGGGCGACGACGAAGACCGGAAAGCCCGCGGCGACTAGCGATTCGGCCTTACGCGCGGCGACGGCGCCTCCGCCGACGATGACGGCGCGAGCACCGTTCGGCCGCAGAGTGATGGGCAGCATACGAACGCAAAAAGAGTTCCGCGCCCGGCGGTCAAAAACCGCCTTCCGTGCTGCGTTCGCAAGCCTCGCAAGGCCCCACTCGCGCCGCGATCGTCGGCGCGGTCGTAGCGGCCCTTGCGACTTTGCCCGGCTTAGGCGTCGGCACGCTTTGGGATAATAGCGAGACGGCCTATGGTGAGGTCGCTCGCGAGATCCTGCTCTCGCACAACTGGATCGTCATGCACCTCAACGGCGTGCCGTACTTCGTGCAGCCGCCGCTCTACTTTTGGGCCGGGGCAGCCTTCTCGCTGCTGTTCGGTCATCCGACGGCGTTCGCGCTGCGACTTCCGTCGGCGCTGGCGACGATCGCGCTCGCAGCGCTCACCGGCTACGCCGTCGCCCGCCAAGCCGGAAGCCGGGTCGGCGCGTACGCCGCGGTAATTCTGTCGACGTGTCTGATGCAAACCGTCATCGGCCGGCTCGCGATCATGGACGCGCTGCTGGACGTGGCGGTCGCGATGACGGTGTTCTGGTGGTTTCGTGGCCTCGAGACGGGCCGCGACCGCTATCATGTCTACGGCTGGATCGCGGCGGGCGGCGGCTTCCTGGCCAAGGGCCTCGTCGCGCCGGCCGTCGCGTTGCTCGTCGTCGTGCCGTACTATCTCTGGAACCGCCGCTGCGAGCCGACGTCGTTCCCTTCCGCGCGAGCGCTGATCGTCGGGCTGCTGGCGTTCGTCGTCATTGCGGTGCCGTGGCCGCTCGCTCTGATCGTCCATTACCGGCTGTTCCCGCTGGAAAAGCTGATCGGCGAATACACGATCGGCCGCTATACCGGCGTGGTGGAGAACCAATCGGGGCCGGTGTGGTACTACGTGCCCGTAATCATCCTGGGTTTCTTCCCGTGGATCGCATTTCTGCCGATGGCCGTCGTCAACGCCGTCGCGCAGCTGCGCAACCGCGTCTCGCAAGACCGGCAGGTCGCGCGGCTCGTGCGGCTCTCCATCGTGTGGATCGTGATGCCGCTGCTGTTCTTCAGCTTCGCGCGTACGAAGCTGCCGAACTACGTTGCGCTCGAGTTTCCGGCGCTGGCCGTGCTCACCGCCCTGTACTTCGAGGCCGTCGTGCGCAGCGCGCGCACGCGGTCGGCCGTGATCTCCGCGGCGATCGTGCCCGTGACGATCGGAGCGCTGGCGCTCGCGATCTGGCTCTTCACTCGCAACAACCGTCTCACGGGCGAGGTCGCGCTGGCCGTGCCGCCCCTGCTCGGAATGGCCGTGGCGATCTTCGCCGGCTCACTGCTGACCGCGCTGCTGGTCGCGCGTCCGAGCCGCGCGCGCGCGGCGCCCTACGCCCTCGCGTTTGCCGCCGTCGTCGGCGCCGACGTGCTGGCCGTCACGGTGCTGCCGCACGCCGAGGCGTTCAAGCCCGTGCCGCGGCTGGCGGCCGTGATCGAGCGCAACCGTAATCCCGGGGACGTCGTCGCGATCTCGGGCGTTTCGGGCGGGAACGCGCTGCTGTTTTACACGCAGCCGGTCGTGCGCGTGCTCGCGCCGCCGGGCGGAAGCGATCCGCAGAACGACGGCATGGATCCGCGCGCGGTCATCTGCGACGCGTCGCGAGCCTGGGTCGTGGTGCCCGCGACGCGGGCGATGCAGGATCCCACGTACGGGCGCGAGCGGCGCGTGGTCGCCGTAGACCGCAAGGCCGCGTTGCTGCTCTACGACGGCCCGAACTGCCGTTAGGATCCCGCCTAAGGCTTGTAACCCGCTACCTGCGCCTCGGTGACGGCCGAGGCGTGGTTGTTGCCGAGCGATCCGCGGATGTAGGTGATGACGTCGGAGATGTCTTTGTTCGAGAGCGTGCCCTTCCACGCGGGCATCTGTCCGTTGTAGGTCTGGCCGTTGACGGAGATCGAGCCGTGGAGGCCGCTCACGACGATGCCGATCACCTTGTTGGGATCGCCGGTCACGACCGGATTGTTCGCGAGCGGCGGGAACGTGCCCGGCAGGCCCTGCCCCTGCGCGCCGTGGCAGCTCGAACAGTTCGAGGCGAACACCTTCACGCCGTTGCCGTTCGTCGCCGAGGCCTGCGTTGACGTCATGCCGGAATTCGCCGCCGTGACCGTGCCGGGCGAGCCGGCCGCAGGCATCGTCGCCGCCTCCGCGCTCAGTACGACCGATTCCGGCGGCGATGACGGCGCGGCGGCCTGCTTGATCATCGTCGTCGCCTGCCCGTAGATGGTCAAGCCGATGATGACCACGACGACGATCGTCGCGGCCCACAGCAGCCGAGCTCGCGCGGCGAAGCTGCGCGTGCGGCTGCGATCCAGCCACGGAAGCAACAGCACGATCAGGAGGAAGATCGTCGGGACGATGATGGTCGCGATGAGCTCCAGGCTGATCGTCAAGGGACCGAGGTGGATTTCCGGCGGCACCAGCGCGAGCAGTCCGAAGAGCGACAAGAAATACCACGCCGGATACGGCACGAAGAATTTCGTCGGGTCCGCTTTCGCGTCGAGATATGGCGGGAATGCGAACGCGAGGAAGCAGATGATGACGAAGACGATGAACGAGAACGCTCCGTCCATGAAGAGCTGATCCGGCCAGAAGGGACCGGTCCGGAGCGTGCGACGGTCCTCGACCACGGGTCCGGCGGCGCCGTTATGGCGGAAGATGGCGAGGTGCGCGCCGACGAGCAGCACCAAGACCGCCGGCATCAACCAGACGTGCAGCCCAAAGAAGCGATTGATCGTCGCGGTTCCCATGGATCCGCCGCCCTGCGCGATGTGCTGCAGCATGGGACCGAGCACCGGCGCCAGCCCGGTGATGTTCAGCGACACCTGTGAAGCAAAGTAGGCGTCCATGTCCCAGGGGAGCAGGTAGCCCGTGAGCCCGAGAACGAGCGTTACGAGCAGGAGCAGCACGCCCACGACCCACTGCAGCTCGCGCGGCGACTTGTACGCGCCGAAGATCAGCACTTGCAGCAGGTGCAGGAATACCAGCGCGATCATGGCGGACGCGCCCCAATAGTGCACGGCCAGCAAGAAGTGCGTGTATGGGTTGAGATAAATCGCGCGCGTCGACTCCCATGCGGTCGCCGCCGAGGGTGCGTAGAAGAATGTCAGGAAGATACCGGTGACGATCTGCACGATCATCGCGAACAGCGTCGCGCTCCCGAAGACATACCAATAGCTCGCTCCGCCCGGAACGTCTTCCGTCAGAAAGTCTTTTGCCATGGAGACGAAGCCGGTGCGCTTTTCGATCCAATTCAACATGCTGGGTACCCTATGCCTGATACGAGACGACGATGCGGTTCGGCGTGTTCGACTGATAGATGATCCACGTGACCTCGGCGGCGCCGTTGCTTTCGCGCAGCGGGAGCGGATCGAGACCACGCGGCGCGGGGCCCGCGATGTGCGTGCCGTCGAACGTGTACTGCGAGCCGTGACAGGGACACATGAAGCGATTCTGCGCGTCGCTCCAGTTGTAGTAGCAGCCGAGATGCGGGCAGATCGGGCTGAACACGACAAAGCCCATGGTCACGACCGGATAGTCGACGTCGGCCTTGCCGCCGGGCTGGTTGAAGATGTCGGGGCGCGCCGCTTGGAACTTCGCCGGATCGACCTTGATGCCCCAACAGTACTCCGGCACGGACTGCTCCGGCAGATACGCGTCGGTGAACTTCAGCGTGAACGTAAGCTTGACGGGCTTGTCGGTCGCTTTTTGAAGCAGATCCAACTCTTGGCTGGAGAGCGGCGACCAGCTGCCCGCCGATGAGCTCTTCGGCGGGAGCAGCGAGCCGATGATCGGGATGGCCAGCACGACACCGACGATGCCGCCGATGCTGATCGTGGCGTTCGCCATGAAGGAGCGCCGGCTAACCTCCAACGGATCGGCGGCGCTATGCGGAGCGCTCGCGTTCGAATCAGACAAGTCGTTTCTCCCAGAAGAGCCAGGCGATGGGTCGCAGCCTCATTTGGCATGATTGTAAACCCGCCCTCCACGCGCCCGCCAGGACGTAACTCTGAGCTACGGTGGCCTCCGGAGTCGAGATCAGACCTTATAGCTGTGCAGGCCCGAAATCCAAATATTGACTCCGAGGTAGCAGAAAATGATGGACACGAAGCCGATGACGCTGACCCAATTGGTGCGCAAGCCTCGCCAGGCGTGCCGCGTGTGCAGGTGCATGTACGCGAGGTAGATGATCCACGAAAACAGCGCCGCGGTCTCCTTCGGATCCCACTGCCAGTAGGCACCCCACGCCTCTTTGGCCCACATCGCGCCCGTGATGATGCCGATCGAGATGAGCGGCAGGCCGATCGCGACGGCGCGATAGACGATCATATCGAGCTGGGGCAGGGTCGGCAGAGCGGCCAGCCAGGCCGCGATGGGAGTGCCCGGACGCGCCGGCGCCGCGTAGTACTTCAGCAGATAGATGCACGAGAACACGAATGCCACGAGAAACGCCGCGTAGGACGAGACGACGATCGGCACGTGGATCTTAGCCCAATAGGATTGGAGCGACGGCACCGGCGGCATCGTCCCCTCGTACCAGGTCACGCCGTAGGCGAGGAAGATCGCGGCGAGCGTGAGCACGAAGCCGCCCGCAAACCAGAGCCGATAGCGAAACGCGAATCCGATGTAGATCGCGACCGACATCGCCGAGAACAGCGACAGCGATCCGTAGAGGTTCAACAGCGGCCACACTCCCGTGAGCTCGAAGCGGACGGCCAGCTGGACGAATTGGGCGACGCAGCCGATGATCGCGAGCGGAATGCCGACGTCGCGAAGCCAGGTCACGCGCGAGAAGAAGTAGACCAGCAGCGCGAGGGCGCCGAGCGTGTACGCGCCGAGTGCTACGGCAATCAGGGCTTCGTCGGGCGCCATGAGCCCTCCAAAGATACCATCAAACGCGAGAACTCGCCCTGAAAAACGTCGTAACCTTTGACGGTCGTGGCGGCCGCGCCGATCCGCGAGCGGTTCGGGCCATCCTCGTCCACCCGCAGGTAGATCCGCGCGGGTAACAGGTAAAACGAGATGACGAGGCCGGCGAGCAGCACGAAGGCGCCTATCCCGACGAGCGGAACGCCGGGGTCGTTGCGGTACTGAAAGCCGCTGTACAGGACGTAGCGCTCCGGGACGACGCGCCAGCCGTCGCCGACGTCGATCCACGTGCGCAGCGGCACGAGCGCCTCGCCGAGCGCCGCACCGGCCTGGGAGACCGCCAGGACGACGGCCGGATCGTTGACGCGCGGGTCTGCGGTCGGCATGCCGCTCTGCTTGTCGACAGTCGGCGCGAAGCGATCGTAGAGCACGCTGCGCTGCGTCCCGGGTAAGTCGAGCGATTCCCCCTCGACGTACGTGCGGTTCGACAACGCCGCGTCACGCTTGCCGTTTCGCATCACCACAAAGCGCATTCCGAAGCCGTAGCTGGCCTGGTAATACAGCGTCCCGTCGATATTGATCGGGTGATTGACGCGCACGGTCATCGCCTTGGGCATGCCGTCGTTGCCGGTTACCGTTACGCGCGAGACGTAGTCGACGGGCTGGTAAACCATGCCGCTCTTCGTCATGATCGGCGCGATTCGGTACGCGAAGTCGTCGAGCCGAATCAACGCGCGGGTCTGCGCCACCTGGGCGGTCTCGCCGCGCAGGATGGCGAGCTCACCGGAGAAGCCGCGAGCCCAGTAGAGCGTCGTTCCCGCCGCGATGATGACGAAGCCGGCATGCGCGACGAGCACGCCCCGCCGCGCCCAGTCGTGCCTATCGGCGAAGCTCCACTCGGTGCCGCCGAAAACGCGCTCGCGAACCCGCCAGCCGCGCGAGGCGAAGAACTGCTCGAGCCGGCGCCGAGCGTCCGCGGCCGGCATCGCAACGTCGAACGTCGCGTGGAGCGGAATTTTCTCGACGTTGACCGGGCGCAGCGGCGGGAGCCGCGCCGGGATGACGCGCTTGAACGTGCAGACCGCGAGCGAGAGCAAGAGGAGACCGATGATCCCGACGGACCACGGCGAGTGATAGATGTTGTCGAAGTCGAGCCGCAGGATGGCGCGCGCGACCGGCGCCGCATAGGCTTGCATGTACGCGCTCGGATCTTGGCCCTGATCGACGACCACCCCGATTAGCGTGAGGATCCCCCACACGACGAAGAGCGAAACGGCGAACAACACGTTGCCGAACGTACGCACGAAGTCGGCGTACGCGTCGCGTATCGCGGCGGTCACGAAGTCGTGCTGAGCCGATCGAACGACCAGCGGCGCTCGAGCGGCAGGATCACCCAGATCGAGAGCTCGTAGAGCGCGTACATCGGCACCGCGAGCAGCGCCATCGTCAGCGGGTTGCCGTCGGGCGCCGCGATGCCGCCGGCGACGAAGAAGCCGAAGAGCGCGTGGCGCCGGTAGCGCATCAGCGCGCTCGAGCTCACGATCCCGAGCCGGGCGAGGCCGACGAGCACGATCGGCGTCTGGAAGACGATCGCGAACAGCGCGAACAGCACGATGACGAAATTCAAGGTCGAGGCGACGCCGAACGTGGGCGTCGCGACGGCGTCGGTGATGCGGATCAGCGCGGCGATCACGCGCGGGATCACGACGAAGTGCGCGAAGGCGATGCCTGCGGCTGCCAGCAGAAACGACGGGAGAATGAACGCGTAGACCATGCGCCGCGTGCGCGGATGGATCGCCGGCACGACGAAGAGCCAGAGCTGCTGCAGCAGGATCGGCAACCCGATGACTATTCCGCCGACCACGGAGAACTTGAATTCCGTGAAGATAACGTCGGCGGGCCCGAACGCATGCAGCTGGATCCCCCCGAAGTATTCGCGCATCATCCAGCGGATGACGAACTGCGACGGCCAGAAGAGCAGCACGGCGATGACGCCGACCGTCGCGATCGCGATGAGTAGACGATTACGGAGCTCCCGCAGGTGCTCCGTGAACGGCATCTCCTTCTGGTCCCACGCCGTCTCATCGTCGGCGTTTCGCGGCGGGCGCTGCGCCAGCATCGTGCGCGGTTCGCGCCGCTACGAGCTCGGCGTGCCGCTTCCGGGCGTGGGCGGCGGAACGGCTTCGCCCGAGATCGAGCCGATCTCGACGTTGTCCATCACGTCGGCGTTCGCTTGGGCGGCTCTCTGGCGGGCCTGTTCGCGCGCCTTGGCGGCGGCTTCGTCGGCCTCGGCCTGTCCCGCGAGGAACTCCTTTTTCGCCTGACCCGCGCTGCGCGCGAGCTTCGGCAGCTTTTCCGCTCCGAACAGCAGCGCACCGACGACGAGTATGCCGATGATGATCGGCGCGTCGATGATTGCGAGAAGCGGGTGTACGGTCATGATGCAAGGGCCTCCGTGAGTTTCACAAGCTCTCTTTTCGCCGCGCCGTCCTCAATCGGCTCTAAAGCGGTCTTGGCCCCGGCGACGAAGCGAGCGATCTGCTCGCGGGTTGCAGCCACTCCGCCCTCCCGCCCGATCGCTTCGACGATGGCCGGGATCGCGTCGTTGGCGCCGGCGTCGTAAAAACGGCGAACCAGCGAGCGGAAGTCTCCGTTGCCCGCGGCGAGAGCGGCGATCAGCGGCAGCGTCGTCTTGCGCTCCGTGAGGTCGTTTGCCGCGGGCTTGCCGAGCGAGCGTTCGTCGGCCGTGACGTCCAACAGGTCGTCGCGCATTTGAAACGCCACGCCGAACGCCTCTCCGAACCGTTGTAAAGCCGCGATTTGGCGCGGGCCGCCGCCTCCCATGATCGCGCCGCACGTGGCCGAGGCGGCGAAGAGCGAGGCGGTCTTCTTGCGCGCGATCTCGACGTACGTCTCGATCGGAAGGTCGAGGTTTCCCAGCGCCTGCAGCTGCAGCACCTCGCCGTCGCAGATATCGGCCAGCGTCGCGGAGAGCACGTTGGGAATCGGGTGCGGATAGTTCAGCGTCACGTTCTTGAAAATCCAGGCGAACAGGTAGTCGCCGGCGAGCACGCTCACGCGGTTTCCGTAGTCGACCGCCGTCGCATTGACGCCGCGGCGCGTCTGCGCGTTGTCGACGACGTCGTCGTGAACCAGGGTCGCGACGTGAATGAGCTCCATGTACGCCGCGAGATGCACGTGGTCGGCATAGTTGCCGCCGCATGCCTCGGCGGAGAGCAGCGTGATGCGCGGGCGCAGCCGTTTCCCGCCCGCCGCCAGCATCCGCTTGATGGCCTCGGTGATGACGGGATTGTCGGTGGAGAACGAGGCGCGGAAAAACCGTTCGACAACCGCGTGCAGATCGTCGTAGGTGTCGTGCGCGGAGTCCGCCAGGCTCACGGCTTCGTCCCGTAGTGAACAGCGATCGCGCCCCCCATGAGCGGCAGGTAGCCGGCATCCGCGAAACCGGCGCGGGCGAAGCGGTTGCGCAGCTCCGGCGCGTTCGGATGATGCGTGAGGGAGTTCGGCAGATACGAATACGCCATGCGCGAGCCGCCCACGATCCCGCCGACGAGCGGCACGATGCGGTAGAAATAGAGATCGAAGATCCGCTTGAACGCGCGGTTCGGCGCCTTGCTGACGTCGAGGTTCACGAAGCGGGCGCCGGGACGCAGCACGCGCAAGATCTCCCGCAGCGTCACGTCGACGTCGACGACGTTGCGCAGCGAGAATCCCATGGTCGCTCCGTCGAACGCGTCGGCGGCGAAGGGCATCGCCATGACGTCGCCCTGCACGAACGCTGCGACTCGGCGCGCCGTGTGGGCGCGCCGCCGCGCGCGATCGAGCATCGGCGTGCAGAAGTCGATGCCCGTCACCTCGAGCGACGGCTGGACGCGCAGGAGATGAAGGACGAGGTCGCCCGTTCCGCAGCAGCAGTCGAGGATTCGCGCGCCCGGCCGCGGCGCGAGCAGCGCGATCGTGCGCCGCCGCCAGCGCCCGTCGAGACCGCCGGTCAGCACGCGGTTCGTCAAGTCGTAGCGGGGCGCGATGGACGCGAACATCTCGCGCACGAAGCCGCCCTTCGCCGTACTATCCATTGCTGTTCGGGCTGCTTCCAAACGCCGGGCCGGGCTCCCCCTGGGCGCGGCCGTCTTTTGTCGTGATGGGCGCCGCGATGGTGAAGCTGAGCTCGACCCGCGAGCTATTCGCGGCGCTCGCGCGCGCCGAGACGATCGACGTGCGAGCCTACACGCTGCGCGGTCCCATTCTGGGCGCGCTCGAGGCGGCCGCGCGGCGCGGCGCGCGGGTTGCCGCCGAGCTGGAGCGGAGCCCGGACCAGAAGCCTCGCGGCAGCCTGGCTCGCGAGAACCGCAGGGTCGTCGGCGAACTGCGGGCGGCCGGCGTCGACGCGGTGCTCGCGGACCCGGTGCACGCGAAGTCGATCGTCGCCGACGGCTCGCTCTTCCTCGACGACCGGAACTGGAACGCATCGGATCTCGTTCTGCGCGACGACGATCGCGCGGACGCCGCGTCGATCCCGATGCTCAAGCACGAAGCGCTCGCGGCCGAGGCGCGCCTGCTGGGGCAGGCGCGGCGCGAGGACGGCGCGATCGTCGCGAGCGAGTCGTTCGGCTGCTGCAACGGCGTCTACTCCGCGCTCGACGCGCTCGCGAAGCGCGGCGGTGCCCCGCGACTGATCGTCTGCGAGCGCGAGCTGCGCGGAAACGAGCGCGAGCGCCGCGTGCTGCGCGCGCTCGCGCGCGAGGGCGTCCGCGTGCGCGTCAGCCGCGACACGGAGAAGCTCGCCGCGGCGGGCGATCGCGTCTGGATAGGTTCGGCCAACGCGACCGTCGCGTTCGGTCGCGCGGATCTCCCGGATTGGGGCCTTTATAGCGGAGACTCGGCGATCGTCGCGGCGGTTCGCGCCCGCCTCGAGTCGGAATGGAGTCGCGCCAAGCCGCTCGTAAAGTAGCAGCATGCCCGCGCTCGCCGGAGTCTGGGCGGCCACGCAGCGGCCGCCCGCCGTCGTCAATCAGTGGATTCAGCCTGCGAACGATCCGTGGCCGCGCTACGCGATCGCCGTGAGCCCGATCGACGAGACGATGCACTACTTCCTAGTCGTGAGCGCCGCTCCGGACGGCACTCTCCGCGCGTTCATCCGCAATCCCGAGGCCAACGTGGGCGTGTTCCTTGGCACGCGCACGCTCGTCGCGGAGGGCGCGGCGCTGCGGCTTCACGCCGCCGGGAAGCCCGACGTCGTAGGAAGCTACACCACGGACAGCGTGACGCTCGACTTACCGGGAGCAAAGGGGACGGTCTTCCACCGTCCCGGCACAGCGGAGCTGCGCTGGTTCTCTCCGCGCCCGGACGCGACGTGGGCCTATCGTAAGCCGCTCGCCGGCACCGACGGCTGGCCCGTCGCGACGCTCGCGCAGGTCGGGATGCGCGTGCAGCCGATCGCGGCCGAGATGCAGAGCATCGTTTCGCTACGGAGCCCAGAGCTTACGTCGCCGTACGTGCAGAGCGTCGCGATGGTTCGGCACGGCCGGCTCGTCCTGGACGAGTACTTCTACGGTTTCGACGCCGGCCGCCCCCATGACGTCCGTTCCGCGGGCAAGAGCGTGACGACGCTGCTGGTCGGGCGGGCGATCGCCGATACCGCGCGCTTTGCGCCGCAGACGGCGGTCCTGTCGTTTCTCCCGCAGTACGCTCCATTCGCCAACGACGACGCACGAAAGCGGCGCATGACCGTCGAGAATCTCATGACGATGTCCTCGGGCCTGGCCTGCGACGACAACGACGACACGTCGCCCGGCAACGAGGACGCAATGCAGAACCAGACCGCGCAGCCGGACTGGTACAAGTACACGCTCGACCTCCCGATCCAATACGAGCCGGGCACCCGCGCGGTCTACTGCAGCGCGGGCATCAACTTGCTCGGCGCCATCGTTGCGCGCGCCACGGGCGTACCGCTCGAGCAATACTTCTACGAGCACTTCGCGGCGCCGATGCAGTTTGCGCAGTACGGCATGTGGCTGATGCCGCCGCCGACGAACGCCGCCTATATGGGCGGTGGCGACTACTTTCGGCCGCGCGACTTCCTGAAGTTCGGCCAGCTCTTCCTCAGCCACGGGATCTGGAACGGGCGCCGCATCATTGCCGATGATTGGCTGCGAGCGTCGACCGTACAGCGCACGATCATGAACGAGGACGCCTACGGAGAGGGCGACCGCTACGGCTACGGATGGCACCTCGGAACGCTGCTTGTGGCCGGGAAGCGCTACTCTTTCATCGATGCCGGCGGCAACGGCGGCCAGCTGCTCGTCATCCTGCCGCAACTCGACATGCTCGTGATGGTCACCGCGGGCAACTATAACCAGTACCGCGTGTGGAAGGACTTTCTAACGGAGTTCGCCGGTGCGGCAATCCGAAGCGCCGTTTAGCTTATGGTAAAGCCGAACAGCTGGCGGGCATTGTCGTCGGTGCGTCCGGTGATTTCAGCCAGCGGCATGTGCAGCAGCGTCGCGACGCGCGCGGCGGTGTGCGCGACGAACGCTGGCTCGTTGCGTTTGCCGCGCACCGGCACGGGCGCGAGGTACGGACAGTCGGTCTCAAGCAGGATGTTGCCGGCGCCCGCGGCGCGCACTGCCTCGCGTAGCGGCTCGGCGTTGGGGAAGGTCACGACGCCGCCGATTCCGAGCAACAGGCCGAACTCTCCCGTGTAGGTCAGCGCCTGTTCCGGCGTGCCGGTGAAGCAGTGCACGACGCCACGCATTCCCCCCGTCCACTCGTCGCGCAAGATCGCGGTGAAGTCGTCGAACGCGTCGCGCTGGTGAAAGACCACCGGCATTCCAGTCTCGCGCGCGACGGCCAGCTGCGCGCGCAGCACCCGCGCCTGCGCGTCGCGCGGGCTGTGGTCGTAATAATAGTCCAGCCCCGTCTCGCCGACGGCGACGACGCGCGGGTCTTCCAGCAGCGCGCGAAGCGGACCGGCGAGTTCTTCCGGAGCATTGCGCGCCTCGTGCGGATGTACTCCGGCGGCCGCGGCGATGCCGTACCGCTGCGCGGCCGCGATCGCGCGGGCGCTGTCGGCGAGGTCTTCGCCGATCGTGAGCATCGCCGTGACGCCCGCCTCGCGCGCGCGCTCGACGACCGCGTCGCGGTCCTCGTCGAATTTGTGATCGTGGATGTGGCAGTGCGTGTCGATCACGGCTGCGCTTCGAGCTCGATCTTCGGAAAGAGCGGCGCGCCGGGCGACGTCCGCGTTTTCGGCGCGAGCTTGCCCCAGACGAGCGCCAAGGTCCAATCCTCGTGGAGGCTCCCCGGGCTGCCGAGCTGCCGCCACATCTCACTCATGCGCTCCGGCATCACGGGATGGAGCAGCACGGCGAGCCAGCGCAGCCCCTCGCAGAGATCGTAGAGCGTCGCGTCCAGCTCCCCGGCACGGCCTTCCTTGTGCAGCACCCAGGGCTTGCGCTCGTCCACCGCACGATTGAGCGCCGTCACCAGCTCCCAAACGGACTCGAGCGCCTCGCGGAAGCGAAGCTCGAAAATTTGTGCTCGCACCTTGCCCGGAAGCGGCGCGAACCGTTCGGCGAATTCGCTCGATGCCGGCGTCGATGGAACCATGCCGTCGCGGTACCGTTGCAGCATCGAGAGCGTCCGCTGTAGCAGGTTTCCGAGGTCGTTGGCGAGCTCGCTGTTGTGGCGCTGCGCGATCTTCTCTTCGGAGTATGAGAAATCGCCGCCGAACGGAGCCTCGCGCAGCAGAAAGTAGCGCATCGAGCCCGGGCCGAAGCGCCGCGCGAGCGCGAAGGGATCGACCGCGTTGCCGAGGCTCTTGCTCATCTTCTGCCCGTCCACGGTGATCCAGCCGTGCGCGAACACGAGCTCCGGCGCCGCTTCGCCGAGCGCCCAAAGGATCGCGGGCCAAATGAGCGTGTGGAAGCGCGCAATTTCCTTGCCGACGAGCTGCGTCTGCGCCGGCCAGAGCGCGTGGAAGCGCGCCTCGTCCTCGCTCCAGCCGATGGCCGTGATGTAGTTGAGCAGCGCGTCGAGCCAGACGTAGATCACGCCGCCTCCCGCTATCGGTATCCCCCACTCCAGGTTGGTTCGCGAGATCGAGAGATCGTCGAGCCCCTCGACGAGAATCGACATCATCTCGTTGTAGACGCTGCGCGGCCGAACCCAATGCGGGTGGCGCTCGAAATGTGCCAGGAGGCGGTCGCGGTAGGCCGACAGCCGGAAGAACCAGTCGTCTTCCGAGATCCACTGCACCTCGCGGCCGCACGTCGGGCAGCGGCCGTCCACGAGCTTCGACTCGAGCCAAAACGTCTCGTCGTCGACGCAGTACCAGCCCTCGTACTTGCCGAGATAGACGTCGCCGTGCTCGCGCAGGAGCTCGAAGACGCGCTGCACCTTCTCGACGTGGCGCGCCTCGGTCGTGCGGATGAAATCGTCGTACTCGATCTCGTACTCCGCGAAGAGCGCCTTCCAGCGCGGCACGAGCTCGTCGCACCATTGCTGTGGCGTCTTGCCGGCCGCGGCGGCGGCGTTGGCCACCTTTTGCCCGTGCTCGTCCGTTCCGGTGAGAAAGAAGGTCGGACGGAACGTGCGCGCCGTCCGCGCAAGCACGTCGGCGACGATCGTCGTGTACGCATGGCCGACGTGCGGCTCTCCGCTGATGTAATAGATCGGCGTCGTGACGTAGTAGGCGCGCTCCATGGGCTAGCTCTGGTTAATCGACCCTTCCCTGCGTGCCTTGCGGGCGGCCGCGCGAGCGTAGATCTGGCGCCGCTCGCCGAAGCCGCGTGCGGCCAGCAGTTTCGCGACCTCGCCCACGCGCCGGCCGCTCGCGAGCAGCGCGTCGATCGCGGCCGCCGCCTCCTCGGCGGCGGGCACCTGCGGCTCCCAAGCGTAGGGCGCGACCGCGAACGCCACCTCGCCGAGCAGCGGCTCGGGAAGCGCGGGCAGCACGTCTTGCGCGGTGCCCCACAGCTGCTGCTCGTGAAGCTTCGTATACTCGCGAACCACGAACAGACGCGCGTCGGGCGCGACCCGCGCGAGATCGGCAAGGCTGGCGTGCAGCCGCCGCGGCGACTCGTACCACAGCGTCGTTACCCCGCCGCGCAGCGCCGCGGCGAAACGCTCCCGGCGCGCCGCGGCGCCGCGCGGCGGGAACCCCTCGAACGTGAAGCGCCGCAACGGGAATCCCGAAAGCAGCGCGACCCCGAGTGCCGCGCTCGGCCCGGGCAGCGCCTCGACCGGCACGCCGGCCTCCCGAGCCGCCGCGATCAGCGCGCTGCCGGGGTCGGAGATCCCCGGCATCCCCGCGTCGGCCGTGACTGCGACGGTCTCATCGCGCGCGCGCTCGAGAATCGCCGGAGTCGCCGCCGCCGCGTTCTGCTCGCGATAACTCCAGATTTCGCGGCCGCCCAGCTCCAGCGCGTGCAGCAGCTTACGAGCCACGCGCGTGTCTTCGGCGACGATCAGCGAAGCGTCGCGCAGGACGTCGAGCGCGCGGAGCGTGACGTCGCGCAGGTTTCCGAGCGGCGTCGGTACGAAGATGAGCGGCATGCCACGGGGCTTCGACGCCGAGCATATACCTCCGGGCGCAAAGCTCGAGCTGTATATCTCGCCGACGTGTCCGTATTGCCGGCGCGCCATCGCCTATTACGAATCGGTGGGGACGCCGTATACGATCTACGACGCCCAAAACGATCGCGACGCGCGCGGTCGGATGTTCGCGTATAGCGATGGCGATCCAACGGTACCGGTCATCGTCGTCAATGGAGCATACGTACAATCCGGTTGGGGATCGCCGCCGCGAGGTTGAACCATCCACTGACCCGCCGGTCGGCGGGCTCGACGTAACCTAACTGCGGGAAAGGAAAAACTCGGACATGGATGACCATAGCTCGGCGGCGGCAGCCGGATTTATCGCGGGGGCGATTCTCGTTTACGGCGTCGTGCTGCTCGCGCTGATCGCGTTCACGATCTGGGTCTACTGGCGCATATTCGCCAAGGCGGGATACAGCGGAGCGCTGGCGCTGCTCAACTTCGTTCCCGGCGTGGGCCAGCTGATCTGCATGATCATCCTCGCGTTCGGCCGTTGGCCGATCGAGGATCAGCTCGCGGCGCTGCAGGCGCGCGGCTCCCTCGGCCCTACGATTCCCCCGCCGGCGCCGCCCGGCACCTCGGTGATTCCAACCTAGGACCAGATCTCCGCGATCCAGCGTTCGACGTCTTCGCGGCGCGACGGTACGACCGCCGAGAGGTTTTCCGCGCCGTCCGCCGTTACCGCGACGTCGTCTTCGATGCGCACTCCGATTCCGCGGAATCGGTCCGGCACCGTTGCGTCATCGGGCTGGAAGTAGCAACCCGGCTCCACGGTGAGCACCATGCCCTCGCGCAGTTTGCCGTAGCGATACTCGGACGTGCGCGCGTTGGCGCAGTCATGGACGTCGAGCCCGAGCATGTGGCTGGTGCCGTGCAGCGTGTAGCGCCGGTGAAAGAGGTTCTCCGGATCAATCGCCTCGTCCAGCGACATCTTCAAGATTCCGAGATCGATCAGCCCTTCGGCAAGCACGCGCGTCGCGCGGCGATGCGGCTCGAGGAAGTCGTTGCCCGGCGCGACGCCGTCGATGCCGGCGCGCTGCGCCCGCCACACGAGGTCGTAGATCGTCGCCTGTTCCGGCGAGAACCGGCCCGAGATCGGGAGCGTCCGCGTGATGTCGGCGGTGTACAGCGACTCGCACTCGATGCCGGCGTCGAGGAGCAGCAGCGCGCCGGACTCGAGCTCGCCGTGGTTCTTCGTCCAGTGCAGCGTGCACGCGTGCTCTCCGGCGGCCGCGATCGTCAGATAGCCGGTGTCGTTGGCATCGATTCGCGCGCGACTCCAGAACGCCGCCTCGATCTCGCGCTCCGACTTACCGGCGCGCATCGCCCCGATCGCATCGTCGAAACCGAGCTTGGAGAGCTCGCACGCGCGGCGCAGCTCGGCGAGCTCGTACGCATCCTTGACCAGCCGCATCTCCGAGAGGTGCTCCGCCAGCTCGGCGTCGCCGTCGCCGGTGTCGAAGCGCCGGTCGATCTCCTCGTCGTGCGTGCGCAGGATGCGCACGGCGTGTTTGGAGTTTCGCAGCTCGTCGAGATAGTGCGGCAGCGATGCGAGGGGGCGGCTCTCGTCGACCCCGTAGAAGATCTTGCTCTCATCGACGCCTCGGTGCCGCCCGACCCACAGCTCGCCGTAGACCCGATCCGTGAAGAACTCCGCTTCGCCGCGGTTGTGCGCCGGCACGAACAGGAGGCTGCGGTGCTCGGCGCCGTCCGGTTCGAGGATCAGGGCCGCGCCTGCTTCTCCCGGGCCCGCCAAGTACGCGAAGTCGCTCGACGGACGGAACTGATACGCCGTGTCGTTGGCGCGCACGCGTTCCCGGCCCGCCGGCACGATCAGGTAGGCGCCGGGATACGATTTTCCGAGACGCTCGCGGCGCGCGCGAAAGCGGTCCGCCTGCGGATGGGTGCCGCCCGCGGAGGGCCGCTCGATCCATCCGCCGGCCATGAAGTCGACCAGCGCCTTCGGCGGCACGAAGTCGTGGCTGGCCCTGCTCGCGTCCGTAGGTTTTTCGGCGATTCGTTCTGCAGACATGGTTCGACGGAGATTCGCCTAAGGGTCGGCGGGTCATGCATGCCAACGACACCCTCGCCAACGAGCGGACCTACTTGGCGTACGTCCGCACCGCCCTCGCGTTCATCGCGTTCGGCTTCGTGGTCGCGCGGTTCTCGCTGTTCGCGCGCGAGTTCGCGCTGATCGTCCACGGGGCGAGCACGGCGCCGGGAGTATCGACCGGATTCGGAACAGCGATGGCCCTGTTCGGAATCTACGTCGCGCTGCTGGGAGCGTGGCGCTACTCCGTGACCGATCGCGGCCTGCGCGACGACCGCGTCGTGACGATGTCGAGCCTGACCGGCTACGGGATCTCGCTCTTCGTCGTCGCTGTCGGCGCGGTCGTCGCGATCGCGCTGCTAGCTCAGCGCTAACATTTCTAAGGAAAGATCTAAAGCGGGGGCGCTGTGCGTGAGGCCGCCGACGCTGATCACGTCGACGCCGGTGTGCGCGACCTCCAGCACGTTGGACTCGTTTACGCCGCCGCTCGCCTCCACGATCACGCGTCCGTCGACGACGCGGACTGCCTCTGCCAGCATCGCGGGACTCATGTTGTCGAGCAGCACCGCGTCGATCGGTTCGAGCAGAGCTTCCTGCAGCTGTTCGACCGTGTCGACCTCGACCTCGACCTTCACCATGTGACCGGCGCGGACGCGCGCGGCCGCGACCGCCTCGCGAATCGATCCCGCCAAGGCGAGGTGGTTGTCCTTGATCAGGACCCCGTCGTCGAGACCGAAGCGGTGGTTGGTTCCCCCTCCGCACGCCACGGCGTAGCGCTCGAGCGCGCGCAGGCCGGGCGTCGTCTTGCGCGTATCGGCGATCTTCGCGCGCGTCCCAGCTACGATGTCGACGAGCGTGCGAGTCGCGGTGGCGATGCCCGATAAGTGCGAGAGCAGGTTCAGCGCAGTGCGCTCCGCGGTGAGGATCGCCCGCGCGCTTCCCTCGATCTGCGCGACGACGCCGCCGGGCTCGACGCGTTCGCCGTCGCCGGCCAGGATCGCCGCGCCGATGCGCCCTTCCAGAAGCCGGAACGCGAGCATCGCGACGCTCACGCCGGCGATGACGCCGCCGGCCCGCGCCACGATCCGCGCCGTCGCCTCGCGGTTGGGCTCGACGATCGACTCCGTCGTCAGGTCGCCGCCGCGGCCGATGTCTTCGAGCAGCGCGGCTCGGACGATCGGCTCCGCCGCGAGCGCGACCGCCTCAGGCGACGCTGCGAAGTCGCGTGAAGGAGCGCTTGGCGAAGGCTTCATCGGTCTGCGGGTAATCGCTGCGGTAGTGGCTTCCTCTGCTCTCGCGGCGCGCCAGCGCGGCCTCGGCGATCAGCTGCCCGACGACGAGCAGGTTGCGCAGCTCGCCTTGCGTTGACGCCGGCGACGCCTCGAGCTCGGCGATGCGCGCGAGCGCCTCGCGCAGCCCGGACTCCGCGCGCACGAGTCCGACGTTGGTGTACATGAGGTTGCGCAGGTCGCTGAGGGCCTGAGCCGCCGTCGTATCGATGTTCGTGACGCGCCCCGAGCGGCGGTACGGCGACTCTAACGAGCTCGCCACGGAGGGCGCGAGCGCATGCGCGCGCCCGCTCTGGACGTCGATGGCCACGCGAGATCCGTACACGAGCGCCTCGAGCAGCGAGTTGCTGGCGAGCCGGTTTGCGCCGTGCACGCCCGTCGCGCTCGTTTCGCCGCAGGCCCATAGGTGCGGCAGCGACGTGCGCCCCCATTCGTCGACGGCGATTCCCCCCATGTGGTAGTGGACCGCAGGCGTCACCGGAATGTTCTGCGCGCGCGGATCGATGCCGGCCTCCATGCAGAACCGGAACACCGTCGGAAACGCCTTGGGGAAGCGCGCGCCGATCGCCGAGCGGGCGTCCAGGCCGACCGTGCGTCCGCGCTGCTGCTGCTCGAAGATCGCGCGCGCGACGACGTCGCGCGGCGCGAGCTCGGCGTCTGGCGCGACGGCCAACATGAAGCGTTCTCCCAAGTCGTTGAGCAGCGTTGCGCCCTCGCCGCGAACCGCCTCGGTCACGAGCGGCATCGGGTCGCGTCCGATCGCGAGCGCGGTCGGATGGAACTGCACGAATTCCATGTCGGCCAGCGTCGCTCCGGCGCGCGCCGCCATCGCGATACCGTCGCCCGTCGCCTCCACCGGATTCGTCGTGTAACGGTAGAGGCGGCCCATGCCGCCGGTCGCGAGCACGACCGCGCGAGCGCGGAATGCCATCATCGCGGCGTTTCCGTGATGATGCGCATAGACACCGCCCACGCCGCCGTCGTCGACGATCAGGTCGTCGGCCATGACGTCTTCGACGATCCGAAGCGAGGGGTGCGCGGCGACGGCCTCGATCAGCGTCTTGAGGATCTCGTGTCCCGTAGCGTCTCCGCCCGCCTTGACGATCCTTCGGCGTTGATGCGCCGCCTCGCGTCCCAGTGCGAGCTCGCCGGCGTCGGTGCGGTCGAACGCCGCGCCGAGCTCGAGCAGGTCTTCGATGCGTGCCGGTGCGTCGCGAGTGAGGATCTCGACGATCTTCGCGTCGCTGATTCCGGCGCCGGCCCGCTGCGTGTCGATCGCATGCAGCCGCGGCGAGTCGTCCTTGCCGACCGCCGCCGCGATGCCGCCCTGCGCCCAATCTGTGGCGGCGCCCTTTCCCAGGCGCGTCTTGCAGAGCACCGTCACGTGCGCCGGCGCAAGCTTCAGCGCCGCGATGAGGCCGGCGATGCCGGCGCCCACGACCAATGCGTCGCTGTAATCTGTATCCACGGTGTCTCGCTAGTCGCGCGGCTGGCGGCTGAACTCGAGCATCCGTTCGACCGCGCGCCGCGCGCGCCGCGCGATCTCCGGAGCGATCGTGACTTCGAACTCCATCGCTTGGAGCGAGTGCAGGACCTTAGGCAGCGTGTTGCGCTTCATGTGGGGACAGAGATTGCAGGGCCGCACGAACTCGACGCGCGGATAACGCCCCGACACGTTGTCCGCCATGGAACATTCCGTCATCATGAGAACGCGCGCCCCCGACCCTACTTCGCGGGACGGGTCCCCCTCCGCCAATTTTTCGACGTATTCGGTCATGCCTTGGGTCGAGCCGACGTAATCGGCCTCGGCCAAGACGTCGGGCGGGCACTCCGGATGCGCGAGCACGATGAGCGAAGGGTCTCCTTCACGGAAGCGCCGCACGTCGGCGCCGGTGAAGCGCTCGTGCACCTCGCAATGGCCCTTCCACGCGACGATCTCGACGCGAGTCTTCGACGCGACGTATTTGGCGAGATACTCGTCCGGCAAGAAGATGACGCGCGGCACGCCCAGCGCCTCGACGATCTGCACGGCGTTGCCGCTCGTCACGCAAACGTCCGACTCGGCCTTGACCTCGGCCGAGGTGTTGACGTACGTGACGACCGGCGTGCCGGGGTAGCTCTCGCGCAGCAGGCGCACGTCGGCCGCCGTGATCGACTCGGCGAGCGAGCATCCGGCCCGGAGGTCGGGCACGAGCACGGTCTTGTCGGGATTGACGAGCTTCGCCGTTTCGGCCATGAAGTGAACGCCGCACAGCACGATCACGTCGGCCTGCGTCTCCGCGGCCTTCATGGCCAGCGCGAGAGAGTCTCCGACGATGTCAGCCACCGTGTAGAAGATCTCCGGGACTTGATAGTTGTGGGCCAGGATGACGGCGTTGCGCTCGCGCTTGAGCCGATGGATAGCGGCGACGTAGGGAGCGTGCAGCGGCCACTCGACGCGGGGAATGATATGCTCCACGCGCTCGAAAACCGGGTCGGTTTCGTCGGCGATGCTGCGCGTGTAGGGTAGATCGATGACGCCCATCTTCGTTCGAGGAGGTTGCGGCCTGAGCGGCTGCTTCTCCCCTAAAGTAATACCCGGCGGAGGCGGGGCGGTTTGCGAGACCGCTACCTTGCTCCCTAAACGAGCTAGCAAGTGTCTCGGTTAGAGCGCCGCTGGCCTGGGTATCAACTCGGGTTGAGCACACTTTTTGGCACCTATAAGGAGGAACCAATTCCATGAATCGCTGGTTCGTCGGCATTTTTCTCGTTGGAGCGATCGCAGCCGGTGCAACGTCGCTCGCAGGCGCCACCGCACAACCCGCGCCAACCATGTCGCCGATGGCGTCCGCATCGCCGACGCCGATGTCGACGATGCGACCCTAACCGCGCGTCATACCCTGCGATCGTGTCCATAAACTGTGGGTAACCGAAATTTCTTGTGGAGCAGTTGTGGACTAGAGCGCAAACATATTGCACGCCGATTGTCGCTTTGGTAGCATGCATACACTTCGCCCAATGACGAAGTGCGGACCGTATCGAACCGCGATCGACAGCACGTAGACGATCCGTTGCGTTTCACGCGACAAATCCGAGTGTGGCCGATCCAAAACCGAAGCGACACGTCGGTGGGAAGCCGGAGACGGCTTCAAACAGGCGAGAATGCCCGGGATACAGCAAAGCCCGCAGCGTTACGCCGCGGGCTTTGTACTTCGCTCGGGCGGCACACCCGCTCGCTCGAGGCCCTGTAAAGGCCACGAACGGTGTAGCGCAAAGAAGTGCCGATGGAGCGGAGATCCGAGCTTACGCTGCGGGGCCTCGTTCTCGGTTGTGCGATCACGCTCGTATTCACGGCAGCGAACGTCTATCTCGGGCTAAAGGTCGGCTTGACGTTCGCCTCGACCATTCCGGCCGCCGTGATCTCGATGGCCGTGCTGCGCGCGCTCCGTAACGCGACGATCTACGAGAACAACATCGTGCAGACCGTCGCCTCCGCGGCGGGCACGCTCTCGGCGATCATCTTCGTGCTGCCTGGGCTCGTGATGATCGGCTGGTGGAGCGGCTTTCCATTCGGCGTTTCTTTCGGGATCTGCGCGATCGGCGGCATCCTCGGCGTGATGTACAGCGTGCCGTTGCGGCGCGCGCTCGTCACGACCTCCAGCCTGCCGTATCCCGAGGGCGTGGCGGCCGCCGAGGTGCTCAAGGTCGGAACGGCGGCCGGGTCGACATCGGCGGGCGAGCGGGCCGGTCTCGCGGCGCTGGTCGGGGGCACCGCAGCGTCGTCGCTCTTCGCGGCGGTCGTCGCGACGCGAATCTTTGCGGCGCAGATCGGCGCGTTCTTTCGCGCCGGTAACGCCGCAACCGGATTGGGATTCTCTCTCTCGCTAGCCCTCGTCGGCGCCGGCCAGCTCATCGGGTTGACCGTCGGAATCGCCATTCTGACGGGCCTCGTGATCGCGTGGGGAATCGCCACGCCGCTCCTGACGGCGGCACACCCCGCGTCCGGGGCCGCCGCCGACGTCGCCACTGCAGTCTGGTCGCACCAGGTGCGCTTCATCGGTGCGGGCGCGATCGGCGTCGCGGCGCTCTGGTCGCTCGGAAGGATCGCGCGTCCGGTCGCGACCGGCATCGCCTCCGCGATGCTCGCGGCGCGGCGCCGGCGGCGCGGTGAGGGCGCGAACCTGCCGCGCACGGAGCAGGATCTCCCAATCGCGCTCGTCGGCCTCGTCAGCCTCTTTTGCCTCGTGCCTCTCGGCGTTCTCCTGTGGACGTTTCTCGCAAGCGGCCCGCTCGCGGCGCTGGCCGTGCCGATGACGTCGGCCGCGATCGTGTACGTCGTGATCGCAGGCTTCTTCGTCGCGGCGGCGTGCGGCTACATGGCGGGCTTGATCGGCTCGTCCAACAGCCCCGTGTCGGGATTGGCAATCCTCTCCGTCATCGGCGCGTCGCTGATCGTGCTGGCGATCGCGAAAGGGGCCGGCGCCCCGATGCACGTCCAGCTCGTCGCCTACGCCCTCGTCGTCACCGCGGTGCTGCTCTGCGTCGCCACGATCTCGAACGACAACCTTCAAGACCTCAAGACTGGCCAACTCGTTGACGCGACGCCGTGGCGGCAACAGGTTGCGCTGATCGTCGGCGTGGTGATGGGAGCGATCGTGATCCCGCCGATCCTCCAGCTGCTTAACCACGCGTACGGCTTCGCGGGAGCGCCCCATCTCGGCAGCGCCGGCACGCAGCCGCTGCCCGCGCCGCAGGCGACGCTCATCTCGGCGCTCGCCAAGGGCGTGATCGGAGGACAGATCGACTGGCGTCTCATCGGCATCGGGGCGGTCGTCGGCGCGCTCGTCGTCGCCGCCGACGAGGCGCTCCGGGCCAGGCGCCTCGCGCTGCCGCCGCTGGCGGTCGGGCTCGGAATCTATCTGCCCGCGTCGACGACGGCTCCGGTCGTCCTCGGCGCGATCCTGGGTTGGGCTTATAACCGATGGGCGGCCGGCCGTCCGCATCCCGATCGCGCAAAACAGCTCGGCGTGCTCGTGGCCTCCGGGCTGATCGTGGGCGAGAGCATCTTCGGCGTGCTGCTCGCGGGGCTCATCGTCTTCAGCGGAAACCCGTCGCCGCTCGCGCTGGTCGGCGACGCATTCGCGCCGGCGGCCAACTACGTGGGAACGGCGGCCTTCGTGCTCGCGATCGCGGCGCTCTTCACGCTAGCGCGCAGAACACTTTCCGACACAAGGAGTTGAGCGACATGCGTTTCACACGCTCGTCGGGCCGCTCGTCCTCGGCTCAAATACGACGACTCGTTCGATCACACGCACCTCGGCATGATCGGCAGGCGCAGTTCAACATAGCGCCGATTTCGATCGTGTGACCGTCTGTCGTAATGGTCGTCGCGGCATTTTCATCCGTGCGGTAGATCGTCGCGCCGATTCGCGCGAGCGTTTCGACCGTCGATGGCGCCGGATGGCCGAAGAGATTGTGCCTCCCGACGGAGATGACCGCGTAGCGCGGGTGCACCGCTGCGATGAATTCGGTCGAGGAGCTGTACGCCGAGCCGTGATGGCCTACTTTCAACACGTCCGCACGCAGGTCGATGCCCTCGTCGAGGAAACGGCGCTCCGCCGCGACGCCGGCGTCTCCCGTGAACAGCATGCGAAATGCGTGGTACTGCAAGACGAACGCAATCGAATTATCGTTGATTGAGTTCTTCCCATCGATGAACGGCAATGACGGGCCGATGAAGCGCAGCGTCACGCCGTCGTCCGTGCTCCACTGCGCACCGGCGCGCGGATAGATCAGCGGCACGCCCTGCGCTCGCGCGGTCGCGATCGCATCTTGATAGGCGTGGCCGCCGTAGCGCTGGCCGCCGTCGGCAATCTCGGCGACTCGCAGGCGGCGCAGGACCGGAGCGACGCCGCCCGCGTGATCGCCGTGCGGATGCGAGATGACGATCGCGTCGACCGCGTGGATACCGTGGCGCAGCAGAAACGGCACGACGGTTCGCTCGCCGACGAGCTCCGCCGCGGAGCCGTCTGGCTGCGCGCCGCGCTCGAGCCGTCCGCCGGCATCGACGAGGATCGCGTGGCCGCGCGGCGTCTGAACGACGATCGCGTCGGCCTGTCCCACGTCGAGAACGGTAACGATCAAACGTGCCTGCCCGCCTCGCGGCGGCCAGAGCACGAGGCCGCTCGCGACCGCAAGCGCGGCGACGGCGATCGTGCGGCCGCCGCGTCGCAGCAGCATCGGCGTCGCGAGCAGGGTCACGTCGTAGGCGGCGATGCACCACGCCGGCGGCGGCGTCATCACGAGGATCGCGCCGGGCAGGGAGCTCAGCGCGCGCACCGCGCCGAGCGTCCACGCGATCAGCCACGAATTCAGGTTGGCACCGGCCTGCGCTAGCGGGCCGCACCACGCCAGCGCCAGCTGCGTCGCGCCGAGCGCCATCGTGGCGGCAACGCATGGAACGACCGCGAGATTGGCGATCACGGCATACGGCGTGAACTGCAGGAAGATCGCGGCGCTCAGGGGCCAGATTCCGGCCTGCGTGGCCAGCGTCAGCACGAGCGCCTCGCGCACGGGCGCCGGCACCGCCGCGCGGGCCTCGATCCATCGGTCCAGGGGTCCGGCGCATGCGAAGATCGCACCGACGCACGAAAAGGAGAGCGCGAACGACGCCGTCGCGACGCTCGCCGGTCGCGCGAATGCGAGGAGCAGCGCGGCGAGCGCGAGCGCGTTCCAGGATAGCGTCGCGCGTCCGCACGCGCGCGCCAGGAGCGCGGCGCTCGCCATCGTGGCGGCGCGCATCGCCGGCAGTTGGCCGCCGCTCCACCACACGAACGCCCACACCAGCGCGATTCCCGCGGCGCACGCCGCCCAACGCGGCAGCGCGAGAAGCGCGAACAGCACCGCTGCGAGTGCGGCGACGGCGCCCAGGTGCAATCCGGCCGTGACCAAGACGTGGACCGTGCCGGTTTCTTGAAACTCCACCCGCAGGTCCGGCGGCAAGGCCGCGCGCTCTCCCCAGAGCTCGCCGGCGACGAGCGAGGCGGCCGGTTCGCCGAGCCGTGCTTGCAGCTGCTCGTGCGCCCACTCGTGCGCGCGTGCGAGAAGCGTTGCGGCGCTCCATGCCGAGGCCGCGTCCGTGCGCAGGAGGCTCGCGGCCTCGAGGCGTCCATCCAATCCCCGCTCGGCCTGCAGGGCCCGCTCGCTGGGCTCGTCTGGATTGCGCGGCTCGTCGAAAGGCTCGAGCCGGCCTCGCACGAGAACGCGCGTACCGGCGGCCGGCGCGACATCGCGAAGGCGCGCGAGAACACGCCGGCCGCCGTCGAGCGCCAGCGTGACCTGGCTCGAGCCGTCGCCTTCGCTCGACCGCTCCAAGATGGTCGCGGAATAACGGGCGGTGCGGGACTCCGCGATCGGGCTGCCGTCGAGGACGCGCAGCTCGGCGTTGGCCGCGGAGGCGAGCAGCGCGGTTGCGAGAAGCACGCGAAAACGCGGTGCGCATCGGCCGAAGACGGCGTACGCGCCGAATGCAGCCGCGCCGGCCGCGACCACGGTGCGCAGGTCGGGGGCCAAGGGCGCTACGGCCAGCGCCCCGAGCACCGAAGCGATCGCGCACAGGAGGATGGCAAACGACGGCATCGCCGTACTCCTGCGACGCCCAAACGCGACATCTAGAGAGGAACCGATTGCGCATCATCGTCACCGGCGGCGCCGGCTTCATCGGATCGCACATCGTCGACGCGTACCTCGACGCGGGTCACGACGTGCTCGTCGTCGATTCGCTATGGGAGCATGGCGGCGGCCGCCGCATCAACGTGCGCAACGGCGTCTCGCTGGTGCACATGGACGTTCGCGACGAGGCCATCGCACGGGTCTTCGCCGATTTCAAGCCGGATGTCGTGAGCCATCACGCGGCCCAGCACTCCGTTGCGATCTCCGCTCGCGAGCCGCTCTACGACGCCCAGGTCAACGTGGTCGGGCTCCTTAACGTGCTCGAGCAGAGCGTGCGCAGCGGCGCACGCAAGGTGATCTTCGCGTCGAGCGGCGCGACGTACGGCACGCCCGAGCGGCTTCCGATCACGGAGGCGACGCCGCAGAACCCGACGTCGCCCTACGGCATCACGAAGATGGCCGGAGAGCAGTATCTGCGCTTTTACCGCGCCAACCGGGATCTCGACTTCACGGCGTTGCGGTACGGCAACGTGTACGGGCCGCGCCAGGATGCGAGCGGCGAGGCCGGCGTCATCGCCATCTTCAGCGGCCGGTTCATCGCGCGCCAAGGCGTCCGGATCGACTGGGACGGCGAGCAGACGCGCGACTACGTGTACGCGGCGGACGTCGCGCGCGCCAACCTGGCGGCGCTCGAGCTGGGGTCGGGCCAGTGCTACGTGATCGGCACCGGCATTCCAACCAGCGTCAACGAGATCTACCGGACGCTCGTGCGCATCAGCGGATTCGCGGCGCCGGTCGAGCACGCGCCACGGCGCCCCGGCGACGCCCGCGCCGCGCAGTTCGACGCGTCGCGCGCGGCGAGAGAGCTCCAATGGACGCCGACGACCGCGCTCGAGGACGGCATCCGCGCCGCCTACGCGTACTTTCAACGAATGGCACGCTAGCAGCGGCCGCGGGTCCACGGCGATGGAGCGTTTCGCGAGCACGGCCGAACGGATTGCGAGCGAGCCCGCGAAGCTCGCGAAGATCGCGTTGCTCGCGGAGTATTTTCGCGGGCTCGACGACGACGATCTGGCGGCTGCCGCGCGATTCTTCGCCGGCGGTCCGTTCGCCGCGCGCGATCGCCGCACGCTTGCGCTCGGCGGGCGCACGATGGTCGAGGTCGCGCGGCGCGTGTACGGCTTCGACGACGCGTCGCTGCTAAGCAATTATCGCGCAACCGGCGATCTCGGCGCGGCGATCGGCGCGCTCGTGCGCGCGCCGGCCGATGCGATGCTGTTTCGCGACCGTCTGACGCCGGCGGTGCTCGAGACGCTCTTCGGCGAGATCGCGGGGGCCTCGGGCAAGAACGCGAACCGGCGGCGAGCGGCGGTGCTCGAGCGAGTCCTGCGCGCCTGCGAGGATCCGCGCGTGGCGACGTATGTCGTCAAGATCGTCACGGGCGATCTCCGCGTCGGCCTGCGTGAGGGGCTCGTGCTCGAGGCGATTGCGCAGGCCTTCGGCAGCGATCCGCGCGAGGTGCGGCGCGCGCTGATGGCATTCGGCGACGCGGGCGCCGTCGCGGTTGCGGCCAAGCGCGGAACGCTCCACGAGCTTCGCGTCGACTACGGCAGCCCGATCGGCTTCATGCTCGCGACACCCGTGCCGTACGGTGAAGCCTACGCCGAGTTGGCGCACGGATCGTGGATCGCGGAAGACAAGTACGACGGCATCCGTGCACAGGCACACGTGCGCGACCGGGACGTTCGTCTTTTTTCGCGCCGCTTCAACGACGTGACGGACTCCTATCCCGAGGTTGCGTCCGCGCTTGCGGCGATTGCCCGCGACGCGATCTTGGACGGCGAGATCGTCGCCATGCGCGACGGCGGCGTGCTCCCCTTTCGTACGCTGCAGGCCCGGCTGCAGCGCAAGACCGTCGATGCCCGGCTGTTGCGGGAGGTTCCGCTCACCTACGTCGTGTTCGACCTGCTCGCAATTGAAGGCGAGCTCTTGATCGACGAGCCGCTCTCGCTGCGGCGCGAGCGGCTCGCGAGCCTCATCACGCCGGCTGCCGCCCTCGCCATCGCGCCGTTCGACCCGGTGGGCACGGAGGCGTCGGAGTTCGTCAACCGGCGATTCGAGGCGGCGCGCGCTCGGGGCAACGAAGGCGTGATGCTCAAGCGCTTCGACGCGCCCTATTTCCCGGGCCGGCGGGGGAAGTGGTGGTTGAAGCTCAAGCGCGAGCTCTCCACGCTCGACGTCGCGGTCGTGGCCGTCGAGTGGGGCAACGGCAAGCGCGCCGGCGTACTCTCAGATTACACGTTCGCCGTCCGCGGCGACGACGGGTCGCTGCAGGCAATCGGCAAGGCGTACTCCGGCCTGACGGACGCGGAGATTGCCACGCTGACGCCGTGGTTCCTCGAACACCGATTGCCGGCGTCGGAGCGTCGCGAGAAGGCGCGCGCGCACGAGATCCCGGTCGAGCCGAAGGTGGTCATCGAGGTGGCCTTCGACGTCATTGCGGAGAGCGACTTGCACGAGAGCGGCTTCGCCTTGCGCTTTCCTCGCATCGTACGGATCCGCGACGACAAGCCGGTCGAAGAGATCGACACGCTGCAACGCGTGCGCGAGATCTACGGCGAGATGCGAAAGCGTGAAAACGTCACGGAGTCGTAGAGCCTCGGGTTACGCCGCGACGAGGTTGAGCAGCTTATCCTGCACGTAGACGTGCTTGCGGATCTCCTTGCCGCCGAGGTGAACGCGCACGTTCGAGTCGTCCAAGGCCAGCTCCAACGCTTGCTTCTCGGTCACACCCGCCGGGGCGGAGATGCGAGCGCGCACCTTGCCGTTGACCTGCACGACGAGCGTGATCTCTTCCGTTGTCAGCGCGGCCTCGTCGGGCTCGACGTATCGTTCGAGATGCACCGACGTCGCGTGGCCCAGGCGTTCCCAAATCTCCTCGGCGATGTGCGGCGCGAAGGGCGCGACGAGGATCGGCAGCTTCTCCACCGCGTAGCGCAACGCGGGGGAACCCGGCCTGGCCGACGCCGCCGCGGTCATCGCATTGACCAGCTCGTCGAGCTTGGCGATCGTCGTGTTGTAGTGGAAGCGGCGCGAGATCGTCTCGTCGAGCGCCGACTTGGCCACGACGTGCACGGCGCGGATGAGCGCCTTGTCCGCAGCGTTCGACTCCGCTCGTTGCGGCTCGCTCCTGTTGCCTTCGAAGTACGGCTCGCAGGCGCGCCACATCCGGTTGAGCAGCCGCACCCGTCCGGTGATGCCGTCGTCGGTCCAGTTGCTGGTCTCCTCAGGCGGCGTCACGTAGAGCAGGAAGAGGCGCATCGCATCGATGCCGCTGCGTTCGGCGGTCTCGTCGATGCCGACGACGTTCCCGCGCGACTTCGACATCTTCTCGCTGTCGCGCAGCACGAGCCCCTGGTGGAAGAGGTGTTGGAACGGCTCGTCCGCCCCCGACACCCATCCGCGGTCGTGAAAGAACTTGTAGAAGAAGCGCGAGTAGAGCAGGTGCAGCACCGTGTGCTCCGCGCCGCCGATATACTGGTCGACGTTCATCCAGCGCCGGGCCCGCTCGGGGGCCCAGGGCGCGCCGTCGTTGTGCGGATCGAGGTAGCGTAGGTAGTACCACGAGGACTCGAAGAACGTGTCCATCGTGTCGCTCTCGCGCCGCGCCGGTCCCCCGCACTTCGGGCACGCCGTCTCCAAGAATTCCGCGAGCCGCGAGCGCAACGGGAGCAGCACCGGCAACTGGTCGTCGGGAACCGGCACCTCGCCGCACGCCGTGCAGTAGACGATCGGGATCGGCGTGCCCCAGTACCGCTGGCGCGAGATCAGCCAATCCCGCAGCTTGTAGTTGACGCTCTTCCTGCCGGCGCCGGTCGCCGCGAGGCGCTGCGCGATTGCCTCGCGCGCTCGCTCGCTGGGCATCTCGCTGAAGTCATCGCTCGCGACGAGGCGACCGTCCTCGACGAAGGCTCGCTCCAGCGGCTCGGGGCGCGCGCCCTCGCGCGGCACGACGACCTGCACGATCGGCAGCCCGTGTTTGCGCGCGAAGTCGAAGTCGCGTTCATCGTGCGCCGGCACGCCCATGACGGCGCCGCCGCCGTACTCCGCGAGCACGTAATTCGTGAGCCAGATCGGGATCCGCTCGTGCGACAACGGATTGATCGCGTAGGCGCCGGTGAAGACGCCCTCCTTCTCCATCAGGCTCGTCCGCTCGAGTTCGGACTTCGACTTCAGGTTTTCGGTGAACGATGCGATCTCCGCGGCGCGATCCCGAGGAACGATCCGCAACAGGGATTGGACGACCGGATGCTCGGGCGCCACCGCCAGGAACGTTGCGCCGAACAGCGTGTCTATGCGCGTCGTAAACACGTCGATTGCATCGTCGAGACTCTCGATCGCGAAGGAGAACTGCACGCCCTCGCTGCGTCCGATCCAGTTCCGCTGCATCGTGCGCGTCCGCTCCGGCCAGCCGGTCAGCTTCGCGAGATCGTCCAGCAGGCGATCGGCGTATGCGGTGATCCGCAGAAACCACTGCGAGAGAAGGCGGCGCTCGACGAGGCTCTCGCAGCGCCAGCAGCGCCCGTCGATCACCTGCTCGTTCGCCAGCACCGTTTGGTCGAAGGGGCACCAGTTCACCGGTGCCTCGCGCTTGTACGCGAGGCCGTGGCCGTAGAGGCGGAGGAAGAGCCACTGGTTCCAGCGATAGTACTCCGGCTCGCACGTAGCGATCTCGCGAGACCAGTCGTAGCTCGTGCCCATCAATTTGATTTGGCGGCGCATGTTGAGGATGTTCTCGGCCGTCCACGCGGCGGGATCGACGCCCCGCGCGATCGCGGCGTTTTCGGCCGGCAGCCCGAAGGCGTCCCATCCCATCGGATGCAGTACGTGGTAGCCGAGCATGCGCTGCATCCGCGCGACGGCGTCGCCCAGCGTGTAGTTCTTCGCGTGCCCGACGTGCAAGTCGCCCGAAGGATACGGCAGCATCTCCATCGCGTAGTATTTTGGTTTGTCGCTGTCGTCGAGCGCGCGATAGATGCCGTCCCGCTCCCAGCGCGCCTGCCACTTGCTCTCGATCGCCGCAAAATCGTAACCCTCGGCCATGTGGAGCATAGTACACGCTCGGCGATTGCGGCGCCAGCCTTGGCGGCACGCGGGGGACGCGTGATTGGCGGGCATGATCGTACGCGTCACCGCCGTCGCCGTGCTTTTGGGCCTCGCGGTCTTCCTGCTCCGCCATCCGGCCCCGCGGCCGCCCCTCGAAAGCGTGAGCGCGGCCGGCGGCCCCGTGCCGCAGCCGCGTCCGGATCGCCGCGCCTCGCATGCGCGGCAAGCCGCCGATCTGATCGTCTACGTCGCAGGAGCCGTGAAGACGCCGGGGCTCTACCATCTCCGCGAGGGCGACCGAGTCGCGCGGGCCGTCGCGCTCGCCGGCGGGATTCGCGCGTCGGCGGACGCAGCCGGCGTGAACCTCGCGGCGCGTGCGTCTGATGGAGACGAGATCGACGTGCCCGTCGCGGGCGAGGCGACGCGAGCGAGGCCGAACGCGCACCGCGGCCGCCGGCACGCTCGCGCGGCGCCCGCGGCGAGCAGCGTCGACGTCAACCGCGCCAATCCGGGCGAGCTCGCGGCGGTCCCCGGAATCGGCCGTGCCGTCGCGGCGCGTATCGTGGAGCTGCGCGAGCGCGAGGGCCCGTTCTCGTCGCTCGACGAGCTCCTCGACGTGGCCGGAATGACGCAGACGCGGCTCGAGCGCGCACGCCCCTACTTGCGCGAGCCGTAGCGCCGCAAGGGGTACGCAAAGCGCGACGCGCATTGAACGTGCGTCGTGGGTCCGCAGCTTCCCGAGAAGGTGACGCTTCCGAATCTTATTCGGAACGCGCTCGCCCAACCGCGCGCCGAGGTGCTGCTCGAGCGCGCCGGCGGCGCGTGGAAAGCCACGTCGAGCGAGCACTTGCTCGAACGCGTGGAGCGCGTCGCCTGTGCGATTCGCGACGCCGGGCTCGAGGCCGGAGATCGCGTGGCGCTCGTCTCCCACAACTGCGTGAACTGGATCGTCGCCGACTTCGGAGCGCTGTTCGCCGGCTGCGTTATCGTCCCGATCTATCCGACGCAAGCCCTCGATCACCTCAGCTACATTCTCGAACATTCGGGAGCGCGGCTGATATTCGCCGACACGCTCGCGACCTACGAGCGACTGCGCGACAGCGGAGCGGCCCTGCCGCGCGTCGTGCGATTCGACTCCGGCGACGCGGACGGCCTCCAAGCATTCGAAGCGCGCGGTGAGGAGGTCCGCGCGGCACATCCCGGCCTCCCCGGCGCGTACGAGGCGACGCTCGTGCCGGACGACCTCGCCGTGCTGATCTACACGTCGGGGACCACGGGCCCGCCCAAGGGCGTGATGCTCTCGCACGACAACCTCGCGTTCGACGCCACCGTCTCGTTGGCGTGTGGATTCGAGGGCATCGAAGGCGGGCGCGACGTGATGTCCGTGCTGCCGTACTCGCACATCTACGAGCACACCCTGATCTACATCTATCTGCTCGCGAAGGTGCGCTACTTCATCTGTCACGACCCGGGCGAACTGCTCGGCGACCTGCGCGACGTGCGCCCCGCGGAGATGACCGCGGTGCCCCGCATCTTCGATCGCGTCATGGCCGGCATCAAGGGCCAGGCGCTGCGCGCGGGCGGCCTGCGCGGGAAATTGATCCCCTGGAGCCTCGAAGTCGCGCGTGAGTACATGACGGCTCAAACGTTCGGCAGGGGAGCGAGCCGATGGCTCGCCCTGCGGTACGCGTTCGCCGAACGGTTGGTGTTGCACAAAGTGCGCGCCGCGCTCGGGCTCGACCGAGTTCAGTTTCTCACGAGCGGCAGCGCGCCGCTGCACGTCGACACCGCCATGACGCTGCTGGGCCTCGGCGTTCCGGTCATGCAGGGCTATGGGCTGACGGAGACCTCACCCGTCGTCTCCGTCAGCCGCCTATCCGACAACGAATACGGGGCCGTCGGGCGCCCGATCACCGGCGTGGACGTGCGCATCGCCGAAGACGGCGAGCTGATGGTGCGCGGACGCAACGTCATGCACGGCTACTATCGCGATCCGGACGCAACGGCCGAGGCGATCGAAGACGGGTGGCTTCACACGGGCGACATCGGCGAGATCGACGCGCGCGGCTTCTTGCGCATCACCGACCGCAAAGGCGAAATCTTCAAGACGAGCACCGGCAAGTGGATCGCACCCGCACGGATTGAGGCGAGCATCAAGCGCTCCATCTTCGTGGCGCAGGCGATGGTCACCGGGCGCGGTCAGCCGCACCCGATCGCGCTGGTTAGTCCGAACTGGCCGCTGCTGCGCCTCGAGCTGCCCACGCTCCCGGAAGTCGCTCTCGAACGGCTCGCCGAGCGCGAAGACGTGAGGACGTTTCTCGATCGCGAGGTTCGCAAGCAGACCCACGGCCTCGCGACGTACGAACAAGTCCGCCACGTGGTCGTCGTTCCACACGAGTTCACCGTCGAGGGCGGCGAGCTCTCGCCCTCGATGAAGATCAAGCGCCGCGCCGTCGAGGCCCGCTACGCCCGCGAGATCGAGCGAGCATATCGCGCCGAGTCTGCCGCGCTCGCGTGATGTCAAGACGCGTCGACGACGTCATCCGCGGCCCGATCAAGAGCAAGACGGTCTTTCCGGCGTTAATTCTGCACTTCATCGCAGGGCGCCCCGACCACGGATACGGCCTCATGCAGCGGATCGACGCCGTCTGCGGCGACCTCATCGCGGTCAATACGAACAAGATCTATCCGCTGCTCCGGCGCCTCGAGGAGCGCGGCTTCGTCACGGCCTCCTGGGAGCACCCCACCAAGCGTTCGCGCCGCGTCTACGTGATCACGCCGGAGGGCGAGGAGCGTCTCATCCGCATCAAGAGTCTGATGCTGCCGTACCTCGACTCGGTCGCGGGCGCAATCGACCGGCTCAAGTCGGAGCTCTACGGCGTCGGCTCGCAGCCTTTGACCGAACTTTGATTCGGCAGCGCGGCGCTTCGGCAGGAGCGCTGCGCCGTGTCGCCGATACTTGGCGTTCGCATTGAGGATCGTACTTGTTGCGCTGCTGGCGCTCGCCGTCGGCTTGCCGGACCGCGGTTTGTCGAAAGCGCCGGCGCCGCCGCCGCAGACGGCGGATGCGGTGACGCACCATCGCCTGACGCTCGGCGGCCGGTCGCTTTCGTACACGGCGCGCGCTGGAACGATCACGTTACGCAACGGCGGCGACCAACCGATCGCGCGAGTCTTCTACACCGCGTATACGCTCGACGGCGCCGATACCGCGAAGCGCCCGATCACGTTCCTTTATAACGGCGGTCCCGGCAGCTCGACGATGTGGCTGCGCATGGGCTCGTTCGGGCCGGTCCGCGTCGTCACCGCCGATGGGCGCCTCACCGGACCGCCGCCCTACCGGCTCGTGGACAACCGGTACAGCTTGCTGGATACGACGGATCTCGTCTTCATCGACATGCCGGGGAGCGGTTTCGGGCGCATCATCGGCGCCGGAACGCGCAAGGATCTCTGGGGCGTCGATCAGGATGCCTCGGCGTTCGCACAGTTCATCCAGCGTTACCTGAGCCGGTTCGGGCGCTGGAACTCACCGCGGTTTCTCTTCGGCGAGTCCTACGGCACGATGCGCTCCTGCGTGCTGGCGGCGGACCTTCAGGGCCGGGGCGTGTCGCTCAACGGCATCGTCCTGCTCTCGTCGTTCTTGAACGCGAACATCAATTATAACGACGGCGCTCCGGTCGGCGGCGGCGACTGGGGTTACATCCTGTATCTGCCCACCGAAGCCGCCACCGCCTGGTATCATCACGCGGTTCCGCAACGCACGTCACTCGACGCCTTCCTCTCGCAGGTGGAGAGCTTCGCGCTCACCGATTACCTTGACGCGCTGGCCGAAGGCGCGCAGCTTGCCCCGAGCCGCTTCGACGACGTCGTGGCGAAGCTGCACGGGTATACGGGACTCTCGGACGACTATATCCGCCGCTCCAACCTGCGTATTCCGTACGATCGCTTTCAGAACGAGCTGCTGCGGAATCGCGGCGTCACGGTGGGACGCATCGATTCGCGCTTCGAGACGTACGTGCTCGACAAGCCGGAGGTCTCGCCGGATTGGGACGCGCTCGATGCGGCGATCGACTCGGCGTTCGTCTCGGAAAGCAACCGTTACTTGCGCGACGTCCTCCACTACAACACGCCGCTGCTCTATCGTTCCGACATTTACGGGCTGATCTACGGCGACGGGGAGACGTGGGACTTCAAGCACGGAGCCAATGCCCAGGCCCTCAACGTCACGCCGGATCTCGCCCAGGCGATGACCTACGACCCGCGGCTGCAGGTGTTCTCGGCCAACGGCTACTTCGACTTCGCGACGCCATACTTCGCGACCGAGTACGCGCTCAACCACCTGTACCTCGCGCCCCAGCTGCAGCGCAACATCACCTACGGTTATTACGCTTCGGGACACATGGTCTATCTCCACGCCTCCGCGCTGGCGCGGTTTCACGCCGACCTCGAGCGCTGGTATGCGAAGGTGCTCGGCCGTGCATAGTTCCGCGCTCGCGCTCCTGGCGGCGATGCTGTTGGCGGCGGCGCCGCGTCCCACGCCGGCCCCGGCCGCGCCGAACGCCGACGCGGTGACGCAGCACACGATCTCGCTGGGCGGCAAGAGTTATCCGTACACCGCGCGAGCCGGGACGATCGCGCTCGACGACGACAAGGGGCACACGACGTGCCGGATGTTCTACACCGCCTTCACCGGGGACGGAGCCGACGCGCGCACGCGCCCGGTGACGTTCCTCTACAACGGCGGCCCGGGGAGCTCGACCATTTGGCTGCGGATGGGTTCGTTCGGGCCGGTGCGCGTGCAGGTCGGCGACGGCCGGCCGACGCCGGGCGCGCCGTTCAACCTGATCGAGAACCAATACTCGCTGCTCGACCGCACCGATCTCGTGTTCGTCGACGCGCCGGACACCGGGTTTAGCCGGATCGTGCCGCCCGGGAAGCCCAGCGACTTCTTCGGAGCCGATCAGGACGTGAAGGCCTTCGGGCAGTTCGTGTCGCGCTACGTCACGACGTTCGGCCGCTGGAACTCGCCGAAGTTTCTGTTTGGAGAATCCTATGGCACGCCGCGCTCGGCCATGCTCGTTCGCTACCTGCAGCGCCAAGGCATCGGCATCAACGGCGTCGTGCTGCTCTCTTCCATTCTGGACTTCAGCCTCGACTGGGACGTCAACTTCACGCCCACCGCGATCGGCGGCGGTGACTGGGCGTTTCCGCTCTATCTCCCGACGGAGGCCGCCGCTTCCTGGTATCACGACAAGCTGCCCGGCCCGTCCACGACGCTTCCGGCCCTGCTGCCGCAGGTCGAGGACTTCGCGATGCACGAGTACCTCAACGCGCTCGCGCAGGGAGCGAAGCTGTCGCCCGCCGCCTACGAAGACGTCGTCGCGAAGCTGGCTCAGTACACCGGGCTGTCCGAAGGATACATCCGCCAGTCCAACCTGCGGATTCCGTACTGGCGCTATTCGACGCAGCTGCTGCGCAACACGGGGGAGGCGACGGGACGCTACGACGCGCGCTACACGTCGTATATGCTCGACCGCGTGAACGACCGGCCGGACTTCGATCCGACCGACGCGGCGATCGACTCCGCATTCGTCGCGGGCGGAAACTACTTCGTCCGCCAGCTCCTCGGCTATCAGACGACGCTGATCTATCGCCCGATGACCAGCCTCTTCCGCCAGTGGGACTGGAAGCACAACGGCAATCTGCCCACCAACACCGCGCAAGACCTCGCGAGCGCGATGACCTACGACCCGAACCTGCGGATATTCTCCGGCAACGGTTACTACGATCTGGCGACGCCCTTCTTCGCCACGGTCTACACCCTCAACCACCTGAACATCCCGTTGCAGCTGCAAAAGAACATCAGTTACGGCTTCTACGAGTCCGGGCACATGGTGTATCTGCATCCCCAGGCGCTGGCGCAGTTCCACGACGACCTCGAGCGCTGGTACGCGGAAACGCTCCAGGCCGGGCGGTGACGCAGAGATGACTGCACTGCTGGCCGTCGTGCTCGCCCTCGGCGGATCCACGATGACCTGGAACCTCTCGGCGCAAGGGATCCAGAGCTCGTGCACCGCCGCAATCCAAGCCGCGAAGAAATCTCTGGACGCCCTTGCGACGGCGCGGGTGACGCCCACGCTTTCGAACACCTTGCTGCCGCTGGAAAATCTCAACGCTGACCTGGGCGATCGCCTCGTCGCCCAGACATTTCTCTGGCAGGTCTCCCCGGATACGCGAGTGCGGGCGGCGTCGCTCGACTGTTCGAACGCCGTCGCCGATTTCAGCGAGGAAGCGGCGGCCGTTCCCGCGATCTATGCCGCGCTGAAGCGGATCGATCCGGCCGGATTGCCGTCGGACGCGGATCGCGCGCTCCTAAGAGTGTGGCTCGACGCTTACCGGCGATCCGGTGCCGGGCTTCCCGATGCCGCGCGCACCGAGTTCGTCGCTCTCAGCAAGCAGCTGACGACGCTGCAAAACGATTTCGTGAAGAACGTGTCCGCCGATACGACCGCGCTGGACGTTTCGAAGGGCGAGCTCGACGGAGTTCCAGCCGACTTCGTCGCGTCGCTCAAAGGCGCCGCGAACGGTGCCGTCGTGCTGCCGGTCAATGCAAGCTCGGTTTCGATCGTGCTCGCAAACGCCGCCAACGAGGGGGTGCGCCGCCGAGTCTACATGGCCTTTACGAACATACAGTATCCCGGGAACGTCGTCTTGCTGCAGAAGGCCATCCGGATACGCTACCGGCTCGCGCACCTTCTGGGCTTTTCGAGCTGGGCGGCCTACCAGATGGCGGATCGGACGGTCACCGATCCGCAAAAGATCGACGCGTTTCTCGCCGATCTCGACCGCCACTTGCGCAGCCGCGCCTCGAGCGACATCGCCACGCTGGCCGCGTTGAAGGCGCGCCAGCTCGGCGTGCCCACGGCCGCCATCCAGGCGTGGGACGTCGCGTACTACCTGGCGCAGCTGCAGAAGACGAAATATGCGGTCGACCGCAACGAAGTCCGACGCTACTTTCCGGCACCGCACGTCGTCAGCGCAGTGCTTCGTATCTACGAGCATCTGCTGGGGTTGAAGTTCACGCCGATCACCCCGGCGAACGCTTGGGCCCCCGCCGTCAGCGAATACGGCGTCTCGGACGCCGCGACTGGTCGGTTCATCGGGAGCTTTTACTTGGACCTCTACCCACGCGAGGGCAAGACGGACGGAGCCTATAACGCGCCGCTACTCGAGGCGCGGCGTAACGCGGACGGCAGCGCGCGTCCGCCGGTCTCCGCCTTGGTGGTTGGCGATTGGCCGATGCCGCTCGGCGGAAAGCCGGCGCTGCTGACGCACGAGGACGTCACGACGTTCTTTCACGAGTTCGGCCACTGCATGGCAGCATTGCTTGCGACGGTGCCGTACGAATCGATCGCCTCGTTCGGTCAAGATTTCGTCGAGGCTCCGTCACAGATGCTCGAGAACTTCACGTGGGATCCGGCGATCCTCGAGGAGATCAGCTCGAACGTCGATACGGGCGCTCCGATTCCGGCGGACCTCGTAAAGAGACTCATCGCAGCCCGCTGCACGAGCGACCGCCTGTGCAACGCCTACGCGGCCACGCGGCAGATCTTACTCTCCGACGTCGATCTGCGGTACCACGAGGGGGCGCCCGACATGAATTTGACTACCGTGTGGGACGAGGTCGCCGCCCTCGTCACGCCGGTTCCAACGCCCGCCGGCGCGCACCCGGTCGCTGCGTTCACCCACATCATGGGCGGCTACGACGCCGGATATTACGTGTATCTATGGTCGCTCGTCTACGCTCAGGACATGTTCACCGCGTTTGCGGCCGGCGGCCTGGACAACCCCGAGGTGGGGATGCGTTATCGCACGACGATCCTTCAGCCCGCATATACCTACGACGCCGACAGGGAGGTTCGCGACTTTCTCGGCCGGCCGATGAGTCCGGCCGCGTTTTATCGCGGCTTCGGTATAGATTCACCCAACTAGGGATTCGACGCGCGCGCCAGCGTCGCGCGGTAGATCGCCTCGAGCCGCCGGTACGCGATGCGCATGTCGGGCGTCGGCGCGGCGTCGGCGCTTTCGACGGCGCTCTCCAGGTTGTCGAGCTGTCCTTCGAGGTAGAGGAAGCTGCTGAGGTCGTGCGAGTAGGCGCCGACCGAATCGTCGGGGTTTTCCGGTAACTCTTGACCGACGACCTCCCGGCGGTAGTCGCTCGCACGAGTTCCGGTCAGGCGCTTTGCGGTTGCTGCGGCCTTCGTACGCGCGGCCGCGACGTCGGCGCGCAGCGCGATCACCTCGCGCGCGAACTCGTATTGCGCGCGCAAATCGGCGTCGCTGGCGGCGATGCGGGGATCGCGCAGGACTCGCGCGGTGCGAGTGTAGCCGCGCCCGTTCACGAGCAGACGAATCGTATAGTCTCCCGGCGGAAGCAGCGGCCCGTCCGCGCTCTTCTCGTGAAAGTCCCAAACGAAGCGGTGCGCGCCGGCGTCCGCGGCCGGTACGGGATGCTGCGCCAGCCAGCGCGGTAGGAATGAGATAGCCTTTGGATCGACGGGCTTTGGCGGGTTCGCGCTCGACCAATGCCGCACGATGCCGCCGTCGCTTGCGAGCACCTCCAACACGACCGGCGTGCGCGAATCCTCGCCAAGATAGTAGTCGACGTAGAGTCCCACCGGCGCGTTGTCTACTTGCGGCTCGTCGAGCGGCAGCGGCGTCCCCTCCTGATTCGTCGGCCGAATTCGGTATGCCGCCGCGGGCGCAAAGAGGTACGTGCCGGCCGCCGCCATCGCGTCGCTACGCTGACGCAGCGGCGTGACGTCGTCCATGATCCAAAAAGAGCGGCCGTGCGTTGCGATTATGAGATCGTCCCCGTGAACCGCGATGTCGCGGATCGAGGTTACCGGCAAGTTGAGTTGCAGGGATTGCCAGGCTGCGCCGTCGTCGAACGACACGTAGACGCCCCTCTCGGTTCCCGCGTAGAGGAGGCCGCGCCGAACCGGATCCTCGCGGACGACGTTGACGAACGAGCCGTTCGGAATCCCGCCGGCGATGGCCGCCCACGTCGCGCCGCCGTCGCGCGTGCGATAGATGTACGGGCGGTAATCGTCGAGTCGATGACGGTCGATGGCCGCGTAAACCGTCGCCTCATCGAAATGAGAAGCCTCGAGCGTTCCGACCTTGCTCCAGGGCGTCAGCGCCGGCGGTGTGACGTTGTGCCACGCGTGAGTAACCTGAGCTGAGCCCTTCGACGAGCTCAGGACAGGCTCTGCCGAAGCATTCCTCGTCACCCAAATGGAACCGTCGTCGGTTCCCGCCCAGACGATATTCGCGCGCAGGGGCGAAGGCGCAATCGCGTAGACGACGCCGTGGCGCTGGATGCCGTTGTCGTCCGCCAGCGTCGGCGGGTCGAGATTCGACGGCGTGCCTTCGTTGCTACGCGACAGGTCGGGGCTCACGATTTGCCACGTGAGACCGCCGTTGCGGGAGCGGAAAATGTTCTGGCGGGCGACGTAGAGCGTCGTGCGATCGACCGGAGAGAATGCAATCGGCAACGTCCAGGTCCCGCGCCACAGCGTATCGGGATGGGCCATGAGCGGATCGAGATTCTGCTCCCATCCTGTCGCCGGGATCTCCCGTATGGCCGTCGACGAGCCGTCGCTCGAATTGCCGTACATGAGACCGGGGTAGCGCGGATCCGGCGCCAGCGTCCCGCTCTCGCCGCCGACATCGAGCGGCCGGAAGTCCTGGTTGGAAATCGTCCCGTAGCGGCCGCGGCTCGTCGCCATCGCCGCGCCGGAATCTTGCTGCGCCCCGTATGCGTTATACGGAAACGCGTTGTCCGTCGCTACGTGATAGAACTGCGCCGTCGGCTGGTTGTACCACGAGCTCCACGTCTTCCCGCCGTTGACGGTGACGATCGTGCCCTGGTCGCTGCAGAGAATCATGCGACTTGAATCGTTCGGATCGATCCAGAGCGCATGAAAGTCGGGGCCCGACGGATCGCCGATCAGCACGTCGAACGACTTTCCGCCGTCCGTCGATTTATACGTCGACGTATTCATCGCGTAGACGACGTTGGGATCGCGCGGGTCCGCGGTGATGCCGCTGAAGTACCAGCCGCGCTGCCAGATGCGCTGCTCGCGGCTCAGCTGCGCCCACGTCGCACCCGCATCGTCGGAGCGATAGAGACCGCCCGATCCCGGACCGCTGTCCACCATGGCGTAGACGCGGCGCGGCGCGGCGGGCGAGATCGCGAGCCCGATGTGGCCAACCCGCGCGGGCAACCCGTTCGTCAGTTGGGTCCACGTCGCGCCGCCGTCGCTCGACTTGTAGAGGCCGCTTCCCGGACCGTTCGACGGCGGATAGACGTTCCAGGGCGGCCGCCGAGTCTGCCAGAGCGCCGCGTAGATCACGTCGGGGTCGCCGGGCTGCATCGCGAGCGAGATCGCGCCGGTGTCCTCGTTCTTGTACAGCACCTTGCTCCACGTTCTGCCGCCGTCGCTCGTCTTGAAGACGCCGCGCTCGGAGTTCGGACCGTAGGGGTGCCCGAGCGCCGCCGCGTAGGCGACCGAGGCGTTGCGCGGATCGACGACGATCGCCCCGATCTGCCGCGTGTCGCTCAGTCCGACGTGCGCCCACCTCTTTCCGCCGTCGATGGACTTATAGACGCCGTCTCCGTATGCGATGTCGGACCGCATGTCCGCCTCGCCGGTGCCCACATAGATGACGTTTGGATCGCTCGGCGCGACCGCGATGGCTCCGATCGAGGCGACGTCTTGGCGATCGAAGATCGGGTTCCACGTGCGCCCGGCATCCAGGCTCTCCCACACGCCTCCGTCGACGGCGCCGAAGTAAAAGTGATAGGGTTGGCCGGGTACGCCGGCGACCGCGAGCGCACGACCGCCGCGAAACGGTCCAATCAAACGCCAGTGCAGCATCCCGAAGTAGGCGGAGCCGCCGCTCGACGCCGCGGCGCAGATCGCGGGAGGCGCAACGAGCGCGCAGATCAACAACAAAGAGAACAGGCGTCGCATAGACGCCTGCTGTTTGTTACCGCGGCGTTGCGCGCCTACCAGCCGCCGCCGCCGTCGCCGCCACCGAAATCGCCGCCGCCCGCATCGCCGCCGAATCCTCCGCCGCTCCAATCGCCGCCGCTCGCGCCGCCGACATCCGCCTGACCGGCGTCGCTCTGCCAACCACCCGAATCGGCGCCGCCCCAGCCGCCTCCCGCATCGGGGGCAACCGGCGCACCCGACGCCGGCGCGATGCCGCCGCCGCGGAAAAGCTCGTTGCCGAGCCACGCGCCGCCGAGACCGCCGAGGAGTCCGCTCCAGAAACTGCCGCCTCCGCCGAAACCGCCGTAACCGTAGCCGGGCCCGTAGCCCGGACCATATCCGGCTCCGGGCGGCGGCGCGCCCGGCGCGCCGCCGTAGTAACGCGGCGCGGCGAGTGCGCGCAGGATCGAGCGCACGAGCAAGAAGCCGACGATGGCGATGATGATCCACCAAAACATTGGGATGCGCAAACCTCCTGACGTGGACGTGGCACGCGTCGCCGGCACGCCGCCGGCGCCGGCGGGACGCTGGAGCCCGCCGAGGTGCGTTCGATAGACATTCAATATGGCGCCGACCGCGCCGGTGATGCCCGCGTCGTACGACTCGCTGCGAAACTGCGCCTCCATCGACGTGCGGATCGAACGCAGCACGTCGGGAGTGAACCAACCCGCTTGCGCGCCGGCGCGATCGGGCACGATGATGTCTTTGCGGTCGTCCCGAGCGATGAAGATGAGCACGCCGTTGACGGCTCGCGCGGCGAACGCCGTGCTCGCGGCGCCCTGCAGCGTGGCCCCGCCCAGCGACGGCGTCGTGACGACGACGAGCTCCTTGCCGGTCTGCGCGTTGAAGCTTGCGATCCGCGCGTTGAGCTGCGCGACGGTCGCGGCGGAAAACATTCCCGCCTGATCCGCGACGAAGTCGCGAGCCGACGCGGGAGCGCCGGCCGCCAGCAGCGCGAGGCCGCATGCCGCCAGCGCGAGCGAGCGGGAAGCCGGGGCATTCATGCGGGGTCCTACCCGCGCGACGGCGACGAAGTTTCGCGCTTCGTGCGGGAACTGGCCGACCGGTCGGCTCAGAAGCTTCGCTGATGAGTCAGAGTTCGCCGGCCGCGTCCCTGAGAGAAGGGTCGCTGTCGTTCATCGAGGTCCTTGCGACGTCGATCGCCCTCATCGGCCCGAGCATGACGCCGATCTTGATCGCGCCCTACATGTACGCGCTGGCCGGTAACGGCACATGGCTCGCCTACGTGTTCGGCGGAACGATGCTGACGTTCGTGGCGCTCTGCATCAACCAGTTCGCGCGGCGCTCGAGCGCCGCGGGCTCGATGTACGGTTACGTCTCCGACCATCTAGGCCCAACGGTCGGCGGGATTGCCGGATGGACGCTGCTGTGGGCGTACGGTTTCGTCGCCGCGGCGGTGCTCGGCGCGATGGCGCTGTTCGTCGAACTGCTCCTGCACGGCACGCCGGTGCATCTCCCCGCCATCGCGATCGTCGTCATCCTTGCAACCGTCGCTTGGCAAGCGGCATACCGCGGAGTGCAGATCTCTGCGATCGTGATGCTGGTGCTAGAGATCGTTTCCGTCAGCATCATCTGCCTCATCGTCGCGATCGTGCTGCGCGATCACGGGCCGTCGCTCGACGTCAAGCAAGTGCATTTGGTGCACGCGTTTCCGGGCGGCATCGGCCTCGCGATCGCGTTCGCGGTCTTCAGCTTCGTCGGTTTCGAGAGCGCCACGGCGTTCGGCGCCGAGGCGAAGCGGCCGCTCGTGACGATACCGCGTGCCGTCGTCGGCAGCGTGCTCTTCGCGAGCGCCTTTTTCGTGATCGCGACCTATGCCGAGGTCGTCGGACTCGCGCACGCCGGAAAGCCGCTGGATCAGCAGACGTTTCCGCTCGGTACGCTCGTCGGCGCGTACGGCATCGGGGAACTGCGCCTGCCGATTACCGTCGCGGCGCTGTTCAGCGCGTTCTCCGTGTGCCTCGCATGCATCACCACGGCCGGACGCGTCGCCTATGCCATGGGAACGGCAGGCCTCCTGCCGCGCGCGTTCGCAGGCATCGAGCGCCGGCACGACACGCCGAACGTCGCCGTCACCGTGGTCACGGCGATCACGCTCGCCGTCGCCGTGGGAGCGTTGGCGTTTCGCGTGGCGCCGATCGACATTTTCAACAACTGCGGCACGCTCAGCTCGTTCGGGTTCATCCTGATCTACATGCTGATCGCGATCGCGGCGCTCGTCTATACCAAGCGGTTGGGAGCGATGCGCGCCGCGGACACCGCGATCTCGCTGCTCGCGGTGCTCTTCCTGATCGTCCCCGCGGTCACGCTGTTCTATCCCGTACCGTCGCCGCCGCAGCGCTACTTCGGGTACTACTTCCTGGCGTTCTTGGCGGCGGGTTGGATGTGGTTTCGCTTCACGAGGGCCAGCGACTGATGACGACGCGCTGCTGCCAAGGGGTTCATCGGGCCCCGAGCCTTCCCGATACGACGATGAGCCCCCCGGCGACGCTGAGCGCGAAGAACACGATGAAGACCCAGACGCCGAAGCGTTTCCAGAAGTCGCGGCGCGCGCGGGCTGCGCGCGTATGGTGCGACGGCCGGCGCCCCTTCACGTTCCCTGCGCCTTCCGCTCCGCGACCGGGGACCACAGGCGCTCGAGGTTGTAGAACGCGCGCTGTTCGGGCGCGAAGACGTGCACGATCACGTTGCCGATGTCGATGAGAATCCAGGAACCATCGGCGTATCCTTCGACCCGCGCGACCCCGAAGCCGTCGCGGCGCGCGGCCTCGATGATCGCGTCGGCGATCGCTCGGGTTTGGATCTTGGAGCGGCCGCTGACGATCGCAAAGGTATCGGCCAGGATCGTCCGGCCGCCCACGTCGAGCACCGTGAACGCCTCGCCCTTCTTGTCGAGCGCGCTCTCGCGCACGATCTCGATCAGCTCGCGGATGCCTGTACCTCCGCGACCTCATCTACGCCGAAGAGCTCGGCCGCCGCCAGCGTGGGCGGCGCCGGGGCCAGGCCCTTGCGCACGTGGCGGCGGATTGCGAGCGCCAACACCTCGCGCATCGCCTCTTCGAGGTCGACGAGCGCGATCTGCCAGAGCGCCGGGCGCTCGGGAAACTTGCGAGCCGGTTCGAGCGAGTCGGCCAGATAGACGACACAGTCCAGCGGCGACATCTCCCCCGCGGCGGTCGTGTGCTTTTCGATCGCGGAGAGCACGTCGCCGTCGCCGATGCCGAAGCGTTCGCGGGCGAGCGCGGCGCCGAGACGCGCGTGGAGAAGCACGGGGTGAGCGCGCTCGAAGTCGTCGATGAAAAAGTCTCGCTTCTCGCATTCGTCCAAGAGCTTCGCCGCCGAGTAGAGCCGGGCGAGGTCGTGCAACAGTCCGCCCAGCCGAGCCTTATACGCGTCGACCCCGTGCCGCTGCGCGAGCGTATCGGCGCTGCGAGCCACGCGGACGCTATGCTCGTAGCGGTCGTTCTGGCTCAGGTGCTCGCGCACGCGGCGCAGCAGCCTCACGAACGGTTCGGGCGCGGGGGCGCTCACCCCGAAAAGCGTTCTCGCAACACGCGCAGGCGATTGCCGTACAGCTCGCTCTTGAGGCTGCCTGCCCACATGATCAGGGCGCTCTCGTTGTCGTCGCTGTAGTAACCCGTGCGCATCGTCACCGTGGTAAACCCGTACTTACGGTAGAGGCGTTGCGCGACCGTGTTGCTTTCGCGCACCTCGAGCGTCATCCAAGCGGCCCCGCGCGCGATCGCCTCGTCGACGAGCCGCAGCAGCAGCAGCTCTCCGAATTTGCGTCCCCGATGCTCGGGGTCGACGGCGAGCGTGGTGACGTGAGCGTCCTCGAGTATCACCCAGATGCCCCCGTAGCCCACGACGCGATCCCGATAGCGTCCGACGAAGTAATGCGCCAGCTTGTTCGTGCTGAGCTCGTTATAAAACGCGTCCGTAGGCCAGACGGCGGAAAAGCAAGCGCGCTCGATGCGGGTCACCGCGGCGACGTCCGACGTGGCCATCGGCGCGACCGAGAAACGATCGGGCCGCTCCGCCGGGCGTTCGAGCTCCATTTTCATAGTGAATGAAGCGCTAGCGACGGGGCTTCGTGACGGCGGGCAGCTCGCCGTAGTCGGCGCGTACCGCGTGGAGGCTCGCGGCAGGCGAGCGCGTGCCGGCCGCCAGAGCGGCTGCCGCGGCGGCGGGCGTGACGAGCGGGTCCACGGACTGCACGATGATTGCGCGTTCGGCGAGCGCGTGCAGCACGTCCTCCGACGCTCCCACTACCGCCAGCTCCTCGCCGTTAGCGATCCCCGAAAACAGCTCGTCGAGCACGTCCCCGATCCGCCCCGAGGCGCGCCGCACTTGCCCGCCCCGGCGATATCTTACGGAGATGACACCGGGGCGTCCCTCGACGACGCTGAGCACGCTCTCGAACGCAGTGCCGTATTCGAGGATGTCGAAGGATTGGATCGGCACGAGTGGGCGATCCCACGCGGCGGCGAGCGCCTTCGCGTACGCTACGGCGATGCGCAGACCGGTGAAGCGTCCCGGCCCGACGCCGACCGCCAGCCGAGCGACGTCGCCGCGCGTCACACCGGCCGCTCCGAACACCGCCTCGACAATGACGAGGCCGCGCTCGAGCGCGACGTTGCCGGGCTCGCGGCGCGACGCGGCGATCCGGCCGTCGCGCGCGATCGCCGCCGAGAATGCGCCAAGCGCTCCGTCCAGGGCAAGAACGTTCACGTGACTCGTCGAACAGAAACGACACGCGGTCCGTTACCGGAACCTTCGATTTCAATTTCGTACCGGCGCTCTGCAACGAGCTCGGGCGCGTTGCGCCACCACTCCACCAGCACGATCGAACTGCCGTCGAGGGCCTCCTCGAGGCCGAGCTCCGCGGATTCGCGCGGGTCATCGATGCGAAAGAGGTCGATGTGATCGATCGCCGGAGTGCCCTCGTAGCGATGCCAGAAGGTGAAGGTGGGACTGTAGCTCTGGTCGGCGCCGTGGAGGCAACGCACGACCGCCCGAACGAAGGCGGTCTTGCCGGAGCCGAGCGGTCCGGACAGTGCCACGACGTCGCCGGCATGAAGGCGCCTCGAAAACGCGGCGGCAAATGCTTCGAAGTCGCGTTCGGTTCCAAGGATCACGCGCTCTTCCATGATAGGTATAGATAAGTATTGAACAACGATATCGTCGCGCAGGTCAACGTCGAAGACGAAATGCGAGAGAGCTATCTCTCGTATGCGATGTCCGTTATTGCCTCGCGCGCCCTTCCGGACGTTCGCGACGGCCTCAAGCCCGTGCAACGCCGGATCCTTTACGCGATGCGCGAGATGGGGCTCGATCCCGGCAAGCAGCATCGTAAATGCGCCGGCATCATCGGCGAAGTCCTCAAGAGCTATCATCCGCACGGCGACTCGTCGGTCTACGACGCGCTCGTCCGCATGGCGCAAGACTTCACGCTGCGCTACCCGCTGGTGGACGGCCACGGCAACTTCGGATCGATCGACCCGGACCCGCCGGCGGCCTACCGTTATACTGAGGCGCGCTTGGCGCGGACGGCGCTGGACGTCCTGGCCGACATCGACAAAGAGACCGTGCCGTTCGTCCAAAATTTCGACAACCAGGGCGTCGAGCCGAGCGTCCTGCCCGGGCGGCTTCCGCAGCTGCTGGTCAACGGATCGAGCGGCATCGCGGTCGGCATGGCCACCAACATCCCGCCGCACAACCTGAACGAAATCGCCGACGCGATCGCGACGCTGATCGACGACCCCGAGACCAGCGACGACGACCTGTGCGACATCGTCACCGGGCCCGACTTTCCGACCGGCGGCACGATTCTGGGTCAAGAGGCGATTCGCGAGGCGTACAAGACGGGGCGCGGCTCGATAACGATCCGCGGCAAGGCCGAGATCATCGAGGAACGCGGCAAACACAAGATCCTCGTCACCGAGATCCCCTATCAGGTGTACAAGGGGCGCATCATCGAGGCCATCTCCGAGGCGTATGCGGAGAAGCGGATCGCCGGGATCGCGCGCCTGGACGACGAGTCGAACCGCAAGGGCATGCGCGTCGTGATCGAGCTGCAGCGCAGCGCGACGCCGAAGATCGTGCTCAACCAGCTCTTCAAGCACACACCTTTGCAGGCGACCTTCGGTTTCAACATGCTCGCGCTCGTGCCGGTCGGAAAGCCCAGGGCCGACGGATCGGTCCCGATCGAGCCGCAGGTGCTCACGCTCAAGCAGCTGCTCGAGCATTTCATCGTCCACCGTAAGGACGTCATCACGCGGCGCACGCGCTACGACCTCCGCAAGGCCGAGGAACGCGCGCACCTGCTCGAGGGCTACCGCGTCGCGCTCGACAACATCGACGAGGTCATCGAGATCGTCCGCGGCAGCCAGACGACCGATGAGGCCAAGGAGCGGCTTTCCGTGCGTTTCGAGCTCAGCGACGTGCAGGCACAGGCGATCGTCGACATGCGGCTGCGCACGCTGGTCGGACTCGAGCGGCAGAAGATCGAGCAAGAATATGCGGAGCTGATCAAGACGATCGCGGAGCTGCAGGACATCCTGCGCAGCCCGCGACGGATCGCGAACATCGTCAAGAGCGAGGCGCTGGACGTCAAGAAGCGTTTCGGCGACGAGCGGCGCACGAGCGTCGAGCCGGCGGAGGACGAGATCTCGATCGAGCAGATCACGCCGAACATCGACGTCGTGGTTACCTACACCGTCGGGGGCTACATCAAACGCGTGTCGGTCGACACGTTCCGGACGCAGAGCCGCGGCGGACGGGGCGTGACCGGCATCTCCAACCTCAAACGCGAGGACGTCGTTCGCAACTTCTTCGTGACGAAGACGCACGATCACGTGCTGTTCTTTACCAACATGGGGCGCGTCTATCGGCTGCGAGGCTACGAGATTCCAGACACGACGCGCCAAGCGCGAGGCACCGCGCTCGTGAATCTATTGACGCTCCCGCCGGGCGAGCAGGTCACGGCGGTCTTCCCGATCGACAAGTTCGAGGGCGAGAAGTACCTCGTAATGGTCACCAACAACGGCGTCATCAAGAAGACGAAGCTCGATCAATTCGCGAACGTACGCCGCAACGGCCTGATCGCGATCAACCTCGACGACGGCGACGAGCTGCTGGCGGTGGATCTCTCGAACGGCTCGCGCGACATCATCCTCGCGTCGACGCGGGGCATGGCCGTGCACTTCAACGAGAGAAACGTGCGCCCGATGGGCCGCGTCGCGCGCGGCGTCAAGGCGATGACGCTCGATAAGGGCGACACGGTAGTGGCGATGGACATTGTCGAAGACGAGCGGCGCGAGGTGCTGCTCGTAACGTCGCTCGCTTATGGGAAGAGGACGCCGATCACGGACTACCGTCACACGTCACGCGGCGGCAAGGGCGTGAAGGCCTTCGCGCGCCAGCGCGACGACATCGGGCAGGTCCTGGATCAGATCCTGGTGGCGCCGGAGGACCAGATCCTGATGATCACGTCCGGCAATCAGGTGATCCGCCTAAAGGTGCGCGACATCCGTAAGACCGGGCGCGACGCGAAGGGCGTGCGCCTGCAGCGGTTGGGCGAGGGCGACGAGGTCATCGCGATCACCAACCTCGGCAAGCAGGCCAAACAGATCACCGAGATCACCGGCGAGCCGCAACAGACCGAGCTATAGGAGTGTTTGGAGAGACATGAGCGCATTACCTGACGTCACGCAAGCCAACTTTGACGCCGAGGTGCTTAAAAGCACGCAGCCGGTGTTGGTCGATTTTTGGGCGCCGTGGTGCGGGCCGTGCCGCATGCTCAGCCCGATCGTCGAAAAAGTCGCAGCCGCCAACGGCGGCAAGGCGAAGTTCGTCAAGCTGAACACCGACGAGAATCCGAGCCTCGCGGGACAGTACCAGGTCTCGGGAATACCGTGCCTCATTCTGTTCAAGGACGGTCAGCCGGTCGATCGCATCGTGGGCTACGTTCCCGAGAACACCGTCACCTCGATGCTCAGCAAGCACGTGGCGTAGAGCGCGTGCTCCTGCAGGGAGTGCTTCTCGCCCTCGCGACCGGCGTGGCCGCGCCGAGCAGTCTGCACGTAACGGCGACGAATTCGGGTGCGGTGATCCTGCAGTTTTCTTGGAAGATGGATTGTCCGCAAGATGTTTGCCTGATGCCGCAGTCGTTTCAGGCGATGCGCGGCGGTCAAGTCGTGGCGAGCGTCGACGCCGGCGACGTGCCCGCCACGTCGCAACAGCTCGTGCCGTATACGATCGCCGTGCCGGCGGGATCGTGGAATCCCGGAGACTGCTTCCAAGTCCGCGCGGTGGCACCGGCCGCGAGCTCAAATCGCGCGGAGCTCGCCTACTCCGACCTCAGTAACAAGGTCTGTCTGCCCTCCTGAACGTGAAGAATCGGCGGTGGGAGCTGCCGGCGGTCCACCGCATTCTCGATGAGACCGCGGTCGGGGCGTTCGAGGCCCGTGTCGGACGAGCGGGCGTCAAGCGCGTCGTGGATGCGGTTCTGGATCGCGTGCGGTCCTCCGGCACGGAGGCGTCATTTGAGGCGATCGTCGCATCGGTGCTGACGCGGCTGCACGAGCTCGCGGTGGAAACGCCGTCGCCGCTCGTCAACGCGACGGGCATCATCCTGCACACGAACCTCGGTCGAGCACCGCTAGCGCCCGATGCGATCGCCGAGGTCGAGCGCATCGCGTGCGGCTACTCCAACCTCGAATACGATCTTGAGCGCGGCGAGCGCGGCTCCCGCCACTCGGGCATCGCCGCGGCGCTGTGCGAGGCGACGGGCGCGCAAGACGGACTCGTCGTCAACAACTGCGCGGCGGCCGTGCTGCTCGTGCTCGACACCTTCGCGAAGGGCCGCGAGGTGATCGTGGCGCGCAATGCGCTCGTGGAGATCGGCGGAGGATTTCGCATCCCCGAGGTGCTGGAGCGCAGCGGCGCCCGGCTGGTCGAGGTCGGCACGACCAATCGCGTCTATCTCGAGGACTTCGAACGCGCGCTCTCGCCGCGCACCGCGCTGCTGCTGCGCACGCATCCGTCGAACTATCGCATAGAAGGCTTCACGCACGACGTCTCGGGCCGCGAGCTCGCGGAGCTCGGGAGGCGCGCGGGCGTGCCCGTGGCGGAAGATCTCGGCAGCGGCGCGCTACTGGACCTCGCGGAGTATGGCGCGGAGCACGAGCGAACCGTGCGGGAAGCGCTGGCCGACGGCATCGGGCTCGTGACGTTTTCGGGCGACAAGCTGCTCGGCGGACCGCAGGCCGGCATCGTCGTGGGACGAGCAAACCTGCTGGCCCGCATGCGCAACAATCCGCTCTTGCGCGCGCTGCGCGTGGACAAGCTGACGCTCGCGGCGCTCGCCGCGACCCTGCGGCTGTATCGCGACGGCTCGGCCGCCGAGCGCATCCCGCTCTACCGCATGCTCGCCGCGAGCCTCGACGAGCTGCGCCACCGCGCGCAGGCATACGCGTCGGCCGTGCCGTCGGCGCGTGTCGTCGAGAGCGACGCGTACGTCGGTGCGGGCGCGCTTCCGCAGTCGCGCATTGCGTCCGTCGCCGTCTCGGTGGGAACGCCGGTCCCCGACGAACTCGCCAAGGCGCTGCGTTCGGGCACCCCACCGATCGTCGCCCGCATCGACGAGGGACGCGTCGTGCTCGACCTGCGCACGATCGCGCCGGCGGAGGACGAGCTCGTCATCGCCGCCCTCTCTGCGTTGTGAGCGGCTCCGGCGATGGGCGCCGCATCCTCGCGTTCTACGAAGGCGTCGCGACCGACGACCGCGGCCGCTCGCATGCGGAGATTCTGCGATTGGGGGACGATCGGCTCGAAGACGTCCACGATTTCATCCAGTGGCTCTTTCCGCTGCCGGAGCGCAGCGGAGCCCAGCCATCGGCGCCGGTACTCGACGAGGCCGCAATCGCCGAGTTCCGCGAACGGGGGGAGCTACGCGCCGCGCTGCGCCGGTCCCTCAGCCGAATGCTCGAGTTCTACGGCTTCACCTGGAACGGCGAACGCATCGTAAGGAGCCCCGCCTTCGCGCAGCGCAGCGACAACTGGCTGCGCGCGGGGAATCACAACCATCTGCGCCTCACGCGCATGTTGCGCTCGCTGCACCTCTTGGGGGAGCCGCAAGCCGCGCAGGCGCTGTTCGATGCGCTTTCCGAAATTTTCGTCGATGAGCGCCGCAGCGGCCGCGGCCGCATCTCGCAGCGCACGTTCGATTTCTGGAGAGACGCGCTTAGGTAACTGCGGCGCCCATCGCCTCGTCGAGAAGGCGGGAAGCGTCGCCGACTTCCTTCGCGATCAGGTCGTTCAGCAGCGCATTCATCCGCAGGATCGTCTCCCGATTCTTCTCGGGCTCGAGCGCCAGGTTGTGCATCTCCTCGGGATCCTCTTGCAGGTCGAAGATCTGCACGTCGTTGTTCGCCAGAACTTCCTCTAGCGTTCGCGGCGTGTTGCACGCGGCCGGGGCATAGTAGCGCCCGAGCTTGTAGCGTCCGTCGAATGCGACCGAGAGAAAGCCTCGCTTGCTCAGATTCGCCTCGGATAACGGCGGCGTGGGCTTGTGTAGGAACAAGCTGTCCATCGTCTTGCCGAGGAAGTCCGCGTCAACCGTTCCGGGGCCCACGTAGCTGAACAGCACGCCGGGCCGCACGGCGGACGAGCCCGCGCTTTCGGGATCGGCGAGCAGCCCGGAGAAGTCGTGACCCGGCAGCGCGCGTACGGTCTCGGGCCGCTTCGCGTCCGGCAGCCCCGTGAGGCCGACGAACGTCGGCAGCAGATCCAGGTGGCTCGTGAGCGCCGAACAGCTCGCGCCGGCTTTGGCGCCGGGGTGTGCGACGATCAGGGGCACGTGAATGTTTTGCTCGTAGGCGAACGGCCCTTTACCCTTGATGCCGCCGTGAGCGCCCGCCATCTCGCCGTGGTCGGCCGTGAACACGACGACCGTGTCCTGCCACAAATGCATCTCGTCCATGACGGCCACGATCTTCGCAAGGCTGCGGTCGACGTCGGCGATGGCGTTGAGGTAGTAGTTGTAGAAGATCTTCCACATGTCGTCGCGATCCGTTGGGATAGCGCCCGACCACGCGTCCCAGCCCTTCTTGTACTCCATGAGAGCCGGAGGCATGCCGGGCGCATCGAGCTGCTCCGCAACGCTCGCCGGGAGCGTGAAGTCCCACGTCTTTTCGTAGATCGCGTCGGACGGCGGCGGCGGCGCCGCGAACGGCACGACGGCCTTCTGAACGGCAGGCTGACCGGCCACGTTGGCGTTCGCGTACATGATGTCGTGCGGATTGACGAGGCTCGCGACCATGAAGAACGGTTGGCCGCTCCGGCGGGATTCGGCGGCGAGTCCGTGCAGGCCGCGGACGGCTTCGCCCGCGATGAATGGGTCGTTGTTGAAGCCGCTGTAGGGCTCGCTTCCGATGTCGCCGCCCGCACTGAAGATGTCGAAGCCGTACGCCGCAATCGCATCGCTGTAATTTACCGTCGGCGCAGCCTCGAGGATGTTCTTGTCCATTTCGAACTTGCCGAAGTAGGCCGTCTTGTAGCCCAACGCTCTCAACACGGACCCCATGTTGGGCATCTCCGGGCTCAGGCTGCCCACGTAGGAGTACTGCATCTGATCGATGATGCCGGTGACGAGCGGCGTCTGACCGGTCAGGAAAGACGCGCGCGACGCCGTGCACATCGCTGACGAGATGTAATGATTCGCGAACGTCACCCCGCGGCTCGCGAGCGCCTCCATCCCCGGCAGTGCATAGCCGGACGCCGCGAGCAGTCTGTCCACCCGCTGATCCAGGATGATGAAGACGAGGTTGTAAGGCTTGCTCGCTCCGGACATCGGCGCGCGGTTCGCTTTTGCTTGCCGGCGCCCCTGGCAACGCTACCTCCAGCTGAATATCACGAGACCGTTTCCCGTCGCACCCTTCCAGCCGCGCAGCATGTGAACGTGCGCGGCCCGGAGCTCGGCGTACGACGAGCCTCCACCGCCGCCGCCTCCGCTGCCGCCGACGAACGAGTCGGTACCGCCGCCGCCACCGCCCCCGCCGCCGTAGTAGCCGCCGCCACCGCCCCCGCCCCCGCCGCCGAGCCCCGAACCATACCCGGCCCCGGCGCCGCCGTCGCCGCCCCGACCCAGCGATCCGCGCTGCCCGGGCTGTCCTGAGAGGCCGTTGTAGCCGCCGGCGCCGCCGTGTCCGCCGACGTGCTCTCGCCCGCCACCCCCTCCGCCGCCCGCCGCATACGAGCCGCCCCAGTCTCCGTCACCGCCGACGCGTGGGCCGCCGGCGCCACCGTCACCGCCGAGGGTGCCGTTGCCGCCGGAAGCTCCCGAGCCGCCGCCGCCCGCGGCGACGAGAATTCGATCGACCAGTTTCACGCCGTGCTGGCGCACGTCGGACGCGCCGCCGCCGCCGGATCCATTCGAGTCCTTGCCCGAGATGCCGCCGCTTCCGCCGCCGCCGAAACCGCCGTGCGATCCCGATCCCTTTCCCCCGACGAAGATCGCCAACGTCTCACCGGGCGTCACCGGGATCTCGGCGCGCACCCATCCGCCCGCGCCGCCGGCCTGCCCGGCCCCGGCGGCGCCGTTCGCCTCCACCGTGATGGACGTCACGCCCTCCGGCACCTTGAAGGATTGCTGGGCGCCCGTATATTTGAACGATTGCGTCGTGACGAGAGCGTTTGCGCCGTCCGCGAGCGCAGCGCCGCCGGCGCTGCCGCCACCGACCGCACAGGCGCTCAACAGCGTCGCCGCGACGCCCGCGCAGAGCGACGCCCGAATCTCCATCAGAGGACGGCTTGGCGCACCGAAACTCGCGACGAGTGCGTCCCGTCGGAACGCGCGCTGTAAAACACCTGCCACGGTTGCCGTGACTTGTCGGGATTCCCGAGAACCCAACCGTTCGAGCTGCACTCGTAGTTGAGGCGCATGTTTCCGACTTCGCCCGTCGCACCGGTCGCCATGTAGCAGCGCGCCCCGTTCGCCAGCTGCAGCGCCCAGGGAGTTGCTTTCCCTGTATTTCGTTCGTGCGCCGGGATCGGCTTGTCGAGCACGATTAGGATGACGTTCTTGGAAAAGGCGTCGCTCGGACAGGCGACGCTCGAGAGCGCCGGGTTGCTAAAGCACGGGTCGTAGATGCTGTTGGTGACCATGCACCTCCATGCGTCGGGTCTCTGCGACGCGATCGATCCGGTCCAGCATGCACCATGCGTCTTCGACGTCGCTCTGTAGCCCTGATTGAGGCCGCTCGACCCGAACGGCGCGTACATCGCGACCCTGGTCGACGGCCCGGCGAACGCGACGACGCACGAAGCGGCGACGGCCCCCGCTATGAGGGCGGACGCAAGTATGGCTCGCATGCAGCAATCCTAACATCCCGGGCTTCCATTACAAATCTAGTTGACAAGCGGAAGGAGCGCGTGTATCTTACTATTACAAATCTAATACTAAGGGGGAGAGACGCCGACTTGTCCCGCCGAAAATCGCCCGTCCTTACCGACCACGAGCTGCGGCTGATGGAGGTCCTGTGGCGCAAGGAGCGCGCGACGGTCGCCGACGTCGTCGAGGCCCTCGCTCCGCCGCCCCTGACTTATAGCACCGTCCTCACGACGCTCCGGACGCTCGAACGCAAAGGTCACGTGACCCACGAGGCCGACGGCCGCGCGTTCGTCTATCGCCCGTCCGTGCAGCGCGGCGACGCCGCGACCTCGGCCGTGCGCCACGTGCTCGACCGCTTCTTTGCGAGCTCTCCCGGTGCGCTCGCCGTGGCGCTGCTCGATGACGCGCGGCTGAGCGACGGCGATCTCGCGCAGGTCAAGCGAATTCTGGCGCGCCGGCGGAAGGAAAAGAAATGATCGTTGCGTCGCTCTTCAACGGTCTCTGGCAGGGTGCGCTGATCGTCGCCCTGACGTATGCCTCCTCGAAGCTGATCGCGCGGCGCAGCGCCGCGACGCGCTACGCGCTCTGGCTCGCCGGACTCATCGCGCTCGTCGTCGTACCAGTCGCGACGTCCGTTTCGGATGCCGGCGCGCAGCTGCTGCGCGCATTTGCGGCGCCTCCCGCCCACGCGGGGTTCACGGTCGCACTGCTCCCCGCCCGCGCCGGCGTGCAGCACGCGCGCGACTGGCTCGCGGGGGCCGCAACGTGGATCCTCCTCGGATGGCTGCTCGGCGTCGCGATCAATGTGGCACGGCTGGCCGTGAGCTTCGTGCGCCTCGAGCGCATCCGGCGCCGGGCGCAGCCGCTCCCGCTCGCCGGCTGCGACGTCTACGCCTGCGATGACCTCGCCGTTCCCATCGTCGCAGGACTTTCCGACCCGTTGATCGTCGTCCCGAGCGACCTCGCGGCGAGGCTGTCGCCGGCCGACTTTCGACGCGTCGTCGAGCACGAGCGCGCGCACGTGCGCCGCCGCGATCCGTTGTGGAATCTCGTCCAGCGCGTCATCGAGGCGACGCTGTTCTTCAACCCCTGGGTGCGGATCGCGGCCGCCGCGCTCTCGAACGAGCGCGAAGCTGCGTGCGACGACTGGGTCGTGGCAAGAACGGGAAGCGCGGACGAGTATGCGGCTTGCCTCGCGGCGCTCGCGCAAATGCTCCGCACGCAAAAGCTTCCGCTCCTCGCCGCGAGCGCGTACCGCTCCCGTCACGCGCTCGTCGCCCGCATCGAGCGGCTATGCGCGGGTGGCCCTCGCCGTCTCACGGTGAACGCTTACACGCTTGGAGGAACGATCGTGCTCTTTATCGTGGCTACGCTTGCGCTGCAGGCATTCTCGCCCGTGCTCGCGCTGACGCCGGCACAGACCGGTATCCAAAATATTTCATCGGGAACTTCCTACGTCGCCGCAGCGTGCGCACGTCCAAGCGTCGAGGCTCAGGTACGCAGCGCCGCCGCTCCCTCGCCGCCGCACGGCTTCAAGGTCAGAGGTTTCGTTACCGTCGCCGTGACGATCGCGTCCAACGGCCGCGTCGTGCGCACGTCGGTGCTTCATTCCAGCGGCGACGCGACGGTCGACGCCGCGGTCGTCACGGCGGCTCGTACCAGCACCTACTCGCCCAAGATCGTCAACTGCACGCCGGTAGAAGGGCAGTACGTCTTCCGCGCCGACTTCGAGCCGAGCCCGTAGCGCGTGATATACTATGCGTGACATGCGGCCGGAAACGCTCGTCGACCCACCCGAAATAGAATATCTCGACGGACGGCCCTATCCGAAGGTGAGCCCGAAGCTCACGCACAGTCTGGTGTCGCGCACGACGCGTCCGGAATACGCACCTATGAATCGGGCGAGCACTTCGAGAACGCGGCGGTGGAGTGGCTGCGCTTCTCCGTCGCCGAAGCGTTTGCCGATCTGGACGACGAGTAGGCCTAGCCGCTAAACCAGCCCGAGGGTTCGACGTCGAGATTGACGTTGATCTGCTTGACCTCGGTGTAGGCGTCGTAGCCGTAGGTGCCCAGCTCGCGGCCGATTCCGGACTGCTTGTAACCGCCCCAGGGCGCCTCGTTGTAGGTGGGATGGTACGTGTTGATCCACGTGATGCCCGCGCGCATCTTGCGGACCACGCGATGCGCCTTCGCGATGTCTTGCGTGAAGACGGCGCCGGCGAGTCCGTAGATCGTGTCGTTCGCGAGCGCGATCGACTCGGCCTCGTCGTCGAACGTCTGCACGACGAGCACCGGCCCGAAGATCTCCTCTTGCACGATCCGCATCTTCGGCGAGGTGCGGTCGAACACGGTCGGAGCGATGAAGTTGCCTTCGGCGAGCTCGCCGCCGAGCCGCTCCCCGCCGCACAACAGCTTCGCGCCGTCGGTTAGTCCGCTCTCGATGTAGCCCTCGACTCGCTCGCGATGCACCGGTGAGATGATCGGACCCATCTCGGTCTCCGGGTCGAAGCCGTCGCCGACGCGAATCTTGCGCGCGCGCTCGACGACGCGCTCCACGAGCCGGTCGTGCAGCGAGCGCTCGACGATCAGGCGCGATCCTGCCGAACAGACCTGGCCCGCGTTGGCGAAGATGCCGAAGAGCGCGTAATCTACCGCCGTGTCGAAGTCCGCGTCCGCAAAGACGACGTTGGGCGACTTGCCGCCGAGCTCCAGCGAGATCTTCTTGAGGTTCGCGGTCGCGGCTTGCATGATGCTGCGGCCCGTCGTGGTTCCGCCGGTGAACGCGATCTTATCGACTAGCACGCTCGCCGCGATCGCGTGTCCGGCCGTCGCCCCGGCGCCCATCACGACGTTGACGACGCCGGGCGGAAACTCCAGCTCCTCGAAGATCATCGCCAGGCGAATCGTCGAAAGCGGCGTCAGCTCCGCCGGCTTGAGCACGCAGACATTCCCCGCCGCGAGCGCCGGCGCGAGCTTCCACGTCGCCATCAAGAGCGGGTAGTTCCAGGGGACGATTTGGCCGCATACGCCGATCGGCTCGCGCACGGTGAAGGTCTGCGACGGCGCCGGCACGTCGAAGGTTTGCCCGTGAGGCTTCGTCGCGAGGCCGGCGTAGTAGCGGAAGCAATTCGCCGCGTCGATCGCGTCGTACTCCGTCTCGCGCAGCGGCTTGCCGTTGTTGAGCGTATCGATCCGCATGAACTCGTCGCGGTTGGCATCGATCGCGTCGGCGACGCGGAACAGCAGCGCCGCGCGGTCGGCCGCGCTGATGCGGCCCCACGGGCCGTCGTCGAACGCCCTGCGCGCGCCGGCGATCGCGGCCTCGGCGTCCGCCGCACCCCCGTCCGCGACCACCGCAATCGGCCGGCCGTCCGACGGGTTGATCAGCTCGCGCGTGTCGCCGTCCTTCGCGAGGGTCCAGCGCCCGTTAACGTACATCGGAATCACGCCCTCGATGCGCGGCAGCTTGCGGAGAATCTCCTCGGCGCGCGCGCTAGACTCTGCGGTCGTTTGCATTGTTGGTTCTCCTCTAGGTCATCCTTCGACAGGCTCGGCCCTTCGACTACGCTCGCCGCGCTCGCTTCGCTCAGGATGACAAAGGACAGCTAAACTTTCGCCGATGGATTGGCAGACGTAATCGGCCTCTCCCTCCGAGATCGTGAGGGGCGGCTCGATGCGGATCGTACGCGCGTTAACGAGGGTGCCCGACACGAGGATGCCGCGTTCGAGCATCTGCTTGCCGAACTCGAAGCCGATGGCGTCGTCGCAGAACTCCAAGGCCATCAGTAGTCCCTTCCCGCGAACGGCGACGACGAGCCGTTCGAAGCGGCGCACGGCGTCGCGAATTCCCGCGAGCATGCGTTCACCCAACACGGCGGCGCGTTCCGGCAGATGGTCGCCGATCAGCACGTTGATCGTCGCCAACGCCGCGGCGCAGGCGAGCGGATTTCCGCCGAACGTCGACGTGTGCAGGAACGGGTTGTCGAAGAGCCGCTCGAAGATCTCGCGTCGCCCCACGACCGCGCCCGCCGGGACGACGCCCCCGCCGAACGCCTTGGCCAGGCACATGAGGTCTGGCGCAACGCCGTAATGCTCGCAGCAGAACATCTTGCCCGTGCGTCCCATGCCCGTCTGCACTTCGTCGAGAATGAGCAACGCGCCGAACTCATCGCAGAGCGCGCGCACGCCCGGCAGATAGTCGTCGTCGGGGATGTTGACGCCGCCCTCACCCTGAATCGGCTCGAGGAGGACGGCCCCCACGTCTTCGCCGACCGCCCTGCACGACGTCAGCATGTCGCGCAGCGCAGGCAGATCGTTGAACGGCACGTGCTCGATGTTGGGCAGCATCGGGCCGAAGGGCCGGCGGAACTCGGCCTTGGCGCTGGCCGACAGCGATCCGTAGCTCTTGCCGTGGAAGCCCTTGGTGGCCGCCACGATCGTCTGCCGTGCGGGATCGTACGCGCGTGCGAGCTTGAGCGCACCCTCGACCGCCTCGGTGCCGCTGTTGCACAAGAAGCTGAATTCGAGCCCCTCGGGCGTGAGCATCGCGAGCGCCTTCGCGAGCATCGCGCGCAGCGGATCGAGCAGGTCCTGGCTATGCAGCGGCTGGCGCCGCAGCTGATCCATCACCGCCTTGACCACCTTGGGGTTGCGATGCCCGACGTTGAAGATGCCGAAACCGCCCAAGCAATCGAGATACGTGCGCCCGGTGACGTCGCGATAGGAGTTCAGTCCCGCATCCGACCATTCGACCACCGCGGCGGCACGCCCAGGGTCGCTCGCCTTGCGATACTCGAGAAATCCTGGGTTGACATGGTTGCGGAACGACTCGACGGTTTCGCGTGTGATCCAGTCCGCCTCGGCAGGCGTGACGTCCGTCTTTTCGATCAGGTCTAAGACGCGCTGGGTGTATTCGTATACTCGTTCTTCTTTGTCACCGGTAATTTTCGGTCACCTCGTCTGACGAAAAAACCTCTCCCATGCTCGCAGTCAAGATCGCGAAACCCTCGTCCAGCTCTTCGTCCGAAACGACGAGCGGAACGAGAATCCGAATGACGTCGCGCTCTCCCGCCAGCAACAGGATCAGGCCGCGCCGGCGCGCGGCCTCGACCACGTCGGGTGCTCGGGACTCGAGCTCCATCGCCATCATCGCGCCAAGACCGCGCACGTCTTCGATCGCGGCGAAGCGCGATTGCAGCGCGCGGAGTCCCGCCTCGATTCGCGCGCCGACCTCACGGGCGCGCGCCAGGAACGCGTCGTCCATCACCTCGAGGATCGCGAGCGCTGCGGCGCACGCCACCGGGTTTCCCGCAAACGTCCCGCCCAGGCCGCCCGGCTCGGGCGCGTCCATGATCTCCGCCTTACCGATCACGGCCGCCAGCGGCAGACCCCCGGCGAGCGACTTGGCCACCGCGATCAGATCGGGCTCGATGCCGTAATGCTCGCACGCGAACAGCCTGCCGGTGCGGCCGAATCCCGTCTGGATCTCGTCGGCGACCAGCACGATGCCGTGGGCGTCGGCGATTCGCCGCAGCTCGCGCATGAACTCGGCCGGCGCCGGAACGAAGCCGCCCTCCCCGAGAACCGGCTCGACGATCATCGCGGCGACGCGGCCCGGTGCGACCTCCGACTCGAACATCTCGTCGAGCGCGCGCAGCGCCTGCTTCGCGGACGTTCCGTGATGCTCGTGCGGGAACGGAGCGTGATAGATCTCGCTGCAATACGGCCCGAAGTGCTGCTTGTACGGAGCGAACTTGCCGGTCATCGAGAGCGCGAGCATGGTGCGGCCGTGGAACGAGTGCGTGAACGCGACGACCGCCGAGCGGCGCGTGTGCTGACGCGCGATTTTCACCGCGTTCTCGGTGGCCTCGGCGCCGGTGGACAGCAGCAGCGTCTTCTTGGGGGTTGAGCCCGGGGCGCGGCGATTGAGCTCCTCGGCCACACGGACGTACGACTCGTACGCCGTCACCTGGAAACACGCGTGGGTGAGCGCGGAGGCCTGCGCGGCGATCGCGGCCACGACCTTGGGATTGGTGTGACCGGCATTGAGCACGCCGATCCCTCCCGCGAAATCGAGATACCGGCGGCCGTCCGTGTCCCACAGCGCCGCGCCGGAGGCGCGAGCCACCCAGATCGGGTGCGTGGTCGCGACGCCGCGCGCGACGTTATCGTCGCGGCGCTGCGCGAGCGACGTCGGTGCGGCAGTCAACGCTTTTTCTCTTACGGTCATGGCGGCGGCGAGGAGGTTGTATTCGGCGGGTTTAAAGGCGCTCTTCTTTACTATGGGAAAGCGGATCGCCGGACTCGCCCTCCTGTTCGCAATTACCATGCCCTGCGCAGCGAGGGCGGGAACGACCGGCACGCTTCGCGGCCGCGTGATTGATTCCGCATCGAACGCCCCGATCGCCGGCGCGGCCGTCACGGCCGTGTCGCCCTCGCAGACCGCGCAAACAGTTTCCGACGCGTCGGGCCAATTCTCGTTCATCTCGCTGCTGCCCGACACGTATACGGTGAGCGCCGGCAAGACGGGGTACGAGCCGCAGTCGCAGGCCGGAATCACGGTCGTGGCCGATCAGTCCGCCAACGTCGCGCTGGCGATGCAGCGGGCACTCAAGACCATCGCCCGCACGACCTCGCGTTCCGCGCAGTCGCTCGTGCACTCGGGCGTCACGAGCGACGTCTTCTCGATCAACTCTGCCGGGCAGAAGGCGGCGTCGACGCTCAGCGGATCGGGCTCGCTGACCCAAGCGTACGGCGCGATCGCGTCCGCGCCCGGCGTCAGCATCCCGTCGAACCAGCAAGGCTGGTATCAGAGCGTGTACATCCGCGGCGGCGACGTCGATCAGGTCGCGTATGAGTTCGACGGTATACCGACGACGCGCCAGTCGGACCTCGCGCCGATCGCGACGCTGACCTCGCTCGGCAACCAAGAGGTGCAAGTCTATACGGGCGGTACGCCGGCCACGTCCAACTCGTCCGGACTCGCCGGCTACATCAATCAAGTCATCAAGACGGGAACGTTCCCCGGCTATCTCGGCGGCGATCTGGGGATCGGTGCCCCGGCGTTCTACCATGAGGCGACGGTCGAGGCCGGCGGCGCCACGCCGGATCGCAATTTTTCCTACTACGTGGGCCTGTCAGGAACGAATCAAGCGTACCGTTTCGGCGATCAGTTCGGGGGGGTGAGCGATCCGCTGTATTTTTATCCGATGAACGTTCCGACGAACAACAACGTCTACAACATTCTCGACGGCTCCGGCGGCAAGGCGTTTCCCTACGGCTTCATCGTGGCACCGGGCTATAGCTACGCTCAAGGCGTCAATTTCGACCGCGAAAACGTCGTGAATCTTCACATCGCCATTCCACATCGCGACTCGTTCTTGCGCGACGATATTCAGATGTTGTACGTGACCGGCGGCATCGCCGACCAGTTTTTGAGCTCGGCGAACGACACGTGGTTCACGCCCAGAGTCGGCGCCGCGACCGGAGTCGGATATCCTATACCGTATCTCGACTCGCTCTATTACAAGGGTCCGCTGATGCAGACGCCCGATCAAGGGAAGGTCGTGGTCGGATTATTTCCGAGCAGCCCCACCGATCGCCCCATCGCAGGACCGATCGGCCTGAGCGACCGCGACGGCAACTGGAACGGGTACTCGATCGAAAAGCTGCAATACCAAAAGAATTTCGATTCGCGTTCGTATCTGCGCGGACTCGTCTGGGGAGCGTACTCGGACTGGTTTATCAACGGGCCCAACAGCGCGCAGCTCGTCTTCGGTTCCGATCCTGCCGACTACGAAGTCTGGGAGCACGGGTACGGCGCCGGCCTGATCTATTCCAATCAGCTATCGCCGCGCCACTTGATCACCGCCGAAGCGACCTACATGACGCAGTACCTGCAAACCTATAACGCGCAGTTCAGCTCGACCGACCCCAGCACGAGCAGCCTCGCCTCTACCGGCCTAGGAACGATTCTCTCGAGCTACGGCACGCCCAACGGTAGGTGCTATAACTACGTGACCGGTCAGCCGTGGAGCTGCTTCGATGCGGGCAGCCAGGGCGGCTGCCTGTCTTCCACCGGCTGCTTTCCGGGGACGGGATCGTTCAATTTCAACCTAACGCCCGGACTCGCGCCGCCCGGCTCGCCGGCCGCCAAGGCCGGCGCGCGCTGGATGATGACCGAGAACGGACAGAGCGCGCAAGTCGACAACGTGACGCCGCGCTTCGGCTCCGTCTCGATGACCGACCTCTGGCAACCCAACGATCAAATCGTCGTCAACGTGGGCGCGCGTCTGGATCGGTTTGCCTACCTCACCAATAACCTCGAAGCCGGATATCCCGCACGGCAATTCTGGTTCGACGCGTATAACAACGAATTTTGCGGCGCGCCGGGCAAGGCGACGCAGTGGACCTGGAATGGCGCCAGCGGTTCGTTCGGTGCGTGCTCGCCGGGTCTGGCGCCGCTCACGACACCCGGCAACGGGCTCTATAACGTCGGCGCCGGCGAAGACGTATCGAACGTCTTTCAGCCGCGCCTCTCGTTCACGTATACGATCAATCCGGACACCGTGATCCGCGGCTCGGCCGGAAAATATGCCCGCGCCGAAGGCTCGTCGTATTACCAGTACAACACCTATCAGCAAAACCTTGTGTCGTTCATCGCACAATTCTATCCGTTGGGCTACCACACGCCCGATCACAACATCTATCCCGACACCTCGGACAACTTCGACCTCTCACTGGAGAAGCACGTGAAGGGCACGCAGCTTTCGTACAAGCTGACGCCGTTCTATCGCGACACCAGCAATCAGCTCCAGTTCCAGGCGATCAACGCGCTGCAGGGCACGCTCGCAGGCCTGAACGTCGGCACGCAGCGATCCTACGGTGTCGAGGTGTCGCTGCAGTATGGCGACTTCAGCCGCGACGGCTTTTCCAGCTCGTTTTCGTATACGCACACGCAGAATCAGATTCGCTTCAAACCCATCAACGGAGTGAGCGTGATCGACGCGCTCAACGCGCAAGTCGAGCTGTACAACTCGTACACCTCGGCGTGCGCGGGCGTGACGCGCGGCTCTCCCCGCTGGGCGGCGTGTGGGAGCGGCGCTTATCCAGGCAACGCCGCGCCGCTGCTGATCAACAGCGAGTCCGGAACCGGCGATCAGGGCAAGCTCAAGATTCCGAACCCGTATTACAACGGCGCGCTGCAGCCGCTGTTCGACACGGGCGCGTGGTACACGCCGTACGACGTGATTCCGGGCCCCTTCAACGCCGCCAACGGCTACGAGGTGCCCGACGTCGCGTCGCTGATCCTGAACTACCGGCACGGCCGGTTCGCGGTCACGCCGTCGGTGCATTACGCGGTTGGCTCGAATTACGGCTCACCCCTCGTCTGGCCCGGCTACGTGCCGCAGTCCTGCTCGAAGCAGCCCGCGAGGACGCCGCTGACGCCGGGGGTCAGCTGTCCGGGCGGCGCGGTCGGCGCGATCTTCCTGCCCGATCCGTACAGCGGCCGCTTCGACAACCTCGGCGCGTTCATAGAGCCGGCCCAGCTCACGCTGAATCTGCAGGCAAGCTACGAGATCTCGCCGCGGATGACGGTCACGTTCCAGGCCGTCAACCTCTACGACCACTGCTTCCAGCGCGGTTACGCCTGGGACAACTCGGTGACGTGCGTGTACTCCAACCTGCCGTCGAACATCTTGGCGCCGGCCGGAAACTTCTTGAAGAATCCGCCCGCGCAGCTCCGCTATCCGTACGGAACGTTCTTCAACGTTTCCGAGGTCGGGATCTCGTCGGTCTTGCAGCCCTTCGGGTTCTTCGCCGACCTCAGCTTCAAGCTTTGAACCGCAGAGGTTTCGTCCGCGCCGCCGGCATGGCCGCAATGGGCGCGGCTGCCGCGCCCGCGCTCGTCGCGTTCGGCACGTCGAAGGCGCGCGCGAGCGAGCGCGTCGTCATCGTCGGCGCCGGCATCGCGGGTCTCGTGACGGCGCTGCGCCTGCAAGATGCCGGGATAGCGTCGACGATCTACGAGTCGTCGTCGCGCGTCGGCGGGCGCATGCACTCGGAGCGCGGCTACTGGAACGAGGGGCAGCACACCGAGTGGTGCGGCGCGATGGTGGACTCCCTGCACGCGAACATCCGCGGGCTCGCGCGCCGCTTCGGCCTGGGGCTGCTCGACACGCACGCGGCGTGGCCGCCGGGCGCGCGCGACACGTGCTATCTGAACGGCAGGTACTACTCGATGGCCGACGCGGATCGGGACTTCGCGAAGATCTACCCGATCCTGCAGGCGCAGCTCGCGGCACTGCCCTCGGCGACGACGTACGCCAACGCAACGCCCACGGCGCGGCGGCTGGACGCCATGAGCATGAGCGACTGGATCGAGCGCTACGTGCCCGGCGGCGCGGAGTCGCAGCTCGGGCGCCTGATCGCGCAAGCCTACTGGAACGAATACGGCCGCGCACCCGAAGAGCTCAGCGCGGTCAATCTGGTGGCGCAGCTCGGCTCGCAGCGGCATTACGCGCGAGATCGCGAGCTGAACGTGCTGGGCTACTCCGATCAGCGCTACATCTTGGCGGACGGGAGTCAGGCGATTCCCGAAGCGATCGCCGCGGCGCTGCCGCCGGGCAGCATCCAGTTCGAGCGGCGCCTCATCGCGATTCGGCGTCTTGCACGCGGAACGTACGAGCTGCGCTTCGACCACGGCGGCGCGAACGAAACCGTCTTTGTGGATCGCGTCGTGCTAGCGATCCCCTTCATCGTGCTGCGCGCGGTTGACACGTCGGGCGCGGGCTTCGACTCCGCGAAGGACAACGCGATTCAAAATCTCGGCTACGGCTATCACAGCAAGCTGCACCTCCAATTCGATCGCCGCGCCTGGATGCGCAGCCCGCATCCGTGGCCGCAAGCTGCCACCGGTCAGATCTGGACGACCCTGCAGGCGCAGAGCGCGCTGGACTACTCGCTGGGTCAGAGCGGCGGCGACGGGCTGATCGAGGTCTTCACGGCGGGTCCGCCGGCAATGCTCGACACGCCGCAGATGCCGTATGCGCACGCGGGCGACTCCGCCGCCGTGGCTCGCCACGTGCGGGGCTTCTTCGAGCAGCTCGATCGCATCTGGCCCGGCGTCTCGGGGACGTGGAACGGCAAGGCAACCTTCGGCAACGCGCAGGCGGATCCAAACATTCGCGCCAGTTACTCCTGCTGGCTGGTCGGCCAGTGCACCACGATCGCGGGTCACGAGGCCAGGCCGCAAGGGCGCGTGCACTTCGCCGGCGAGCACACGTCGGTCGCCTATCAGGGTTTCATGGAAGGCGGCGCCGAGTCGGGCGTCCGCGCGGCCGCGGAGATCCTCGCCGACTATCGCATACGCGCCGTCGGATGAGGGAGCAGCGGCGCTAACGTGCACATCATCGGCACGGCGGGGCACGTCGATCACGGCAAGTCGGCGCTGATCGAGGCGCTCTCGGGGACCCACCCCGACCGCTGGGCCGAGGAGCGCGCCCGCGGCATGACGCTGGACCTGGGTTTCGCGCACCTGCGTTTCGAGGACGGCATCGAGGGCGGTATCGTCGACGTGCCGGGCCATGAAAGATTTCTCCACAACATGCTCGCCGGCGCCGCCGGCATGGAGCTGCTGCTGCTCGTCGTCGATGCGAACGAGGGCGTGATGCCGCAGACGCTCGAGCACCTGGCCATCCTGCAGTTTCTCAACGTGCGCCGCGTGCTGGTCGCGGCGACGAAGATCGATCTCATCGATCCGGCGCGCGTCGCAGCGGCCTGCGAGGAGATCGCCGGCGGCTTGAGCGCGACGATCGCCGACGGCGCGCCGATCTTCCCCGTCTCCGTCGTCACGGGCGAGAACCTCGACGCGCTGAAAACGGCGCTGCACGACGAGCTCGCGGCAATTCCACCGCGCAACCCCAACGCCCCGGCCTATCTGCCGGTCGATCGCGTCTTCGCGCTGCCCGGCCTCGGCACCGTCGTGACGGGGACGCTGATGCAGGGGCGAATCGCGACCGGCGAGACGCTCGTGCTCGAACCCGGCGGCAAGGCCACGCACGTGCGCAGCATCGGCGTCTTCGGCGCGACGCGCGAGAGCGTCGAAGCCGGAGCGCGCGTCGCCCTGAACGTTCCCGGCATCGACCGCGGCGAGGTCGCGCGCGGCCACGCGATCGTTGGGCGCGAGCTCGCCGCGCGACGCAGCCTTACGGTGCACTTCGTACCGCTTCCGGAGGCGGCGCCGATCCTGCGCCGGCGTACCCCGGTGCGAGCCTACATCGGCGCCGCCGAGGTCCTCGGAACGCTCGTCTCCGAGGATGCCGTCGCCGAAATGGAAATGCGGGCGCAGCTGCACTTGCGCGAGCCCGTCGTGGCCTTTCCGGGGCTGCGCTTCGTCGTGCGCCGTCCCTCTCCGATGACGCTGTTGGGAGGCGGATTCGTTGAGGCGACCAACGCGAAAGAGGATGTGGAGAGTGAGGATCCCGACGAAGCCGCCGTGCTCGCCGTGTTGCGCGATCGCGGGATCGAAGCGGTCGAAGCGTCGGCGATCGCGTTTGCGGCGAACTTGCGCGGGGAGGCGGTGGTCTCCGTGCTGCAGCGTCTCGCGGAAAGCGGCGATGTCATTGCGGTGGCGCGGCCGCCGGCATACGTCGAGGCCGCTGCCGCGCGGGCCATCCTCGACCGCGCGCTCGCGGAGATCGAGGCGGCGCATCGCGACGAGCCCTGGTCGATGGGCGTGACGTCGCTCGCGCTGGCGCGCAAGCTCGACGTCGCGGAGCCGCTGCTGGTGCGGATCCTGGAGCACTTCGTCGCGCGCGGACGGCTGGGCAACCGCGCCGGCTACTACGCCGCGGCCGAGCATCGTCCGTCGTTCACTCCCGAGCAAAGCGCGTTCTTCGAGCATCTGGTTCCCGTCGACGAAGCGCGCCCGTTTCTCCCGGTGCCGTTCGCCAGCGCCGCTTCGGCCGTCAGGCTGTCGCAGCTCTTCGGCGTGCCGAAGGCGTTCGATACCATGCTCGTCCGCGGCTCGCTCGTCAAGGTCGGCGCCGACCTGTACCGCGGCTCGCAGATCGCCGAGATCCGCGCTCGCGTCGAAGGGCACATCCGCGAGCACCGGCACATGACGGCCGCGGAATTTCGCGACATCCTCGGGACGTCGCGGAAATACGCCGTTCCGTTGCTCGAATGGCTGGACGCACACGCCGTCACCGTTCGTAACGGAGACTACCGGACGCTTCGCAAAGGCTGATCGTGGCGAGCCACCCTTCCGGCACGGTCACGTTTCTGTTCACGGACGTCGAGGCGAGCACGCAGCGCTGGGAGCGCAACCCCGAGGCGATGGCGGCCGCGCTCGCGCGCCACGACGCGCTGATGCGAGAGGCCATCGAGGCGCGGGGCGGCTACGTGTTCAAGGCGATCGGCGACGCATTTTGCGCCGCGTTTGCGTCGGCGCCGGATGCCGCCGTGGCCGCGCTGCACATTCAGCGCGCCCTGCTCGAGGAAGACTTTTCCGGCGTCGGCGGGATGCCGGTTCGCGTCGCGCTCCACGCGGGCCATGCGGAGGAACGCGAGGGCGACTACTTCGGCCTCACGCTGAATCGCGTCGCGCGTCTGCTGGCCGTTGGGCATGGCGGTCAGGTGCTCGTCTCGGGAACCGCCGCGGACCTGCTGCAAGACGCGATACCCGAGGAGAGCGCCCTGCGCGATCTCGGATTGCATCGGCTCAGAGATCTGGCGCGCGCCGAGCGTGTGTACCAGCTCACGGGGAGCGGCCTGCGTGCAGAGTTTCCGGCGCTGCGCTCGCTCGAGCAAACGCCGAACAACCTGCCCTCGCAGCTCACGTCGTTCGTCGGCCGTGAGGCGGAGCTGCGCGAGATCGCGCGGCTGCTGCGCGAGCATCGGCTGGTGACGCTGGCCGGAACCGCGGGCGCCGGGAAGACCCGCTGCGCGATCCACGCCGGCGCCGATCTGCTCGAACGCTTCGGCGACGGCGTCTGGTTCGTCGAGCTCGCGCCGATTGCCGACGCCGCGCTGGTCGTCGCCGCGATCGCGCAGACGCTGGGCGTCAAGGAGACGCCGAGCCGCCCGCTGCTCGACGCGCTGCTGGCACACCTCGAGGGACGCCGAGTGCTGCTCATCCTCGACAACTGCGAGCACGTCGTCGCCGAGGTTCGGCGCGTCGCCGCGGCCACTCTCCGCAGCTGTGCGGAGGTTCGCATCCTCGCCACCAGCCGGGAGAGCCTCAACATCGCCGGCGAGCGCGCCGTCGGAATCACGTCGTTGCCCCTGCCCCCGGCCGACGACGCGATGGCCCTGTTTGCGGATCGCGCGGTCGCGGCGGACGGCGCCTTCGCGCTTACCGAAGAAACTGCCGCGCTCGTCGGCGAGATCGTCACGCGCCTCGACGGCATCCCGCTGGCGATCGAGCTCGCGGCCGCGCGTATCAAGGTGCTCTCGCCGCCGCAACTGCTCGACCGTTTGAACGAACGCTTCCGTCTGCTTACGGGCGGCGACCGGAGCGCGCTGCCGCGTCAGCAAACGCTGCGCGCCGCCATCGACTGGAGCTTCGACCTGCTCGACGAGCGCGAACGAACGCTCTTCCGGCGCCTCTCGGTCTTCGCCGGCGGTTGGACCCTGCCGGCCGCGCTCGCGGTGTGCGGCGAGCGCGATTTCGACGAGTGGGAGATGCTCGACGCGCTTTCTTCTCTGGTCGACAAGTCGCTCGTCATTGCCGATCCCGGCGCTCCGGAGCGAAGGTACCGGATGCTCACCTCCATCCGCGACTATGCGAGCGAGCATCTCGCCGCCGCGAAGGAGACCGACGAAATCGCGGCGGCGCACGCGCGCTTCTACGCAGGCGTCGTGGGGGGCGCCCAGGCGCTCGTCGGCGAGCTCGAGGACGTCCGCTGGCGGCAACTGCTGGGCGCCGAGCTCGACAACATCCGAGCGGCGATCGAGCGCACGATCTTTGCGGGTCGCGAGCCCGAGGTCGGCCTCGGGCTGCTATCCGAACTCGAGTGGGCCGAGCTGCTCACGACGCCTCACGAAGCGCTGCGCTGGTTCGAGCGCGCTGCGGCGCTCGTCGACTCGATGCCGAGCGAGCTGGCCCACGCGCGAATCTTGCGGCACGCCCTCGTGCTGTCGCGGCTCTGCGGTCGCACGCCGGCCGAAAGTGAGCCGACGGCGCAGCGCGCCTTGGAGGTCGCCAAAGGCGCGCGCGACGCGGACGAGATTGCGCGCGCGCTGGCGAATCTCGGCGGCACCTATCGCGATAGCGCCCGCTTCGGCGAGGCCGAGAGCGCGTTTCTCGAAGCCTATGCCGCGCCCGAATCGCTATCCCGGCTGACGAAGAACGTGGTGTTGCGGATATGGGCTGTCACCGATTTGCAGCGAGGAGACCTCGAGCTCGCGCGCGGGCGATTCTCGCAGGTTGCGGAACTCGAGCGGCCCGGCAGCGAGGCGCATGCGAGCGCCCTGCTCAATCTCGGCGAGCTGCACTTTGCCGCCGGCGACGCGCGGGCGGCACGCGAGGCCGCGCGCAGGGCAAAGGATACTTACGCCGCCCTCGGCTCCGTTTATCTCGTCGTCGCGCTGTCGAATCTCGCAGCCTACGCGATGGCGCTCGACGATCTCGCGAGCGCGCGCGCCGATTTGCGCGACGCCCTTGCGTTGGAGCGCCGGGCACGTTCCGGGTGGTTCGGTATCGTGCTCGAGCACCACGCGCTGCTCGCGGCGCTGAGCGGAAAACGTGAGAGCGCGGCGCTCCTCGCGGGATTCACCGATTTTCGCTACACGTCGCGCGGCGAGGTGCGCCAGCGGACCGAAAAGTTTGGACGGGACCGGCTCTCGCAGATCCTCCAGGCGGCGTACCCCGCCGAGGAGCTCGCGAGCAAAATGGACGCCGGAGCTCGGCTGGAGGAAGGGGAGGCGTTAGAGCACGCCGCGGCGATACACCATGACACCGTTGGCGCAGCGGCTCTGCCGCAGAAGGAGTGAACACGACATGTCGGATGCTAAATCAGACTTGGCAAGCGCACTGGAGGCGCACCGCAAGTCGATCGACGAACTTCACCAAAAGCTCGCTGCCGTGGCCGGTTGCGACAAGGAGCGCCTCGCGAGCGCCGTCGCAAAGTTCAAGGCCGCACATCAGACGTTCCACGATGACGCGCTGGCCTGCATAGGGTTTTAGTTAGCTAAGACGCCCGCAGCATCGCGTCGATCCCCGTCCCGATCGGGACGCCGAGGCCGGTGCAAGGATTCCATCCGGCGGCACTTTGATAGCGGTCGTTGCCTCCGCTCGTCACGTCGCGGAACAGCGTCGCCGACGCCGCGTACAGCAGGGGCGCGATGAAGCCGGTCGGCACTCCCAGCCGCTGGTTGATGCGCGCGATGAGCGCCGACCACATCGGGGCGGCGGCGCTCGTGCCGCCGGCGGCGAGCTCGGTTTTCGCGAAGACGACGGCGTATCCCGGCATCACCTCCGCGGCGACGTCCGGCACGCCGCGTCCCGCTCGTGCCCCCTGCCAGGGCGGCGCGTCGAAGAACTTGCTGAAACCGCCGCCGGTCTTCGGCCACGCGCTCTCTGCTACGGCGTTCGCGTCGTCGAGCTGCGTGCCGCCGCACGCGTGCGCGAAGGGGCTCGACGCGGGAGCGAGCACGTGCGCGTTGCCGGCGGCGTCGAGCTCCGCTCCGTTGTCGCCCGCAGCGCAGAAGACGCTAACGCCGAGCAGCGCCGCGGCGGTGAAGAGCTCGTCCAGGATCGTTAGGGCGACGGGCGTCCAGAGATGCTCTGGAAATCCGAAACTGACCGAGAGGATCGACGGCCGGTTTTCGTCGTCGAAGATCGCCGCGCGAACGGCATCCAAGACGCCGCGCTCGTCGTCGGGCGCGGCGTAGATCACGATCTGCGCGCCCGGCGCCAGAGCTCCAATGATCTGCGTGTCGATCGCGGACTCGACGTCCTTCTCCGTTTCCTCTGCGTGCTCGAGCTCAGCGTTGTCGACGCGCTTGACGACCGGGAGCTTGGCGGTGACGCCTTGAGCAATCATGCATTTCGTGAAGTCGTCGGGCTTGAACGTCCCGCGCAGCTGGATCAGGCCCACGGTCTGACCGGAACCGTCGGCGTCGGGAAATTCGTAGCGCGCCGCAACGTCTCGCGCGGAGAGCGGCGTCGTGTGCGGCTGCAGCGTGCCGATTGCGTGCGACCGCGGCCACTGATGGATGCCGAACGGCCCGCGCAGCAGCGCGGCGATCTCGATCGGGGCGTGCAGCGACTCGGAGCGATGGCGGAAGCGGCGCTTGTCGGGAAGCTCGTAGATCGAGGCGGTAGCGCCGAAGACCTCGACCAGTTTCGCGATCGGCCCGCTCAGGGTGACGGAGCGCCAGTGCGTCCCGACGACGTCGACGCCCATCTTCGCGCAGTACGCCTTCAGCCGGTCGACGTCGTCTGGGTCGGCGTCCGTTTCCCGCGCGAGCTCCGCGCGGGTTGCGTAGACGCGTCGCGCCGGGAGCGTCGCGCCGAGTTGCCGGGCGCGCGCTACGTCGAGCTGGCCGCCCTTGCGCGGACGCAGCCACGCCGTCAGCAGCGCGTCGCCGTCGGCCAACGCGGAGACCGCGGTGGCCCCGGGCCACGCGTTGCGATGCGTCCCCGCGATCGGGACCATGTCCGCGCTCATGCCCGGAATTTCGTCATGCGTGGCTAAAGAAGCTGCCCTTGGAACTCCGGGGAGAGCTGTGCCGCCTGCGACCCTATCGTGGCGACGACGCCGACGCGCTGCGTTGCGCCGCGGATGACTTCATGGTCGCGCGCTGGATGTCGCGACGCTTCCCGCATCCGTACACGCGAGCCGATGCCGACGAGTGGATCGCGATCGCGAGCTCCGCCGCACTGTCGTTCGCCATCGAGGTGGGCGGGTCGCTCGCGGGAGGCATCGGCGTCGAACCGCTCGGAGGCGAACGCACCGGATCCGCCCTCTTCGGCTACTGGCTCGGGCGCCGCTACTGGGGGCGCGGCATCGCAACCGATGCGGCGCGAACGCTTTCCGACCATGCGCTGCGCGACGGCGGAGTGCGCCGGTTAGAGGCGACGGTCTTCGCGCCGAACGTCGCGTCCGTGAAGGTATTGCAGAAATGCGGCTTCGGCTTGGAGGCGACGTTGCGCGCATATTATCTCGATCGTGCCGATGCCGTCTGCGACGGGCTGATGTACGGACGCGTGAGCACGTGATCGCGAGCATAACGCTCGCCGTCACGGCCGCTTTCTCGGGACTGACGTATCGCGAGATCGGACCGGCGATCAGCGGCGGACGTGCGACTGCCGTCGCCGGAAGCAACCGCGACGCACACCTGTACTTCGCCGGCGGCGCGGGAGGCGGCGTCTTCAAGTCGACCGACGGCGGCGCGTCGTGGTCGGCGGTCTTCGATCGCGAGCCCGCGGCGCCGATCGGCGCGATCGCGATCGCGCCCGAGGACGATCGCGACGTCTGGGTCGGCACGGGCGAGTCGAACCCGCGCAACGACGCGGAGTCCGGCGACGGAATCTATCACTCGAGCGACGGCGGCGCACACTGGACGCGCATGGGCCTCGAGCACTCCGCGCACATCTCGGCCGTCACGGTCGATCCGCGCGATCGGCGGGTGCTCGCCGTCGGCGTGCTCGGCCGGGTCTCGGCCGACGATCCGGATCGCGGCGTCTACGTAACGCGCGACGGCGGCGCGCACTGGAGGAAGACGCTGTACGTCGGCCCGTCGAGCGGCGTCTCGTCGCTCGTGCGCGTGCCCGGACATCCCGCCACCCTCTTCGCCGGAGTCTGGCAAGTCCGCCGCACGCCCTGGACGCTCGTCAGCGGCGGGCCGCTCGGCGGAATCTACCGCTCCGACGACGATGGCTTGACGTGGCGCCGGCTGCGCGGCAACGGTCTGCCGGGCGGACTCACCGGGCGCATCGGCCTGGCGGCGGGAACCCATGCGCGCCTCTATGCCGCCGTGCAATCGCGCGCCGGAGAGCTGTGGCGCTCCGACGACGGCGGCGTCCGCTGGAGAAGGATGCCGCACAGCCCCTACCTCGGCGCGCGCGCCTTCTACTTCACGAGCATCTTCGTGGACCCGGCGAATCCGAACCGGCTGATCAACGTCTCGCTGATTCTCACGATGAGTACGGACGGCGGGCGTACCTTCACGCCGATCGCGACCGGCGGCGGCTGGGACTATCACACGATATGGTGGTCGGCCGACGGGCGACGGATCATCAACGGAAGTGACGAGGGCGTGATCCTCTCGTCCGACGGCGGCAAAAATTTCTGGCAGCCTTACGATCTGCCGTTCGCGCAGCCGTATCACGTCGGGCTCGGGAGCGCGGCGGATTTTAACTATCTCGTCTGCGTGGGATTACAAGACAACAACTCCTGGTGCGGACCGTCGTCGCCGCCCAACGGCATCGGCGTGATGAACCGCGACTGGTACCAGGTCGCCCCGGGCGACGGCATGTGGGCGGTCGTGGATCCAAAGGACCCGCACTACATCTGGTCGACGTCGACCAACTCGGACGCCGGTCAAGTCTATCTGTGGAGCGAGCGGACGACGCAGGCGTACGACGTTTCGCCGGACGCGGAATCGAACGGCGAACTCGCCGCCCGCGACCTGCGCTACCGATTCAACTGGGATACGCCGATCGCGTTCACGGACGACGGATCGGTGCTCGTCGGCGGCAACGTCGTCTTCAAGAGCTCCGATCGGGGCATCCTCTGGAACGTCATCAGCCCCGACCTCACGCGCAACGACAAGAGCAGGCAGGGCGATAGCGGCGGCCCGATCGCGTACGACGAGTCCGGGGCGGAGTTTTACGGCACGATCCTCTATCTCGCGACGACCAAGCTCGACAACCGCATCATCTGGGCGACGACCGACGACGGGATCGTGCAGCTGACGCGCGATTCGGGTGCGTCGTGGCACAACGTGTCGCCGCCCGAATCGCTCGTTCCGCCCTGGGGGCGGATCACGGGGCTCGACCCGGGCCGGTTCTCCGCGGCCACGGCCTTCATCGCGGTCGAGCGCCGTCTGTTCGGCGACGATCGTCCCTATGTGCTGCGCACGGACGACTACGGCGCCACGTGGCGCTCGATCGCCGGCGACCTGCCGCCCGATCAGTACGTTCGAGCGATTCGGCAAGATCCCAAGAATCCGAACGTCTTGTATGCGGGCACTAATCGCGGCGTGTTCGTGACGCTCGACAGTGGTGCGCATTGGCAAACGCTCCGCCTCAACATGCCGGCGAGCGCGATCTACGACATCGAGATTCAAACCGAGGCCAACGATCTCGTCGTCGCCGCACACGGCCGCGGCGTCTGGATACTCGACGACCTGACGCCCCTTCAACAGTTCGCAACCGGTCAGTCGTCTGCGCCCGTCCTCTTCCCATTGCGCGACGCGTTTCGGATGTGGCAGTGGTCGCCGGTGAACACGTTTACGGATCCAAAGGTACCCCCCAACGATTTCGTCGGCGCGAATCCGCCGTACGGCGCGATCATCACGTACTACCTGGCTCGCGCGCCGCGGCAGGCGACGATCACGATCTTGGACTCGCTCGGTCGAGCCGTCCGCCACTTGCGCGGCGACGACGTGCCCAGACATGCCGGGTTCAACCGCGCCTCGTGGGATCTCAACGAGGATGGACCGGTAAAATGGACCGGCACTTTCAAGGAAAACCAGGGTCCGGATACCGGCCCCGAAGCCGTTCCCGGCGCGTACACCGTGCGGTTGACCGTTGACGGCGTCAGCCAGAGCCGGTCGCTCGCGGTTAAAAAGGATCCCCGCGACGATACCGACCCGCAACGCCGGCACGCCGCACTGGCCGAGCTCTTCGCGGAGCTGAGTTCCGTCGATACGATGCTCAATCAAATAGACGCCCGGATCAAGACCGCCGCGCCGGCGCAAGCCGCTGGGCTGCGAGCCTTCAAGATGCGACTGACCTACGATCCGCGTAATATCGAGGATCTGAACGGTCCGGCGCAACTGCGCGAGGGGCTTCTCGATTTGATTACCCGGATGAGCACGTCGTTTCAGGCGCCGAATCCCGCGCAACTCTCGCAGGCCGCCGCGTATCGGACGGAATACGAAACGCTGGCCGCCGCCTACCAAAAACTCTGATATGATGGTCGAGCAATGAACGTAGAGAAGATGACGGAGCGCGTCGCCGACGCGCTCAACGCCGCATATTCGCGCGCGCTGCACGAGCACAACACGCAGACGGCGCCCGAGCACATGCTTGCGGCGCTGCTCGACCAGGAGCGCGGCATCGCGCCCGACATTCTGGAGAAGGGCGGCGCCGATCCGAAGGCGATTGCGCGCCGCGTCGACGAGGCCATCGGGCGGCTTCCGCGGCTGAGCGGTGCCGGCGCGGAGAACGCCCAGGTCACGCTCTCTCCCGAGCTGGCGCGCATCATGAGCGTCGCCGAGAACGAGGCCAAGGCCCTCCAAGACGACTACACCTCGGTCGAGCACGTGCTGCTCGCGATGGCGCAATCGTCCGGCGAGGTCGGCCGGATCTTTCGCGAGGCCGGCCTCACCAAAGACAAGCTGCTCGCCGCGTTGCGCGACGTGCGCGGCAACCAGCGCGTGACGACGAAGGATCCGGAAGGCACGTATAAGTCGCTCGAGCGCTACGGCCGCGATCTCACGCTCGAGGCGGAGCGCGGCAAGCTCGATCCGGTGATCGGTCGCGACGAGGAGATCCGCCGAATCGTTCAAGTGCTCTCGCGGCGCACCAAGAACAACCCGGTGCTGATCGGGGACCCCGGCGTGGGCAAGACCGCGATCGTCGAGGGTCTCGCGCAGCGGATCGTGCGCGGCGACGTTCCCGAGGGGCTCAAGAACAAGCGGATCGTCTCGCTCGACATGGGCGCGCTCATCGCCGGCGCAAAGTACCGCGGCGAATTCGAGGAGCGCCTCAAGGCCGTCCTCAAGGACGTCGCCGCCTCGGAAGGCGCGATCATCCTGTTCGTGGACGAGCTGCACACCGTGGTGGGAGCGGGCAAGGCCGAGGGCGCGATGGATGCGGGCAACCTGCTGAAACCCATGCTCGCGCGCGGCGAGCTGCACATGATCGGCGCCACGACGCTCGACGAATACCGCAAGTACATCGAGAAGGACGCGGCGCTGGAACGCCGCTTCCAGAAGGTGTTGATCGACGAGCCGAGCGTCGAATCGACGATCGCGATCCTGCGCGGCCTGCAGGAGCGCTACGAGCTGCACCATGGCGTCGAGATCACCGATCCGGCGATCGTCGCGGCGGCGGAACTGTCGCACCGGTACATCACGGACCGCTTCCTGCCCGACAAGGCGATCGACCTGATCGACGAGGCGGCCGCCCGCATCAAGATGGAGATCGACTCCAAGCCCGAGTCGATGGACCGGCTGGATCGACGCTTGATCCAGCTGAAGATCGAGCGCGAGGCGGTCAAGAAGGAAAGCGACGAGGCCTCGCGCCGCCGGCTGGAGCTGATCGAAACCGAGATCCGGCGCTTGGAGCGTGAGT
>JAFAJV010000135.1 GCA_019235995.1 Vulcanimicrobiota bacterium
GTAGTCCGGCTCAAGCTCGTCATCCGCATGCAGCAGGCAGAACAGTTCGGTGTCGGCCGCCTCAATGCAGGCGTTCCACGCATTTCCGATTCCGTGGGGAGCCTGGTGTCGCTTGTAACTAATGCGCGGCTGCGCCCAGGATCGGACTAGCTCTGCGACCTCTTCCGCCGGATTGAGACTGTCGTCGATAACGACGGCGGTCCAGGCCGGATGGTTTTGACGCGTCAGGCTTTCGCACGCGGATCGCAAATATTCGATCGCCCCGCCGCCATAGGGAATGGCGATTGCAACTTTCGGGTCAGGCGCCATCAGCTCGATAGGGATGCGACGAGGCAGTAGTTCGGCGGGTCGATTTGCCGCAGCCGCGTCTCCGCCACCGTCCAACCATTTCCCAGCGCATCTCGCAACCGCGCCGCCAGCGCTTCCACCGGCACCAGTCTCACGTTCTTGTCCCCGCTGATGTACCGGTCGGCGAGTAAACCCAGTACGCTGCGGATGTGTCCGGTCCCAACTTCCTTGACGATGATCCGTCGTAGACCGTGTAAGCGCGCCAGTGCCGCTAGCTCTCCGAAGAAATGGTCTCTCTGGGCCTCAGGAACGTGGTGCACTACGTCCATTATCAGCGCCGCGTCGGGGTGAGTGCCTCTGTAGGTTTCAACCGGCGTCTCTGGAAGGCGCTGCACCCGCGAGGCGTAGCGATCGTCAAGCGCACCACCGACCGACGGCGCGATATCGATCATTACGATGCGCAGATCCGGTCGCAGCGCGAGTAGGTAATTAAGCGGCGCGCCGTCCCCGCCCCCCACGTCGAGGACGGTCGCACCCTCCGGGATGGACTCGCTCACGATGGAAGCGACCGCGACCAGGTCCACGAACGCGGCGCGATAGAGCTTCGCGACAGTGTGAAAGTGCTTGCCGAGGAATGCACGCGCGACGCCGCCGACTCCCATTCTCTGGAGCTCTACGAACAGACGGCGACGAGGCCTTCGGGCTCGCATCCCTGCGAAATCGCCGCGGGCACGAACGCTTCTTTCCGGTCGAACGGCGAACGTAGCATCTTCCTCGTTTGGTGGAGTCGAACGGGCGCCATCCTCGACCATTGCGCTAGCGCCGCCAGCCGCTTGCAATAGTTCGAAGACCACTGCATCTGCCCAAGGAGCGACACGTTATCGAAGTCCGCCTTCAGGCGCATACGTAATTCTTGCGCGGTGTACTCTCGGACGTGATATGGATTATACGGCCGCACGTCGATCGTCGTGCCGGGGTTTGTCACCGTGCGGTTCGGCGTCGAGCAGAGAAAGACACCGCCAGGCTTTAGAACCCTCCGCATCTCTGCGACGTAGCGGGAGTCGTCCACGACATGCTCGATGCTCTCGAACGATACGACCACGTCGAAGCTTTGACCGGCAACTCGCAAGTCGAGGAGATCGGCGAGACGGAACGCTATCCCCGGCCCCCCAAAGAGGAGTCGCGCCTCCTCGATGCTTTCTCTCGAGAGGTCGACCCCATCCACATGGTCCGCGCCGGCCCGGCGCAGCAGCGAAGTTCCGTACCCCGTACCACACGCTCCATCCAGAACGCGTCCTCCTGCGACCATGGTAGCGGCCCATTCGTAACGCGTTTCGTGGCCGTAACGGATCCAGCTCGGATACCACCGGTTCGGGTAGAACCGGTGGCCGGTTTCCGGCGCGGCGGTCGCGCTCAAGATCCCTGCCTGTCCGGAGCGGCTTTTCGCAGCATTTCTCGGCGTACGCGCTGAGACAAGAGCTCGCGGGTCGACCGCGCCGAGAACTGCACGTCGTAAAGAAGCGCGTTCAGCACCAACTGAAATCCCATGAGCAGGGGCAAGACGCCAAGCATCACGGTGCCCGTCGTGCGCGGGATCCCCGTAACCGCACTTTGTATCCATTCGAACACGCCGAAGCCGATGCCGAAAGCGGTGAGCGCCGTGCCGAGGATGACGTACAGAGATCCTAGGTTGATGTCGAAGATGAAATACTGCAACAGCAGGCGGCGCAGCGAGAGCCATGCTAATTTCGGCGGAAACGCGACTAACGTCCGGAAAATCGACAGCGAGCTCGACTCCTGGCCGTAGATCGTGTCCATCTCCATCTCCGCGATCGTGGCCCGCTTGAGGCCGAATTCGCATAAGACCGAGATCTCGAAGAAGTAGCAGTCCGCCAGGCTCTTCCAGTTCACGCCGGGCAGGAGGCGACCGTTGAAAGCCAGATAGCCGTTCGTCGGGTCGAGGATGTTCCAGTAACCGGACGCAAATTTGGCGAAGAGCGAAAGGAACGAGTTCCCGAAGAGCCGGATTGCCGGCATCTTGCCGAGCACGCGTGAGTCGAAGAATCGATTGCCCTTGACGTAGGCGAGATTCGGGTCGGATTCGAACAACTCGACGATGCTCGGGATATAGCTCGGGTCCATTTGCCCGTCGGCGTCGAGCTTGACGATGACGTCGACATCGAGCGCGAGCGCCTTTTCGAGGCCGGTCTTCACGGCGGCGCCGACCCCGCCGTTGCGCGGCCGGGTCAGGACGTGCACGGACGGATGGCCCGCAAACGTCTGCCTCACCGAATCGCCCGACTTTTCGGGGCAGGCGTCGTCGACCACGACGACCTCATCGCAATAGCGCAGCGCGCTTCGAACGACGTCGCAGATCGTTCTCCGCGCTCGGTATGCCGGGATCACGGAGCAGACGGTCATGCGCGCGACTCCGAAAGCCGCGCCTCCATGGCGAAGCGCGACGGCTCCCTGCGGCAAAGCAGCAGCGTCGGAACGGCGAACGTCACCAGCCCGATCCAGGTCGGCAAGCGCAGGAGCCACATCGCCGGCCGATTCGTCACGTTACCCAGCACGAAATCACGCCAGCTGGCCTCGGCGAGCATCGGGTCGATGGGGGGATAGACGTGCGAATGAACGGGCGCGTGCACCGGCGCGTGCGCGAGCGTGAAGAGCCCGACGATGACGGCCAACGACGCGACCCCAACGATCAGCGCGATCGTCCGATCGCCCCAGAGCGCGTACGCGAGGTATGCCGCCGGAAAGAGCGGGGCGAGGAACAGTGCCGCCGAGGTGGCGAGCATCCACGGCACCGCGAGCAGCAGCAGCGCCGCGAGAAGCCACGCGCGTTGCGTCTGCGCAAGCGAAAATGCGAGTAGGCACGCGGGAACCGCCGCGGCGATCACCTCGGTGTGCACGAACGTCCCTCCTAGCAGCGAGAACGCCGGCGGGACCAGCGCGGCGAAGGCCGCGTTGTCGTAGCGGCGAGCGAGCCGCACGGCGGCGAACACGCCCAACGCCGTCATCGCCACGTAAGACATGCTTCCGGCGAGCGCCGCGGAGGTGTCGGCAACGCCCAGCGCAGTCAGTATCGTCGAGAGGCTGTACTGGTTGTCGCGCGAGACCTCCGCGAGTGCATGTGCCGGCAGCACCGCGGTGACGTAGGCGATCGTTTGCGTCAGGCCGCCGCCCAAGAGCGACAGCGCCGCGAGCGCCGCGCCCGCGACGCACAACGAAACGCGAATCCGCGGATACGCGACGAAGAGGCCGAGGGCCGCCGGGAGCGCGATCTGCGGCTCGATCGCGGCCACCGCAATCGCGAGCGCCGCCCATTCACAGCGATCGCGCGCGGCGCAAAGCGCGGCGACGACGATCGCCGCGAGCGCGATCGGCATCACGTTGCCCGAAGCAAACGACGTCAAGCCGAGCGAGAGCGCCAGCGCAGCCCACGCCACGGCCACGGGCTGCCGCGCGATGCGCGATAGGGCGTACGCCGCGACGGCGACTGCGGCCGCGAGCAAGTACCACCAGATCGTCGCGGCCGTGTCGAACGAGAACAGCGTCAAGGGGTAAAAGAACGTCAACGCATAGGGCGGATACGGAGCTGGAACCGTCACCTTTGCGGGCGCTCGATAAAACGGGGCCGGCGTTGCGTGCTCGCAGTCGTGCAGCGGCTGCACGTAGTAGGGACTGAAACCCTCGCGCTGAGCCAGCGCCGCGCAGTAATAGGCGCGAAAGTCCACCGCGAGCCAGCGGCTGGAGCGATCGTTGTACGTCTGCGCCGCGATCGGCAGCAGGGTCGCGACTGCGGCGGCGCCGATCGCGAGGGCGTGGCTCGCGCGTAAGCGCAGCGAAGCGGCCGCCGTCGCCAGGACGAGCAGGAGCGCGAGCGCGGCCCACGTCGGAATCCGAACAACCCACGCCGCAAGACTTCCCGTCGAGCTCTTCTGCGTGAAAACGCTCCAGGAGGCCTCGGGCAAGCGCGGATCGATCGCCGCCGCGGCGTGCGCGACGACCTGCGGCGCCGCGACCGCATGCAGCGATTCAACGCCGAAGAGGAGCACGGCCGCCGCGATCGCCGCGAGCAGCGTCGCGGCGAGATTCCCCGGCCAGTAGCGCCACGCCAGGTACGCGATCGGGAATAGCGGCGCGAGCAGCAGCGCCGGCGAATCGAACCATCCCCACGGCACCGCGAGCGCGAGCAGCGCGACGACTGCGAGCGCGCGCCGCTCCCGCGGCGAATATGCGACGAGCAGAGCCGCCGCCGGCAGCGCCACGGCGATCTGCGTCACGTGGATGAACGTGCCGCCGAACACCGCGAAGGCCGGGGGTATCGCAGCTAGGAACGCGTCGTTGCGCGTCCGCCGCGCGAGGAGACCCGCCACGATCGCGCCCGCCGCGAGCATTCCGAGGTACCACAGCGAGCCGGCGCGCAGTGCCGCGCCGGCCGGCACGCCCACCGACGCGAGGACCGCGGTGAGACTGTACTGGGTGTCGCGCGTAAGCTCGGAAAGCGCGTGCGCCGGCAGCACCGAGGTGAAGTACTCGACGTTGCGCCCGCCGCCGAGCGCTGCAAGCGACAGCACTCCGAGCACGCCGAATGCGAGAGTCAGCGGCACGCGCGTCGCCGGCCGCCACGCCGCAAGCGCGACGCAGGCCGGCAGGCCGAGGTGGGGTTCGATCATCGCGGCCGCCGCGAAGAGCGCCGCGGCGCGCGCGCGACCGCGCGCGGCGCAATGCGCGGAGAGGCAGATGGCGGCGACCGCGAGCGGCACCACCTCGCCAAACGGCAGCGAGAGCATGCCGAGCGAGAGCGCGAAGGCGCCGAGCCCGACGCCCCAGTCCATCCCCGCCAGACGCGCGAGCGTCACGATGCTCGCGACGCACGCGAGCGCCAGCAGCGCGCCCCAGAGCGCCGCGGCCGGCCAGAACGGCAAGGCGCCAAGCGGCATCAGCGCCGCGATCGCGTAACCTGGCAGCGGCGCCGGGATCGTGACGCCGGCGTTCTTCTCGAAGAATTCCTCGGGCCCGATCGCCGTCTCGCAGGTGCGCAGCGGCTCGGTCCGATACGGATCGCCGCCGTGCGATGCCACGCGCGCCGCACAGTAGAACGCGCGGAAGTCGCCCATTAAGAAGCCGCTGCGCGTGACGATACCGGTGTGAATGCCAAGTGCCGTCAGCGCCGCCAAGACGATGGCCGCGTTGATCCAGAGCTGACGCACCGGCGTTACGACCCGGAAGCGAGACGCAGGTCGGGTTCGGCGGTCGCCTGGTCGTCGATCGCGCTGACGATCTCGGCGATTCGTTCCAGCACCGTTACGTGCCGCTGCTTGAGGATGGCGTCCAACGTCGCGACCCAGGGCTCGTGCGCGTCACCGATCAGCAAGTCGCCGCGATACACGCGCGCCGCGCTGCGATAGTGTGCGTATGCTGCCCGAAGCTCTCCGCGCTCGTACTGCGCGTCCGCGTCGTCGGTGTGCGACACGAACCGATTGACGTCCACGATGACGTTCTCGAGGTCGATCGAGAGGTCGTCGCCGGCACGGAAGTACGCCTCGACCTGTTTGAAGCCGACGATGTGTGCGATCGCCTTACGAATGTTGGAGCAGACCGTCCGCAGGCTTTGCGCGACGAGATGGCGCTCCGCCCCCGGCCAAAAGACGTGCCCGAGCTCCGCGCGTGAGGCGGTGCCGCCCGGCTGCAGCGCGACGTATTTAAAGATCTGGCGGTCGCGTCGGCGGATCCACTCGATAGGCTGCCGGTCGATTTCGGCCAGGAACCATCCGAAGAGACGGACCTGCATCGGATGGGCGGGCTGGGCGCGCCGGCCGTAGCGGTCGTAGAGCCGGGTGCGCGAGAGCGCCCGAAGCGGCCGGTATCCGTCGGCGGTGTGAATCACGAAGAGTCCCTGCTCTTCGAGCCCCTGCAGCTGCTGGCGGTCGTCCAAATATGAGCCGCTCATCAGCTTGAGCACCAGGTCCGCGTCGCGCTCCGACACGTGCGTCAGCGACGCCGCGATGAACTCGTTGAACAGGTGACCGTGGTGCGTGCGCCAGTTGTCGAACGCCTGCGAGAGGCTGCAGCTGTCTTCGGCGGCCTTGCGGAGAGCGCCGCTCACGACTTGGGGCCAACCGTCGGTGGCCTCGAGCATGCGCAGCACGTCGGGGTGCGTGTATGGGACGCCGCAAGTCTCGGCGACGTGCCGGATCCCGGCCACATCGAAGGCGAGCCGCTCCGCGTCGCAGAGCGAGGCCGCTCCCTGCGAGACGAGACGCCCGACCTGGAACGGGCCGCGAGCGCGACACGCGATCAACAGGCCGACGTCCTCCGGCAGGTCGTCGATCAGCTGCAAAACGGCGGCAACGCCGCCGGCATCGGGTACGTGCTCGCAGTCCAGGGCCAGCTCCATCGGGGCCCGGGTCGCGAGCGCCGTGATCACCTCCGCATGCGACGCAAACGCGCTCTCGGCCTCGAGCGCACGCGCGATCGCCGCCCAAACCTCCTGCGCGGTGCAATTCGCGTTGAGGATGCAGTAGAAGCCGTTCGGGGCCGAGTGGCGCAGATACCCGACCAGCGCCATGCTTTTGCCGAAGCCCGGTGGAGCGACCAAAAAGCGAACCGGAACGCCCCTAAAGCGCCCTAGCCAGTCCTCCAGATGCGGCCGCCGGACGATCGACGGGCCGAGCCGCGGCATCCCTGAGATCATGACTCCCTGAGGGCGGTCACTAAGCTGCCCCCTCTGGTGTACAAGTATACCAATTTTTTAACATATTGCCAACCAAGTGTTCGCATTCGTGCCGAACTTTTCTTCGGGTGCGCCGCGTGAAACGAATTATAAAACGTGGGTCAAAATCGTTATAGGCGGCGAAATGTTTGGCCAAAAAGGCTGTGGATAACCGCTAGGGCGGCATAGTATGAATTGCCTATAGCGCCCGGGCCAGCGGATCGACAATTCGCGAGCGCCAGCGCATCTCGTAGTTGAGCTTCCGCGCCGCGTTGCGGATTTTCGTCGGCATCTCTTGGGCTTCGACGATGTCGTGCGTACGGCGGTGCTCGATCACCAGTTCGCCACGCAGGCGCTCCACCGTCGCGCGAGCCGCGGCCGGATGCTTGCCCGAAAAGCGCAGCAGCCGCGGGTAGACCGGCGCGTAGTAGCGAGCGACGTCGAAGTCGTCGAGCTGCTCCTCGCGCAGCACGTTGCCCGGCGCGCCCAGGGCCGAATACTGCCGCGCCTTCTCCGCGTGCCGGCGGGGCGCCAGGGTGTGGCCGTAGTGCGCGTAGACGTAGGGCAGCGCGACCCGCCTCCCTTCGTGCCCGCGCAGCTGCTCGTGAACGGCACCCTCCCAGCGCAGCCCGCGCGCAAACCGGAAGAACATCATGCGGCGCTCGATCGACGTGTAGTAGTCGAACGAAGCGAAGAAATGCCACGTGTAGCCGTCGACGAAATCGAATGCGGCCGGCACGCGGTCGATGCGCCGCGCGGTACGCGCGACGCGCGCGCCGTGAACCTCATCGGCGTCGACGAAGGCCACCCAGTCGCCGGCGTCGTTCTCCGCGTGCAGCCGCAAGCACACGTTGCGCGCGTCGGCGAAGCCTCGGAACTCCGTGCGTTCGACGATCACCCGGCCTTCGCGGCCGAAGCGGCTCGCACTCAACGTCGCAGAATGGGGCGACGGATCCGGCGCGTTGTCGTTTACGATCAGCAGATGTGCGCTCGAGCCGATCGATTCGAGCATCGCCGCGAGAAAAGGTTCCTCGCGGGCGCCCAAAATGAGATGCGCAGCGATGCGCACGGCTACGCGGCGACGTCCTTTTTGAATCCGCCGTAGGTCAAGTAGGCGCCGACCGCCAGCGAAACGACGAAATACAGATAGAAATACTCGCCGAAGTGCAGCGAGCCGTAAAACGCTTGCTCGGCCGAGGCCGGCAGCCACACGAACATCAAACCTTTGGCGAGCACGAGCCAGCCGTAGAGCGTCACGATGATCGGGAGCGCGCCGCCCGACCAGCGGTTGTGCGCGACGACCATTACGATGCCGACCAGCAAGGTAAAGACGCCCGTCGCCCACATCACTGCAGCCCCGGCAAAGAACGCGTTGAGGACGTCGATGGTGTTCTGACGGTTCGCGACCATCCCAACGACGGCCAGCAGCGTCCAAAGGCCAAAAATCCGCGCCCAGAGCTTGGTAGACATGCCTCTACGCATTCGGCGGCTCGGCGCTCAATTCCAACAAGGCCGGAACGCACCGCTGGGGCCGCGGAACCGCGTCCTGTGCGTCGAAAACACCCCGACGTGAGAATCGCCGCAGCGCTCTTGGGCCTCGCCGTCGCAGGATGTAACCGTGCACAGGTGCCCATCGCGTCGACGAGTCCGAGCGGTCAGTGCTCTGATGCTGCCGAGTACGTTTCCGTCGGAGGTACCGCTGGATTCAACGCTCTGGTCAACCGCGGCTTCACGACCGCGCTGCTGGCGACTGGGCGCGTGAGGCTCTACGAGCACGCAAACGCGATTGCGGCGGCGATTGCCGACGCGACGCCCTCGAATCCTTACTCGATTCTCAACGCCATCGGGAACGTCTTTGACGCGACCGGGCCGGGCGAGGCCGAGCTCGGTTACGTCGGCGCAAACTACTTCACGCTGTCTGCAAAAGACTATCCGTACTACTATCGGTATCAATACGTCCGCAGCGGCCTCAACCCAACCGCCGCCAACGTAAACGTTCCCGACCGGCCGCCGTCGGCGATCACGTTCGATCGAAGGAACGTTACGAAGTGGAGGCTATGGGTGCAGGCCGCCCGTTCCGTGGGCATCGCATCGATGGCGCCGGTCGTCGCCCCCAACGCGGCCTGGAAACCGCGCAGCCGCATCTTTCCGCCTACGCGGCGCGCGTACTACGATTTGAACAGCTCGTTCTACGATTTGACGCGCTTCGAAGCCACATACGGCGGCGGCATCGCGCTCGACACGCCGCCGAACTTCTTCCTCGGAGGCGGCAGCGGGCCGGGCTACCAGCGCTTCATCGAGCAGGCAATCCGCTGGGGGAATGCTCTCGGAATTCGAACGACCGTTTTGGTCTCTCCGTATCCCACCCGACACCGGTTCTCGCGCGACACCATAAGCTTCGTGCGCGTCTTGGCGACGCACGGCGCGATTCCAACCGAGTGGGCCGTCGACGATTACGAAAATACCGACGCGAACGATGCGCACGCGGTCGGGCCCGACACGAGCGCGGACACCACGACGAACGTCGGCCTTTGGCTGGCCCTACACGCGCCCATACATTGCATGATTTCCCGATAACCGATCGGAGACCGCGAAGCGCTGCGGGGAACGGCTGCCCATTCGCGAAGGCTGACGACGACATGCCACTGCGCATTGCCGTCGACGCGCGCGTTGTCGCCGAAGACACGCGTGGAATCGGACGCTATGCGCGCGCAATCTTACGCCGCCTGCTCGGCCGCACCGACGTAGAGCTCACGCTGCTTGCCGAATTTCGCCTGCGCCGGCGCTATTCGGCTGCGTATGCGCGCGCCCTCGGCGGCGACGACTTCGACGTCCGATCGCGACCGCCGCGCGATTGCGACGTCATCTGGCATCCGGCGAACGGCACGTTCTTCGCGTCGTCGCTGCCGAGCGTCGCGACGATCCACGACGCCGTGCCCTTTCGCTACCCCGATCCCGATTCGGGGCGGCGCCGGCGCGCGCAGGAGCCGTTTCTGCGCTCGGCCCGCACGGCGGCACGCGTGATTGCCGTCTCGCAGTTCGGTGCCGGCGAACTCCGCGAGCTCCTCGGTGTCGCCGGCGAGAAGATCGCCGTCATCCCGCACGGCGTCGACGC
>JAFAJV010000119.1 GCA_019235995.1 Vulcanimicrobiota bacterium
AGCGCGTTCGAAGCGGCCGTGCGGGGGGGCGCGAAGACCGTGTTGGAACCGACGGCGTTCGACGACGCCGGCGGCCGCATCGTTAAGGCGACCATTGCTACCTACGGCGACACGGTTCACTCGTTCGTCCAGCGCGACGGCTATGGCGGCGTTTTCATGCCTGGTTACGTCGAGGCGCGCAAGACGATCGCGAGCGTCCGGAAACCGCAGCTCCAGTTCATCGACCATTGCGTCGGTAACGTCGGATGGGGCGAGATGGACGCGTGGGGCGACTTTTACGCGCGCGTCTTCGGCTTCTCGCAGCTGGTCTCGTTCGACGACAAGGACATCTCGACCGACTACACGGCGCTACGCTCGAAGGTGATGACCGATCCCCGCCATCGCGTGAAGTTCCCGATCAACGAGCCGGCGCAGGGCAAGAAGAAATCTCAAATCGAGGAGTATCTAGACTTCTACCGCGGCGCGGGCGTTCAACACATGGCGATCCGCACCGACGACATCGCGGCCACGATTCGGGCGCTGAAGGAAAACGGCGTCGAGTTTCTCGACACGCCGGACTCGTATTACGACATGCTCGCGGAGCGCGTGGGTAAGATCGACGAGGCGCTCGAGACGCTGCGGGAGCTGCGCATTCTTGTCGATCGCGACGACATGGGCTATATGCTGCAGATATTCACCAAGCCGCTTCAGGACCGGCCGACGCTGTTTTTCGAGATCATCCAGCGCAAGGGCAGCCTCTCGTTCGGCAAGGGCAACTTCAAGGCGCTCTTCGTCTCCATCGAGCGCGAACAAGAAAAGCGAGGCACGCTCTAATGTTAGCCACCCGCTCAAGGCTGGGCGACTGGTATCGGCGCAATCGCGAGCGCTCGGCGACGCTGTTCTCGCTGATCGAGGACGAGGCTTTTTACGATCGGCCCATCCCGCTGCGGCATCCGTTCGCGTTCTACGAGGGGCACGTTCCCGCGTTCAGCTTCAACACGCTGTGCGCGCGGGGACTGGGAGAGGCCTCGATCGACCCGGCGTTCCAGAAGCTCTTCGAGCGCGGCATCGACCCGGGGTCGCTGGATGAGGCGCGGCGCCACGATCGCGCCGAGTGGCCCTCCCGCGCGGCCGTCGCGGCGTTCGCCGCGCAGTGCGATGAGCGCGTGGAGCGCGCGCTCGAGTCGGCCCGGATCGACGATCCGGGCGTGCCGAGCCTACGCCGCGGCCAGGCGGCGTACACTATCCTAGAACACGAGCAGATGCATCAGGAGACGCTGATGTACATCGTTCATCAGCTCGGCTACGACCGTAAGCGCCGCATCGCCGGGCGCCACGAAGACCACGCGGTCCCGGCGCAGCGCTTCGTTCGGATCGGAGCCGGCACGGCGACGCTGGGCGCCGATCCGGACGAGATCGCCTTCGGCTGGGACAACGAGTTTCGCCGCATCGAAGTGCCGGTTGGCGAGTTCGAGATCGCCGAATATCCCGTCACGAACGGCGACTGGTTAGCGTTCGTCGCCGACGGCGGCCCGATTCCGACGTTTTGGAGGGAACGCGACGGCGACTGGCTGTTGCGCTGTACCTTCGAGGAGATCGCGCTCCCGCGCTCGTGGCCCGTGTATGTGTCGCACGATCAGGCGGAGGCATATGCGCAGTGGACCGGAACCCGCCTGCCCAGCGAGGCGGAGTTCCATCGCGCCGCGTTCGGAACCCCAAACGGCGAAGAGCGCGCCTTCCCATGGGGTGATGAGAAGCCGGCACCGGCGCACGGCAACTTCGATTTCGAGCGGTTCGACCCCGAGCCCGTCGATGCGCACCCGCGCGGTGCGAGCGCCTGGGGCGTCGCGGACCTCGTCGGCAACGGCTGGGAATGGACGGCGACGCCGTTCGGCCCGCTGCCTGGCTTCGAGCCGATGGCGTCCTATCCGCAATACTCCGCCGACTTCTTCGACGGCACGCACTACGTAATGAAGGGCGCATCGCCCGTGACGTCCGCCGAGCTCATCCGGCGCTCGTTCCGGAACTGGTTCTTCGGCGACTACCCCTACATGTATGCGAAGTTTCGCTGCGTACGTTGACACGCACCGCGGCGCTCCTCGGCATCGCCGCGTGCGCGGCCCTTTGCAGCGCTAGCTGCTCGCGGCACGCCGGTCCGGGCGGAGTTTCGTCGGATCGGTTGCGCGTCGCGATTCCGATCAACCCGACGCAGCTCAATCCACTGCTCGCACAGAACTCCATCGAAAGCTTCGCCGACGGGCTGATCTTCAGTCTGCTCGTGACGCACGATCAGCATCAGCGCGATGTTCCCGACCTTGCGGCCGCGGTGCCGACGCTCGAAAACGGCGGCATCAGCAAGGACGGCTTGACGCTCACCTATCACCTCCGGCACGGCGTCAAGTGGCAGGACGGTGCGCCCTTCACGAGCCGCGACGTCGAGTTCACGTGGCGGGCGATCATGAACCCGCGCAACAATGTGGTGTCGCGGCGCGGCTACGATCAAATCGCATCGATCGCGACGCCCGACGACTATACGGTCGTCATGCGCCTAAAGCGCGTCTTCCCTCCGGCCGTCGATACGGTTTTCGCCGAGAGCGACACGCCGATTCGCGTCCTACCGGCGCATCTGCTCGCGTCGTATGCGGACATCAACCACGTGGCGTTCAACGGCTCGCCGGTCGGAACCGGGCCGTATGCATTCGTGCGCTGGCTGCGCGGCGACCGTATCGTTTTACGCGCCAATCCCGCGTATTTTCGCGGGGCCCCCGCGATGAAGGGGCTGACCCTGGCCATCATTCCCGACGATCAGACCACGCAGGCGCAGCTCCGCTCCCACGAAGCGGATTTGGGAATTGAAATCACCGGCACGGCCTACCGCGACCTCGCCGACGCTGGGGGAGTGCGCCGTCTGCTGGCGGCGGCGCCGGCGTATACGGCCATCATCTTCAACACGCGGCGCGCGCCGCTCGACGACCCGCGGGTTCGCCAGGCGCTCGTGCTGGGGATGGATCGCGCCACCATCGTTCGCGACGACACGTTCGGGACCGGCCAGCTCGCCGTCGCCGATCTGGCGCCGTACTACTGGGCGTTCGATTCCGCGCTCGCGCCGACGCCGTTCGATCCGAACCGGGCCAAGGCGCTGCTGGAGGCGGCGGGCTGGCACGCCGGGCCCGACGGAATCCGAGTCCGCGACGGGAAGCGGCTCTCGTTGTTGCTCGTTTACGGACTGGGAAGCCAGATCGTGCGCACGATCACGGCGCAGGTGCAGCAGATGTACCGCGCGATCGGGGTCGATCTGCAGCTCAAGGGTTTCGATTACGCCGTCCTGTACGCGGCGGCGCAAAGCGGCGGCATTCTCAACGGCGGGAAGTTCGACCTCGCGATGTACGCGTGGATTTCCGGCTCGGACCCCGACGATTCGTCGCAGTGGGCCTGCGACATGATTCCTCCCGCCGGCAACAACATCGCCCGCTACTGTTCGCCCGAGATGGAGGCCGCCCAGCGCCTCGCGCTCTCGACTTTCGACCGATCGGTACGCAAGCGGGCGTACTCGCAGATTCAGTCTCTTCTGTTGCGCGACGCGCCCGCGGCCTTCATCTACTACCAATCGCTGCGGTATGCGCTCGCGAGCGACTTGCAGAACTTCGCCCCCAACGGCATCAGCGAGGACTGGAACGCCCAGGAGTGGCGGCGCTAGGGCCGCACGAAATAAGGAGGGTGAGCGTGTCTGCTACCATTGCAACGGCCAAAAGCGTGCCGGTCACCGTGGCCTACGGTGACGGGATCGGCCCCGAGATTATGAGGGCGACGCTGCGCATCCTCGAGGACGCCGGCGCCCGTTTGGAACTCGAGCCGATCGAGATCGGCGAGACGGTCTACAACCGCGGAATGAGCAACGGCATCGAGCCCGCGTCGTGGGAGTCGCTGCGACGGACCAAGGTGTTTCTGAAGGCGCCGATTACGACGCCGCAGGGCGGAGGTTTCAAGAGCCTCAACGTAACGGTGCGCAAGACGCTCGGCATGTATGCCAACGTCCGGCCGTGCGCGTCGCTCTATCCGTACGTCGCTACGAAGCATCCGCGCATGGACATCGTCATCGTGCGTGAGAACGAAGAGGACGTATACGGCGGCATCGAGCACCGGCAGACCAATCAGGTGGCGCAGTGTTTGAAGCTCATCTCGCGACCGGGCAGCAAGCGAATCATTCGTTACGCCTTCGAGTACGCGCACGCGAACAAGCGTAACAAAGTCACGTGCTTCACGAAGGACAACATCATGAAGATCACGGATGGCTTGTTCCACCGCACGTTCAACGAGATCGCGACGGAGTATCCTGAAATCGAGAGCGAGCACTGGATCGTCGACATCGGCGCCGCGAAGATGGCGGACACTCCGGAGGCGTTCGACGTCATCGTGATGCCGAATCTGTACGGCGACGTGCTCTCCGACGTCGCGGCTCAGATCACGGGCTCCGTCGGCCTAGCCGGCTCCGCAAACATCGGCGATCATTGCTCGATGTTCGAAGCGATCCACGGCTCGGCGCCGCGCCGCGCGGGCCAAAACCTCGCGAATCCGTCGGGACTCCTGCATGGTGCGATCCTGATGCTCGTTCATATCGGACAGGCGGACGTGGCGGAGCGGGTGCACAACGGCTGGCTCCGGACCATCGAGGACGGCATCCATACGTATGACATCTTCAAGGAGGGTACGTCGCGCAAAAAGGTCGGCACGCGAGAGTTCGCCGACGCAGTTATCGAGCGGCTCGACAAGAAGCCGCAGCACCTCAAGCCGGCGCAGTACGACAAGGAAGCGCAGATGAACCTCGCGATCCGGCCGGCGGGAAAGCCCCCGATGAAGCTCCGCGCGGGCGTCGATCTCTTCATAGACCGGCGCGATGGGAACCCGGACCAGATCGCCGGCGTCATGCAACAGTTCGACGTTCCCGGGGCGAAGCTCACGACGATCAGCAACCGCGGCACCAAGGTCTGGCCCAACGGCAACCCGGACACGTACTGGAGCGACCACTGGTGCTGCCGCTTCGAGGCCGACGGCGAGCCGTTCTCGGCGGAGCGCGTCGTGAAGCTGCTGCAGGCCGCGAGCCAGGCCGGGTTCGACGTGATCAAAACCGAGGGGCTCTACACGTTTAACGGGGAGCGCGGCTACTCACTCGCCCAAGGGGAGTAACTAGAGCAGCGCCTCCGCGCGTGCCTGGATGGCGGCAGGAAAGGGCGTGGCGCGGCGCTGCGCGCGGTCGATGTGTACGCCCGTGAGCTCGCACACCGCGCACAGCTCCCCGGTCTCCGCGTCGTACAGGTCGTGCACCCAGCAAATTTTGCGCTCGCCGATGCTGGCGATCCGAGAACGAATCTCGACGATGCTTCCGGCGAACAGCTCGCGCTGATAGCTGATGTTCTGCTGGACTCCCGCGACGCCGGCGTTGGTCTCTTTCATGTAGCTCGGCGTAATGCCGACGGCGGCCATCAAATGCCAGCTGGCCTCGTCGAACTTCCCGACGTAGAACATCACGTTCATGTGGCCCATGTGGTCGCATTGCCACGGGTAGACCGTTCCTCGGTACGTGATGATCTCGCTCAAGATTTGAGCGCGGTTCGTGCCGAGCGATGGAAAACCCGCCCGAGCGCGGAAGGCTCGCGCGTGCGCATAGTGAGCTTGCTGCCGAGTGCGACCGAGATTCTCTTCGCGATCGGCGCCGGCGACGACGTCGTTGGCGTTACGCACGAATGCGACTATCCGCCGCGTGCGCTCGGTTTACCGGCGGTCACCTGTTCCTCCGGCCCGAGCTTGGACGACCCGGGCGAAATCGACCGCCACGTCCGCACGGCGGTGCACGCCGGCTCGAGCCTGTACGCGCTCGATGCGGCGCTGCTGGAACGGCTCGCTCCTGACGTCATCGTCACGCAGGAGCTCTGTCCGGTGTGCGCGGTTTCGTACGAGGCCGTCGGGCGTGCCGCCACGCGTTTACGTTCCGATCTTCGCATCATTTCGCTCGAGCCGGCGTCGATCGAGGACGTGCTCGCGAATGTCGAGCTGCTCGGCGACGTGACGGGCAGGCCGCGGAGCGCGCGAGGAGTCGTCGCGGAGCTGCGATCGCGAATCGAGAGGGTGCGCACGCGCGGTGACGTGCGCACGCTGGTGCTGGAGTGGACCGATCCTCCGATGAGCGCGGGGCATTGGATTCCCGAGCTCGTCGAGCTCGCCGGGGGCGCGCCGATCCTCGCTCATCCGGGGGCGAACTCGCAACGCCTCGAGTGGGATGCGATCGCGGCCGGCGACCCCGAAGCCGTGATCGTGGCGCCCTGCGGCTTCGACCTGGAAAAGACCAAGCGCGCGATCGCGCGGCTCGACGGCGTCGCCGCCTGGCGGTCGTTGGTCGCACGGCGCCGCGGGCGAATACTCGCCATGGACGGCAACGCTTACCTCAGCCGGCCGGGGCCTCGCCTCGTAGACGCGTGCGAACTGATCGCGCAATGGTATACTGGCATGGCGGAGTACGCTGGGTGACCGCGCTCCTCGATCGGGGAGTGAGGAAAGTCCGGGCTTCATATGGGCAGGGTGCAGGATAACGTCCTGTCGAGGCGACTCGAAGGAAAGTGCCACAGAAACATACCGCCGAACGCTCGCGTCCGGCAAGGGTGAAATCGTGAGGTAAGAGCTCACGGAGCGCCGCGGAGACGCGGCCTCGGGTAAACCCCACCCGAAGCAAGACTGCTCGGCTTTAAAATGGACTGCCCGTCCAACGAGCTGCGTCGCATCGAGGCGCTCGGTAACGAGCGCCCCAGAGAGATGGTCATCGCCCACTCGTGGGTACAGAATCCGGCTTATAGGCGTACTCCGTGAAACCCAGCGGGCGAAAACGGCGTTGTAGCGAAAGAGAATTAGCAATGAGCGAGCAGTATTTTAGTCCGGAGATGACCGTGGACGAGGCGTTCAGGATGCACGCCGGCGCCCGCCGGGTATTTGCGCGGTTCCACCTTGGCGGATGCTCGAACTGTGCGATCAGCGAAACGCACACCATCGGCGCCATCAGCGTGGATTACGGAATTCCACTCCCGATGCTGCTCGACAGTCTGAACGCGCTCTTCGAAGGGAGTCCGTTGGCGATCGGCACGCGCGTGCGCATCCCCGATGAGATTCGAGCGAAGATCCCGCAGCTCGCCACCGTGCCCGAGATCGGAGAGATCACGGGTATGGAGAGCGGCGCGTACACCGCCGACTTCGGCGACGTCCGGCTGCAGGGGCTGGCCGAAGATTTCATCGCGGTCGCGCCGGAGGCCGCGGCCGGCTAGAGTCCCTTACGGGAGCCGAAGCTCTCTTCGATGCCGTGCCAGTAGCCGACGCGCGGCTCCCCCAGCTTCCAGCATAGATAGATCGGTTCGTCGTCCCGCATCGCGGGAAAATCGACGAGCCCCAGGTCGATGTCCTTGACGACGCAACCGAACGCTTCGATACGGTAGATCAGCCGTGCGATCTCGTGCTTGAGCTCTGCAAAACGTGGCGCCGGCAGGGGCGAGCGCACCCCGGCGAGCCTCGGGCGGCGTGTCGGCTCGACGTGATGATGGAGCGCGGGATCGGACTCCAGCAATTTGATGGCCAGCTCACGTCGCCGGCTCAAGAGCTCGTCCACGAGCGGCTCGAGCTTCGGGATGAGGGCGTTGGCGCGTTCGGGCGAAAAGAGCTTCATATGGGTTCCCTGCGCATCGTCTTCGTTACCGGCCTCTCCGGTGCGGGATTGAGTCAGGCGATCAAGTCTTTTGAGGATTTGGGCTTCTACTGCATCGAACACCTGCCTCCCGTCGTCCTCGACGCCGCCGTAGCGGCCCTTGAAAACACCGCGACGCGAGACGTCGCAATCGCGCTCGACGTCCGAAGCGACACGAGCCTGGGCGATGCGCGCTCCGCGATCGATCGCATTAGACGTACCCATTCTGCGAAGATGCTCTTTCTGGATGCTTCGGACGAGCTGCTCGTCAGGCGATTCAGCGAGACGCGGAGGCGCCACCCGTTCGCGCAAACCGGTTCCGTTCGCGAGGCCATCGAGGCCGACCGGCGCGTCCTGGCTCCCCTTCGGGAGCGGGCCGACGTCGTCATCGACACGACCAGCCTCACGCACGGTGCGCTCAAAGACCGGATTGCCGGCGCGTTCCTGACGGGCGGACCGGTGCGCCTGGCGATTGCGTTCGTCTCGTTCGGGTTCAAGTTCGGCCTGCCCACCGACCTGGATCTGCTCTTTGACGTCCGCTTTTTGCGCAATCCGAACTACGAGGAGCCGCTTGCCGAGCAGACGGGGGAGGATGCCGCCGTCGGCGCATTTATTGAGGATGACCCCTCGCTCGAGCCTTTCCTCGCGAAGGTTGGCGATCTCCTGGACTATCTGCTGCCGCGCTATCTCGCCGAAGGCAAGACGCAACTCACGATCGGGATCGGCTGCACGGGCGGCCGTCACCGCTCCGTCTACGTGGCGCGCCGGCTGATGCGCCGTTACGAAGGCGATGCCAGCTTCGAGCTCGCGTTCGAGGCGCGGGATCTCGCGAGGGTAGCCTGATGCGGCAGCGATTCGCGCGCTCGCTGCACTGGCTATTGCCTGGGATCGGCGTCAAGCGCTGGATTTTCCTCGCGGCGTTCGGCGTCGTGCTGCTGCTCGACGCCGTCACGCGGTGGTTCATCGCCGAGGGTACCGGCGTGCACATCAACGAGATCCTCGACGACATCGTCGACGACTATTTCCCGCCGTCGTATCTCACGTGGATCCTCGGAATCGGCGGACTCGTGGCGCTCGTTGCGGGTACGTGGATGTGGCTGCGCTCCGTCGTGGGGATCGCGCGCGATCGCACGCCGAAAGGCGTCCGCGACGCGCTCGTGGGCCGGCGGCTGCAGCAGGGATATAAGATCGTCGCCATCGGAGGCGGCACCGGACTGTCGACGCTCCTGCGCGGCCTGAAGCGCCGAACCAGCAACCTGACGGCAATCGTCACCGTGAGCGACGACGGCGGCTCGTCTGGTAGACTCCAAAAGGAGCTCGGAGTGCTGCCGCCGGGCGACGTGCGCAACTGCCTCGTGGCGTTGGCCGACGACGAAGCGTTGGTGACGGACCTCTTCCGTTACCGCTTTACCGAAGGCCAGGGCCTGACCGGCCACTCCTTCGGCAATCTGTTCCTGGCCGCCATGACCGGCATTACGGGGAACTTCGATCACGCGATCAAGGAATCGAGCCGCGTGCTCAACGTCGTCGGCCGCGTGTTGCCGGCGACGCTCGGGGTCGTGCGCCTGTGCGCGGAGCTCGACGACGGCACGATCCTGGAGGGCGAGTCGAACATCTCGAGCGCGCAGCGGCCGATCAAGCGCGTCTTCTTCGATCCGCCGGCGGCCGCGCCGCTCGACGAAGTGATCGCCGCGATCCACGGCGCCGATGCGATCGTTCTCGGGCCGGGCTCGCTCTTCACGTCGGTTGCCCCGAACTTCCTGGTGAGCCGCATCGCCCGGGAAGTCGCGGACGCCCGCGCCGTAAAAATGTACGTCTGCAACGTGATGACGCAGCCTGGGGAGACCGACGGGATGACGGCCGCCGACCACGTGTCGGCGCTCTTGGCCAATGCGGGCGAACGCGTCTGCGACTACGTCATCGTGAACGATCAGCCGCCGTCGCGGCTGCTCGCCGCATACGCGCAGGAGGGACAGGATCCCGTCGAGCCCGACGTCGAGCGCATCGCGGCACTCGGACTCGAGGTGGTGCCGGCCGCGGTGATCGGCGAGACCGAGACCGTACGGCACGATCCCGATAAGCTCGCCACCGTGGTTCTGGCGGTCATCGATCGCACGGTCGCCGATCGCGCGACCTTGATGAAGCCGGCGAGCGCGTATCGGCGTTCGACTGCGTTCGGCTAAGTGTGCGGCTGCGTCGATAGTGTAAGGTTGAGCGCGAACGGCTTGCCCGGCTCGATATTGGTGCTCGCGGCCAGCGTCTGGTAGCCTTTCGCCTGCACGGAATAATCGGCGATGCCGCTAGGCACCTTGTCGAACGAAAATTTCCCAGCTGCGTCGGTGGTCGCCGTGAGAACGGTGTCCATGGTGACGACGGCTCCGGAGATGGGAGCGTTCGTGGCGGAGTCGAAGATCGTTCCGGTGACGGGGGCGTAACCCGCAGCGGGCGGGAGCGAATCGTTGTTGCATGCGGTCGTCGCCGACAGCAATAACGCGACGGCGATGACGAGCCTGCCGGCGAGCGGTTTCATAGGTGTTGTTCTTCGCCGCGCGGAAGCCGCCGCTCCTATGGCTAGCACCGTCCCGTCGTCCCGTACGGCCGGCCTGTCGTACTACGCAACCGCGCTCGAGGCGATCGGCCGCACGCCGCTTGTCAAGCTCAACAAGGTCGTCGATGGCGCGCCGTGTCTCGTGCTGGCCAAGGTCGAGTACGTCAATCCGGGCGGCAGCGTGAAGGATCGGCCCGCCGTCGCGATGCTGGAGGCAGCGGAGCGGCAGGGTCTTCTCAAGCGCGGCGGCACGATCGTCGAACCGACGAGCGGGAACACGGGGACAGGCCTGGCAATGGCCGCGGCGATCCGCGGATACCGATGCATCCTCGTAATGCCCGACAAGATGTCCCGCGAGAAAATCGACCTGCTGCGCGCGTACGGCGCCGAGGTCGTCATCACGCCGACGAACGTTCCGGCGGACTCACCGGAGTCGTACTACGGCGTCGCCAACCGCCTCGCCGCCGAGATACCGGGCGCCTTTCAGCCCAATCAGTTTCATAACCACTTCAATCCCGACGCGCACTATCATACGACCGGTCCGGAAGTCTGGGAGCAGACCAGCGGGGCGGTGACGCACTTCGTGGCCGGAATCGGCACGGGTGGAACGATATCCGGAACGGCGCGCTATCTCAAGGAGCGCAATCCTTCGGTGCACGTCATCGGCGCTGATCCGGAAGGCTCGATCTATTCCGGCGACATCCCGCGTTCATATGCCGTCGAAGGCATCGGCATGAGCTATCTGCCCGAGACGGTCGACCTGCGCGTGATCGATGAGATCGTGCGCGTCTCGGATCGCGATTCGTTCCTGATGGCGCGCCGCATTACGCGCGAGGAGGGTCTGCTCGTGGGCGGCTCGTCGGGAACCGCCGCCGTCGCCGCCGTCAAGCTCGCCAAGACGCTGCCGGCCGACGCGATCGTAGTCGTGATCTTTCCGGACTCGGGCCGCGGCTACATGTCGAAGATCTTCAACGACGACTGGATGATCGCCAACGGCTTCATCGCCGACTCCAAGCGGCGCGCCACCGTCGGCGACGTGTTGCGCGGCAAGACGCCGTTGCCGCCGCTCATCACCGTGCAAAAGGACGACACCGTCAAGACCGCCCTCGATCTGTTGCGCCGGTACGAGATCTCGCAACTCCCCGTCATGGCCGGCCACGAGCAAGTCGGCAGCGTGAACGACGTCGGGGTGATGCAGAGCGTGTTCGACCACTCCGACATCCTCCATCAGCCGGTCAGCGACGTGATGGGGCGCCCGTTCCCGGCGCTCGAGCAGTCCGAGGAGATCGAGCTTGCCTACAAGCTGCTGACGCTCGCCAATCCCGCAATCGTCGTCACCGATGACGGGGAACCGATTGGCGTACTCACGCGCCAAGACATCATAACGTTCCTCTCGACCAGCTCCCCTTCGACAAGCTCGGGGCAGGCTGGAATGAAATGAAGTTCGCGACACGGGCGGTTCATGCCGGACAGGATCCGGATCCGACGACGGGCGCGACGATCGTGCCGATCTACCAAACCTCCACGTATACGCAGACGCGGGTCGGCGAGCACAAGGGGTTCGACTATAGCCGCACGATCAACCCGACGCGGCTCGCCTTAGAACGCCAGCTCGCGTCGCTGGAAGGGGCGCGTTTCGCGAGCGCGTTCGCGAGCGGCATGGCGGCGACGTCGGCCGTGCTGGGATTGCTTTCCACCGGCGATCACGTCGTCGTGAGCGACGATCTCTATGGGGGCACGTACCGGTTGTTCGCGCGCGTGCTGGAGCGCTACGGCATCACCTTCACGTACGTGGACATGAGCGACCTCGGCACCGTGCGCGCCGCCGTCTCCGCGGCCACGAAGCTATTCTGGGTGGAGACGCCGACGAACCCGCTGCTGCGCATCGTCGACATCGCGGGGATCGCCTCCCTGCGTCGCGCGGAGCAGCTGGTCGTCGTCGACAACACGTTTGCGACGCCATATTTCCAGCAGCCGCTGGCGCTCGGCGCGCAGATCGTCGTGCATTCGACGACGAAGTACATCGGCGGACACAGCGACGTCGTGGGCGGCGTCGCAATCACCGACGATCCCGAGCTGCACGAGCGGATCAAGTTCCAGCAGAACGCGGTCGGCGGCGTGCCGGGCCCGACCGACGCCTGGCTGACGATGCGCGGGGCCAAGACGCTCGCGCTGCGCATGCGCGAGCACGCGCGTAATGCCCAGGCGGTCGCGGAATTTCTCGACTCGCGCGACGACGTGGCCCGCGTGTACTATCCGGGGCTGCCGTCCCATCCCCGGCACGAGCTCGCGAAGCGACAGATGACCGGTTTCGGCGGAATGGTATCGTGCCTGATCGACGATCCCGAACGCGCGAAGAATTTCGCCGGCCGGCTGAAGCTCTTCAGTCTGGCGGAAAGCCTGGGCGGCGTGGAGTCGCTGATCTGTCACCCGGGCCGCATGACGCACGGCTCAATTCCGGCCGAGGAGCGCGAGCGGCGCGGGATCGGGGACGGCCTGCTGCGCCTGTCGGTCGGAATCGAGGACGCGACCGACCTGATCGAGGATCTGCGCGCGGCGCTCGACGCTACGGCTGGTACAAGGGATACTCGACCGCCGTTACTTGCTTGAGGACGCGCTTGGCTTCATCAGCGCTCGCGTCGCCGAGGCGCGTCGTCTCTGAAAGGACGACGCCGCGCTGGCCGTCCGCCCACACGATCGCATACTCCTTCCGCGCGTCGAAGCCGCTCCCGAAGGCAACCTCGACGAACCATGCCGGCATCCCGTTGAGCAGCGTCATCGCCGTCTTGTTACGGATGAGAATCCCATCGCCGGATCCGTGGGTCTGACTCTCGAACTGCCCCTCCCACTGCGACGGAGGTCCCGTGTAGCTTTCCATCGCGAGCTGGATCGTGCGCGCGTTCTCCTTGTTCGGATAGAGCACCCAGGCCGCGACGGTCTGCAGATCCTGCGAGAGCTGATCGGGCGCGGTCGTGTCTTGGCGCCCGACGAGCACGGCGTCGGCAGGAGCGGTAAACGTCATCGCCGCGTCGGTGAAGACGTGCGGATCGGGCGTCGGCGTCGGTTCTGCGAGCTGCGCCGAGGCCGTTCCGGCGGCGGCGAAGAGCAGCAGTGAGAAAATCAAGAGTGTCTTCATTCGTGGTCCAATACCGCGGTGAGTGCCGGGAGAGACACCGCGTAACGGTATCCAACGTTGCGATGGTCGTCGTCGAATTCCTCGTGCCGCACCTCTAGCCCGAGGTCGCGAATCCGCCGCGCGGCCACGCGGGCGCCGATATCGAGGTTGTATTCGTCACGCCGCCCGCAGTCGAGGTAGCGCAGCCGCAGGCGGCGCAGCTCGGCCTCGTGGTTGGCCACCCGCTCCGCCGGATCGAAGGCGAGCCAGCGCCCGAACACCTCGGGCACTAGCTCGCCGCTCGCTCTATCGAAGGGCAGCTCGAGGTCGAACGCCGCGTCGGAGCGCGGCGAATAGGCGGCCGCGTAGGCGAGCATCTCCATCGTCGTGTATTCGGCGGGGCTGCGCTTGGGCTTGCGCTCGAACGCGCTCACGAAGGCCGCGATGTCGAAGGAATGTTGCTCCAGCGTGCGCTGCACCGTCGCGAAAGCGGGCGGGTGCGCGTACTGAAAGTACGAGTCGCCGCTGTGGGAAGCGAAGGCACCGAACACGCCCGGATGCGCCAGCACGAGGTGCATCGCGCCGAAGCCGCCCGACGACTTCCCGAGCACGGCGCGCCCGCCTTCGGAGCGAAT
>JAFAJV010000133.1 GCA_019235995.1 Vulcanimicrobiota bacterium
TTACACTGAATGCCAGAACTGGTGTGGACTCGTCCTGTCGAAATTAGATGTCAACGAGCACGCCGCTGCCGCTGCCCGAGTCTTTCGTGTGCTGATACCGTCAATTCTGGGAAACAGTAACGAAGGGCAAAAACAAAATCGCGCGGCGTTGCGGGCGATACCGGTGTTCGAGCACGCCGGCGAGTGGAGCGCCGTCGCCTGGAAGCTGAGCGTTCTCGCCGCCCGCGCCGTTCAAACGGGCGCCTGGGACAACGGAGAAGAAATGTTCGAGCGCGTCGAGCGAATTCGGCATGAGCACGCGTACGAACCCAACGCCGATTGGATCAACATCCTAATGCATCGCAGCTACGCGTTTGAGTGCCAGGGCGAGTTCGGGAAAGCCGAGGCCGCGGCGGTTGAAGCGATGCAGTTAGCGCGTGATCTCCGTCAACCGACTCGTGAAATGAATGCTTCGCTGCTCGCGGCGGAGATATCGTTCGCGCGTGGCGACACGCGAAGAGCGATTGCCCTAACGACGCAGACGATAGAAATCGGCCACAACCATCGACATGTCGTGTTCGAGATTCTTGCACGCTCTGCGCGCGCCGGCTACTATGTGGCGGAGGGCGACCTGGAGTTGACTCGCGCGGATGCGCGCAAAGTGTTGAAAGACCGCGGTGACGCCGCGGGCTGGGTTTTCCAGACCGCGATCCTGCACCTCGCCACGGCGGGCGCGGTCTCCGGAAATTGCGCGAAAGATGTCGCGCTGCTCAAGGGCTACTACGACGCGCACCACACGAAGGTAAAGGATCCTTCGATAGCCGCGAGCCACGGCACGCTGACGTCGGCCCTACAGAACCAACTTCCGGCCGCTGAGATTGCACGGCTCGAGCGCGAGGGCGCGACCCTGAGCGACGGTGAGGCCGCAGAGCTGGCGCTGTCGCTTTAGTTGCTATATACCGCGCTGGTGCAGTGCAGCAAGCACGCGGAGCGATCCGCGCGATAGAGCTGCGGCAGGGCAAGGCGGTAAAGCGCGACCTGGTCGAACGGCGTCATCCGGAGCGCGTCGGCAAGCCGCGCTAGGAACCTAGGCGAGACCGAGATCGGCCGCCCGCTCTCGAACCAGCGGTACCAATCTTCGCAGACACCGACTAACTCGGCTACCTCCTGCCGCCGCAGGCCCGGCACGCGGCGGTGTCCGCTGTGAGGCAGGCCGACATCTTCCGGCCGAACGTTGGAACGCACTCTGGTGAGAAACAACCGAAGTTCTGCGCGCCGCTCGTAATCTGCATTCTCAAGCACCGCATACATCGAACAGCCCCCTCCCGGCCTTCGGCCCGTACCCTAGACCGGTAGAGTATGAGCAATTTTTGAAACGCTCGTGAAGAGGTCCGGAAGGACTGAAGAAGACCGGTACCACGCAGCAAAGTAGAACTGCTCGGCGGGAGCGGTACCGCCGAGCAGTCTCGCTGCGCCTGGAGAGGGACTCAGGCGAACTGCGGTTCGTAATCGTAGGGGTAGAGATACTCCGGGTAATCCGAACCGAACCACATGTCGCTCTTGATGTCACTCTTGGAGCGGCGATAGACGCTCCCACCCAGACGCGATGCGAGTGTGTCGATGGGAGTCGTCCATTGCTCGCTCACCTCAGCGATAACGGCCGACTTGCCTTTCGGCAGCACGAAGCCGCCTTCGAACGCGGCCTGTTCGTGTTCGTCGGCCTTAGCCGCATCGGCCGTCAAGCCGACCACGCCGCCTGAAGCCGCTCCAATTGCGGCGCCGGTTCCGGCCGCGGCGGCAGCAGCAGCGCCTGCCGTTGCGCCGATCGGGCCGGCGAGCGCGCCCAGCAGCGCGCCCAGGCCGATTCCGATTGCGGTGCGCACGCCGGGATCGGTATCTTTGGTTGCGACGTCGGTGTAACCGTACGAGTCGCGATGAATCACAGCCGCGCCGTGAACGGTGATGTCGCCTTCGGCGTCGAGGTTCCACAGCGCGTGGAGTCCGTCGTACGCCTTCGTGTCGTTGTCGAAAACGATCGCAACGTAATTATCCATTACTGTTTTCTCCTATGCCTTCACGAGCTTTGCGCGCTTGGCAGCGACGGCTAAACTGAGCAGTGCGACGGCCGCGCGTACACGCGCGCGCATCGCCGAGCTTTTTTCCTTCAACTGGGCGTCGCTCGCGCCGGCGGCCTCTTTTGCTTCTTTGGAGGCACTCTCGAGTGCCGAAGCGGCGTCGTGCAGATGGTGTTTGGCGTCGGCGTGCTGGCTATCGAGCAGCGCCTTTACCGAATGGGCGAGGACCACCGCTTCGGCCGCAACGACCCGCGCGTTCGCGCGAATGGCCGCGTGATCTTTGGCAGTGGCCAATTTCCTATGCAACGCTTGAGCGTCGCTGCGCGCTTCCTCCAGCGCGTCTGTAACTTTGCTCACGATGTTCTCCTTGTTTTCAAAGGTACGGTGAGCAGACGATACCACCGAGCCCTGCGCCGTGGGAGTGAGTCAAAGTCCCGGGGTTTGCTGCTCACTCGATCGGACAGCGCCGCGATCGGTAGACTTGAGAAGCGCTGCTAAAGGAGAAGATGCCATGGCGGGAATCATAGTCTTTGAATCGTTGGCACAAGCCATCCGAGCCGGATTCGAACTCTACGAGCAAACGGCGAGCGGGTACGTCGTCCGGATGCGCACTCCCGCGGGCTGGGCATTGGCACTCGTCACTCCGGCACACAGCGCGGCGGCGCGGTAGAGATCCGGCAGGGCGAGACGATAGAGCGCCACTTCCTCGAACGGCGTTAGCCGCAGCGCGTCGGCAAGCCGTGACAAGAACTTCGACGAGACCGAGATCGGGCGTCCACTTTCGAACCAGCGGTACCAGTCTTCCGAGACTCCGACAAGCTCCGCCACCTCCGGGCGCCGCAACCCCGGGACCCGGCGCCGGCCGACCTCCGGAAGACCGACTTCCTCAGGATGCAGACGCGAGCGTACGTGAGTCAAGAACGACCGCAGCTCTGCACGCCGTTTGCGATCGAGTTCTTCCAGTAGCGAATGGGGCTCTTCAGCAACCGCATACATGGCCCAGAACACCTCCAACGCTTCGGCACGAGGCTCTGCTCATGACTAAGGCTCTTCCAGCCCGCGGGAAGATTAAATTATACTACCGCAGGCGACCGATTGCAAGCTGCTAGAATTCAGCTCGCGGGCGCCGCAGTTCAGCGAGTCGTTGTGATTAGTCAACGCGATAAGATCCCGCCGCCTTGACCCGCCTGTTCCGGTAAACGGTAGTCGTGTGAAGTCAAACTTCCTAGGTTGCGTGAGTCGCCCGGGGCTATCATATCCCAAAACGGGAGCCTCTGATATGAAACGTATCGACGATCAGATTTCAATCTCGCTACAAACGATGCACAAAGAGTGGGGGTCGTACCTCGCGCTCGGTATAATTCTCTTCGTGATGGGCTGCTACGCGCTCCACGCCAGCACAGTTTCCTCAAGTGCCGCGGTGGTTGTGATCGCCACGGTTTTGATCATCGCCGGTTTGCTGCAGGTTATTAGCGCATTCATGGTGCTAGATGCTGCCCGACACGTCTTTTTGGCGCTCTTTGTCGGTATGCTCGACATTCTGGTAGGCATCACGTTGCTCGAACATCCTACCGTCGAATCTTCGGCCGTCGCGATGCAACTCACGATGCTATTCATGTTCGGGGGAGTCTATCGTTTCGTTGTGGCCGGTTTGCTGCAATTTCCCCAGTACGGCTGGTTCGCATTCAGCGGCGTGTTAAGCACGATTCTCGGCGTGCTGCTATCGGTGCATCAGTCCACGTCGTCGCAGGGGTTCACCGCGCTGGCCGTAGGACTCAATTTTATCTTCGCTGGGATCGCCTGGTCTGCGCTTGGGTGGAGGTTGAAGAGCTCCTAAGGTTTGGCGTTCGGATCGTAAGCGTCGCGTTTCATGTTCCCAAAAAAGTCGTCGAACTTGTCGTTAGTAACGTCACTTCGATTGCGGCGGTAAAGCACGCCGCCGCGCGAGCGCATCGCCTGCGTGAGCGGCTGAGGATCCGATTCGTCGACGTCGGCGACGAGGGCGTAATGGCTGGGGGGCAAAAGGCTTCCGGCTTGGTCGACAGCCTCTTTCGTAGTCTGAGCGTTAGCGACATCGACACCGATTCCACCGATGACGCCGCCCGCCGCGCCGATGGCCGCTCCGCGTGCCGCACCGATCGCGGCCCCGGCCGGCCCGACGAGCGCGCCGAGCAGCGTGCCGACGATGGCGCCGACGGCCGCGCCGAAGGGGAACTGCGAATCATCGATTTCGACGACGACCTTTCCATCGGGTTTGCGGGCGATCACGCCGGCGCCGTGCACGGTCAGCAGCGCGTCACGATGCAAGTGCCAAATCTCCTGAAGCGCTTGCGCCGCGGCTTGCTGCGTATTGAAGATAACGGCAACGTATTCGCGCATCGTTATTGTGCCTTTGCTTGTGTCATACTTGCCGAGCCTAACACGGCCTCTACGGTCGTGGGAGGAACTCTGACTCCCTTCATTGGAGGGCGTCGCCTGCGATAGCCTTGGGTCATGAGGGAAGCTGTAGTGGACGCCGTTCGACCTATCCAACAGGCGCATAAATTGTGGGGCTGGTATCTCGCGCTCGGGATAGCGCTGATCCTGTTGGGCGCCTATTGCGTATTTTCGTATGTGGCGGCGACCTTTGCGTCAGTGTGGGCGATCGGCATCGTCTTGATAATCTCAGGCATCGCTCAGATCGTTGCGGCGTTCATGTCGCGCACCGCCGGGCACATCATCTTGCTCTTGCTCGTCGGCGCGCTCGATATCTTCGTCGGCCTAGCCCTTGTCGAGCATCCGGAATTTGGAGCGTTGCTCCTAACGCTCTTTCTGGCGGTGCTCTTCGTCTTCGGTGGGACCTACCGGCTAGTGGCCTCGCTGTGGCTGCAGTTCCCACATTACGGTTGGGTTGCATTCAGCGGCTTGGTCAGCATTGCTCTGGGCGTGCTGCTTTGGATACAGTGGCCCGTCTCGGCCATGTGGTTTATCGGTTTCGCAGTCGGCGTTAACTTGATCATCGCCGGCGTCGCCTGGTCGTCGTTATCCCTCAAGCTCAAGAATGCCTGACTGAAGGAACATCTATGAAAACCGGAATCGCAACGGCGCTCATTGCAACGCTGATGATCTACGCCGGCGCGTGTTGCGCGCCGGTGTACGCTCAGCAAACCGGCCCAACGCAGAAATCAAACGATGAGTATGACGAGCCCGCGATGGGCAAGGAGCTTTTCAACGAGCTGCGCTCGCAAGGCGAGATCGTGGTGTCCTCTCCGTTGTACGCGACGCTTCGGCCGCTGGCAGAACGAATCACGCGGGTCGTGCAGCCGCAGTATAGTTACCCAATTCATTTCTACATCGTGCATGAGGCGCAACCAAACGCGTTTGCGGCGCCGGGTGGTAACATCTACGTTACCGACGCGCTCTTCTATTTCGTACGAAATACGGAGGAGCTGACCGGAACGATCTGTCACGAGACCTCGCACCTGCTCTATCACGATTCCGCAAAGAAAATTAAGGACGAGCAGGAGATTGCCGCACGTGCGCTTGGCGCAACAGTTTTGCTCGGACCCAGCGTGGCAACGGTGCTCGCCGTCACGACCATCGGCCGCCTGGACGCACTACATTTCTCGCGTGAAGTCGAGGAGCGCGCCGATCTCAGAGGTTCGGACACGTGCGCGCTTGCTGGCTATAACCCGTGGGGTTTGGTCTGGCTCTTCAGCGACTTTTCAAACGCAGACCTCTCGAACCCGCCCGAAGTGCTGTCGGATCACCCGGATTTTGCGCACCGGATTTCTGCACTGGAGCGCCATTTTGAGGAAAATCCGGCCCGATTTGCGTCCTTCAACTCAAACGCCCGAAGCGCCACGCCGCTTCACGTCCCAAAGAATGAGTCGGAGAAATTTCTGAGGGGATGAATCCCATAATCCCATCGTTGAAGGCGCAGACCCGTTCGGAGAACCCTTTGAATAGCCATTATGAAACCGACGACCGCATCCGCTATCTCGGGCGCGCGATCGTCGTCATGCTGGTCGTTATCGTTACGGCAGCGCTGTTGCTCATCGTCGTGCGCGCTCAGGCGGCGGTGTTGGCTTTATTCGGTGCGGTGGTGATTGGAGAAGCGATGCGCCCTTTGGTTGATCGCCTGAGCTCGCGGATGCCCCGAACTGCCGCTATTGCAATATCGTTCGCCGCCCTCTTTGCTATCCTAGCGGCACTTTGGTTCCTGCCCATCCGTGCCATGATGCCGCAGGCCGTCGCCTTCTGGAAGGCCTTACCGGCGTATGCAACAGAGGTCGCGGCTCGAGTAGCAGGCCTCTCGCACCAGAATCAGCAGACCGCAAAGGTGCTCGACAGCCTCTCAGCGAGCGCTTCTTCGGCAATCAGCTTTCTTCTGATAGGGTTCTTGCAACTTCAGGCCGGTGTCGCCGCCTTCTTTTCTACGCTCGCACTCATGCTAGTCATGTCACTGTTTTGGCTGGAAGCGTCGGCAACGCTCATGCCATTTTTGCTGAGCGTCGTTCCTCAAGAGCAACGAACGAAGGTATCCTCGCTCTTCTCAGAGATCGGCAGCAATTTAGGCTCGTGTGTCACGGGCACTGTCTCCAACGGTTCGATCGTAGCCTTAGCCTCTACCGTGGCTCTGATGTTGTTGGGGGCGCCTTTTGCGGCCGTTCTCGGATTGCTACAGGGCCTACTTAGCTTCATTCCATATTTCGGTACGCTCATCGGCGTACTCGCCGTCGGCGGTGTTGTCCTGGTGGCGCACGGGTGGCTGCCGGCAGTAGAAGCGATGATTGTGATTTCGTTGATTGCCACGGTCGAGGGAACGTTCGTGTCGCCGTTAGTCTTCAAGAAAGGCCTCAAGATCGAGCCGCTCGTTACGATTTTTGCGACGACGGCAGGCGGCATGCTTTTTGGAATTTTCGGCATCGCGCTGGCCATACCCGCAGCCAGCGCCATCCAAACGGTCGTGGTCAGTGCAATAGCTCCAGCGATACGAGAGCGAAGCGATCAAGCGTCATGACCGCGCGGTGTGGCTTTTAGCCGCCGCGTCTACCTAGTGCTCAAAGACGGAGTCTGGGACGGGGGCGTTGAGCGCGTAGCTGCCGTACTGGGCCTTTGCATCGAGGCCGTACTGCGGCATGTTTACCGCGATCGATTCCGTCTGAGGAAGAGCGTTACCCGACACGCGCTGACACTGCATGGTAACCGAAATCGAGGATCCGTCACGATAGGACCAGACCACCGAAACCGGCATGTAATCGGCCTGCGTGACGGTAAAGACGACGTGATCGACCGAAGGATCCGCCTTGGGGACGGCTCGTAGCGCGTAGACGGCCGCTCCGTCGGCTTGCGGCTGCGAGACCGAAGTGACGGTGTATTTGGCAGGCCAGGTTTGTGGGCTCAGATCGAGGCTATACGAGCCCTTAAAGAATTTCCCGATAATCGAGGGCATCTTGGTGATGACGAGTGCTGCGCGCGCCGGGGCTTTGAAGTATACAATGCCCTCCACTCCAGTACTCATGCCGAGCGGCCGATGCATGTGTACGTCAAAATGGACCGGCACCGAGTACGAGCTTAGACCGGTGGCGGAGCCGGCTCGCGCGAGGATCTGGTCGCCGCTGAGCGGCCCCGCCGCCAGAAGTAAGAAGCAGAGCGCAAAAACTAGCGTCGATTTCATTTCAAACCTCCCCTCATTAGACTAGCAAAGACAGGCCGCAGCTTGGGAGGAGGTGCCAGTCACTTCACGCGTCGTTGGATTGTCCCTACGCTGGGGCCGTCATGTGCGCACGCATCGCCGCTGCCGTGCTCGCGGCGACGTTGCTGACGACGCCTGTCCGCAGTGCCGCGCAGAGCGTTCCGCATGCCTTGCAGAGCGCTCTGCGTGCGCTTCAGGGCGTTCCGCCCTGCCCCAAGGTCCCAGCCCCGCAGGTTGGAGCGCGGATCGAAGCTGTGAGCGTTGAGACGTCCGGCGTTGTGGATGCGGACGTCGTGCGGCGGTATCTTTCGCTGCGAAAAGGATCCTTGCTCGTCCAGGCTGCCGTGAACCGCGATTACGACAATCTCGTGAAGCTCGGCGGATTCCGGCCGCGTCTCCTTATTAAGGACGACACGCTATCGCATGCGGTGACGCTGCATTGGATCGTTAGGGCCGAATGGTTCGAGCCTGTCGTTCATCCGTTGTACGCTCAAGAGCCGCTCTGGCCCATCCCCGGGGTCGGCCTGGCGGTAAGGTCGGCTCCGATCGACGATCGCGGGACAAACTTCTCAGGCTACGCAGTCTCGAACGGGCTAGCGAGCCTCGCGCGGCTGCTTCTCACAACGCCGCTGCACGTGAGCGCCGGTGACGGACGCGAGTCGGATTTCATCGCCAGCGTTTCGGGAGCACAAGGAGTCTATCGGGAGAGCGAGCCCGTTGTAACTAACGTCTACAGCTGGACCGCGGGGGCGCAAGCGCTCTATCTCGCGCGCTCGACGAACGGGATGCAGTTCGAACTCGCCTTGGGAAAGCTGCGAACGACCGGAGCCGAGCCTACCGGTATCGTCGCGCCGTCTCTCTATTCAACCTACCACGCGCCGGGGCTCAATACGCTCCTAGAAGCGGGGCTCTCACGCGCCTGCGCCGGTGCTGCTACGCAGCAATTATATCCGCCATATTGCTACGTGCAATATCGCTTCGAGGTCGTCGATGGAATCGGGTGGCTTGGCGCGACGAACGAATATCAGATCTACGTTCTTGACGTGGCAGGTTACGTCGCGGTCGGTCCATCGACGCTGGCGCTGCACGTTGCCGAAGCGCGGAGTGGAGGCGTTCTCTCCGACAGCTTCTTGGTGTGCGGCGCAGCCCGCGCCTATCCCAAGCCGTTTTGCGGGACCGACGCGCAAACATTGACGGCGGAGTACCGAGTTGACGATCAGCTTCCTCGAAGGGTCGAACTCGTCTTGTTCACCGAAACCGCTGCAAGCCGCGTACGCGGCGGCGACCAGCCTTGGGCGTTGCCGACGTACCAATGGCATGCAGGCTCCGGTATCGGCGTCGTGTATCGCGGAATGGTGCGACTCGACCTCGCCTACGGTTCGCAGGGAGCCCGTCTTTGGTTCGGGTTCAAAGGCGCGACATTTTAGCGCTTATCTCTGCTGACCCAGAGATATGGTGTGAGTTTCACTCACTCCCGGAAGAGCTTCGATGGCGCTATCGTCGGGGTTGTGCGCAAGATGCAAGATGCGGTTCAGGGTTCGTTGTGCGCGACGGCGAACCGATGATGCTCGTAGCGGCCGCCACGGCATCGTTGGCTTTGCTGCAAGCGGCGGCCAATCCGAACCCGGAACTAAAGTCCTATACTGCCACGGCGCGCCTGTCGGCGACGCTCCACGTCGCGATCCCGATTCACGAGACCTACAACGGAACCGTCTATTACCTCAAACCGAAGCGCAAAATCGCGTTCCAGAATGTTCCAGGTCCGTTGAGTCGATTTAAGGATATGGCGGCCTCGGCGCCTAGCTACGAAGAGGTTGCGGAAGAATACACCATTACGCCGCTTTCCGATAACGGTTCAGAATCGGCGTATTCGCTCGTTCCCAAGAAGGCAGGGAGCCGGGTGAAGAGCCTCAACGTCACCGTCAACGACGCCTCGGAACTGGTAACGCACACACAATGGCTCTACACGAACGGCGGCGAGCTGGACGTCGATCAGTCATACATGAAAGTAGGAGGCTTCGAACTTCCTCTTAGCGATAAGATCGCGGCGCGCTTTCCGGGGTACAACGTGGACGCGACGCTTTCATTTAGCGATTACATGCCGAACGCGAAAGTATCGCCGTCCGTTTTCGCCTCGCCTAATTCGTAAGGGAAGCCGCCGCGCCGATCGAACGATACGGTGGGAGTCTCAGTCACTCCCCGAGGCCATCCGATCACGCTATGGTCGTTACATGAATACGAATAATACGCAGCAAGAGCTGGAAAGAGCGCGACGCGACTCGCAGGCGCTCTCAAAGAGAATCCAGGCCAATACCGACAAGAATCACGCCGCGATCCGCGCCGAAGCGCGCACAGTTGGGGCGGAAGCAAATCAGTTGGCCCGTGCAATTAAATCGCTCCTCGACGGCCAAGCGGTGGACGGGCGTCAGCATCTCAAAGACGCCTTGATGGCGCTGCAAGCGCTTTACGAGGAAAACCAACGACTCGCGGATGCCGAGGATGCCGACGTGCAGGCTCACAACAAGGCATCGTTTGCGCACGCGCGGGAAGCGGCGCATAAAGTCAGCGAGGCGCTCGCCGCAAAGCGCGGACTAGCCGTTCACGTTTAAGGAGACCTACCGTGGATAACTACATAGCGATCGTCCTAAACGACGATACGAAGGCGTATCAAGCGCTACACGAGTTGTGGAACCTTGATACCGACGGCGACATCACCGTACACGGCGCCGCGGTGATTCACCGCGACAAGTCCGGCTATGTCGACGTCAGGACGAAGGACACGAATCCGGGACTGCGCACGGCGATCGGCGTCGGAATCGGCGCGCTGCTCGGCGCGCTCGCCGGTCCGATTGGCGCGGCGGCCGGCGCTGCGGCGGCGGCTGCTGGAACGGGCGCGGCGATCGGTGCGGCCTCTGGCGGCGTCGTTGGACTGACCGGGGATATCGTCAAGGCGACGGAAAACGATGAGGCGGGTTATGAAGCCGGGTTCGTTTTGCCGCCCGGAAAATCAGCAGTGATCGCCGAGGTCACGGAGCAGTGGACGACCCCGCTCGACACGCTTGCCAGGAGCTACGACACCCAGGTTTTCCGCAAATCGAAAAGCGTGATTCGCGACAACGCCTACTTTGGCGACTATCCGCTATATCCGTACGACTAC
>JAFAJV010000020.1 GCA_019235995.1 Vulcanimicrobiota bacterium
CCCTCGGTCGCGCGTTTCTCGCGGTCGCTATGCGGCGCGTGGTCGCTCGCAAACGCGTCGATCGTGCCGTCGCGAACCGCCGCGCGCAGCGCCGCGACGTCGTCCTCGTCGCGCAGCGGCGGATTCACGCGCGCGGCGGGGCCGAGCTCGCGCGCCGCGTCGCGCGTGCAGTTGAGGTGATGCGGCGTCGCCTCGCACGTCGCGCGCACGCCGCGCGCGCGCGCCGCGCGGATCGCGTCCAACGCTCCGCGCGTGGTCACGTGCGCGATGTGCCACGACTTCCCGATCTCGCCGGCGATGGCGAGATCGCGTGCGACCGTCTCGTCTTCGGGCTCGCAGTGTGAAATGAACGGCGGCTTCAACGCCTGCGCGAGCAGCGCCGCCTCGCGGAGCACACGCAAGTCCTTGACGGTGTCGCCGTCATCGGAGAATGCGACCGCGCCCACGCGCGCGAGCGCCGCGAAGTCGCAGGGTTCCGCGCCGCGCCGTCCGCGCGTGATGGCGGCGATCGGATAGACGCGGCAGCGGGCGCGCCGCTCGATGTCGTCCTTCAAGGACATCAGGATGGCCGGATCGTCGATCGCAGGGGCGGTGTTCGGCATGCAGGCCACGCTGGTGAAGCCACCGCGCAGCGCGGCCTCCGTTCCGGTCTCGATCCGCTCCTTCGCAGGAAAGCCCGGCTCGCGGAGGTGGACGTGCATGTCGACGAGGCCGGGGGTCACGATCGTTCCGGCGGCGTCGATCGCCATCTCACCGGCCTGGGGTTCGAGATGCTCGCCGATCTCGATCACGGCGCCGTCGCGAACGCGCAGATCGCGCAGCGCGTCCAGCGAGTTCGCCGGATCGACGATTCGCCCGCCCGCGATCAGCAGCCCCGTCATCTGCCGGTATTACGGGCCACTAGGCGCGTTGACGAGAAAGTCGAGCACCGCCATTCGCACACCGACTCCGTGATGGACCTGCCGCGCATACCTCCAGCCGGCGAACTCCAGGACGGAGTCGTCGAGCTCCATGCCGCGGTTGTAGGGGCCCGGATGCATGACGATTGCATCCTTGCGCACGAGCCCGAGGCGGCGCTGGTCCAGCCGATAGGCGCCGACATAGTCCGCATCCGAAAGCGGCATTTCGACGAAGCGCTCGCGCTGAATCCGCAGAAGGACGATCGCGTCCACGTGCGGCAGCACGGCGTCGAAGTCGCGCTGGATCGTGATGCCGTTGCCCGCATAGCCGCCCGGCAGGAAGCCCTCGGGGCCTACCAAGACGACCGAGGCGCCGAGGCGCTGCAGCCCGCGAATGGTGGAGTGGGCGACGCGGCTATGCAGCACGTCGCCGACGATCGCGATCGTCCGCTCGCGCAGCTCGCCGAACTCCTCCCGGAGCGTATAGATGTCCAGGAGCGCCTGCGTCGGGTGCGCGTGCACGCCGTCACCTGCGTTGACCACGTGCCCATCGAACGCGAGCGCGAACCGTTGCGGAAAGCCGGGCTCCGGGTGGCGGATGACGATGATGGAGATGCCGAGCGCGTTCAGCGTGATCGCAGTGTCTTCGACCGTCTCGCCTTTCGTCGCGAGGCTCAGCTTGTGCGGTGCGAGGTTCACGACGTCGGCGCCGAGACGCAGCTCGGCGATATTGAACGACGCGAACGTGCGCGTGCTCTCCTCGAAGAACATGTTGACGCAGCCGGTGCCCGCGAGCAGCCGGCCCGGCGGGCTTCGCTCGAACTGCGCGGTGCGCTCGAAGATCTGGTCCAGCTCCTCGGCAGCGAGGTCGTCCAGATCGATGAGGCTACGCCGTATGCGCATCGGCGCTCCCTAGCCCCCCATGGATCGTCACCTCGTCGGTGGCAGCGGCGTGCGGCGAGAGCACGACCTTCACGCGCTCGTCCGGCGTCGTCGGGCTGATCCGCCCCGCGTAGTCCGCCTGGATCGGCAGCTCGCGCAGACCCCGATCCACCAGCACGCACAGACGGATCGCAGACGGCCGGCCGAGGTCGGTGACGGCGTCGAGCGCCGAACGGATCGTCCGTCCCGTGTACAACACGTCGTCCACGATCACGACGACGCGCCCGGATACGTCGACGGGGATCTGCGAGTCGGGCAGCTCGTGCGTCACACGATCGTCGCGGTAGAGATTGATGTTCAGGAAGCCGAGCGCCGGGGCTCGGCCGGAGATCCGTTCGATCTCCGCGGCGATCCTCGTCGCGAGCGCCTCGCCGCCCCGCCGGATGCCGAGCAGAACGAGACCCCGCTGGGCGTCTTCCGGTTCGAGAATCTGCTGCGCGAGCCGCGAAATGATGCGCACGATCTCGTCGCGACGCGCGAGCACGCGCCGGGGTGTGGCGTCCGTCATGCGGGCTCCTTCATCGCGCGCAACGCTGCCTCGACCCGCGCGAGCTCGCTGCGGTAGGCCGCGAGCTTTTCGCGCTCTCTTGCTACGACACTGCTCGCCGCTTTGGCGACGAAGGCCTCGTTTCCGAGCTTCCGCTCGCCACGATCGATCTCCGCATGAAGGTGCGCGAGCTGCTTGCGATAGCGCTCCTCGAGAACACCGCGCGGCGCTCGGACGGAGACGCGAGCCAGCGCATCTTCGACCGAGTCGCCCGATGCGGCGCTACGCTCCATCTCTGCGCTCGCGAGCAATGCGAGCAACGCCGCGGCGGGTTCCGGCACGTTTGCGGGCACGTCGAGCCGCACGCGCTCGCGCGGATGAAGGCCGATCTCCGCGCGCACGTTGCGTACTCGCTCGACGGTTCGCTGCAGGTGCGCGAAGGCGCGCGCGTCCTCATCGAAAGCGGGCACCTCGAGCGGATCCGGCCAGGTCGCCGTCACGATCGTCTGTCCGTCGTGCGGCAGCGCCAGCCATACCTCCTCGGTGATGAACGGGGCGAGTGGATGGAGGAGACGCATGGCGTTATTCCATGCGAAGGAAAGGACGGCCGCGCGCGTGGCGCGATTCCAATCGGCCTTGGTGGCCTCGACGTACCAGTCGCAGAACTCGTACCATACGAATCGATAGATCGTCTCGACCGCCGCGCCGAAGTCGTACCGATCGAGGAGCTCGCTCGTCGCAACGATCGTTTCGCGCAGGCGCGTGAGGATCCAGCGGTCGGCGAGCGTGAGCGCGTCTTCGGGCGGCAGCGTCATCGCGGGGCGCAGCCCCTCGGGCAGCGCCAAGATGTAGCGCGTCGCGTTCCAGATCTTGTTATTGAAGTTGCGGGCCTCTTCGCAGCGCGACTCCTGATAACGCATCTCCTGGCTCTCCAGGCGCATCTGCCGGAGAATCGAGACGCGGAAAGCGTCGGCGCCGTACTGCTCGGCGAGCACCATCGGATCGATAACGTTGCCGAGCGATTTGGACATCTTGCGGCCCGCCGCGTCGAAGAGCGTCGGCGTAATCACGACGTCCGGGAACGGGACGCCGCGCATGAAGTGCAGACCCAGCATCACCATGCGCGCGACCCAGAGGAAGATGATCTCCCCGCCGGTGACCAGTACCTGCGAGGGATACCAGCAGCGCAGCTCCGCGGTCGCCTCGGGCCAGCCGAGGATCGAGAACGGCCACAGCCCGCTCGAGAACCACGTGTCGAGCGTGTCCGGATCCCGTGTGAGATCGCGCGTGCCGTACTGACGCTGCGCGATCTCCAGCGCCTCCGTCTCGCTTTGGGCGACGATCTCGCGGCCGTCCGGCGTGTACCAGACCGGCAGCTGATGGCCCCACCAGATCTGCCGCGAGATATTCCAATCGCGAATGTTTTCGAGCCAATGCTCGTAGGTTCGACCGTGGCGCGGCGGCACGAAGCGAACGCACCCGTCGCGATAGGCGTCGAGGGCCGGCTTCGCGAGCGGGGCCATCTTGACGAACCACTGCAGCGAGAGCAGCGGCTCGACGACGGCTCCACTGCGTTCGCTGGTCGCGACCGAATGGCGATGCGGCTGCGTGTCGACGAGAAGACCGCGCTGCTGCAGGTCGGCGAGGATGCGCTCGCGCGCCTCGAAGCGGTCGAGGCCCGCGTACGGTCCAACCGGCGCCTCCGCACTCGCGATACGCGCGTCGGCGTCGATGACGGAGGGCATCGGCAGTTCGTGCCGCGTGCCGATCTCGTAGTCGAGCGGATCGTGCGCGGGCGTGATCTTGAGAGCGCCGGTTCCGAATCCGGGGTCGACGGCCTCGTCGACGATCACCGGGACTGAGCGCTCCAGCAGCGGCGGGATCCAGACGCGCCGCCCGACGAGGTCCGCATAGCGCCGGTCGGCCGGATGCACGGCGACGGCCACGTCGGCCAGCATGGTCTCCGGGCGCGTCGTCGCGATCTCGATGCCCTCGGTGCCGCCGGGCTCGAACGGGTACCGGATGCGCCATAAATGGCCGTCTTGCTCGACGTACTCCAGCTCCGCATCGGAGACGGTCGTCTTGGCCTTCGGGTCCCAGTTGATCAGGCGGGTGCCGCGGTAGATCAGCCCTTCGCGGTAGAGCTGGACGAAGACGCGCCGCACTGCCGCCGAGAGGCCCTCGTCCATGGTGAAGCGCGACCGGGCCCAGTCCGCGCCGAAGCCGAGGCGCCGGAACTGCGCCTCGATTGCGCCGCCGTACGTACGCGACCAGGCCCACGCCCGCTCGAAGAACCGATCGCGGCCGAGATCCTCGCGGCGGACCCCCTCCTTCGCCAGCTCGCGCACCAGTACGGCCTCGGTGGCGATCGCGGCGTGATCCACGCCGGGCAGCCAGTCGGCGTTCTCGCCGCGCATCCGGTGGTAGCGGGTGAGGACGTCCATCGGCAGGTAGGTCGAACCGTGCCCCAGATGCGCGCGAGCCGTGACGTTGGGCGGGGGCATACAGATGATGAACGGCGGCCGCGCCGGGTCAGGCTCCTCGTGAAAGTAGCCGGCACGCTCCCAACGCTCGTAGAGACGCGGTTCGGTCGCCTGCGGGTCGTACTGCTTGGGGAGGTCCATCGGTTGCCCTGCGTTCAGCAACCCCGCCGGTGCCGCCTCTGCCTCAGTCATGCCGGCTCGACGCACCACGTCGCAACGGCCGACGCGTTGCGTCTAGGCCGGCATATCTTTCTTTTGCTCGTGGTAAACCAGCGTGGGCGATTCTTTCTTCTCGATGACGTCCTTGTTGACGACACACTTCTTGACGCCTTGGAGCGACGGCAAGTCGTACATCACCTCTAGCATCGTCTCCTCGAGAATCGAACGGAGGCCGCGCGCGCCGGTCTTTCGACCCTGCGCCTTGTTGGCGATGGCGATGAGCGCCTCTTTCGTGAACTGCAAGTCGACGCCGTCCATGTTGAGGATCTTCTGGAACTGACGGACCAGCGCGTTGCGCGGCTCGGTGAGAATGCGGCGGAGCGCGAGCTCGTCGAGCGCGTCCAGCGTGACCACGATCGGCAGACGTCCGATGAATTCCGGGATCAGTCCGAAGCGCAGCAGGTCTTCGGGCATCAGCTGCTGCAGCAGCTTGCCCACGCGGACGTCGCGGCGCCCCTCGGGCTGCGCGCGGAAGCCCATGTTGTTGGCCGCGACACGGGATTCGATGATGCGCTCCAGCCCGTCGAAGGCGCCGCCGCAGATGAACAGCACGTTCGTCGTGTCGATCTGGATGAATTCCTGATGCGGATGCTTACGGCCGCCCTGCGGCGGCACGTTCGCCGTCGTGCCCTCGAGTATCTTGAGCAGCGCCTGCTGCACGCCCTCGCCGGAGACGTCCCGCGTGATCGACGGGTTCTCGCTCTTGCGCGCGATCTTGTCGATCTCGTCGATGTAGACGATGCCCTTCTCGGCGCGCTTGACGTCGTAGTCGGCGGCCTGAATCAGCTTGAGCAAGATGTTCTCGACGTCTTCTCCGACGTAGCCGGCCTCGGTGAGCGAGGTCGCGTCGGCCATCGCAAGGGGCACGTCCAGGATCTTGGCCAGCGTCTGCGCGAGGTAGGTCTTACCGGAGCCCGTCGGACCGACGAGCAGGATGTTCGACTTTTGCAGCTCGACGTCGTCGGCGGTGCCGCCGACGTTGATCCGCTTGTAGTGGTTGTAGACCGCCACGGCGAGCGACTTCTTGGCGCGCTCCTGACCGATCACATACTGGTTGAGGATGTGATTGATCTCCTTGGGCTTCGGGATGTTGCGGAGCCGCAGGCTCTCGTCGACGTTCTTGTAGAGCTCCTCCTCGATGATCTCGTTACAGAGCTCGATGCACTCGTCGCAAATGTAAACGCCGGGTCCGGCAATGAGCTTGCGGACCTGCTCCTGCGACTTGCCGCAGAAGCTGCATTTCAACTGTCCCTTGTCGTCTCCAAAGCGGAACATCCGCTGTCCCGTTCTCCTTCAGCCTTAGGCCGGCATCGGCAGGCCTTGACGGCTTTCGATAATCTGGTCGATTATCCCGTAATCCTTGGCCTCTTGCGCGGTCATATAGTAGTCCCGTTCGATGTCCCGCAGGACCTGGTCGAGCGGTTTCTTTGTCGTCTGCTCGTAGATCCGTGCGACCGTCTGACGGGTGGCCAGCAGGTCGCGGGCGGCGATCTCCACGTCCGTGGCCTGGCCGCCGATCTGCGAGACCCACGGCTGATGAATCACGATCTTCGAGTTGGGCAAGGCGTAGCGCTTGCCGGGGGCCCCGCCCGTCAGCAGAATCGACCCCATGGAGGCCGCGAATCCCATGCAAATGGTTGCTACGTCGGGTTTGATGAAGCGCATCGCGTCGTACATCGCCAAGCCGGCCGTCACGCTGCCGCCCGGCGAGTTGAGGTACATGTCGATGTCTTTCTCGGGGTCTTCCTTTTCGAGAAACAGCAGCTGTGCGATCACCAAGTTGGCGAGATGATCGTCGATCGGACCCCCGACGAAGACGATGCGATCCTTGAGCAGACGCGAATAGATGTCGTACGCGCGCTCGCCGCGCGCGGTCTGCTCCACGACCATCGGTACGAGATGTCCCATGCTAGAGTGTAACTACGACGCCGGCCCCGAAGTTTCTTCGTTCACCGTGACCACGGCGTTGTCGACGAGGAAGTCGAGCGTCTTATTCCTCACGATTCCGTCCATGAGCGAGAACACATTGTTCCCGAGGGCCGAGCGAATTCGGGCCGCCGGCTGGCCGTAGCGCCGTGATAGCGCTTCGAGCTCCGCGGCGACGTCGGCGGGCGTTGCAGAAATCTCCTCGGCCTTCGCGATCGCCTCGATCAGCAGCGAGGCCTTGACGCGCGACTCCGCCTCCGCGCGCAGCGATTGCCGCCGCTCGCCCGCATCGCTTTTGCCGGACTCACCGGCGGGCGGCGTCTCTTCGACGAGCCGGTCGAGCTCGCTCTCGACCATCGAGGCGGGTAACGGAAACTCATGCGCGGCGAGCACCTGCGTCATCACCGCGTTGGCGACGATGCGCCGCGCCCGGGCCGCGGCGACGGCCTCGAGGCGGCGACGGACGTCTGCGCGCAACTCGTCTACGCTGTGATGCGGGGACACGGCTTTGGCGAACTCGTCGTCGAGCGCCGGCAGCTCGTACTCTTTGAGATCCTGTAGCGTGACGTCGAAACGCGCGGGCTTGCCGGCGAGATGCGGCGCCGAATAGTCATCCGGGAAGGTGACGTCGATGCTCTTCTTCTCACCTGGCGTCATGCCGACGATGCCGGCGACGAACCCCGGTATGAAACGGCCCTCGCTCAGCTCCGTGACCTGACCCGAAGCGGTTCCGCCTTCGAACGGGGCGCCGTCGACGGTTCCCGCGTAGTCAAGCGTCGCGACGTCGCCCAAGGCGGCGGCGCGCTGCACGGGCACCAGTGTCGCGCGTTCCTTCGCGAGCGCGCGCAAACTGCTTTCCACGTCCGCCTCGGTCACGGGAGTCGCTGGACGCGATACCGCTACTCCCTTGTAATTGCGCAGCTCGATGGGCGGGCGCACCTCGACGGTTGCCTTGACGCGCGTCGGGCGTCCTTCGTCCTCCTCGAGGATCTCGAGCGTGGGGCGCTCCACGGGTTGCAGGTCGTGTTCCGCGATCGCCTTGGCGTACACTTGCGGTACGACCTCGTCCATCGCCTCGCGCGTGAGCGCGTCGGTGCCGTAGTTCTGCTCGAAGATCTTGCGCGGCACCTTGCCCTTACGAAACCCGGGAAGGCGCACGTTCTTGGCGAGCTTGCGAAACGCGCGTTCCTCCGCCGCGGCGATCTCCTGCCCCGTGATCGAGAATTCGAGCGCTACCTGCGTCGGAGCGAGCCGCGTCAACGTCGAGCTGGTCATAAATGATTAGCGGAAGACGAGATTCGAACTCGCGACCCTCGCCTTGGCAAGGCGATGCTCTACCACTGAGCTACTTCCGCGTTCCTGTCGCTCGCTGTTTGTTCGCTTCCGTCGTGAGGTGGTTCTTGCGGCCGTTTGCTCGGCGCATCCGGCGCCTCGCTGCACTCGGCCTCTGCGCCGCTCTCGCCATCCGTGGCTCCGCGGCGCATTCACACGCCGCTCGAACCACCTCACCACGAATCGCGAAAAACAGCTCGCTTTCGTCATTCCCAATTGGGGGCAAAACGTTGGTTCCGTCATCGGGCGTGGGCAAGCAGAGACTCGAACTCTGACGGGTCGCCCCACTGGATTCTAAGTCCAGCGCGTCTGCCAGTTCCGCCACTTGCCCGGCGACCCGGATAGATAGAACGCCCTGAGTGCTTTTCCTCCTCTAAGGTAGGGCGGCCCCGCTCAGGGGCGAGAGCGTGTTCGCGCGGAGCATGGCGGCGTCGACGGGGACGCAGGTGCTGCGTTCCATCGGATTGTCGCAGAGGAGGACGCCGGCGAAGCTGGCGGCGCTCGTCTGCGCGTCCGACATCTTGTCGCATGCGGGCCGCTGCTGGGTTCCGTTGCGTACGTACCAGCAGAGCACGGAGCCGTCGAAGCGGGTGCCCTGGAGGTTCGCCCCGGAGAAGTCCACGGAGAGCAGCGCGATTCCGGTGAGATCGCGGCCCGCGAGCTGGCTCCCCGCGAAGTTGCACGACACGCAGCCGGCGAGCAGCTGGCGCACCTGCTCGTCCGGGACCGACGCCGCGAAGCTCTTGAAGTTGGCGGCCATCATCTGCGCGCCGGTAAACGTCGCGCCGTCGAACTTTGCGCCGATGAAGTTGCACGCGGTGCACTGGACGCCATCGAAGGCCGCGTTCCGCAGGTCGGCGTTCTCGAAGTTGGCCGCGACGATCCGCGCGTTGCGAAACGAGGCTCCGCTGAGGTCGGCGCCCGCGAAGTTCGTCCCGATGTAGGCTGCGCGCGTGAAATCGGCGCCGGCGAGCTTCGCGCCGGCATAGTTGCAGCCCGCGCAGAATTTCGGCACCGCGCTGGCCGCATCGCCGGCAGCCAGCACGCCGCTCCGGCACAGCCCTATCAGAACGACGGCGGAGATCGCCATGACGAGAGTCCTCATGCGTTTCACGTGGCGTATTGTCAGCGCGAGGCTCCAATCCCGCTTTTCGCGTAAAGAACGGGATGGACGCAACGATCGACACCGGGCGGTTACTTTCGATGAGTCAGCGGGAGCTCGATGATTTGTTCTCAGCGAGCTCCGCGGGACCGATCCCCAGCGGAGAGGCTCGCGGTACGGCAATCATCGCGCCCGGCACGCCGTACAGCCAGGAGATCGCGCAGGCCGTGAACGTCTTCGCGTGGCAGGGCAAGGACTTCGACGCGGCGCGCGGCATCCTGACCAATCGCATCACGCCCTTCGGCCTGAACGGAATCGTCGCTGAGGTCGGCGTGGCGCCGAGCTGGCTCGACGGCAAGGACTGCATCGTCCTCGACTACTCGAAGACGTCATTACTCGCGCACTGGATCCGCGACGAGATCCGCTTGATCGCGCCCAACCTCTATTTGGGCGTCGTCTACTGGGGCAAGCAGCGACTGATCAACTTCAGTCTCGACTTTTCGCACCAGCCGAGTCCAGGATGAGACTTTGCACCGCCAGGGACTCGAACCCCGAACCAACTGATTAAGAGTCAGCTGCTCTACCATTGAGCTAGCGGTGCGATATGCGCCCTCCGGGACTCGAACCCGGGACCAACGGCTTAAAAGGCCGCTGCTCTACCGACTGAGCTAAAGGCGCCCGACCGGTCGCGCTGGATGTTTGTTGTATTGAATGCGTCTCGCGACTCCTTCGACTGGTCTTTGGGGTGACTGAGGGGACTTGAACCCCCAGCCTCTGACTCCACAGGCCAGCGCTCTAACCAGTTGAGCTACAGTCACCACGAATCGCTACTATATCATGCGCCCGGAGGGACTCGAACCCCCATCTTCGAGTTTAGAAGACTCGTGCCTTATCCCGTTAGACCACGGGCGCGAGACTGGTCGGGGCGACAGGATTCGAACCTGCGGATCCTCCGCGTCCCAAACGCGGCGCTCTACCAAGCTGAGCTACGCCCCGACACTTCGCCACCAGCCAAACTGACTGGCCGTCTTTCGGCGATGGCAGTTGGCATAGCGAATCTCACATTTCGCGATCTCTAGCTCGATCCTCCGCCAGTTTACTCCCCTTCCGCATAGCTCTGCAATATTGCCGAGCTTTGTGCCCGTAGCGTGATCGAACTCCAGCACGCAGAGGTTGGACTCGCCACAGTCGACGCAGTGCTT
>JAFAJV010000118.1 GCA_019235995.1 Vulcanimicrobiota bacterium
CATCGACACCGTCGCGAACTGCCAGAAGTCCGGCATCAGCCACGGATGCGGATACGAAGAGAGACCGCGACCGTCGACCTCCTGGCGAAAATGTTCCAGCCGGTCTTCGGTGATGCGCCCCTCGAGGAACGCGCGCGCGTAGACGCCGGGCGAGGAGTGTCCCTGAAAGAAGACGAGGTCGCCGCCGAACGCCTCGCTCGGCGCGCGGAAGAAGTGATTGAAGCCGACGTCGTACAGCGTGGCGGCCGACGCGAAGCTGGCGACGTGGCCGCCCAGCTCCGAGCTGATCTTGTTCGCGCGGACCACGGTCGCGAGCGCGTTCCAGCGGACGTAGTGGCGCAAGCGGGCCTCGAGCTCGCGATCGCCCGGCATCGCCGGCTGCTGATCGGCCGGTATCGTGTTTACGTACGGCGTCTGCCAGCCCAGCGAAACGTGCGCGCCGCTGCGCTGCGCCTCGTTGACGAGGCGCGCGATCAGGTCGCGCGCGCGGTCGGGGCCTTCCGCCTCGATGACGCCACGCAGCGCGTCGAGCCATTCGCGCGTCTCTTGAGGATCGGGGTCGGTCGTGAATGTCGTGCTCATTGGGACCCACCTCTTTTGTGTCGGCGGCGCCCATCTCATCCAAATGGACCAATCCAATCGCTGGCCTGGTAGGTTCCAAACCGAGTGTCATCCTGAGCCCTTCGACTCGCTGCGCTCGCTCAGGACAGGCGGAGTCGAAGGACGAAGCGAGTATAGCCTCTATTAGCGGGAGCTACGGCTGAGAGGGCGAGCAGCGATTCGCCGACCGCAGTGAACCTGATCCGGGTAATGCCGGCGTAGGGAGGTGCAAATGAAAGTTTACGTTAGTGGCGCGGATCCGTCGATCCGCGTGCCGCGGCGCGCGATCGCGCTGACGGACGGCACGATTCATACCGTTTACGACACGAGCGGTCCGTACACCGATCCGCAGGCGACGACCGATTTTCGCCGCGGCCTGCCGCCGCTGCGCGAGGCGTGGATCGAGGCGCGCGGCGACACGGTGCGCCTCGAGCGGCCGTCGTCGATCTATCGGCGCGGGCGCGACGCGATGCCCGAGCTCGACGCGCTGCGCTTTCCGTCTCCGCGCGCGCCGCGACGGGCGAAGCCCGGCGCCAACGTGACGCAGATGCACTACGCTCGCCGCGGCGAGATCACGCCCGAGATGGAGTTCGTCGCGCTGCGCGAGAACGTCGAGCCGGACTTCGTGCGCGCCGAGATCGCGCGCGGCCGCGCGATTCTTCCGTCGAACGTCAATCATCCCGAGAGCGAGCCGATGATCATCGGCCGGAACTTCCTCGTGAAGATCAACGCAAACATCGGCAACTCGGCGGTCACGTCGTCGATCGACGAGGAGGTCGAGAAGATGACCTGGGCGACGCGCTGGGGCGGCGACACAGTCATGGATCTCTCTACGGGGAAGAACATCCACGAGACACGCGAGTGGATCTTGCGCAACTCGCCGGTGCCGATCGGAACCGTTCCGATCTACCAGGCGCTGGAGAAGGTGGACGGCAAGGCCGAGGAGCTCACCTGGGAGCTCTTCCGCGACACGCTGATCGAACAGGCCGAGCAGGGCGTCGACTATTTCACGATCCACGCCGGGGTGCTGCTGCGCTACGTTCCGCTCACGGCGAACCGCATCACCGGAATCGTTTCGCGGGGAGGATCTATCCTCGCTAAGTGGTGCCTCGCGCATCACCGCGAGAACTTCCTCTACGACAACTTCGAAGAGATCTGCGAAATCATGAAGGCCTACGACGTCGCGTTCTCGCTCGGCGACGGCCTGCGCCCCGGCTGCACGGCCGACGCCAACGACGCCGCGCAGTTCGCGGAGCTCGAGACGCTGGGCGAGCTGACCGACGTCGCCTGGAAGCACGACGTGCAGGTGATGATCGAGGGGCCCGGGCACGTCCCAATGCACCTGATCGAAGAGAACATGCGCAAGCAGCTCGAGATCTGCAAGGAGGCGCCGTTCTACACGCTGGGGCCGCTCGTCACCGACGTCGCGCCCGGCTACGATCACATCACGAGCGCGATCGGCGCCGCGATGATCGGCTGGTACGGCACCGCGATGCTCTGCTACGTGACGCCCAAAGAGAACCTCGGGCTCCCCAACAAGAAGGACGTGAAGGACGGCGTGATCGCCTACAAGATCGCCGCGCACGCGGCCGACCTCGCCAAGGGACACGCCGGCGCAGCGCACTGGGACGACGTGCTCTCGAAGGCGCGCTTTGAGTTCCGCTGGCAGGATCAGTTCGATCTCTCGCTCGATCCCGACACGGCGCGCGAGTTCCACGACGAGACGCTGCCCGCGCC
>JAFAJV010000004.1 GCA_019235995.1 Vulcanimicrobiota bacterium
CCGAACGATCAGGGAAAACGCGATAACGGTGAGCACGACCGCCGTGGCGATCGTCTCGATCGCAACGAAGAAAAACGGCGTGCCGAAGGCAAGGAAGACGGCCACCAGCAGTGCAACCCCGCCGAGAATTCCGGGCAGACCGTGGCCAGGCACGACGTGCAGCTCCCAGAGAATGCCCAAAAGGCCCAGGATGGCGAGTGCGGCGATGTAGCCGTTCGAGAATCCCGCGTAGACGTGCGAGCCGAAGAAGAGCCCGAGCGCGCCGATGCCGATCAGGCCTGCGATGCCGTGCAGGGTCTGCATCTCGATCAAGAGACCCAGCATGCCGAGCGTGAGCAATAATCCGCTTACGACGGGATCCGTCGCGAAGCGCGCAATCCGCTCGCCCCAGCTGAATGATTGCGTGATGCGCGGGGCGCCGCCCAAATGCAGCTGCGCGAGCGCGGCGGCGAGCGTCGGCGCGGTGCCGTCGGCGATGCCGGAGCGGACCGCATCGTCGGTGTTGAGCGTCAAGATGGCGCCGGCGCGCTTGTACTGCGGCAGGTCCACGTTCTTGTCGACCATGGCACCCGCGATCGTGGGATTGCGATGATTCCGCTCGGCCGTCGACTCGAACTCTCCGCGCAGCCCCGAGATTATCTTCGGCGTGGCGGGAATTGGCTCGGCCGCGCCGATCGAAGCGCCGGGTGCCATCACGATGCGCCCGGCCGAAAGCGATATCAGCGCAGCGGCTGAATACGCGCGCGCGCCGACATAGGCGACTACCGGCTCCTGCGCCGAGAAGATCGCGTCGCGAATGGCAAATGCGGCCTCGACGAGGCCACCGGGGCTGTTGACGTCGAGCACGATTGCGCGTGCTCCGTCCTGATTCGCTTCGGCGACGGAACGCTGGACCAAATGCGCCATGCCGTCGTCGACGGTTCCTTCGATTGGGACGACGACGATGGGCCGCCCGGTCTGCGCCCCCGCCGCGAGGCTCGCCACACCGCAAGACAGCAACAATGCGCTCAGCCAGGCGCGCAAGCCGAATGCCTTCATGCCAGTAGCTACCGAGGGGCGCCCTCCAAAGTTACGAGATCAGCGCTAGGGGGAGGCGAGCTCCTCGGTGACGATCTGCCTCACGAGGTTGCCGTCGGCCTGCCCGCGCAATTGCGGCATGACGACCTTCATGACGGCGCCCGCATTACGCGCCTCCGGGGCCAGCTCCGCCAACGCCGCCTGCACGATCGCACGCACGTCCGCCGCCGAACGCTGCGGCGGAAGATAGGCGGCAAGAATCTCGCGCTCGGCGCGCTCCTTATCGGCCAAGTCGGATCGGCCGGCCTTTTCGAACTCCGCAAGCGAGTCGCCGCGCTGCTTGACGAGGCGGCGCACGACGTCCGCCTCGTCGGTGTCGGAAAGTTCCTGGCCGGCCTCCGTGCGCTTGTAGATGAAGCCCGACAAGGCGGAGCGCAGCGTGTCGAGACGCAGCTGATCGCGCGCCTTCATCGCCTCCTTGAGATCGGAGGACATACGGTCTTTGAGCGCTCCCACGGCGTACGAGCGGGCGCTATGCTCGGCGCTTGCGCGCCGCGGCGGACTTCTTCTTACGGCGGACGCTCGGTTTTTCGTAGTGCTCGTGCTTGCGCGCCTCGGCCAGGATCCCGGCCTTCTGGGTGGCCTTCTTGAAGCGACGCAGCGCGCTCTCGATCGTTTCTCCCGGAGCGATGCGAACTTCCATGTAATCCACCCCCTCTCGGCGTGCCGCGCTCATCGAACGCGAAACGAAAAATTAGGCCCCGCAGGGCCGCTTCAATACACTAACACAGCGCCGCCGGAGCGTCAAATCCGTGCCGCTTCGCACACAACGCTAGAGTTTAAGGACGCATGTTCAAACCAATCACGACGGCTATGTCGCGCTAGCCGGGAGGCCAGTCCATGCGCCGCCCGGCCAATACGTGAACGTGTACGTGGTCCACGGTCTGCCCGCCGTCGCGGCCTGTGTTGACCACCAACCGGAACCCTTTGTCGCCGCCGCGCTCTCGCCCGAGCTTCGCCGCGAGCTCCATAAGCCGCGCCATCAGCGCGGGATCATCTACCGCGACGTCATGCAGGTTGGCGTGATGCTCAACCGGCATGACCAACAGGTGCGTCGGCGCCTGCGGATTGCGATCCTCGATTGCGACCAGACCGGTATCCCACTGGACCACCTGCGCGGGCAGCGCGCCCGCCGCGATTTTGCAAAAGATGCATTCAGCCATCAGCGCGTACGAATCCAGAAGCCCCACGATTTCGTCGTCGTATTGCCGGCCTCGTCCGCGACCCGTACCGTGACGTGGATAGGCCCATCGGCATACGCGTACGACGGAAGATATTGTACGAACTGCGCCGTTCGCACGCATTCCGACGTCACGTCGCGTCCGTTGATCCAGAGGAGCACGCTCGACGGATTCACGCCGACGGCGTCAGCTGCGAAGCTCGCGTAGACGGCCGGGCGGCTCGTGTTCACGGTGGCGTTCTCCTCGGGAGCGAAGTCCGCGATGCCCGGAGGAACGCTCGACGCGGAGACCGTGTGCGCGGCCGCGGCCTCGGCCGTCACCGTTCCCGACGAGAGCCTTCCGATGAGAGCGGCATCGTCGAAGTTAGCGCCGCGTGGAATCGTGTAACTCCCAACGTAGACGCTGGGTGCGCGTTCCTGCATCGCCTGATTCGCCACGTCGGAACCGATGTCGAACGTCGCGGACCCGTGCGGAGTTCCGTGAAGCGTGACGTGTATCGTGTCGCCCGCGCGCAGCGGGCGGCTTGCGTCGCTCTCCACGCTCGTTATGCCGACGCTCGCACCGGCGTTTCCCGAGGCGGCTCCCGTGCTCCGGCTGGCCAGGATCTCGCGCACCTCGTTGGTCTCGACGTTATAACGCACGGTGACCTGGTCGTTCGGGCGGAGATCGCTCAGCGAGGCGGCGTTGCCGTTGAGCGAAATCTCGGTCGCGCGGCCGGCTCCGATGACTTGCCCATCGCCCAAGACGAAGTCGTTGCCGGCGATGGCGACGATGTGGCCGTTGCGGGAACCGTATTCGTCGACGACGCGCTCGACGCGACCGTCCTTGCGCATCTCCACGCGGGCGAAGTCACCCGGCCGAACGTCACCGAGCTCGCCCGGCGAGGTGACGCTGACGTTGACGTCTTCCACGTCTATCGTCGCGTTCGCCGCGATCGGGATCGTCTTGACGCTGCCGCCATAACCCAGCGTGATCGTCGGCGGATCGGACAGCACGTCCACGGCCGCTACCGTGCCGAATCGCTCGTAGCCGTTTCCGGTGGAGACCAGGCCGTTGGACGAACGTCCGACCAGTTGCGCGACGATGATGACCGCGTTGGCGTGCCGGTCAAAGCGTGCCTGCGCGCCCAGCGAGTCCGTGAAGAAGCGCAGCGGTGCATAGACGACGCCCGCAACTTCCATCGGGGGCGCCTCGAGCAGAATGCGGCCGCCGTCGACTTGCGCGACGCGGCTTCCGAGCGTGAGAACGACGGTCTTCGATCCGATCTGGGTGGCGATGTGGTTGCCGGAACGCTCGAACGAAAGCCCGAGCGCCTCGATCGTGCGGCGTACGGGGACGAAGAGCAGACCATGCTCGGACCGCGGCGGGGGCTGAAGCGATAGCGTATCGCCGTTGATGACGATCGCGATGGGTCGCGGCGCCGCAGCGATTGTGAGTGCCAGCAGCAGCGCTTCGATCACGCTCAGGACGATGGACCACTTCATGCTTGCTCCAAAACCTCGCGATAGACGTCGGCGGTCGCCCGCGCGCAGCGGTCCCAGCTGAGCCGCCGGGCGACCTCCCGGCCAGAGTTGATTGCGCGCGAGCGCAGCCCCTCGTCGGCCAGCACGCGCTCGATCTCGGTGCGCAGCGCGCCCGCGTCCCGCGGCGGGTACGTCTGCGCCGCCGCTCCCAGAGCGCCGGGCAGAGCGTCGCGGCACGCGATGACCGGACAGCCCGCCGCCATTGCCTCCAGCATGGGAAGGCCGAACCCCTCCCGCAGCGCGGGCTGCACGAGAGCCCGCGCGCCCGCGTAGTAGCGCAACAGACGCTCCGTCGTAACGTCGCCCAGGGCGACGATCGCGCGCGCGGACTCGTTGCGGCGTTGCAGCTCTCCCCCGAAATCGTCGGCCCCCGTGACGTACAGGTCGACGTTCCAGCGCTCGGGCAGGGCCGACCACGCTTCGAAGAGCGTTTTCAGATCCTTGTGCTCGCGGTGATTTCCAACGTAGAGCAGATACGGCCGTTCGCCGGCGAACGGCTCGGCCGCCTCGCGGAAATGCTCTGCGACGCCGAGCGGGACCACGCGGACCTTCGCGCGTGCGACGCCCAACAACTCTACGAGATCGTCCACCGTGCGCTCGTCGTCGGTGATGATCCGCCGCGCGCGCGCGCAGGCATGACGCACCACCGTCCGATAATACGGCCCGACCTTCGCCTTGAAGTATTGCGGAAAACGCAGATGAATCACGTCGTGAATCGTGATCACGAAACGCCTAGGCAGCACTAACGGCACGTACTGAGAGAGGAAATGCACCAGGTCGAGCCTGGCGCGCCGCAGCGCGAGGGGCAGCCGAACCTGCTCGCTCCAGCCGAAGTTGCCGCCGTGGGTGAACGAAACGTAGGAGTACTCGGGCGCGACGCGCGGCAGACGCGCGGCGAGCTCGCATGCGTAGGTCTTCATGCCGACGGACATCTGGCGCGTCAAGCGTGCATCGAGACCGACGCGCGCCGGCGTCACCGCAGCAGCGCTTTTCGTGCGGCTACCGCCGGATAGACCGCCGACCGATACGCAACGTACCATCCCCGGGGGCCGTCGAGCAGCGCCCCGCGAGCCATGAGCAGCCACGCTAGGCGCGGAACGCTCGCCGCGCATGCCGCGAGAAACGCGATCGGGGCTGCCCCAATATTCTCCGCCTCGATTCCGGTGTAGAGATCGTACTTGCGGCGGTACGTCGCGACGTCAGGGTACGAATAGTGCAGCAAGGTACCCGGCAGGTCGCCGACGTCGCCGGCGGAGGCCCAGGCCTCGTGCACAGGCGCAAAGCCGGCCGCCGCAGGATGCGCGTTCAAGGTAACGCGGTCGGCGCGGAACAGGCGCAGCAGCGGCTCGTCGCGCCACACTCGCAGCGGTTTGCCGCAGAAGTACGTCGTCCGCCGCACGCGATAGCCGTCGCGCGTCTCGGGCGCGGCCAGGATGCCGTCGCGCAGCAGGTCGTCGAGCGCCTCATCGGCGTCCAGCATCAACGCCCAGGGCGTCTCGACCTGCCCCAGCGCGAATCGACGGGCGTCGACGAAGTTGGTCCACTCGCGCTGCACGACGCGAGCCCCCGCGCCGCGAGCGAATTCCACCGTGTGGTCGTCGGAGCAGGCGTCCAGGATGAAGGTGCGCACGCCGCGCGGCAGGCTGGTGAGCGCGCGCGGCAAGTTGCGCTCCTCGTCGCGAGTGAGGACGACCGCGGTGATTAGGCTTGGGTCCAGGACGCCTCGGTGATCCCAGCGCGCTCCTCGACGCGCTCCCCATGGTCGAGTGCCGCGCCGATAAAGTCGCGATAGAGCGGCGCCGGACGGTTCGGCCGCGACTTGAACTCGGGATGCGCCTGCGTCGCCACGAACCACGGATGCATCTCCGAAGGCAGCTCGACGACTTCGACGAGCCGCGTCTTGCCGATCGTGTGGTGCCCCGTGAAGCGCATTCCGTGCTCTTCGAAGATCGGGCGGTACCGATTGTTGAACTCATAACGGTGCCGATGGCGCTCGCTGATCTCGAGCGTGCCGTAGGCACGCGCGGCCTGGCTGCCTTCCTCGAGCGTGCACGCGTAGGTTCCGAGACGCATCGTCCCGCCGTACATTTCGAGATTGCGCTGGTCCGGCATGAAGTCAATCACGGGATCGATGCTTGTTTCGTCGACCTCGCTCGTCATCGCGTCGGGGAGCTCGCAGACGTCCCGCGCGAACTCCACGCAGGCGAGCTGCATGCCGTAGCATATGCCTAAGAACGGTATCTTGCGCTCGCGCACGTACCGGATGGCGCGTAGCTTGCCCTTGACGCCTCGCGCCCCGAAGCCCGGTGCGACGACGACCCCGTGCGCGCCGCCCAGCACGTTCAAGCCGTCATTCTCGATCCAATCCGAATCCACGCGCCTGATTTCCACCGCGGCATGGTGGAAGATTCCCGCATGGTGGAGCGCCTCGTTGATCGAGATGTACGCGTCCTTGTGCTCGACGTACTTCCCGACCAGCGCGATCGTTACGTGCCGGCGTGGATGGAGCAGGCGTTCCGCGACGCCGACCCAGTCATCGAGCATGGGGGCCGCCGCCGGCAGGTTCAACTTGCGCACCGCCGCTTGCGCGAGCCCCTCAGCCTCGAGGTTGAGAGGCACCTGATAGATCGTGCGCGCGTCGCCGTTTTGCACGACCGCGCTCGGCGGGACGTCGCAGAAGAGAGCAATCTTCTCCTTCAGCTCCAGGGGCATCGGCACGGCGGACTGCGTGCGGCACACGATCGCATCGGGCGAGATGCCGATCCCGCGCAGCTCGCGGACGGAGTGCTGCGTCGGCTTCGTCTTGAGCTCGTCCGCGGCGCCAAGGTGCGGCACGAGCGTCAGGTGCACGTACATGACGTTCTCGTCGCCGACGTCATAGCGCATCTGACGGATCGCTTCCAGGAACGGCAGGGACTCGATGTCGCCTACCGTGCCGCCCACCTCGACGATGCAGACCTCGGCGTGGCTCGCCTCCGCGACGCGCTTGATGTGCGCCTTGATCTCGTTCGTGATGTGCGGGATCACCTGAACCGTCGCGCCGAGATACTCGCCGCGCCGCTCCTTCTCGATCACCGAGTTGTAAATCTGACCGGTCGTGACGTTATTTGCGCTCTGGAGGTTCTCGTCGATGAAGCGCTCGTAATGGCCGAGGTCGAGGTCCGTCTCGGCCCCGTCTTCGGTAACGAAAACCTCGCCATGCTGGTACGGGTTCATCGTCCCCGCATCGACGTTGATGTACGGATCGAGTTTTTGGATCGAGACGCTGAGTCCGCGGGCCTTGAGCAGCCGCCCGAGTGAGGCGGCGGTGATGCCCTTGCCGAGCGAGCTCACAACGCCCCCAGTGAAGAAGATATACTTCGCCATCTCGGGTCGTTTTTGTTCCCCTTCTCTCGGTCTTTAACCTGGCAAGCTCGTTCTGCCGCTCGCTTGGACGGCACATACCGCTGCTGCGGCCGCTCGTCTCGCGCGTCCGGCGCTCGCCTTCGCTCGGCCTCTGCGCCGCTCCCGCCCTCCATGGCTCCGCGGCGCATTCACACGCCGCTGCAGCGGTACGTCCCGCCCTCGCTCGCTACGTTTTCGAGAGCCTCTCGCAGTGAGGAGTCAAACGCCGCGTTCGAGGGGTACCAGTCGCCGCGGCCTGACGGGATCAGGTCGAAGAGGTGCCAGACGGGGCAGAGCAGATCGATTCCACGCTCGCGATCCTCGAGCATCGGGTGCGCCGTGTATACATGCCGCAGGACGTCGCCGTCTTTCGAGAATACGCTGACCGTGGAGTCCGGGTTGCCCTCGGCGTCTTCCGCGTCGATGTCGCGGGCGAACGAAGGGCCGTCGTCGGATAACAGCCTTAGCCGATCCCATTCGCGACGCTCGCCCCAGGCTTTGAGCGTCTCGAACGGCGCCCGGGACGCGATCACGAAGTTCGCCCGCTGCGTCACGTGCGGCACGACTCCGTTGAAGCCGTCCAGCCACATCGAGCACATCGGACAGAAATCGTCGTCCTTCGCCCAGTACATCAGGTGGTAAACGATCAAGTACGGTTTGCCGTCCTCAAAGAGTTCCGATAAGCGAACGCGATTGCCGTTCTCGACGAAGGTGTAGTCCGGCACGAGGGGTCCCGGCGGCAGGCTGCGCCGCATCGCCGCGACGGCCTCGATTCGGTCGCGCAAATCGATCTCCGCCGCACGCAGGCGCTCCCGAGACGAGCGATACGCGTCGTCTGCTTTGGGCATCAGGAGGCTCGAGTCACTCATGTCTTGTTCCTCTGCGCTTTCAAGTACCGTGCGAGGCCGGCGTAGTCGTGGCCGACGGAGATGGCGAAGCCGGGGAGCGCGGCTTGCGCGAGTTCGCGGAGCTTCGCGATTGTGGGCGGAGCCGCTTCCAGCAAAACCATAGGCTTTTCATTAAGAAGCGCCGGGAGCTTTGGCAGCAGCTGACGGTAGACTTCCAGGCCGTCCGCGCCGCCGTCGAGCGCCACGCGCGGCTCGAACGACGTCGAGTCCGGAGCAACCGCCAGATCGTCGGTGGGCACGTACGGCAGATTCGCCACCACGATGTCATAGCGGCGGCCCAAGACGGGATCCACGAAATTCCCCCCAAAAAAGCGGCACCGCGCTGCGACCTCGAGGAGCCGCGCGTTCTCGCGCGCCACCGCAATAGCTCCGGGTGAAAGGTCGGTCGCGTCCACGAGCGCATTCGTTTCGGCGGCGACGCTGCACGCGATCGCCCCGCTTCCCGTTCCCACATCGAGCACTTTTAGCGTACCGTTACCTCCCTCACGAATGAACGCGACCGCTTCTTCTACCAGATGCTCGCTCTCGGGCCTCGGAATCAACACCGATCCGTTGACAAAGAACTCCCGACCATAAAACCACGCGCTCCCCGTGATATACGCAACAGGCTCCCCGCCGCGTCTCCGTTCGCATAAGTCAATGAAGAGCGAAAAGTCCGCCTTGGAAACCGACGCCTCACCGTGCGCAACGATCCATTCGCGTGAGCGTCCAATCACATGCGCCAAGAGAATCAGCGCGTCCGTCCGCGCCTCCTCACTCGATTCCGACAGAACTGATATTCCACGCCGCAGCGCGTCCCCAACCGTAGACGAACCTATGGCGCGGAGGGATGGCGCTACGTCTCCCTCGCGGGGCGTGTGAATGCGCCGCGGAGCCATGGAGGGCGAGAGCGGCGCAGAGGCCGAGCAAAGTCGAGCGCCGGATGCGCGAGACGAGCGGCCCCGCGAGGGAGATGTAGCGTCATCCCGAGGCACTAGACTCACCCGCCATGAGGCGCGCCCGCTCGTCCGCAATCAGTTCGTCGGCAATCGAACCAAGATTTCCATCCATGATTCCGCGGATATTTCCGAAGCTACGGTTGATCCGATGATCGGTGACGCGATCCTGCGGAAAGTTGTAGGTGCGAATCTTCTCGGAGCGCTCACCGGTGCCGACCTGCGAGCGGCGCATCTCGTCAACGGCCTCTTCCTGCTCGCGGCGCTTGCGATCGTAGAGCGTCGCGCGCAGCATCTGCATGGCCTTCTCGCGATTCTGCTGCTGCGAACGTTCCTGCTGCGAGGCGACGACGATGCCTGTAGGGACGTGCGTTATGCGAATCGCGGACTCCGTCTTATTGACGTATTGGCCGCCCGCTCCCGAGGCTTTGTACGTGTCGATCTGCAGGTCCGACGGCCGGATCTCGACCTCAACGTCATCCTCGACCTGAGGAAGCACCGCGACGGTCGCGGTACTCGTGTGGATGCGGCCTTGCGCCTCGGTCGCCGGCACACGCTGTACGCGATGAACGCCCGACTCGTGCTTGAGGAAGCGATACGGTTCCTGGCCGGTGAGCGCGAACACGATCTCCTTGAAGCCGCCGGCCTCGCTGGGGCTCTCCGACACGAGCTCCGTCTTCATCCCTCTCGTCTCGGCGAAGCGCATGTACATGCGTGCGAGATCGCCCGCGAAGATCGCGGCCTCGTCGCCGCCCGTCCCGGCGCGGATCTCGACGAACACGTCTCGCGAGTCGTTCGGATCGCGCGGCATCATCAGGCGCGTGAGCTCGTCCTGGAGGTCGGCCGCTCGTTCGCGCAGACCTAGGTTCTCCTCTTCGGCCAGTTGGCGCAACTCGGAGTCGCTTTCGCGGGCCAGCGATTCGTTTGCGGCGATCTGCGCCTGCGTCTGCGACAACCGGCGATAGGTCTCGACCGGAGCCTCGAGCGCGGCACGCTCCTTCACCAGCGCGGTGTAACTGGATTGATCGAAGGCGCCGCCGAGATTGGCCAGCTGCACCTCGATTTCGTCGAAGCGCCGGGCCATCGAATCGAGACGCGCCGTCAACGCGTCGTTCAAGGCCGGCGCTCCCTAAAGCCCGGCTGCTGCCTTCTTCGCCTCGCGGGCCGCCTTGCGGGCTGCGGCCTCTTCCTGCTTCTGCCGCGCGGCGGCGGAGCGCTGATTGAACTTATCGACGCGTCCCGCGGTATCGACGAGCTTCTGCTGACCGGTAAACAAAGGATGGCAGGCCGCGCAGATCTCGACGGAGATCTCGGGCAGGGTCGAGCCCGTGACGAAGCTGTTGCCGCACGCGCAGTGCACGCGGGCCTCGGGGTACCACTTGGGATGTATCTTGCTCTTCACAGCCATAGCATTATATCAGGGCGCGCAAATTTGGCTACTTTGGGCTCGCTCGATTCGCGAAGGAGCCGAAACCGCGGCGCCAAAAGGCTCGCACGTGAAGCCGTTCTCATTCGTCGCCCTGTCCGTTGCCGTATTCGCGGCTCTGACCGTCACGAGCACCATCGCGGGGCGCACGCCCCCGGCCGTAGCGGCCACCCCGCCGCCCACGCCGCCACCGATCGCGCCCCAGGAACCGCTCCCGAACACGTCGACGATGGCGCCGGCCGCACCGGCCCCCACAGGCACGCTGGCGCCCTCCCCGAGCCCGCCGCCCAACGCCCGCAAGGGTCTGGACGGCGTCTGGGAGGTGCAGATCCAGCATCCGAGCGGCACGGACTATACCCACTTTAAGATCGCGCAGCAGGGCGGGGCTCTCAGCGGCACCTATCTCGACGCGCGCGGCAAGCGGTACCCGATCTCGGGCAGCGTCGACGGCCAGGCGGTGCGCCTCATTGTGGCGATGCCCGACGGAACCACGCTGCTTCTCGAAGGCAAGCTCGACGGCACGACCGATATGATCGGCATGCTGACCTCGGCCGGCGGCGAGGTGCCCTTCACCGCGTCCTACCGGGCCAAAGAGAAGTGGATCGACAACGTCAACCCCTCGCCGGGCGGCATTAGCCAACCCGGCGGCGGCTATACGCCTCCGTAAAGCGTCCCCTACCTAGTTTCGTTCGGCGAGGCGTTTTTCGACGTAGGGCACGAGGCCGCCGGCGTCGATCAGCGAGCGCATGAATGGCGGAAATTCGGCCGCGCGGTAGGACTCGCCCTTGGTGATATTCCTGATCGTGCCGTTCTCGGGCTCGAGCTCGATCTCGTCGCCCGACTCTATGCGGTCGACCGCCTCGGCCGATTCGAAGATCGGCAGGCCGATGTTCAGCGCGTTGCGGTAGAAGATTCGCGCAAAGCTCTTCGCGATCACGGCCGACGTTCCGGAGCCTTTGATGGCGATGGGCGCGACTTCTCGGCTGGATCCGCATCCGAAATTCGTGTCGGCGACGATGATGTCGCCGGCACGCATGCGTCCGGTATACTCCGGGTCGAGACCCTCCAGTGCGTGCTTTCCGAGCTCGATCGGATCGATGATGTTGCAGTACTTTCCGGGGATGATGACGTCCGTGTCTACGTTCTTCCCGTACTTGTGAGCGTGGCCGCGCAGCTTGGATTCCATGCTACGCCTCCACGTAAGCGAGCGCGCGCGGGTCGGTAATGCGCCCCGTCAGCGCCGAGGCGGCGCACGTGGCCGGCGACGCGAGGTAGATTTCGGCCTTGGGCGAGCCCATCCGGCCGACGTAGTTGCGGTTGGTCGTCGAGATCGCGCGCTCGCCGTCTCCGAGCGTTCCCATGTGCCCGCCGAAGCACGCGCCGCAGCCGGGCGTGTTCACGGCGCAGCCCGCTGCCGCGAGCGTCGTGAGGATGCCCTCTTGCGCGGCCTGCATCCAGACTTTCTGCGAGCCCGGGTTGACGATGACCCGGAGGTTGGGCGCGATTCGCTTGCCTTCGAGTATCTGCGCGACGACGCGAAGGTCTTCGATGTAACCATTGGTGCACGATCCGATGAAGACTTGGTCCACGGGGAGATCTTCGCGCGTCACCTCGGAGATGGGATGCACGTTGTCGGGCGTATGCGGGCACGCAACCTGCGGCTCCAGCTCGCCGACGTCGATCCGGATTACTCGCTCGTATGCGGCGTCCGCATCCGCGCGCTCGACCACGAAGGGCCGATCCGTGCGCTCCTTAACGTATGCGATGGTCTTCGCGTCGGCATGGAAGATGCCGTTCTTCGCGCCCGCCTCGATCGCCATGTTGGCCATCGTGATGCGACCTGTGATCGAGAGCTCGTCGACGGTAGAACCGTGGTATTCGATCGCTCGGTACGTCGCGCCGTCGATGCCGAGTTCCCCGACGGTCCGCAGCATGATGTCCTTCGCGTACACCATTGGCTGCGTCTTGCCTTCGTACACGAGCTTGATGGACGCGGGAACCTTGAGCCAGACCTCGCCGAGAACGAACGCCGCGGCAATGTCGGTCGAACCCATGCCGGTGGCGAACGCGCCGAACGCGCCGTAGGTGCAAGTGTGCGAGTCGCCGCCGACGATCAGCTCGCCCGGCGCGACCAGCCCTTCCTCGGGCAACACGACGTGCTCGATGCCGCCCCGGCCGACGTCGAAAAAGTGCTCTATCTTCTGCTCGATCGCGAAATCTTTCATCAGCTTCGCGAGCGACGCAGACTGCGCGTCTTTCGCGGGCACGAAGTGATCCGCGACCAGCGCGATGCGGCTCGGATCGAAGACGCGCTTGGCGCCGGTCATGCCGCGCATGACCTTGATGGCGACGGCGGCGGAAAGCTCGTTAGCCAGCACGAGATCGACCTTGGCGTTGACGATTTGGCCGGGCTCGACGAGCTCGAGGCCGCAGTGACGAGCGAGAATCTTTTCAGTGAGTGTCATGCCCATGATACTTACATTATAGGGCGAAATAAGGGCGGGAACCTTCGATGATGCAGAACGACCGCGAATTCGGCTTTTCGACGCGCGCGCTCCACGCGGGCACGCCGCCGGACCCTACGACCGGGGCGCGCGCGGCGCCGATCTACCAGACGTCCGCGTTCGTCTTCGGCTCGACCGAGCAGGCGGCGGAGCTCTTCGCGCTGCGCAGCTACGGCCACATCTACAGCCGGATCAGCAATCCGACGGTCGCCGCGTTCGAGGAGCGCATGGCCAGCCTGGAGGGCGGCCTCGGCGGCCTCGCCTTCTCGAGCGGCCTCGCGGCGCAGCTCTGCACCGTGTTGTCGCTCGCGCAGAGCGGCGACCATCTGGTCTGCACGCAGAACGTCTACGGCGGCACGGTAACGCAGCTAAGCGTGACGATCAGGCGCATGGGCATCGAGACGGCGTTCGTCTCTGCGGAGGATCTCACAGCCGTACGCGCCGCCATCCGCCCCAACACGAAGCTCCTCTTCGTCGAGACGATCGGCAACCCGTCGGGCGTCGTTCCCGACCTGCGCGCGTTCGCCGCCGTCGCGCACGACGCGGGCATCCCGCTGGTCGTCGACAACACGTTCGCGACACCGTATCTCTGCAGGCCGATCGAGCACGGCGCCGATATCGTCGTGCATTCCGCCACGAAATTCATCAACGGCCACGGCACCGCAATCGGAGGCGTCCTCGTCGAGTCGGGCAAGTTCCCGTGGGAGAACGGACGCTTCCCGTTGCTCTCGACCCCGAGCCCCGGCTACCACCAGAAAATCTTCACCGAGACGTTCGGCGAGTACGCGTTCTTGATGCGGGCGCGCGCCGAAGTGCTACGCGACGTCGGGGCGCAGATGTCGCCGATGGACGCGTGGCTCGCGCTGCTCGGCCTGGAGACGCTCGCGGTGCGAATGGAGCGCCACGTCGCCAACGCGGGCGCCGTCGCCGAATTCCTGCGGTCGTCGCCGACGGTCGAGTGGGTCCGCGAGCCGCAGCTCGGTTCGATCTTCACGTTCGGCTTGCGCGGCGGGCGCGACGCCGCCCGGCGTTTCATCGACGCGCTCGTGCTCTGGAGTCATCTCGCGAACGTCGGCGACTCGAAGAGTCTCGTCATTCACCCGGCATCAACGACGCACTCGCAGCTCTCCGACGACGAGCTGCGCAACGCGGGCGTCGAGCCGGAGGCCGTGCGGCTGTCCGTGGGCCTAGAGGACGCGTCGGACCTGATATGGGATCTCGAGCAGGCGATGCGGTTGGCCGCTCCGGTCGCGGCCCCGGCGACGTGATCCTGACCACGCCGGCCCAGCGGCGCGAGCTGCTGCAACAAATCGGCTCCGTCGCGATGGTCGGCGCCTCCGCGAACCCGCTCCGACCGAGTTACACCGTCTTTTCCTACCTGCGCACGCAGTCCGATTATGACGTGACGCCGATCAACCCGACTGTCGAGCAGATTGACGGCGTCCGCGCCTTTCCGTCGCTGGATGCCTACGCGCGCGAGCGCGGCATACCCGACGTCGTGGACGTGTTCCGCAAGCCGAGCGAGGTGCTCGGGGTGGTGCGCGAGGCCATCGCGCTCGGCGTTCCGGCTATCTGGTTTCAGTATGGAGTCGTACACCCGGAGGCGATCGCGCTCGCGGACGAGGCGGGAATCAGCGTCGTCGTGGATCGCTGCCTGAAGGTCGAACACGCCCGGTTTCGCGGGGGCCTCTCCATGAACGGCCTCAACAGCGGCATTATCACGTCGCGGCGCCCCCGCCATTAGAAGCCCCCGAGACCTTAGGAAAACGGACGTGCGGCAGCGAACGGCTGCCCACTATGAGAAGCCGGCTTTTTATCGGGCCAGGCCTCGTGGCGCTTTTTGCGTGGCTTGCCGTCGCGGGAGCGTCGCCGAGCGGCGCCGTAGGCGCCAAGCCTCCGCCGTCGTTTTGCGGTCCGCTCGCGCCGCCGCACTCGCTGATCGAGCCTCCGGACGTGGATGTTGCAAAGCTTCCCCTCGACGCCGCGGGAGAACATGAACTGATCCTGACCGTTCACACGGATGGCCGAGGGCTAGCGCAGCGCTTCTGTTATACTTACGTCTGGAACGGCGCGGCGCAGACAATCGCGCCGACCATTCGCGTGCATCGCGGGGAGCACTTCGCGATCCGCATCGTCAACGAGATCACCGGTACGAGCAAGGCCGATCGCGTCGCGTCGAGCGCGATTCCGCAGTGCATGCCGATGGCGATGCCGTCTGCGCAGACGAACCATTACGTCGGTTATCTGAACCACACGATTGACGACCGCTACATGGCCGCTTCGGACGCCGACACTAACCTGCATCTTCACGGGTACGAGGGCCCCGAGACCGAGGAGAACATCTTCCTCTCGACGCTGAGCAACCCGATGCACGCGTGCGAGTATCACGTCACGATTCCGGCGACGCAGCCGCCGGGTACGTATCTATACCATCCGCACGCGCACGGGTCGTCGGACGACGAGGTGGCACTCGGCCTCGACGGCGTCTGGATCGTCGAGCCCGACACGCCGCAGCTGCCGCGTTCGGCGGAGCACGTCATCCTGCTGCGCTATCGGAATCCGATCGCATTCGACAACCCCTTCGCGCCCGCGGGCGATCCCTTCACGCCCGCCAGCGCCGCGCACGAGGCGTCGCGGCCGGCGGCGCCGCCCGTATCGTACGATCCATTCGATCCGCCCCCGTGGCCGGTGACGTATCCCGTCGCGGCCGGAGGCATGACATCCGACCCGAGCGGCTGCAACGGCACCGGGTCCGACCTGCTCCTCGCGGTGAACGGCTCCTACGCCCCCGCGGCACTCGAGGTCGCTGCGGGAGAGCCGCAGCTGCTACGGATCGTCAACGGCACGTCCGACTCCGCGACCAGGCTGCAGATGCGCGATGCTTCGGGGCACATCGTGCCGATCAAGCTGGTGGCACTCGACGGCGTACCTATCTCGAGCGATCCCGCGCAGACGCTATCGAAATACGTGGCCACTAAAGAGCTGATGCTCACGTCCATGTCGCGCGCCGACATTCTGTTTACCGCTGCGCCGGGCGAGAAGATGACACTTTCTTCAGAGCACTACTGCGAAGGCATGGACGCGTTCTTTCAGATGCATCACGACCTTCTGAAGATCGCTGCCGGGACGGTCACCGAAACGCCCGTTGTGTCGCTGCGCTCTTCTCCCGCGGTGATTGCCGACACGCCGGCGGGCCGCCTCGTGGCCTACGTGCGCGAGCACCCGACGGCGATCCGGCGCCGGGCGTTCGCCTTTACGGAGTACTCGCTGCCCAAGAAGGGCAAGATTCCGGCACACCAGGCCTTTTACATCACGGAAATCACCAACCGTGACTTTCAGGAGCATCCGTTCTGGCCGCAGTACGCGCGCGGTGCGGTGATTCCGTCGAACGCCGACGTCGTCGTCAAGCGCGGCTCCGTGGAAGAGTGGTATCTCGTGAACACCACGATGGAGTCGCACGCGTTCCACATTCACCAGATGGCGTTCGTACAGAGTCGAAGCGTGCCTGGGACCCCGCTGATGGCCGACACCGTCTTCGTGCCGCTGGGGTCGCTGCTGCCGAACCGCCGCGACCCCAACTACCCGCTCGTGAAGCCGCGCATCACGAAGATCATCCTCGACTTCCGCCACGTGCCGCGCGGGACGTTCGTGTTCCACTGCCATATGCTGTTCCACGAGGACCGCGGCATGATGGGGATCATTCGCGTAGTTTAGAGACTAGAGATTATCTATTGACCGCTACGCCCTGCGCCGAACACTGGCAGGTGATCGTCGTCGTCGGGTGGCTCGCGCCCGGTGCGACCTCCGCGACCGTACCCTCGCCGCTGGCCTGGTACAGCGCGCCCTGCGGCGTGACCCACGTCAGGCCGTATGCCGGGATCTGCGAGATCGTTCGCGACGGCTCCGTCTGACCCGCGAGGAAGACGGAGACCAACGCACCGCCGCTGCTCGCGACGTAGATGTTGCCGGCCTTGTCGATGCCCATGCCGGGTCCCATGAGATTGGTCAGGTCGAGGTGCATCGGCGACGGCGCAGAAGCGCCCGGCGGGATCTTGACCATGTGCAACGCCAGCTTCGCCTGTTCGGCAACGATCAGGTTGCCTTGCGGATCGAACGCCATGCTTCCGGGGTCGAACGCGTAGCCGCCGATGCCGGTATCGATCGAGCGCTCCGGCGTGCTCTGCCCCGGCGCGTAAACCTGCACCCAGCCTTCGTCCTGGACGTTCTCATTCACGTAGACGTTGCCCGCGCCGTCGACCGCGACGCTGCCCGGCTGACCCTTGACGTCGCTGATTTCGAAGAATGGCGAAGAGGCGCCGGGCTTGAATTCCGTTACGTTCGCGGGCAGCTTATCGGTTTCGTTTGCCACGTAAAGGACGTTCTTGGAGTCCACCCACATGCCGAAGGGCCGTCCCGCCCCCTGCGTGATCAGCCGAAGCTGCTGCGGATTCTTCATGCCGGCGGAATAGACGTGGATCTGTCCGAGGCCCGGCTGTCCGTCGATGTCCGCGATGTACAGTAAGCGGCCGGGCCCATGCGAGGGTGCGGCGTCGGCAGTTGCCGGTGCGGGCCAGCCGAGCGAAGGAGACTGACCCTGTGCCGCACTCGGTACCAACGACGACGTTCCCGATTGCGCGCAGGCCACGAGCAGGCCGCTCATCGAGGCGGCGGCGGCGACGCGCCAAGGAAAAACCATGATTCACTCTCCTACATTCAAAACGGGGTTGCTCCTCACCGCAACCTAGCACCGTGGTGTGAAGAGAGTCTGAAGCGTTTCGGCGTCGAGCGAACAACCACGCGGCAAGGCTTCCGCCTCACGCCCAAGCAGCGTGAAGCCGACGGCGCGTTCTATGCCGAGGTCCTCGGTCTGCACCGCCACGCAGGACGAACGATTCGCGAGGTCCACGTGCAGCAGCGACCCCACGCTGCCGGGAGCTACCGCGCGCCGATCGGGGCCGACGACCCGCGCGCGAAGCCACGGCGGCCCGACCTCATTGCCGCTGACGGCGTCCTGGTAATACTGCGAGGTGAGCTCCGTCATCCCGTATTCGGAGACGATCGCCGCGTGCGCGACGCCGAAAACCCCACAGGTGCGCTCGTATAGCTCCGCTCGGTCCACGACGCGGGAGCGTCCCTTGAAGCCGCCCGTTTGCATAATGCGCGAGCCCCTTGGCAACGCCAAGCGCGTGCCATCGCGTTCCAGCGCATCCAATGCGTGCATGAGCGCAAAGGCGGTAGCGGCGATGAAGACGGCGCACCCATCCTCGATCGTAGAGCAAAGGTCACTCGCGAATTCGTCGTAGAGCAGCTCGTCGCCGTTTAGATACCAACCGGTGCGGCCCTTGCCGCGCCGCTCGCTAATGCGCGCCATCATGTAGCCGAGCGAAGACGCCGGCCGCTCCTGCGGGTTTGGGACCAGGTTAAAGTAACGCAGACGCGCGTCGTCGGGAAGCACGAGGCGATCGAACGCGGCGAGCAGCGCCGCGTCGTAGAGCGCCGGCGTCTCCATGTGGTGGCGCCCACGGGCCGGCCCGCTCGTGCCGCTCGTCTCAAAGGTGAGCGCCGCACTCCCCGGATCGAACGTCGTCAGCGCCGCCTCCTTGAATGCGGGCGCCGGAACCGCGGGAATCGCCTCCCAAGAGGAGGGAGGGCACGCGGGCGTGACGCCGAGCCGCGCGCAGTAGCGTGCATAGGGCGCGTTGTAGCGCAGCTGATAGTCGAACACGCGTAGGGCAAGGTCGCCGAACGCGGAGTCGTGGGGCGACTCGCCGTAACGATGCCAGCGCTCGATCACCGCGAGGATCTCCCGGTCGAGCGCGCGCGACTCCGCTTCGTAGGTCACGCCGGGTGCCGGAGCTACGTGATGAGCTCGATCAGCGAGAGCTCTGCGGCGTCCCCCGGGCGCACGCGGGTTTTCGTGATGCGCGTGTAGCCGCCGGCCCGGCCCTTGAGGGCGGGCGCGATCTGCTCGACCAGCTTCTTCAACACGGCGGGCTCGGTGATGAACTCCGCCAAGCGGCGCCGCGCCGCGAGATCTCCATCCATCGCGGCGGTGATGCACCTTTGCGCGATTCGGCTGATCTCTTTCGCCTTCGTGGACGTCGTCTCGATCTTGTCGTGCTTGAACAGCGAAGTGGCCAAGTTGCGCAGCAGCGCCTTACGGTGGCCGTCGGTACGTGAGAGCCGTTTGTATGCGATTGAATGCGGCATTGCTTTCGTGCGCTACGCCTGACGCAGCGTCAGCCCCCTCTCAGCCAGAACCTGCTTGATCTCGTCGAGCGACTTCTTGCCGAAGTTACGCATCTTCATGATCTCGTCCTCGGTGAGATCGAGCAGCTCGGAGACCTTCGAGATGCCGGCGCGCTTGAGGCAGTTGAAGGACCGGACCGAGAGGTTGAGCGTCTCGACCGGAATATCCCATTCGTTCGGCGGCGTCTCGGGGAGCGGCTCGGCGCGGTTCGTGAAGGACACGAACAGGTCGAGCTCCTCCTGCATGATGGACGCGGCCATCGAGAGCGCCTCGTCGGGCGTGATGGAGCCGTTCGTCTCTACCTCGACAGTCAGCCGATCGTAGTCCACGCTCTGACCGACGCGCGTATCGTCCACCGTGAAGTTGACTTTCCGGATCGGCGAGAAGATCGAATCGAGCGGTATCAGCCCGATCATGTGCTCGACGTTGCGCTGCCGGTCGGCCATCACGTAGCCGCGGCCCTTCTCGACGCCGATCTCCATCGTCAGCTTCGCGTCCTTTGACGAGAGCGTGCACAGGCGATAGCTCGGATCGAGGATCTCCACGTCCGCATCGGGCACGATGTCGGCCGCCGTCACGTCGCGGGCGCCGCTGACCGAGAGCGTCAGCACCTTCGGCTCGTCGCTGCTCAGCTTGACCGGCAGCCCCTTGAGGTTGAGCATCAGCGCGATCGTGTCTTCGACCATCCCCGGGATCGTCGAGAACTCGTGGAGCACGCCGTCGATCTTCATATAGGTGACGGCCGCCCCGGGGATCGAGCTGAGGAGCACGCGCCGCAACGCGTTGCCGAGCGTGATTCCGAAGCCGCGCTCGAGCGGCTCGATGACGAACTTCGCGTAGTTATCGCGACGTTCGCGAACTTCGATGCTTGCGCCGATGGGCGCTTCTAACATGGTCACGGTGTTGTCGTTGTCCTTTGTTGCTGCTTACGTTATCCGCCGCGATCCCTCGATCGCGACGATCGTACGCCTAACAGCGGAGTTGGGGTTTTATTGAATCGCTTTTGATCGCTCGCTACATGCTGCTGCCGCGGCCGCTTGCTCGGCGCATCCGGCGCCTCCCTGCGCTCGACCTCTGCGCCGCTCTCGCCCTCCGTGGCTCCGCGGCGCATTCACACGCCGCCGCAGCAGCACGTAGTTCGCGCTCAATCGCGATTCAAGGTTTTCTTGGGCTGACTAATTACGTGTTTACCTAGAATAGTATTCTACGATGAGTTGTTCGTCGACCGGGGTGTCGATCTGCTCGCGCGGCGGCGCCTGCAGCACCTTGGCGGTCTTGTCCTGATCGTTCCATTCCAGCCACTCGGGAGGGCGACGGCTCTGCGCGATCTCGAGGTTCGCTTCGAACACCGTCGACTTCAGGCTGCCCGGCGCGATCGAGATGACGTCGCCCGGACGCACGACGTAGGACGGGATGTTGACGATGCGGCCGTTCACGCGGAAGTGACGGTGCGTGACGAGCTGCCGCGCCTGCGCCCGGCTCGTCGCAAGGTTCAGACGGTAGACGACGTTGTCCAGCCGGCGCTCGAGCAGCTGCAGGAACGTGCGCCCCGTCTGACCCGGAACGCGCGCCGCCTCGCGGAAGTAGTTTTCGAACTGCGTCTCGTGCACGCCGTAATAGCGGCGCATCTTCTGCTTCTCGCGCAGCTGACGGCCGTATTCCGACACTTTGGTTCGCGACTTCCCCGTGGTCTTCTGGCCGGGGGCGGTGCCGCGGCGCTCGACGGCGCAGTTGCGCGACAGGCAGCGGTCGCCTTTGAGGAAGAGCTTGATCTTCTCGCCGGTCTTGCTCGCCGCGGTCTCGCGGCGGCACAGACGGCAAACTGGGCCGACGTACCGCGACATGCGCTATACCCGGCGCCGTTTGGGCGGCCGGCAGCCGTTGTGCGGAATCGGCGTGACGTCTTTGATCATGGTGATCTCGAGGCCCGCCGCTTGGAGCGATCGGATCGCGGCTTCGCGACCCGCCCCGGGTCCCTTGACGAGCACCTCGGTGGACTTCATGCCGTGTTCCATCGCCTTGCGCGCTGCGGCCTCGGCGGCCATCTGTGCGGCGAACGGCGTCGACTTCTTCGACCCCTTGAATCCCAGGTTGCCTGCCGACGCCCAGGAGACCACGCCGCCGTGCGGATCGCTAATGGTAACGATCGTATTGTTGAAGGAGGCATGAACGTGAGCGACGCCGGCTAGGACGTTCTTCACCTCGCGCTTGCGCCGCGACTTGGTTTGCTTTTTGGCAGCCAAAAAGATCTCTCCAGATATTGGGGGCAGGGCAATAGGGTGGCGCCGCGAGGCGCCAAGTGAGTATCTTACCCTAGGAGGCGAAGCGGGGTCAACAAATGAGGAGGGCTCGGCCATAATGGCCGAGCCCCAGCTCGCTAGAACCGCCCGCGCCTAGGGGTAGAGCAGCCGCAGGCCCAGCCCCGCGAACGGACCGTTGTAGGTACGGTTGATCGGGGCGTTGGTCTTGTTCGACCAGTTGTCTCCCATCCAGCCGGCCTCGATGAAGACCGGGCTGTTGCCGATCACGTAGTCGACGCCGATCTGATACTTCAGGATGCTGTAGGCCAGATTCAGGTTGACGGTCGTGAACCCGGTCTTCGGGAACGGGAGCGCCCGCTGGAAGGCCCCGGTGCCCGAAACGCTCGGGTAATACCAGACGCTGCCGAAGAACGAGAGCGGCTGGTTGAGGTCGGGCAGCTTCTCGCCGCCGAAGCCCACGCCGGTCATGTTCGGATAGCCGTAGTTGCCCGAGAGCCACAGATAGCCCACTCCGATGTAGATCCGCGGCCGCAGGACCCGAACCGCGAAGCGGGCGTCAACGTCCTGATCGTACAGGTTCGTGTTCGTTACTACTGGCGCACTGCCGTTTCCGCCGACGACCGTCACGTAGCAGTCCGGCTGGAACACGCCGTTGACGGTGGTGCAGTTATGCGGGTACGGCCAGCGCTCGTACGAGCCCTCGAGCATGAACGGAATGCTCCCGAGGCTGAACTCTCCACCGCCGCGCACGGCGTAGCCGCCGTTGCCGCCGTTGGCGTGGCTGCCCGGATTGAACTCGTTGTAGACCGTGGGTGAGAAGATGTAGTCGCCCGCGACGAACGCCTCACCGAGAAGTGGGCGCGGAGTCGGCGGGGGCGGTGGCGGCGGCGGAGCCGCGGATGGCGGCGGCGGCGCCGGGCTCGGCGGCGGCGTCGCCGGAATGTACCGTACGACGACCAGATGCCGGTCCGGAACCCACTGGACGTACGCGCCCATGCCCTCCGAGA
>JAFAJV010000039.1 GCA_019235995.1 Vulcanimicrobiota bacterium
CGTCCGGTTCTCTCCTCCCGTGCAGCGTGAGCATGGGAAGCGGCTGTACTTTGCGCGTTACCGCATCCCACTCGGCCGGGAGAAACTGCAGCACCTGCGGTGACTTGCAGGTCGGGTCGTGCTTCTTCGTCTCAGCCCAGCCGACGATCTGACCGCCCTCGTTCATGCCGGCGCCGTATCCGTTGTTTCCGCCAAGCGTCGGCAGCTTTCGCATTCTGCCGTCGTGCCATACGAAACCCAGACACGTGTCGCCCGAGCTGCCGTTGTCGGGCAAGAACGCGTGACAGCTCCAGCTGGTGCTCTCGCCGAGCGGATCCTTGCGGGACGTCTCGGAAATGCCGGACACGTAGCCGCGATCGTTTTCGACTGGCCACTCGACCGCGCTGTTGGGACCGCCAAGGGTCCCGAGGTCCGTGACGTTTCCGTCGCGCCACAGCGCGGCGTGCATCGTGGCGTTGCCGGCCAGGAACGACGTTCCCATCGGCCAGCCGCGGTCATTGATTGAATTCGCCGCGCTGTTCGTCCCACCCAGCGAGGGCAAGACGGTGACCGTATAGCTGCCGCCCGAGGCGGGCGCGAGCGCAACCCGGTTCGGGGCAACGGCACCGGTGCCGGCGCCGGATAGCGACGAGCAGGCGCTCGCGAGGAGCAGCGCGGCGACGGAACAGACGACTCGATCTCTCACGCAAACCTCCAACCTCACTTGGGTGTGTTTGCGTCCAGCGTATCGGGTCGGGCTTTGCCCGTCTGTCACATTCGGACGGTCTGGAGCACAATCGGTCACAACGCCGCGGGCCGTCGCGTTAGCAGTAATTCGACATGTGGGAAGAGCGCGCGTGGCGGCGGCACGAGGACCGTGAGATGGTCTTTCGCGTCCGCACGAGCAGTGCCGGGCGCCACTGGAATGGTTTTGATGCTTTCGTGTACGAGGCGTCGGCGGGATTCTCGGAGCAGCGGTTCGTGCGCCACAACGTGAGCATGCAGCTCGGCCGCCCTGTCCTCGTCACGAGCCGATGCAACGGCGAGACGCTGCGCCGCCTTCAGGTGCCGGGAGACGTCAAGATCGTGCCTCCCGGCGTGCCGCGCGTGTGGGAGACGGAATCGCCCACGACCAAGCTCTCGATGTACGTGAGCCCGGCGCTGATGCTATCGACCGCGGACGCGATGGGCATCGATCCGGATCGCGTCGCGATCGCGCCGCGACTGCACGTTCGCGATCCGCGGATCGAACACATCGGCTGGGCAGTCAAAGCGGAGCTTGAGGCCGCCGACCCCGCGGGCCGTCTCTACGGAGATTGCCTGGGGGTCGCTCTCGCGTCGCATCTGCTGCGTGCCTACGCACCGGCCGCCGGATCCCGCTGCGACGGCCGGTTTGCGCAGCGACGGCTCGCGCGAGTGCTGGATTTCGTGCGGGAGAACCTCGCGAGCGACCTGTCGCTAGCGGAGCTCGCGAGGATCGCCGGCGTGAGCCCCTCGCATTTCAAGACGCTCTTCAAGCGGAGCGTCGGCATGCCCGTGCACGGATACGTGATTCGCCGCCGCGTCGAATATGCGGCCGAGCTGCTCCAGGACGCGAACGCGCGGCTCGCCGACGTCGCGCTGCAGGCGGGGTTCGCGAATCAGAGCCACATGGCGCGCTGCATGCGTCGCATGCTCGGCGTCACGCCGGCCGGCCTGCGCTGCGGATTTCGGGTATGACTCAACCATGAACCACCCCAGCGAAGGCATGAGCCCCGAACGCATCAGCCGGATGATTGCCGATGGCGTTGCGGCCGAAGCCATGCGGACCGTCGATTGCAAGGTGCATCACGGGAAGCCGACGGTAACGGTCGTCCAAGCGGAGCCCGACGGCATGGAGTACGCGATCGCCGGCTGCTGCGACGATTTACGGAAGCGAACGCGAAAGGCTATCGACGACCTACTCGGGAGCGGTCTTGCGGCGCCGCCCTAGCCGCCCGCGGAGATAAGCCGCTCGTACTTTCTAAAGATAACGAGATAGCTCGTCGCGATGAATGCGATGGCGAAGGCCAGGAGGGCATCGCCGATCGTTGCGGCGAGGCTCCCGCGATGCGGCATCAGCATGCGAGCCGCGTAGCGTAAGCCAAAAGCCGCGGCAAAGATGACGACCGTGATCCACGACGAGCCGAGATACATCACGCCCCGCCTATCGGTCGGCCGCACGTCGGTATGCATCCCGCGCAGAAAGCCGAATGGAATGCCGATAACCGCGCCGACGATCAACCCGACTACGATCTCGAGCGGCTGCGCCGGATTGAGAAGCTGATTGGCGTAGATTGCCCACGCCGTGAGCGCGCAGAGAAGGATCGGCGTGATCCACATCCGTGTCACGCTGATGCGTTGAGGCCGGATCAAGCGGATCGCGAGGACCACGACCACGACGACCAGCGGCAGCAGCTGCAGCCACGCCGGCCCGCTCGCGCTGCTTTGCGTTACTTGATCTCCACCTTGGCGCCGGCTTCCTCGAGCTTCTTCTTGACTTGCTCGGCTTCGTCTTTATTGACGCCTTCTTTGACCG
>JAFAJV010000043.1 GCA_019235995.1 Vulcanimicrobiota bacterium
TCGGTCACTGGCGCGGCGCGCGGCAAGTCCTTCCTTAAGAAGGTCGGTTCAGCATCGGTGATGCCGACCTACCCCCGCAAGGGCCGCTTCGGTACATGAAGACCAGTTCTCGCGGGCCAGGCTAAGCGGCCGGTGTCGGTTCAGTTAAAAGACCTTCGCCGGGCGCACGGGAATGGGCGAAACGCGCCGAGAGCCGCCATTGGCTTGCCGATCGAGGCGAGGCTGGACTTGACCCCACCAGACGCTTAGTCGGGTACCTCCCGCAGTGACATTGGCCGTGTCGAAGCCGGACGGATGGCTATTTTTTTTCTGAAAATCTGGCGTCGACGACGAGCTCGATATCCTCTCTGTCCGCACGTTTGCCGCGCTCATCGACCAGTGCAACCGAAAGCTTCCGGCCGGTGGACCGCGAACGCAACGTCAACGGTGAGGTGCCGCCTCCCAGCCATCTGTCGGCCCATGCGGTCATTGCCATGAATGGCAATCCGAGCGTCTCTCCCATCCTGGTCAAATGGTATTCAACGCGCGCCCGTTGCCCCTGTTCGCTATAAGGGCGGCGCTCCATGATGCCGCCCTCGACGAGGTTAGCCAGTCGCTTGCTGAGCACACTTCGCGGCACATCGAGCTCTGCCTGGAAATCGTCGAAGCGTCGCACGCCGTAGAGCGCCGATCGCAGGATTAGGAGCGTCCACCGATCGCCGATCAGGTCGAAGCTTTTCGCCAAATTACAATGGCGCCGCGATATGGGCGATCGGTGCAGCAGCGGGGTATCGGTCATGAGGGCCGAGACTATCTGAGTTGCAATAGCGAACCTAGATGTGCTATTCGCCTAGGTCCAATTGGTGGACTCATGTAGCGTAGTCATGCCCGAACGCAGCATGAAGGAAGACGATCCACTGGCGGATTTTGACCGCCGCGAAGTCGCGCTGGACGACGTCGCCAGGCGCGTGTACGTCGCCGGCTCTGGCCCGGCGGTCATCGTTATGAGCGAGATGCCCGGCATTAGCCCGGAGGTCGCGCGCTTTGCGCGCTGGGTTCGGGACGCCGGGTTCACGGTCTACATGCCGTCGCTGTTCGGCCGGGACGGCGCTGTGCCCGGCGTCGAAGAAGGCACCGCCGTCGTGCGACAGGCGTGCGTGAGCGCCGAGTTCCGCGCTTTGGCGGTGAACCAGTCAAGCCCGGTCACCCAATGGCTGCGTGCGCTGGCGAGCCTCGCGCACCGGGAATGTGGTGGCCCTGGGGTCGGTGCCATCGGTATGTGCTTCACCGGGAACTTTGCGCTCACGATGATGCTGGAGCCCGCGATGCTTGCACCGGTTCTCTCCCAGCCTTCGCTACCGCTCAATGATCCGGCAGGCTTGGAAATCTCGCCTGAAGAGATCAAAGCGGTGCGCGAACGGCTTGAGCGGGAAGATCTCACGGTTATGGCGTATCGCTTCGCGGGCGATCGATTTTGCCGGGCTGAGCGGTTCGCCGCCTACGCGGCGGCGCTGGGGGACCGCTTCGTCGGTCGGGTGCTCCCCGACAGCGCCGCAAATACCGACGTCGCCCCATTCTCCGCGATCCGCGTTGCCTGCCCGCACAGCGTCGTTACAGCCCACCTGATCGACGAAGTCGGCGAGCCGACCATAGCCGCACGTGACGAAATCCTATCCTTTTTCGCCCAGCGCCTACTATCGAAGTCTAGATAGCTACTTCGGAGGTCGCTGCGCCCTGGGGGAACGCACTGATGGACTTGACGCCTTTCCTTGCGACTTCAACCGTGATCGATAGCGACCACCCGAGCGTCCGGCGCCTTGCCGAATCTGCGCGACGCCAAGACCAACTCGCGACGATCCAGGCCACCTATGAAATCGCGCGAGATAAGTTCGCGCATAGCTACGACATCGACGCCATGGAGGTCAGCATTTCGGCTTCAGATGTGATCCGCCATGGTCATGGGATCTGCTTCGCAAAGGCACATCTGCTCGCAGCTTTGCTGCGATCCAACGGTATCCCGGCCGGGCTCTGCTATCAGAAGCTCGCGCGTAACCACCAGCGTCCCGCCGGAACCTGTCTGCATGGTCTAAACGCGGTGTGGTTTGAGGGTTGCTGGCGGCGGCTCGACCCGCGCGGCAACAAGCCGACGACGGATGTGCCGTTTGACCCCAATTACGAGCGTCTCGCCTATACGATTGACGTTGCGCGCGGCGAACGAGACTACCGCGACGTACTTGCCGAACCATTACACTCAGTTTTGAAAGCACTGCACGGCAGCCGGACTGTCTTCGAGCTTGCCCGCAACCTGCCGCCTGATCGTAGCTGAGCCCGATCCACTAGGTGGGGCCGAGCGACGTTATGTGACCATCGCCGATAAAGCGAGCGATGCGGAGTGTTGAGAGCTTTTCACGTCAGATGTCATGCCGCCCTTTGCCTAGCAGAAAATCCGGTTCGCGCACTCAGCGGTTGCGCCAAGGCTTCAGGCGCTGGTTCAACGAGGACCCGAATCGACTTTAGATGCATGGAGGCCAGAGAATGATACTTCCCCCCAATACCGCTCTGGTTATCGTCGATGTTCAGCGTGCCATCGACGACCCAATTTGGGCGGCTGACGGTCCTCGAAATAATCCAGAGGCAGAGGTGAAGATCGCCGAGCTTCTGGCTTTATGGAGACGGCTCGGTTACCCGCTATTCCATGTGAAGCACGACGGCACGTTTCCGACCTCGACTTATCGTCCCGGCCAACCGGGAAACGATTTCAAGCCCGAGGCCGCTCCGCTACCCGGCGAGACTATCATCGTCAAGCATCAAATAGTGCGTTCATCGGCACTGAACTGGATCGATTTTTGAGGTTAGCCAAGATCAATACTGTGGTGATTTGCGGCGTGATAACTAACAACTCGGTCGAGGCGACAGTTAGGGTGGCTGGTAATCTTGGATACGACACCTACCTCGTCGAAGACGCTGGTTTTACATTTGCCCGCAAGGACTTTCGCGGTCGCCTGAGATCCGCCGAAGAAGTTCATGATCTGTCACTCGCCAATATGAGTGGCACGTACTGCATGGTGACGAGCACCAAAGAAGTCATGGAAGCGATTGCCAGCGCCGGCTGAGGCGGCTCGTGTCGCTATAGGAACCCATCAGGAGGCGGACGTCTATCTCGGGATGGGACCGCAGGAACTCGGCAAGGATTGGATTAGGTTACTGCGTTCGAGCGCAACAAGCGCCGCTACGATCAGCTCGCCGGCAGGCGTCGCATATTCGCCTGAGGCCACGCGCTCTGCCTCCGAGAGGTCCGCCAGGATCCGTCTCGATGCGGCGAAGCCGCCGGGCTGCTCGGTACGATCTGGGGTGATTGAAATTGCAAGTGTTGTGGTGGGTTGAATTGGCCATTCGACCGGGTCGTCTCGACGATTTCGAGAAGCTGACAGAAGAAATGGTCGCTGCAACGCGCACAGAGAGGGGCGTACTAAGCTACCAAAGATTCATTAGCGATGATCGACAGACAGTTTACGCGCACGAACGCTACGAAAGCTCTAATGCAGCTGCGGCCCATCTTCGCAAATTCGTCGTCGCCTTCGGCGCGCGCTACGAAAGCATGGTCGAGCGGAAGCACTTTATCGTTTTTGGGGATCCAAGCGAGGAGCTGAAAGGGCTGTTGGACATCTACGGGGCGACATTTCATAAACCGTTTGGCTCAATTGCCTACTGGGGTTGAGGCGCCGGAGCAATTCGGGGTCTACTGACGGACTGCGGTGGAAACAGACGCGCTCGTCGAACAGGCCCGAGTTTGCGGCTAAGAGGCATCCTGATCGCACGTTGCGGGACCATGCGTGAGCCCGACAGCACAACCTCCGCAATGATCGCATCGTTGATACGTCTCTGCTCCGTGCCGGTCTTCTCGTAGTTGCCACCAA
>JAFAJV010000038.1 GCA_019235995.1 Vulcanimicrobiota bacterium
CCGAAAACAGAATCGACACAAGAATGACAACGCCGAAATAGAGCAGCCAGTTTTGTGGCCACGTATGGAGCACGACCACGCCGACGCCCGTAATGAGGGCAGCGATCAGAATCGCCCGCGCAACGCTGCCAAGCAAGTAGCCGCTCACAATTTCAAAGGCCGACATCGGCGCAATCAGCATTTCCTGAATCGAGTTCATGAAGCGCCCCTGAAAGAGCGAGCTCGAGCACTCGCCGTACGACGAATCGATCACCTGCAACATAATCAAGCCGGGAATGAGAAACTGCGCGTAGCTGACTCCTTGAACCGATGCGATGCGGCTCCCCAGTGCGAGTCCGAAGATGAAAACGTACAGCACGGTCGTGATGATCGGCGGCCAGATCACCTGATTGATGATCTTGAGGCTCCGAATCATCTCGCGCTTGACGAGCGTCCAAAGTGCTATGGTATTAATTGCGGGTCAGCTCCAAAAAGACGTCCTGCAGCGACTCTCCCTCGGCAACGAGCTCCTCGGTCGGCTTCTCCGTTACGATGCGCCCGTGCCGGACGATCGCGATCCGCCGGCAGAGCTCCTCGGCCTCCTCCAAATAGTGCGTCGTGAGGAAGATCGTGAGGCCGTCGGCGTTGAGCGCGCGCAGCCACTGCCAGAGCTCGAGCCGCAGCTCGACGTCGACGCCCGCAGTAGGCTCGTCGAGTATCAGCAGCTTCGGCTGATGGATGAGCGCGCGTGCCAGCGACAGCCTCCGCTTCTGGCCGCCCGAGATCTTCGTGTATTCGAGGTGCGCGTGTGACGAGAGTCCAAATCGTTCGAGCAGCATGTCGGCGCGTTCAGCGACGGCATTTCCGCGCAGGCCGTAATACCCCGCCGCGAAGATGAGCACGTCCCGCAGCGAAAGATAGCGATCGAAATTGAACTCCTGCGGCGAGAGGCCGATGAGACGGCGCGCGTTTCGCCACTCACGGTCGTTGTCGTAGCCGAAGATGCGGATGCTGCCGGCGGTCTTGCGCGCCAGCCCGACGATCGCGTTGATCGTCGTCGTCTTGCCCGCGCCGTTGGGGCCGAGAAAGCCAAAGAAATCGCCGGCCGCGACGCGCAGCGAGATGCCGTCCACGGCCGTGAACGCGCCGTAGCGCTTCACGAGGCCGTCGACTTCGATTGCAGGCACTAACGAGCTAGTGGGGCTAGGGAATAAAACTCTTCAATCCTTTGTAACGATGGCGGCGGAGCGTAGCGATCAGCTCCGCACTCTCCGGAATCCCGCAGGCGGCGAGTTGGGTTGCGACCCGCTTGGTATCGAACGGGACGCGCCGGTGCTTCACTTGCCAGCCTCCGTCGCGCTCCGTTAGGATCGCATAGCACACGCGCGGGTCGCCGTCTTTCGGCAAACCCGCCGACGCGACGTTGACGAGGAGCTTTCCGCGCCAGACGCGAGCGTACGGAAGGTGCAGGTGCCCGAACGCGATCGCGGTCGCCTTCTCCTCACCGATGAATCGTTGCAGCACGGCGTCCTCCGCGTCCGGCCAAAGATGCTCGTCGTCGGTCTTGGGGTTCGCGTGGACGATCAGCAGCTGATTGTCGTCCTCGCCGATCCGCAGCGCGAACGGCAACGCCTGCAGCCAGGAGCGCCAGCGCTCGCCGATCTCCCGGCGCGTCCACGCGATCTGGGCACGCTCCGCCGGCTCGAACGATTCGTCCGAATCGTCTTCGGCGATGTAACGGTCGGTATTCCCCCGGACGCACGCGGCGCCGATCTCCTCAAGCCGTTGCAGCACCTTCTTCGGCTTCGGACCGTCCAGGCAGAGATCTCCCGCCACCACGATCGCTTCAGCGCCGCCTTGAGAGGCGAGGTCCGCGAGGCAGGCGTCGAGTCCGAGGAGATTGCCGTGGACGTCGGAAAGGACGGCGATTCGCATCGTCCCTCCGAATCACTCGCGCCGGAGCACGAGGGCGAGCATAGCCGGCGTGATGCCGACCTTCGTAAAATCGTAGAGATCGATCGCCTCGACCCCGATGCCTGCCCGCCGCATCATCGCAAGCGACGTGCGGTAGCGAATGTCCGCGACGACGTGCCGGTCGTCCAGGCACAGCACGCCGGCGCCGAGTTCCTCTCCGCGCTCGAGCACGATCGTCTTGAAGCCGGAGAACGCCGACGCGTCGGCCTTTTCGCCGCCGAGCACGATCGTGTCGGGCGCGACGGCGGCAGCGACGGCGCGCAGCGCGGGTACGCCCGGTGCAAGCTTCACCTGCCTCACGGCGAATCCGTGGCTGCGCGCGAGGTTCGCGAAGCCTGCGCGTCCCAGCTCGTTTCCCCGTGCTCCCACGCCGATGAACGCGGTGTCGCCGGCCATCAGGACGTCGTTGCCGTCGAGCAGCCCGGGCGCCGTGATGTGGCCCGCCATCGGCACGTCGATGCGTCCGAATTCCACTTGCATCCGATCGACCTCCGCGCGGCGCGACATCGCGGTGAGGCGCATCATCACGGCGCCGTCGGCAAAGGCGACCGCGGCATCGCCGGCGGCGGCTTCGTACGGATCCGACGCGTGCGATTCGAAAACGGTGACCTCGACGCCGAAATATTCGAGCGTCTTGCGCAGCACGTCGTGCTGCTCGAGCGCCCTCGACTCCACCGCCCCCGGCTCTCCGGGAAGCGGGCGCGCCTTCTCGAGGGCAAAAGACGGCTTCACGAGCGCGGCGGCGAGCAGACGGCCCGTGGGCGTCAGTACCAGGCGCGGACCAAAACTCAGCGCGCGACGTGCCGTCATCGTGCGGTGTACGGCTCGGGCACCGGGGCCGTCGTGAAGAACGGGCTCATGTCGGACGCCAGCAAATCGTTGAGCGTGAGTGGCGGCAGTCCGAAGATCTCCTCTTCGGTCTTGACGACGCTCGCTGCGCTGAGATGCTCGTCGCCGACATAGCTTCGCCGCGCGAGCGGCGATATGACGATCGCGTAGCTCCGCATGGGATTCACGTGGTCGACCGCCGGCGTCTCTAAACCTTCCGGCACGACGAAGATGGCGGTCGAACTCCAGTGCGGCGTGTGCGAAAGGTAGTCGACGATTTTGCCGAGCGCGCCGTCCCCGTCGCGCACGCTCGCGGCGTCAGCGCTGGTCGGCAGCCAGACGTAGGTGAAGCTCGGCATCCGGTCTGCCTGAACGTAGCGCTGCATGTCGCGAACGAATTCGGCTGCGCGCGTCGCGTCGTCGACCTTCGGGTTCCAGCTCGCATAGGCGAGGTCGACGTTACCGTCGAGCGCCGCCAGCGCAGGCACGTCGAGATGGTACGCGGAGCCGTCGTAGCCGGAGAGACGCAACAGGCCGCCGTAGTCGCGGAAGGTCAGTCCGGCCCGGCCGAAGGCGTTGAAGAGATAGCCCGTGCGACCGTAGTCTTCGGGGTCCGCGCCGTGGTCGTCCATCGGCGCACGGGCGGTCCCGCCCGCGGCGGCGAGCTGCTGAAATAACGTCGCGTCGGCGGCGGTCGCGAACTCCTTTGCGAGGTCGATGTCGCCGTCGGAAGCGTAGAAGTTGTCGGCGAGGGCGTAGGCCCGTGCCAACGCATGCAGATTCGGCGTCGCGTTTTCGGGGTAACGGCTCAGCGACGCATCCCCGTTACCGTGCACGCCGCCCGAGTCGTCCTTGAGATCGCCGAGCATCGCGTCGTACGTCTGGGTACCGACGGCGACGTACACGACGTGATCGATCGCCTCGCTGCGCTTGCTCGAGCGCAGCGGCGGAATCACCGGGTCGAACTGTGCGATGTGCGGCGTGCGATTGTAGCGCAGCGCGGCCAGCGTGGCCTTGACCAGCGACGTATGCTTGAGGTCGATCCGCTGAAGAATCCCCCAGCCGTCGACGCCCTTTCCCGCGACGACGTACAGATAGCGCCCGTCGTGCGAGAGCGCGAGCGCCGTCGGGTACCACGCGGTGGGGATAAGGCCGTAGCGATAGCGCGTCGGCTTGCGCGCATCGAGCACCGCGACGGCGTTGAGGCCGGCGAGCGCCACATAGAGCCGCTTGGAATCGGGACTGAGCGTCTCCGCGCTGGGCTCGGCGCCGTAGGGTGCGCCGGGATAGAGGCGCAGATCGAGCCCGCGCAGGACGCGCGGCGTCCCCGTGAGGTCGAGGACCGCAACGCGATCGACGTTGGCCAGCGCGACGTAGGCGTAGCGCCCGTCGCCGCTCAGCGCGATCGCGCCCGGCACGGCACCGCCCACGACCTGCGTGCCGTCCGGCGCCGGATCCATCGGCACGGCTTCCGGATCGCCGATCGTGTTGGCGCCTCCGAGGGCGAGGACGGTGAGCGACGACGACTTCGACGCATCGAAGGCCGGCGCTCCGAACCGCGGCTGGCTTTCCGGCGGTGCGACCGCGCTATAGCTCGACAGTCCGCTCCCCGCGGCGAGGACCTGGCTGCCGTCCGCGGCTACGTAGAAAGGGAAGTCACCGACCGGCACCGCGCGTCCGACCGTGCGCGCCGCGAGGTCGAGCGGAACCACGGCATCGCCGAGATTATCCACAACGTACGCCGTACGACCGTTCGGCGCGACGGCGATCCCGGCGGGAAACGCATGGCGGCCGCCCTGCGACGGCAACGCGATCGTCTGCGGCTCGGGCGTGAGCTGACCGCCGGCGTCGAGATCGTAGACCCGCAGGACGCCCGCGCCGCCGTCCGAAGCGAGCACGACCGTACGCGATGCATCGTTCGGATCGCGAGCGGCTGCGACGCCCATGAAGAATGACGCCGAGGGATCGTGATAGACGCTGGCGAGTCGCATGGTGCGAGTGTCGATCACGGCGAGCGAGTAACCGCGCACTAACATTCCGTCCGCCGCGGAGGTCAGCGTCGCCGCCCCGTTGCCGTCGTTGGAGACAATGGCGTAGCGACCATCCGGCGAAAGCGCCACTCCGAGCGGATCCGCTCCGACGAACAGGCTTTCGCCTACCGGTGCCGCAACGCGGCCGTTCGGCAGAATCGCGCTCGTCGGGTGAATCCGATCGGCGCCGGTTGGGCGGATGCCCGCAGGCGCAGAATAGACGATCAACGGTGCCTGGTGAGGCCCGGCACCCAATAAGACGGCGCCCAACAGCGCCGCTGCAAATGGCTTAAACGACACGGGAGGTATGCCATTACCAGGACGGCCCCGCGTACCCTGCCGGAGGGGCTGGTGCGCCGCTCGACGACGCCGAACGCTCGCGTGCTCGCAGTCGCTACGGCCGTTCCCCCCTACGAGCTTGGGCAAGCCGAGGTCATGCGGCGCATCGAGCTCGCGCTCGGACCGCGCTCCCGCGAGATCATGCGGCTGCTTCCAATGTTCGGCAACACCGGCATCGATCGCCGCTATTCGAGCGTGCCGATTGAGTGGTACGAAACTTTGCACGACTGGCCGGAGCGCAACCGCGTCTATCTCGATTCGGCGCTCGACCTGCTGGAAGTTGCCACGCGTCGCGTCCTGGCCCGCACGGGCCGCAGCCTGAACGACATCGACGCAATCGTCGTGGTATCCACGACGGGCATTGCCACGCCGAGCCTCGACGCGCTCCTCATGGAGCGCATGCAGCTGCGCCGCGACATCCGGAGACTCCCGATCTTCGGCCTCGGCTGCGCCGGCGGAGCGATCGGCCTCTCGCGGGCCTCTGCGATGGCGCGCAACGATCCCGGTTCGCTCGTGCTCTTCCTCGTCGTCGAGCTGTGCGCGCTCTGCTTCCGGCGCGACGATTTCTCGAAGAGCAACATCGTCGCCACGGCGCTCTTCGGCGACGGCGCCGCGGCCGCGCTGATCTCGAGCGACGGAGAGGGCGCGCACATCGGCGGAGGCGGCGAGTATACCTGGCCCGACTCGCTCGACGTGATGGGATGGGACGTCACGCAGGAAGGTCTCAGGGCGATCTTTTCGCGGGACATTCCCGAGCTCGTCACGACGAAGCTCCACGACGTTGCGGTGTCGTTTCTTTCCGAGCACGGCCTCACGCTTCGCGATATCGACTGCTTCGTGTGCCATCCCGGCGGCGCGAAGGTGCTCGATGCCCTCGAGGTGGCTTTCGAGCTCGAGCCGGGCGCGCTCGTCACGGCGCGTGACGTGCTGCGCGAGTACGGCAACATGTCCGCCGCAACGGTCATGTTCGTCTTAGAACGCACCATCGGCGACTCGCAGCCGTGGCGGCGGGCGCTGGTGAGCGCGCTCGGTCCCGGCTTCACGGCCGGCTTCACGCTGCTCTCCAACGACCTGTCATCCTGAGCTTGCCGAAGGAGAGCGTTCTCTGGATCGTCCTCGCGCTCGTCGCGCTGCAGCGCATCGTCGAGCTGTTCTACTCCGCGCGGAACACGCGGCTGCTGCTCGCGGCCGGCGGCATCGAGATCGGAGCGGCGCAATATCCGTTCATCGTGCTGCTGCACACGGCGTGGCTGGCGAGCATGGCGGTGCTGATCCCACCCGCGACGCCGCCCAACTGGTGGCTCCTCGCGGCATATGCGGCGCTTCAGCCCCTGCGCGTGTGGACGATCGCGACGCTCGGCCCGTACTGGACGACGCGGATCATCACTGTGCCGGGCACTCCGCTCGTCCGCCGCGGCCCCTACCGCTTCCTGCGGCACCCGAACTACGTCATCATCTGCGCGGAGATCGCCGTGCTTCCGCTCGCCTTCGGC
>JAFAJV010000066.1 GCA_019235995.1 Vulcanimicrobiota bacterium
GCAGACGCAGGTAATGCAAGTTCTCAATCAGATTCCAGGCGTCCAAATTTCGCTGCCCGGCGCCTCGGCGAACGGTGCGGCACCGGGAGCGGTGACCGTGCCTACGATTCGCGGCGCGGCGTCCTATGAAACCGCGTCGCTCATCGACGGACATCCGCTCGCCGTTGCGAGCTACGGCGATTACATTACGAGTTACCTGAGCAGCTTTATGTTCGGCAGCGTCGAGGTCGTGAAAGGGCCCGGCTCCGACGCGCTCGAGGTGAACAATGCGATCAACGGCACAGTGAACTTTCGCACGCTGGACCCGACGGCCACGCCCAAGCCGACGTATAGCGTCGGCTTTACGACAAACGGCGGCGAGTATGCTAACCTCGGCCTTACCGCGAGCGCCTTCGACGGAAAGCTCGGCTACGTCTTCGACGTGTCCGTCATCAACGATCCGTCTTCCCTCGACGGCAAGCGTGTGCTGATCGATCCGACCACCCCGAACAGCGGATTTCTCGGCGGCCCGAACGGAACAGCACTCTCCAGCACGGCCACGTACTCGAACGTCGGCACGACCGAGAGCAACATTCAGACCGGTCACTCGCTGCTGGCCTGCTGCTACACGCTAAGCAGCAACTTCTTCAACACGTCGGAGCTCTTGAAGCTGCGCTATCAACTGTCGCCTTCGATCACGGCGACGGTGAGCTACCTCGACGGCCAGACCGTCACCGACCAAAACGGCAACACCGGAAACATCACCGACGGACAGTTCATGCCGGGTTCCGGTTATTCCGGCTCGCTGCGACCCGGGGCGCAGCAAGTGATGTACCTGTTTGCGGGCGCGCCGAACACGGAGGTCGACAACGAGCCAATCTTCCAGGCCGAGGTGAGCTCAGCGATCGGCAGCGACACGCTGCTCGCGCGGTACTATCACGCCACGCTGTATCGCGAGACGCAGCAAGGAACGGGCCCGGGTATCCTCGACGACTATCCGCTCACGCTCTACGGTTCATCGTACGGAATCTCCAAGCCGTTCGACGGCCTGAACACGGAAGTCGCGTTCCAGGACTATTTCAACGAGAGCGAGCTCGACAAGCTCGGCGGATGGTCATTTCAGTACCAGCATCCGTTCGGACAGAACACGGTGACCGTCGGTATCGACCAGAACACGACGCAGGCCACGGCGTACGAGGCCTCGACGTTCACGAGCGTCACGATCCCGCAGGGCTCGTCGCAGCTGTTCACGACGCTGCAGGCCCACGCCAATCTGCAGCTCTCGCCGACGGTCACGGCGATGCTCGCGGACTACGCCAACGTCTACCGCAGCACGTACGCGACGAACTGCCCGTTCTCGGGCGGCTTCTCGAACTGCGCGATCGACGGGAGCAACGTCACGTTCGCAACGACGACGACGTCGCACAACGACCCTCGTTTCGGCTTTGTCTGGCAGCCGCGCTCCAGCCTGGCCGTGCGCTTCGCCGGCGGCAGCGCGATCGCGCCGCCGTATCTCGACCTGCTGAGCACGGTTACGGCGCCGACCGCGTTGTGGGACCGGCAGACCAAAATCGCCACGCTGACGAAAAACAGCGGGCAGCTCCGGCCGGAGACGGCGTTCGGCTACGACCTCGGCGCCGATTATCGCTGGCACGACTCGTGGACGGTGCTGTCTGGCGACGTCTACGAAAACAATCTCTTCAACCACTATTTCGGCGAGACGCTCTATAGCGGTTTGACCTGCGGTCAGGTCAGCTATCCGTGCCTGAACCAGAGCGGGAAGCGCGCACCGCCCGATACGCCGATCTACTATGCGCTCAACACCAACATCAGCAACTTCCGGTTCGAGGGCATCGAGTTGCAGCTACAGCGGCGTCCCCCAGTGGGCTGGGGCTTCAACCTGTCGGGAGCGCTGTTGCGCGGCTACGTATACAACTTGCCGCAGTACTTCTACTGCGGCACGCCCGGACCGCACTGCCAGTACAACCAGAACCTCAATATCATCGCGAACCAGAATCTCAACGGCGAGGGGGTCGGCTCGGTATCGTTCTCGCCGTACTTCGGATTCGGCAGCACGATCGGCGCGCTGGACACGCGCATCCCGTACGCGCAGGGCAACGCCGCCGTGTCGTACACGTTCCGCAACGGAGCGTTCGCGCTCCTCGGCACGACGTATTACGGGAACAACAACTCGCTCAACGAGCCGCCTTTCGGCTACGGATACTTCACCGTCCGTTATCCGGTCGCGGCGGCGCTCTCGCTGCAGATCTCGGGAAACAACATCTGGAACGCGTGGCCCGGGGTCGTGCCGATCTACGGCGGCGGCTCCCCGATCCCGCTGGCGGACAACGGCACCGCCGCTACGCTCGGCAACGTGCTGGGGCCGGCGACGTGGACGTTCCTCCTAACGACGCGATAGTTCGAGCACGATCTTCCACTCGTGCGGCATCACGGGCTGCACCGAAAGGCGCTGGCCGCGCCGCAGCAGCGCCATGCCAACGAGCCGCGGCTCAGCGCGCATGCGCGCGAGCGTCACTGGATGCTCGAACGCCTCGACGTACTCGACGTCAACCATGAGCCAGATCGGCTTGCCGGGCTTCGCGCGGCCGTCGAAGTACTCGCTCGCGCGGTCGAACTGCGTGAAGTCAGGATACGCTTCCCTGACCACTTTGCAAACGCCGACCGCAGCCGGCTCCGCGATGCTCGAGTGGTAGAAGAGGCCGAGATCGCCGGCACGCATCTCCATCATGTTGTTGCGCGCCTGAAAGCTGCGCACGCCGGTCCACGGTGTCGTGCGGTCCGCACGAAGCTGCTCGAACGAATACGCGCTCGGTTCGGTTTTGAGCAGCCAGTAGCGTGCCATCGCCCTGCGCGATTACGGGAACACCTAGCGCAGTCCTAGTCGGTGTGCTATGGTGGGCTCCGATGCAGAAGCGAGTCATTCGCGCGGCCGAACACGGCTGGGAGGGCGTCGAGTCAACCGGCTATACGCCGGACGCCCCCGGCACGGGCGTGGTGCGTCACACGCTCGTGGGCGGCCGTTAGAGCGAACGGAGCGAGCCCGGACC
>JAFAJV010000071.1 GCA_019235995.1 Vulcanimicrobiota bacterium
ATTGGCACAAGGACGTCATCATGCCGCAGAGGCGGTTTCTGCGCGACGTGAAGGCCGGTACGCTCGCCGACTTTACGTGGATCACGCCGCTCTGCCCCGACTCCGATCATCCGATCTGCGGCGGCGGCTACGGTCCGTCGTGGGTGACGTCGCTCGTCAATGCGATCGGCGAGAGTAAATTCTGGAAGACGACGGCCGTCTTCGTGCAGTGGGACGACTGGGGCGGATTCTACGACCACGTTCCGCCGCCGTACCGCGGCTACGACGGGCTCGGCTTCCGCGTCCCGCTGCTCGTGATCTCCCCGTATGCGCTACGAGATCGCGTCGTGCACACGCAGTACGAGACCGCGAGCGTGCTCCGCTTTGCCGAAGACCTCTTCGGCCTAGCTCAGCTCAGCGACGCCGACCGGCGAGCGACCTCGCCCGCGAAAGACTGCTTCAACTTCTCCAAACCGCCGCGCGAGTTCGTCCCGATCAAGTCGCCCGAAAGCGCCGACTTCTTCTTGGCGCAACCCAACGACGGCACGATCCCCGACCAACAGTAGCCACCGGTCCCCGTGTCATCCCGAGCCCAGCGAGGCGTAGCCGCCCATTTTGTCATCCTGAGCGGAGCGAGGCGTAGCCGAGCGCAGTCGAAGGACGAAGGACGAAGCGCTTTCCGCCGGCATCTCCCAGCGCAGATGGCAGCGGTGAAAACGTACTACGTTTACATGCTGCGCTGTGCCGACGGGTCTTTTTACGTCGGGATCACAAACAACATCGAACTGCGCGTCGGTCAGCATGAGTTCGGCTTCGATCCGGAATGTTCGGACTTCCGAAACGTCGACGACGCGATCGCATGGGAAAAACAGCTCAAGGGCTGGTCGCGCGCCAAAAAGCGCGCGCTTGTCGAAGGGGACTGGAAGCGCAGCCACGAGCTCGCGAAACGCCGAAAAAAGTAGGCTCCGCCCTTCGCCCTTCGTCCTTCGACTGCGCTCGGCTGCGCCTCGCTCCGCTCAGGATGACACGAACTGGCTTGGCCTCGGCCTACTCGCTGTCGAGGGGAAGGCCCGATGGTTTTTGATTGAGGAAGTACGACGCGGGCAGCGTCGCTCGAATCCTGTGGAACGGGCGCGGCGACTGGCCGAAGTTGAACGCATTACCGATGCTCGCGGCGCGGACGTCGGGCGTCGCCGGGAGCGGGCCGAGGCTCCACGTATCCTGAATGAACTTCAGGACGCTTGCCGATTCGTACTGGGTGTTTTCGACGTGCGCCTGGACGTAGGGTGAGACGATCAGCATCGGCACGCGGAATCCGAGGCCGCCCTGATTGTCGGAGAACGGGGGCTTGGCGTTGTCGTAGAAGCCGCCCGGATCGTCCCAGAGGATCACGATCGCCGATGAGTCCCAATATTTGCTCGTGCCGACGGCGTTCACGATCGAGGCGACCCAGGACGGTCCGTTGTCGACGGGCACGAGCTTCTTGCCCACGTGCTGGTACTCGGCCGGATGATCGGAGTTGAACGCGTCGGGCGTGATCCACGCCACCGACGGCAGCGTGCCGTTTTTAACGTCCTTGAAGAAGACGTTGGGATTAGTCGTTACGTTTGTCTTCCACTCGGTGCCTTTGCGGACGGCCTTGATGGCATCGAAGGCGCTCCAGATGCCGGCGCCGCCCTTGTTCGAGCCGACGGTGTAGTACTTCCACGAAATGTGCTTGGCGTCCAGTTGATCGCGAACGGTCTCATAGGTGAGGCACGGAAACGGGCCGCTCCCCGGATAGTATTTCCCGCTCGTCGCGATCAGCGTCGTGACGGTGCCGGGCGGCGCGTCGCAGCCCCACGGCATGTTGTACGGGTTGTCGATGAGGCTGTTGTCGCCGTACTGCGCGACCTTGTAGTTGACGGCCGTGCCCCCGGCGATCAGGTCCTGATGGCCGGTGAAGCTCGAGCTGCCCTGCGTGTCGAACATCTCGTCTGCGAGCACGTACTGCTTGGCGATGTCCCAGTACGGCTGGATGTCGGCGGGATCGACGTACTGATACGCGTACGTGCACTCCGCCTGCGGGCCGCTGCCGTCCGCGCCGAAGAGCATGAGATCGAAGCCGTCCATCTTCCCGCCGTCGAGCTCGGCCTCGAATCCGCTGTAGATGTGATTGAGGTCGTTGTCCTCTCCGAAGTTATCCTTGAATCCCGCGCCCACCAACGACACCTTCGTGAGCGGCACCGTCGTCGGCTCGGTGATCACCGGCTGCCCCTTTTTTTGACACGATGCCGCGATCGGCGTGGGCATCGCCGCCGCCTGCCCGGTCGTGGCGCCGTTGGCTCCGGGGAACGTCGCGAAGAAGTCGTCGAAGCTGCGGTTCTCCTGAATCACGACGATCACGTGCTTGATCGGCGTGCTCCCGCTCGCGCCGCGCCCGCTCGGAATGAGTCCGCCCGCGTATCCGCCGGAGGACGCGCCGCCGCCGCACGCCGCGATCGCCGCGGCGGCGAAGAGCGCGAGGGCCCAGAGGCGCCGGCTCACGAGACCGCCACCTTCCTGGCGATCGCGTCGACGTCGTAGCCGAACCGGGCGGCCACGTCGGACGTCGCCGCGATGATCGATGCGAGCTGCGCGTCGTCGAACTTCGGCTTGTAATAGTCGGGAAACGAGAGCTTCTCGCCGTAGGCCTCACGCGTCGCGGCGAAGCTCTCGGGCTTCAGCTCGGCGTGCGCGATGATCCGGTCGATCGTGGGCAGCGAGTCGGCGCAGAGATCCTCATAACGCACGACGCAGACGCGCCGCGCGAGCTCGGAGTCGTCCTCGAGCTGCTTCGCCACGAAGCCGTAGACGTAGCCCCAGTAGCGTGCCCGCGACTCCGCGATGCGGCCGGAGTCGAAGAGCGCGCGGATCGCCCTCAGCTCGTCGGGGTTGCCGACGTTGGCCATCACCTGCTTGGGGCCGAACTCGTGGTGGCCCGTCAACTCGATGATCTCGATCTGGCGCGGGTCGCTCTGCTCGAGTTCCGCCCAGATGCGGTCCTGTTTGATGAGCGATGCGACGTGGTCGACCGGGTTGCGGATGTAGAGCAGGAAGCGCGCGTCGGGGAAGAGCTTGCGCAGGTACTGCATGCGCACGACGCACATGATCGCCTTGCTGACATAGCGCGTCCGCCCTCGAACCAGCGCGAGCTTGCGCAGGTGCTCGTCGTAAAACCGCTCGAACCCGGGGTTCGACGTCGTTGCGTCGAGCACGCTGTAGTTGTTCTCGTTGTGGATGTGAGGAAAGAAGTGCTCCCAGAGGATCTCTTCGCCCATCTCGGCGCTGTCGCGCGTGACCTCGATGCGGTCGCGGTGGATGCGCGGAACCGGCTTGCGCATCGCGTCTACCGGGATGCGCGGAAAGACCTTGTTCCACACGTACGGCATGTAGGGCATCAGGAAGTCGGCGTACTTGTGGGTGACGACGTCGGGGTGCTCGCTGAGCATCTGCAGCGTGATCGTCGTGCCGGCCCGAGGAAGGCCGCAGATGTACACCGGGCGGTCCACTCGCTGCTCTGCGAGGCGGCCGCCGAGGGCACGCGACTCCAGGTTGCCGAGTCCCACGAAGAGCGGCGCCCCGGCATGCACCGCGCGGACGCTCCAATAGAACGGTCCGGGCACGGAGAATCTCTGCGGTGTCGTTGTACTCATTGCTCCCGTCGCTTCTGACGCTACAGTTTTTCGAAAAGGGCGCCGATCACGGTCAACCCGGGACCGAACGCCATGCTCAGCACCTTCGCACCCCGAGGGATAGCCGCGGATTCCACGATCAGCTGCCAGATGTGCGGCGCGGTCGCGGAGGCCATGTTTCCGTTCTCATACAGCACCTTGCGGCTTAGCTCGATCTGAGACTCCTCGATGCCCAGCCGGCTGCGAATCTGATTGAGAATCGCCGGTCCGCCCGGATGAATCGCGAAGACCATCGCCGCCTTTTCGCGCTCGAAGTCCAGGCCGACCTGGGCACAGATCGACTCGACGAAATCCCGGATCGAGTCCCGGATCATGAACGGCACGCGCTTGGAGAGCGACATGTCGAACTGGAGGGGGCCGGGCCGCAGCGTCATCTCGGGCAGGGAGTCCGGCAAGATGTACTCGTCGAGCGCCAAGATGCGCAGCCCGCTCTTCGGGCTCTTCTCGAACTCCGACTGCGGATACGCCGCGTACTTGATGAAGCCGTCCGCGAACAGCGTGGACGTGACGAAGTTATCGGGCTCGTCGCCGAGCAGATCGAAGTGCAGCGACAGGAACTCGGTGTGCACTAAGTCCACGCGCCGCTTGCGTTTCGGCAGCGAGACGTGCGACGAGCCGACGAGCCCCACCGCCGTACGGATGGCCGGGAACGCGCCGTAGCAGCCCATGTGATACGAGTGCGTCACGCCCACGCCGAGCCAGCCGCGGCGCGAGAGGAAGCTTTGCACGGGGCTCGGCGAGAGATATCCCGAGCAGCTCACGTGGATGACGTCGTCGGGCGGGAGCGCGCTCTGGTCGCGATAGACGCGCGCAAACACGTCGTACGCGACCTCCTCGAAGAGGCTCATGCGCTCGTCGAGCGGCTCGCCGGTTCCGGTGCGCAGATCGCCGTAGCGGCGGATCGGCTCGTACTCGTTGTCGGGGTCCGGTTTGACGAACCGCGATGTCAGCACGCTCACCTGCCGGCGCGCGATGTGTCCGGACGAAGCGCCGTAGCGGGCCATGCGCTCCCGCAAGGTGCGAGCGATGCGATCGCGCTCCGCCGCCGACTTGACGCCGCGCGACGCGCACTGAGCGAGCGTCATGAAGTGCGCCTGGATGATCTTGAGCTCGTCTTGCGCGCGCGGCGCCGTAACGCCGATCGTCTCGAAATCGGAAAGGACGACGGGAACGGCCGCGAGACGCGGCTGCGGAGCAATCGTTCCGGACACTTTCTCTAACGTGCGCATGTCGAACCAGGGCTAGCGTTCGCCGAGCGCGACGCCGTTTCATTCGGGGAGGTCGTCTTACGCGTCGATTTTAACAGCATCGTTAATCGTGGTTATCTTCTACTCGTCGTCGACCGGTCGATTCGACGACGCTTGCTTCAAAAAGTAAACCTTAGAATACTTCGCTTCGATTGGCACGTACTTGCGCGCGGTTTGGCTGAAGTCGAAGAAGTCGTCGAGAAAGTCCGCGGCGGTCGCGTCGGTCGTACCGAGCCGCGGCAAATCCCAGTTGTCCTCGATGAAGCGCACGATGCTGCCGAGCTCGTATTCCTTGTGCGAGATATAGCCGCGCTTCGCAAACGGTGAGACGACGATCATCGGAACGCGGAATCCCAATCCCCCGTAGCGATGGCGGCCGGGAGGCTTCACGTGGTCGTACCAGCCGCCCCAGTCGTCCCACACGACGACGATCGCGGTGCTGTCCCATGCGGGGCTCTCGCCGATCGCGTTGACGACCTGCGTGACCCACGACGGCCCCGTGTCGCTGTTGTCGCCGGGATGGTCCGAGTTTTGATAGTCGGGAATCACCCACGACACCGCCGGCAGCGTGTCGCGTGAGATGTCCGTGAACACCTTCGTCTCCGGCGAAGCCTGATTCGTGCTCCACTCCGGCCCATAACGCACGGCCTTGATCGCGTCGAACGCGTTCCACAGATTTCCGCCGAAGCTGTCTCCCACCGTCGGCGCGTAATAGCGCCACGAGAGCTGCTTGCCGTCGAGGAGGTCGCGGAGCGTCGCGTACTCCAGGCACGGAAACGGCCCTTGGTCGTGATACTGGCGCCACTGGTTGTTCGACGTGATCAGCGACGTGGTCGTGCCGGGCGGAGCGTCGCAGCCCCATGGGGCGCGCGACGGGAAGTCGATGATGTTGCGGCCATCGCCGAGCTCCGTTCCGCCGCGAATCAGGTCTTGGTGGGCCGTGAAGCTGCCGCTGCCGTCGGTTTGAAAGGTGTGATCGGAGAGCACGTAACGCTTCGCCAGGTCCCAATAGGGTGCGACCTGCGCCGGCTTCACGTAGGCGTAGACGTAGGTGCCGGGCACGCCGCCGATCGGGACGAGGTCGAAGCCGTTCATGCGCCCGTGGTTGTAGTCTGCCGTCCAGTACGCGTAGCCGTTGCGGGGCGAGATCGGGCTCTCGAGGTTGCTCTCATGGAGGCGAAGGGTGCCGTTGTGCGTCTTGCCCACGGTCGTTCCGTCCGCGCCCGGAAAGGTGGCGAAGAGGTTGTCGAACGTGCGGTTTTCCTGGATGAGAATGACGATGTGGGTGAAGTGGTTGCCCTTCTTCGCCGGAGGCGGAGGCAAGAACGGGGCGGAAGGCGTCCCACCGCCCCCGCCGCAGCCGCCGAGAACGACCGACAGCAGCGCGCTAAGAAAGAGAACAGCTCGCATATTGGCCCAAGTGTATCGTCTGGGCGCGGGCGGCATCCCTTCCCGAACGGGCGGTCGCTAAGATGCCGATATTGCCCGGGACGCCGGAGAGCGTCGCCCGAGCCGTCGCGCTGCTGCGCAGCGGCGGAGCGGTCGTGCTCCCCACGGAGACGGTATACGGGCTCGCGGCGCTGGTCTGGGACACGGCCGCCGTCGCGCGGATCTTTGAGCTCAAGGCGCGGCCCACGTTCGACCCGCTTATCGTCCACGTCGCCGATCTCGCGGGACTCGAGCGGGTCGCCGCTCACGTCCCGAAGGTCGCCGAAACCCTGATCGCGCGATTCTGGCCCGGTCCCCTGACGCTCGTGCTGCGCAAGCGGCGGTCTGTTCCCGGGCTCGTCACGGCAGGCCTCGACACCGTCGCGGTGCGCATGCCGTCGCATCCGACGGCGCGCGCCGTCCTGCGCGGCATCGGCGAGCCGCTGGCGGCACCGAGCGCCAACCCGTTCGGCGCCCTGAGCCCCACGCGCGCCGCGCACGTCGCGCAGGCACTCGGCACGAAGGTCGACCTCATCCTCGACGGCGGCCCGGCGCAATACGGCATCGAGTCGACGATCGTGGCGGTCGAGCCGGAGCCGGCCCTGCTGCGCCCCGGTGCCGTCGCGGTCGAGGAGATCGAGGCGGCGATCGGACCGCTCGCGCGGCAGCCGCGGCCCGGAGGTGCGATGGCGCCGGGGCGCCTGCCCGTACACTACGCGCCGCGCACGCCGCTTCGTGTGATCGATCCGGCGCGCGTGCCCTTGGCCGAACGCGCCGGCGCCGCGGCGCTGTCGTTCCGAGAGCCGTTCGAGGGCTATGCTGCAACGCGTGTGCTGTCGCGACGGGGTGAACTACGGGAGGCTGCGGCCGCCCTCTTCGAGGCCCTCCACGCTCTCGACGCGCTTGGGTTGGCGCGGATCGACGCGCAACCGTTTCCCGATCGGGGGCTGGGGCTCGCGATCATGGACCGGCTGCGGCGTGCCGCGGCCGCTCACTAAAAACAAATCCGGGCCGCTAAGCGTTCTGGATATGGGGAACGAAGAGAGGGTCATGATGACGCATCCCAAGCTTTTCATGCGCGCCGCAGCGGCATCTGTGCTGGCCGCGATTCTTTGCGCGGGTGCGACGCCCGCCGCCACCTCGCTGACCTATCAGGTCGCCGCCGACGTCGGGGAGAGTTATCGCCTGCTGACGACGACGTATTACGACAGCCTCGATCCGCAGGTGCTGCTCGCCGCCGCGAGCGACGCGCTCGCGAGCGCCGCGCGCAAGCATGGTGCGACCATCACGCCGCCGTCGCTGCACGTCCAGGCGGAGCGCGAGGCGACGCTCGACGCGCTCGACGACGCGATCGTCGCGAGCGCCCGCGCCGCGCACGCTACGCCGAGCGACTTTGCCTACGCCGCGATCGACGCGATGGCGAAGGCGACCAACGACCGGTATACCCAGTTCTTCACGCCGGCGGAGTTCAAGGCGTTCAACGAAGCGCTGGATCCACAGCGCATCGGCGGCATCGGCGTCATGATCGAACCGGACGTGCTTTCCGGTTCCGTGCGCGTCTCGTACGTCTTGCCGAGCACGCCGGCGGAGCGCGCTGGTCTGCACGTCGGTGACGTCGTCACGGCGGTGAACGGAACCCCGACGAAGGGGCTCAACGTCGAAGGCGTGAGCGGATTGCTGCGGGGTAAGGCGGGCACGGTCGTCGCGGTCAGCCTGCGCCGCGACGGAGCGCCGCTCGCCGTCTCGATCACGCGTGACAACGTGCAGCCGCCGACGGTCGTCTTCAAGATGCTGCCCGATGGGATCGGCTACGTTTGGATCATCGCGTTCGGCCGGGCGACGCCGGGCGAGTTCGACGCGGCGATCACGCGCCTGAACGAGCAGGGCGCGAAGGCCCTCGTGCTCGATCTGCGCAACGACGGCGGCGGTTACGTCAACTCGGCACTCGACATCAGCTCGCGCTTCATTTCCAATAAAGCGCTGCTGACCGTGGAAGAGCGCGGCAAACCCGGCACGGTCGTCGCGGTAACGGTCGCGCGTTCGCAGCCGGCGACGTTTTCGATTACTCGTGAGGACGTGCAGCCGCCGACGGTCGTCTTCAAGATGCTCCCCGGCGATATCGGCTACATCTGGGTGATGGAG
>JAFAJV010000092.1 GCA_019235995.1 Vulcanimicrobiota bacterium
GCGATGTGCCGGAGATTTTGAAGGACAAGCGGGTGATCTCGTTGGACCTGGGGTCGATGCTGGCCGGTGCGAAGTATCGCGGCGAATTCGAAGACCGGCTGAAGGCCGTCCTCAAGGAGATCGAGCAGTCAGAAGGCCGGATCATCATCTTTATAGACGAGTTGCACACCTTGGTTGGAGCCGGCGCAGCGGAAGGCGCGATTGACGCCTCCAACATGCTGAAACCGGCACTCGCCCGCGGCGAGTTGCGCGCCATCGGCGCGACCACGCTGAATGAATATCGCAAGTACATCGAGAAGGACGCGGCCCTGGAGCGGCGCTTTGCGCCGATCATGATCGAGCAGCCCAGCGTCGAAGACACGATCTCGATCCTGCGCGGACTGAAGGAGAAGTACGAGGCGCATCACGGCGTGCGCATCAAGGACGCCGCGCTCGTCGCGGCCGCGACGCTCAGCAACCGCTACATCACGGATCGCTTCCTACCCGACAAGGCGATCGACCTCGTCGACGAGTCGGCGGCGAAGCTGCGCACGGAGATCGACTCGATGCCGCAGGAGCTCGACGAGGTTTCGCGGCGCGTCCTGCAGCTGGAGATCGAGCGCGAGGCGCTGCGCAAGGAGAACGACGACGCGAGCCGCCGCCGCCTGGAGCAGCTGGAGAAAGAACTGTCGACGCTGCGCGAGGAGCAGACCCGGCTGCGCACGCGCTGGGACGCGGAGAAGAACGCGGCCGTCAAGCTGCGCACGATTCGCGACCAGATCGAGCAGACCAAAGTGCAGATCGAACAGGCCGAGCGCCAGTACGACCTCAACAAGGTCGCCGAGCTGCGTTACGGCACGCTGCCGAAGCTGCAGAAGGATCTGGAAGCGGAGGAGCAGCACCTCGCCGCGCGAGACGGCGCGCGGATGTCGAAGGAAGAGGTCGACGAGGACGACATCGCCGGCGTGATCGCGCGGTGGACGGGCATACCGGTCACGAAGCTGCTCGAGGGCGAGAAGCAGAAACTGCTCCATCTCGAGGACGAGCTGCACAAGCGCGTGATCGGACAGGACGAGGCCGTCGACGCGGTGGCACAGGCCGTGCTGCGCTCGCGCTCCGGCCTCGCGGATCCGAACCGCCCGATCGGATCGTTCATCTTCCTCGGACCCACCGGCGTCGGCAAGACGGAGCTGGCTCGCGCGCTCGCGGAGTATCTATTCGACGACGAGCGCGCGCTGATCCGTATCGACATGTCGGAATATCAGGAACGCCACACGGTCGCGCGATTGCTCGGCGCGCCGCCGGGATACATCGGCTTCGAGGAGGGAGGTCAGCTTACCGAGGCTGTGCGGCGGCGGCCCTATTCGGTCATTCTCTTCGACGAGGTCGAGAAGGCGCACCCGGACGTGTTCAACGTCTTCCTGCAGATCCTCGACGACGGCCGCTTGACCGACGGTCAGGGCCACACCGTCGACTTCAAGAACACGATCGTGATCATGACGTCGAACATCGGCAGCCATCGCATCCTCGATTACAAGGGGTCGTTCGACGGCGCCGACTACGCGATCATGCGCGCGACGGTGCTCGACGAGCTGCGCCAGCATTTCCGGCCCGAGTTCCTCAACCGCGTCGACGAGATCATCGTCTTCCACGGGCTCACCGAAGACGAGCTGATGAGGATCGTCGACATCCAGCTCGGGCATCTACGCCGCCGCCTAGCCGAGCGCCGCGTCACGCTGGCGCTCTCGGACGAGGCGAAGCGCCACATCGTCAAGGTCGGTTACGACCCGACCTATGGGGCGCGCCCGCTCAAGCGCACGATTCAAAAGGAAGTGGAGACGCCGCTCGGGCGCAAGATCCTGGCCGGCGAGATCAAAGAGGGCGATACCGTGGACGTCGGCTTCGACGAAGCGCGCGGCGAGCTCACGTTCAAAGTCGGGGAAAAGGCGACCGCGACAGCCATGTCATCCTGAGCGGAGTGAGCCGAAGGCGAGCGAAGTCGAAGGGATGCTTTTGGCCGCTTTTACGTTTGCGCAAGTGCTCGGCTATCCGTACCCAAACGTCCTCGCTCGCGACCCGCGCGGGACGGCGATCGCATACGCGCTGAATCAGCGCGGGCTGCGCACGATCTGGTTCGCGCGCGCGCCGGACTTTTCGCCGAAGCAGCTGTTTTCCTCGGGAACCGACGACGGCCAAGAGCTGACCAACCTCGCGATCTCCAACGAGGATTCGCACGTCGTCTACGTGCGCGGCGGCGACCACGACGCCAACTGGCCCGACCCGCTCCAGCCCAACCCAGCGTCGTATACCGCGCAACCGGACATGCAGGTCTGGTCCGTCTCCACCACTGGAGGTGTGCCGAAGCTGCTGGGAGCGGGCGACGCTCCGGCGATTGCGCCCGACGGCACGCGCGTCGCGTTCACGAGCGGCGGCGCCGTGATGATCGCGCCGGTCGACGGCGGCGCGCCTGCGAAACGGCTGTTCTTCGACCGCGGTCAAGACTCGGATCTGCGCTGGTCCCCCGACGGATCGGCACTCGCCTTCGTCTCGACGCGCACCGATCACAGCTTCATCGGGATCTATCGCGGCGACGCGACGCCGATTCAATATCTTGCGCCGACGACGTCGCAGGACAGCATGCCGCGCTGGTCGCCGGACGGCGTGCGCCTCGCGTTCGTGCGAGTGCGCGGCGACGGCGGTCCGCCGCAGAATCCGCTGAACTGGAACCCGACGCCCTGGCAGATCTGGGTCGCGGACCCGCGCTCGGAGGCGGGTCATCTCGTTTGGTCCAGTCCGAAAACGCCGCGCGGCTCGCTCCCGCAGACGGGGCTCGGTCCCCTCCTGGAGTGGGCCGCGGGCGATCGGCTCGTCTTCAACAGCGAGCAAGACAACTGGCCGCACCTCTATGCCGTCGCCGCGACGGGCGGTGCGGCGGGCCTGTTGACTCCCGGCGCGTATGCGATCCAAGACGTTTCTATCTCGCCGGACTTGCAGTCCGTCGTCTACTCGGCCGACACGGGCTCGGCGCCGGGCGACGACGATCGGCTGCACCTATTTCGTGTCGACGTGCAGACCGGTGCCATCACGCAGCTCGCGAGCGGCGCGAGCAGCGAATGGCAGCCGGTGGCCCTTGCGAATAACGCCGTCGCGTTCGATCGCGCCACGGCGCAGCAGCCGCCGCTCGTGACGCTGCTATCGAGCGCCGGCACCGCGCGCACGCTCGATGAAGATCTTCTCCCGGCCGACTTTCCGTCGTCGCAGCTGGTGACGCCGCGCGAGGTGTCGTTTCACGCGCTCGACGGCTGGCTGATTCACGGTCAGCTCTTCGCACCGAGCGGCGGCGGGAAGCATCCCGGCATCATCTTCGTGCACGGCGGCCCGCCGCGACAGATGCTGCTGACCTGGCACTACTTCGACTACTACTCCAATGCGTACGCGGTCAATCAGTATCTGGCGAACCACGGGTTCGCCGTGCTGTCGGTGAACTATCGGCTGGGCATCGGCTACGGCCACGACTTCAACTTTCCGCCGCGCTGGGGGCCGACGGGCGCGTCGGAATACCAAGACGTCGTCGCCGGCGCCCGGTTTCTGCAGCGTCAGCCGAACGTGGATGCGCGGCGGATCGGCATCTGGGGCGGCTCGTACGGCGGATACTTAACGGCGCTCGCCCTCGCGCGCAACTCAGACCTCTTCAAAGCCGGCGTGGACTTCCACGGCGTTCACGACTGGTCGCTCGACATCGACCATCCCCTCTGGGGTTTCACGCAGCTCAAGCGCTTCGAACAATACGACATGCGCGCGATGATGAAGCTGGCGTGGCAATCCTCGCCCGATTCGTCGATCGCAACCTGGAAGTCGCCGGTGCTGCTGATCCAGGGCGACGACGACCGCAACGTCGAGTTCCAGCAGATGGTGGATCTGGTGGCGCGGCTCGAGCTCGCGCACGTGCCGTTCGAGCAGATCGTGATCCCGAACGAGATCCACGGCTTCCTGCGCTACGCGTCCTGGCTCGCGGCCGACTCGGCGACGGCAGAATATTTCAGCCGGCAGTTCCTCCCGCGCTAATGTATCTCCGAATAGAGCTAAAGCTTTGCGGCCTCGCGCTTGCGCAGGCGCAGGCGTTCGGTTTCGTCGAGGATGCGTTTGCGCAGGCGGATCGACTTGGGCGTCACCTCGACGAGCTCGTCGTCGCCGATGAACTCGAGCGCGCGCTCGAGTGAGAATTCCTCCGGCGGGGCGAGCTTCACGTTTTCGTCGGATCCCGCCGCGCGCATGTTGGTGAGCTTCTTCTCGCGCACGACGTTGATCGCGACGTCGTACTCGTCGTTGGCCCGGCCGACGATCATTCCCTCATAGACGTCGATACCGGGGCCGACGAAGAAGCGGCCGCGCTGCTCGAGCCCCATCAGCGCGTAACCCGTGGAGCGGCCCGTATCGCTCGCGACGAGCGCGCCGACGTTGCGTCCCGGGAGCTCGCCCTGCCAGGGCTGGTGGTCGTAATAGGTGTGCGACAACACGGCGGTTCCGCGGGTGAGCGTCAGCAGCTCGCCGCGCAGTCCGAAGATCGCGCGGGTCGGCATGGTGTACTCGAGCCGCTGAAGGTCTCCGACGGTCAGCATGTTCGACATCGTGGCCTTGCGCCGGCCCAGCGCCTCGATCGCGGCGCCGGCGTACTCTTCGGGCACGTCCACAACGACGTACTCTACGGGCTCGTAACGCTTGCCGTCGCGCTCGGTGACGATGACCTGCGGCTTGGAGACGCCCAGCTCGTAGCCTTCGCGCCGCATCGTCTCGATGAGGATCGCGAGGTGCAGCTCGCCGCGGCCGCGCACCTCGAACGTGTCGGGCGACGCGGTATCGGCGACGCGCAGCGCGACGTTCGACTCGAGCTCGCGCTCTAGACGCTCGCGGATCTGGCGGGACGTCAAGAATTTGCCCTCGCGCCCGGCGAACGGCGAGGTGTTTACGCTGAAGAACATCGAGACGGTCGGCTCGTCGACGGCGGTCGCGGCGATCGGCTCGGGTGCGCCCGCGTCGGCGATCGTGTCGCCGATGTTCAGATCCTCGATTCCCGAGATGCAGACGATGTCGCCGGCGGACGCCTCCTCCACGTCGATTCGCTCGAGTCCGGCGAACGTGAGCAGCGTCGCGAGGCGCAGGCCTGCCGTTACGGCGCCGTCGCGCGCGAGCTTGACGATCGGCTCGTTGCGGCGCGAGCTTCCTCGGAAGATCCGCCCGATTCCGACGCGCCCGACGTAGCGGTTGTGATCGATCGCAGAGATCAGCAGCTGGAACGGGCCTTCTTCGGCGGGCGGCTCCGGCACGCGCGCGACGATCGTCTCGAAGAGCGGCTCGAGGGAATCGCCGGCGTCGTCGAGCGAGCGTTTCGCGATTCCGGCCTTGGCGTTGGTGAACAGCACCGGGAAGTCCGCCTGCTCGTCGTTGGCCCCGAGCTCGACGAACAGGTCGAACGTCTCGTTGACGACCTCTTGCGGGCGCGCGTCCCTCCGGTCGATCTTGTTGACGACGACGATCGCGCGCAGGTCGAGCTCCAGCGCCTTGCGGAGCACGAAGCGCGTCTGCGGCATGACGCCTTCGGCCGCGTCCACGAGCAGAAGCACCCCCTGCACCATCTGCAGCACCCGCTCGACCTCGCCGCCGAAGTCGGCGTGTCCGGGCGTATCGACGATGTTGAACTTCACGTCGCCGTGCCGAACGGCGGTGTTCTTGGAAAGGATGGTGATGCCGCGCTCGCGCTCCAGCGGGTTGGAGTCCAGCACGCGCGTCGCGACCTGCTGGCCCTCGCGGAAGACGCCGCTCTGCTTGAGCATCGCGTCCACGAGCGTCGTCTTCCCGTGGTCCACGTGTGCGACGATCGCGACGTTGCGGATGTCGGGACGGGTCTTCACGCGGTCGTGCTAATGGTGGAAGCCCGTTCCCTCGGACGGGCGTATCTCGGGGCGCGGATGGCTCTTCAAGAACGCGATCGCCGCCTTGAAGTCGCGCATCAGCAGCGCCGCGAAGTCCATCTCGAACCCGCGGCGGCACATGATGCGCATGACCGTGATGTCCGAGGCGTTGCCGCCCAGCGCGAACGCCGGCACTTGCCAGCCGCTCATGCGCAGGCGGTCGGAGAGATCGAGCAGCGTGTAGCCGGGGTCCGCGCCTCCTTTGATGCGGAAGCTAACGGCGGGGATGCCCTCCTTTGGATTTCCCGTGCTGATGAACTCGTAGGGTCCCAGCGGCTCGATTGAGGCAGCTAGGTACGCCGCGACGCGATAGGCGGCCATCTGCACCTTCTCGTAGCCTTCGCGGCCGAGCCGGATGAACGTGTAGTACTGCGCGATCACCTGACCCGCGGGCCGAGAGAAGTTGATCGCGATGGTTCCCACCTTGCCCCCCAGGTAGTCGACGTCGAACACCAGCTCCGGGGGCAGCGCCGCGGCATCGCGCCAGACGATCCAGCCGCAACCCAACGGCGCGAGGCCATACTTGTGGCCGGAGGTGCTGATCGACTTCACGCGCGGCAGGCGAAAGTCCCAGACGACCTCCGGCGCGCAGAAGGGGGCGAGAAAGCCGCCGCTGGCCGCGTCGACGTGCATGTCGATGTCGAGGCCCTTCGTCTTCTGCAGCCTGTCGAGCGCGTCATGGAGCGGTTCGGGAAACTCATAGTTTCCGGTGTACGTGACGCCGAACGTCGGCACGACGCCGATGGTGTTCTCGTCGACCGCCTCGAGCATGCGCTCCGGGTCCATGAACAGCCGGTTGGGCTCCATCGGGATCTCGCGCATCTCGACGTCCCAGTAGCGCGCGAACTTGTGCCAGCAGACCTGAACGGGGCCGCACACGATGTTCGGCTTGTCCGCGGCTTTCTTGAGGGCTTGCATCTTCGCGCGCCACCGCCACTTCATGGCCATTCCGCCGAGCATGCACGCCTCGCTCGAGCCGATCGTATTGGTTCCGGTCGCCGCCTCGCAGGCCGGCGCGTTCCAGAGGTCGGCGACCATGCTCAGGCATTTTTGGTCGATTGCGGCGGATTGCGGGTACTCTTCCTTGTCGATCCAATTCTTGTTGATCGAGATGTCCATCAGCCGATGGACGAACTCGTCGTCCCAAGTCTGGCAGAACGTCGCAAGGTTCTGGCGAGCCGTACCGTCGAGAAAGAGCTCGTCGTTTACCATCTGAAAGGCAGCGTCGCCGGGCATCTCGTCCTGCGGAAAGCAGCGGTCGGGCGCGATCTCCTGCAGCCAGCGCGATTCGAACACCGAATCGTAGCCGTCGAGTAGCGTATTATCGGTCACGATGACTCCTCCAGGCCATTGGCGGGTTCTCTAGAGTCTGTTCGAGCCCTACACGGAAAGGCGACCGCGCTCTCATCTTTTTTGAAGCAGCTTCTAATCATTCGTAGCGGGAGCTCTTCGCCTCGAAGATGCTACGAATAGGTCATGATGAAATGCTCTAACGTCTTGCTTGCGTGCGCTCTGGCCGCAGGATCGGTACTCGGAGCGGCGGCCCCGGCCTCGGCCGCTCACGTGACCGTTGGAACCACGCGAGCGGCAACGACGGGGCGGGTGCTCCCGGGACGCTATTACGGCACCCGATACGGGGGGTACGGCTACCGTTACGGCTACGGCTACCCCTATCGCTACGGCTACCCCTATCGCTACGGCTACCCTTACGGCTACGGCGTTGGCGTTGGCGTCGGAGTCGGCTTTGGCTACGGCTATCCTTACGGCTACGGCTACGGAGGATATGGGTACGCGCCGTATCCGGCCGTGTATGCGCGTCCTGCATACTGGGGGCCACGCCGTTATTGGCGCGCTTATCGCCGCGCATATTGGGGGCCGCGCTTCGGTCCCTAACGAGAGCCGCGGACTAAGGATTCCAGACCGGGAGCAGCGCGATGCCGGTTTTTTTCGTGGCGTCGTAATAGTACGTGTAAGGCTTGCCCATCAGCTCCACGGAAAACGCCGCGATTTGCACCGTGCCGCGGTCGTCCAACACGAGCGACTTGGCGTGTCGCGCCGGGCCATACTTGCGTCCCATCGCGGCAAAATCGCCGCCGACATCTGCGGCCATTTCGCGGCCGTCCAAGGCGCGCTGTAGCCATGCGAGCGCCTGTGATTGCATCGCCGGCGGGGGCTGCGGTGAAGGCGCCGCCTTGGGTGTTGCGCCACCATTTTGCGGAATGTAGAGTGCGCCGATCGCGCGGATCAACTTCGGCACAGCGGTCAGGCCCCCGTTGCAGAGCACGGTGATCGACATGCGGTCGTTGGGAAGGATCCAGTTTTCGGCGGTGCTGCCGAGGTGGTTGCCGCCATGCCAGATCAGGCGATGGCCACGAAACTCCGTGACGTACTCGCCGGCGCCGTACCCGGTCGACGATCCGTTACGGAGCGTGCCGGGAGTTGTCATGATACGCCACATCGCGGCTGAGACGACGCGGTGAGCTAGCAGCGCTTCATCCCAGGCGGCCATGTCGCGCACGTCGATCAAGATGTCGCCGGAAGCGCCGAGCAAATTTGTTTTTCCGGCGGGCTCGGGATAACCACGAATCGGTGTGGGGAAGAAGTAGCTCGTCGCCCGATCCGCAGGCGGTGTGCCGGCTCCAAGGATCGCCCAATTTTGCAGTTGCAACGGTTTGACGATCTGTGTTTTCATAAACGTTGCGTACGGGACGCCGCTGACGTGCTCGACCAGCAGGCCTATCAGCTCGTAGTTGGTGTTCGAGTAGTTCCATCGTGTGCCGGGCCGGAAAAGCAGCGGACGCGCCGCAACGCGCGTGATGCGCGTGGCAAGAGGGACGGTAGCGTCATCGGCCCCTTCGCCGATGTCCTGGTAGCCCGACGTCATGCCGTAGAGCTGCGCGATCGTGACCTCGCCGGCGTGCGGAATCTGCGGGAGGTAGCGCGAGAGCCTTGCCTGGGTGTCGATCTTTCCTTGCGTCGCGAGCAACGCTAATGCGGCTGCGGTGAACTGCTTCATCAGCGACGCGCCGTCGTAAGCAGTGTTGGGTCCTGCCGGCAGCTTCGGGTCGATGCTGCGATCCCCAAAGGCCTTGGCATAAACGACCTGTCCGTCGCGGGTGATCGCGATCGAGACGCTCGGCGCGATTCCCGTGCCGATGAACTCCCGGGCGTACGCGTCGATTCGCGCGCTCGGATCCGATGTTTCGGCCGCCGCGATGGGACCGGTCGAAACGAGTGCTGCTAAGGCAAGGGAAAGGCCGATGGTACGCATGAACAACAATCGTTCGGTAGTAGGCAAACGTCCCCTTGGCGGTTAACACGACCCCTGAAACGGGATCCGCTAGTCGCTACCACCGCAGCGCGCAAGTCTTTGATGCTGAGTGGAGGTACGCTGGAAAGGCTCGACAGATATGCGGGTTCTCGCAGCCTGCATTCCAAGAATCGCGGAAATATTGTCCACGGCTTGCATCGAATCCACTGACGCGACCGGCGGCGAGACGTTTGACTTCGGCAACCGGAGTTATCAGGCGACTCAACAAACATTTCGGGCCAGTTTTCATAGCAAATAGGCCCGAGCCGCGCAGCGTCACCACGACGGGCGCGAGGCAGCATAAGGCGGTTCCGAAGAGCTCTCGTGATCGCGGAAGAGAGAAGGCACCGCTGGCGCCCGTGGGCCACACCTTGTTTGACCCCATTGACAAAGTCAGCAAGGAGGCGCACCCTGGCGGCAGGGGGCTGACCTAGGTTGTGTCGCGCTTTGGCGCGTCACATTTAGCTCTTTCTGGCAGCGCCAAAACCCTCGACGCCGGTCCTGCGAGCGTAGCTTAGGCTTCGATGAGGCGATTCGTGCTTTCGGAAGATGTGTCGCAGGCACATGATCCGTCCCGAAGCTACTTCGGAGAAAGTGGGTTGGAAACCGATGCGAATTTCGGATTTGGCTGGTCACGCCTTAGGCGTCTGCACAGTGGCTCTCATGCTCGCCGGCTGCAGCGGCAATGGGTCGTCAGCAGTCGCCCCCTCAGTACCGGCCTCTTCGTCGTACGCCCTAGAACGTCAAGGTGCAGGCGTAACACCACTGAAACAGGATAATATCCTCTATACGTTCCAGGGCGGCGTCGACGGCGCTGGTCCGTATGCAGGATTGCTCGCCCAGAACGGCCAGTACTACGGGACGACGTTCGGGGGCGGCGCGAGCGACGGCGCCGGCACGGCATTTAAGCTCTCGCCGTCGGGCGCCAAGACCATCCTCTACACCTTCCAAGGTGGCAGTGATGCTGCAAATCCGCAGGCGGGTCTCATCGCCGGCGGCGGCGGCGCGCTTTACGGCGACACCGTCTACGGCGGAGGCGGCCCAGCATGCACCTACGGTTGCGGTACGGTATACGAGCTAGTGCCGAGCGGCTCCGGTTACACCGAAAAAGTCATCTACGCATTTCAGGGCGGCGACGACGGCGCTGCGCCCATAGGAAATCTTCTCATCGACAAGAGCGGCGCACTTTACGGCACTACGGTGGGGGGCGGCGGGGCAGCCGCGTGCACAACTACCATTGACGGCATTGGTTGCGGGACAGTCTTTAAGTTAACGCCTTCCAGCGAGGGCTATACCGAAACGATCCTCTACTCGTTCCAAGCCGGGAACGACGGCATCGGTCCGAGAGGCACGCTGATCGCTGACGTGAACGGCGCGCTTTACGGCACGACCGAGTTTGGCGGAGGGGTTAGCGCGTGCTCCAGTGGTTCCGGCAACGCGGGTTGCGGGACGGTATTCAAGTTGACGCCTTCCAGCGCCGGCTACTCCGAGACGGTGATATACCGCTTTCAAGGCGGGACGGGTGACGGTCAGTTTCCGCGGTCCGCCCTGGTCGCCGGCATAACGGGATTCAAAAGTGGCAGGCTCTTTGGTGCGACTATAGGCGGTGGCGCGAATAAGCATGGCACCATCTACGAACTTACGCCCTCGGGCAGCAGCTATACGGAACGGGTATTCTACTCGTTCAACGGTAAAAGCGGTCCCCGTCCGAGCGATGAAAACGGTCTCTACTTCGGCAAATGCCACGCGCATCCGTGGGCGCAGCCTTGTCTCTATGGCACGACGGCAGGTGGTGGTACGGCGAAATGCTTCTGTGGAACGGCGTTCAAGCTAACTGCCGCAGGTACCGAGACGGTCCTCCACAGCTTTCAAGGCGGAAGGCGCGCCGACGGCAGTGATCCGCGCGGAAGCCTGGTCGCCGACGCCGCCGGTTATCTGTACGGCACGACCTTCGGCGGAGGTACGCGGCAACAAGCCGGGACCGTTTTCAAGGTGTCGCCTTAATGACCGGCGCGCGTAGCAAGTGATCCCGTAGCATCGCACACGAGCCCGCTTTGGCGGGCTCGTGGTTTTTGGGCAGCAGCGAAAACCTTGGAACGCTCATCGCTTCGCTATGCTCGGGAAGCGCGGGCTTAGCACCTTGCATCCAAGGCGAGCATTTGCTTCTCTAAGGAAGGCACGCTGTGCAGTCGCCTCTTCGCAGCTTCGTCAGCGCGCCTCTCCTGGCAGTGGAGTGTTCTACGACCTAGAGAACCAAAGCGCAACTTGGCGCAAGAACCTGCGCGCACAGTTGCTAGAAGGACTAAGGGCGAAAATGCCGATGTTATAGAGCCTTTTAGAAATCGTGGGAGCGTACGGGTCTGGTGGCCCGCACGTTCTTCAAAATCGCTGAGGACGCGGAAACGCGTCTGGTAGGTTCGATTCCTACACGCTCCCGCCAGAATCGCTCGTTGACTCGGCACGACTCGGCACGAGACTGCTAGTCACCGCTGGCTTTGCGCCCTGAATCGACGATACGGTCGAGCATCGAAGCGGCGCCTTTCAGCATTGCTGGGGTTACGTGCGCATACACGTCGGCCGTCACGCTAATTGTGCTGTGGCCCAACGCCGTCGAGACAGTCTTGAGGTCAGCGCCGCTTGCCAGCAACAGCGAAGCGAATGAGTGCCTTA
>JAFAJV010000054.1 GCA_019235995.1 Vulcanimicrobiota bacterium
CGACCACCACACCGTGCTCGCGCCCGAGCGCGCGTCGCTTGACGATCGCCCCGACGATCGTGTCGGCCACGGACGCGAGTCGCGCGTGCTCCGGAAACTCCTCGGGTAGCACGGCCAGCGTCGAGCCGGCTGCCTTGCACATGCCGAGCGCGAGCGAGCCCGACTTCCTGCCCATGCACACGACGACGTACCAACGCGCCGTCGAGCGCGCGTCCTCCATCAGACTCTCCAGAATTCCGGCACCGACTGAACGCGCCGTCTCGAATCCGAAGGTCGGCGCGTTGTCGGGCAGCGGCAGATCGTTGTCGATCGTCTTGGGAACCGTGGCGACGCCGATCCGTCCGCGGGCCTGCTCCGCGATCTTCGTCGCGCCGTACGTCGTGTCGTCGCCGCCGATGCAGACGAGGTAGCGGACGTCCAGCGCGCTTAGGCCGTCGACGCAGCGCCGGAGCGTGGCTTCGTCTTTGGCCGGGTTCGTGCGCGACGTGCGTAAGATCGAGCCGCCGCTCGTGTGGATGCGCGACACATGATCGAACGTGAGGTCTACGGTTTTCGGCGTGCCGCCCGCCGCCAGATCGCGGTAGCCGTCGTAGATGCCGATCGTGCGCAACCCGCACTTGAACGCTTCCATCGCAGCCGACGCGATGACGCCGTTGATGCCCGGCGCGGGGCCGCCTCCGACGAGGATCGCGAGCGTCTCAGCCATGCGCGGGACGCACCCGGTAAATCAGCCCGGCGTCGTCATCGCCGATGAAGAGGCTGCCCTTCGGCCCCACCGCGACGCCGGTAGGCCGTCCAATGCGGGCTGTGCAGCCGCTCTGGAACCCCGTGACGAAGTCGGTCCACTGCGTCGTCGGGTCGCTCCAATCGACGCGCTTGACGGGACGATCGCCGTTCATCGCGACGAAGACGACCCGTGACGGCGCCGCGCTGCAACTCTGGCCGTTCGTGTGCCACGATCCGTGCACGGCGGCGAAAATCCCCCCGCGATACGGCGGAGGAAACGCGTACGGACCGCTCTCGTGCGCCGGATAGAACGTGGCGCCGATGATCGTCGAGTACGCGGGCAGCTCGACCAACGGCTCGACGGTTTGCGTGCAGCTGTTCCCGGGCCAATAGACGCGGTGATTCTCCTCGCAAACCGGCCAGCCGTAATCGGCGTCGCCCGGATGTGCCGAAAGGTCGTCAAGGAATTCGTACGGGTGCCCGAAGGGAAGACGATCCTGGCCGGCGTCGCCGACCCAGACGGATTCCGTCTCGGGGTTTACCGCGAGCGCTATTGCGTTGCGGATGCGCCTGGCTCGCTGGGCGAAATTCGAGCCGTCGGTCTTCATCACGGAGATCGCGGCCCGCGTGGGGTCCACCTCGCTGCATGGCTGCCGGCCATCGTCCATCGTAGCGTTGCACGAAGATCCCACCGCCACGTAGACGAGGCCGCCGGCATAGGCGACCGAGGTCGTCTTGTGGACGTCGCCGTCCGTGCCCGGAGCCAGTGGTCTTTGGCGCACGTCGGCGATCCGCTCGAGGCGGCTCGCTTTGCGCTCGCCGTGATACGGAATCGCCCAAACGTGGTGCGTCGTGGCGACGTAAACTTCGCCGAGTGCCGCAGCGTATGCAACACCGGACGCTCGCTCGTCGTCGAGCGTCGCGAAGATCTGCGGAACGGCGGGTGTGCCTTCCGCGTCGGCGAGGATGTAGACGTCGCTGCCTCTGGTACCCACCAAGAGATCGCCGTTGGGAAGCGGCGCGAGCTCTCGCGCACCCGCGATGCGCGCGATCGTCTCGATAACGAAACCCTTGGGCGCATGCAGCCCCGGTGCCGGCGCGGCCGCGACCAGCGCGGCGAGCAGCGGAAGGTTTGCGTTGAAATGTGGCACGCACCGGCTCTCCTCAGGGCGATTCCGTGGTTCTACCCTTGGAGGCCGATGCGATGAGTGCCTTGGTTAGCGGTCGCTACTGCGGCGGGGCGGCAGGCGGAGCCTGTCCGGCGGGTGGGCCTTCGTACTGCTGCTGCGGTCCCTGCTGGGGCGGCGGACCCTGATATTGTTGCTGCGGCCCCTGATACTGCTGTTGGCCCTGCTGCATCTGTCCGTCGCGCTGCTGCATCGCGGCACGATGCGCGCGCCGCTCCTGCTTGTACTGGCTTTGCTGATCGCTCGACAAGACTCCCATGATCTGACGGCGCAGCTCGCGCTTCGCGTTGGGATCTACGGCGCTGCCTTCGGGATGCGCCTGCGAGTACTGATCGATCATCGACTGTATCCGCTGCTGTTGGTCGTTCGAGAGATTGAGACGCGAGAGCCGCCGCGTCCAATGCTGTTGGAGTCGCGCGTGACTCGGCTCGCCTGCTCGTCCTTGCGAGGGTCCCGGATACTGCTGGTTTTGCTGGGCGTAGGCGCCGAGCGGCATGGCGAGCGCTGCAGCGAGAGCGCCCACCGCCAAGAGGTTCATTTTCATAAGACCGATCTTAACTGCCCGAGACTAACGGCGCCTGAACGTCCGATTAGGACCTAGCAAGCGGCCGAATCGCAACTGCGTTGACCGATGCCGCAACGTGATCGGCAAAGCGCTTGAAGTTGTCGAAGAAGAGCTGCGACAGCTTGCGTGCCTGCTCGTCGTAGGCGGCCTTGTCCGACCAAGCGTTGCGAGGGTTGAGGACCTCGGAGGGAACGTCGGGGACGATCTTCGGGATCATCAAACCGAAGAAGGGCTCCGTCGCGTACTCATTGGGAATTCGGCCCTCGATAGCGGCGTTCACCATGGCACGCGTGTGCGCGATCGCCATGCGATGCCCGACGCCGTACGGCCCGCCGGTCCAGCCGGTGTTCACGAGCCAGCACTCGACGTCGTGCTCTTCGATCTTGCGCCCCAGCAGGCGCGCGTAGACGGACGGGTGATGCACCATGAACGGAGCGCCGAAACAGGTCGAGAACGTCGCCTGCGGCTCGCTCACGCCGCGCTCCGTTCCGGCGACCTTCGCGGTGTATCCGGAGAGGAAGTGGTACATCGCCTGCTCGCGCGAAAGCTTGGCGATCGGGGGTAGCACCCCGAACGCGTCGGCGGTCAGCATGATGATGGTCTTAGGGTGACCGCCCTGGCTCGACGGGACGATATTCGGGATGAACGACAGCGGATACGCCGATCGCGTGTTTTCGGTCTTCACATCGGAGTCGACGTCGAGAGCGCGCGTGCGCTCGTCGTAGACGACGTTCTCGAGCACCGTCTCGAAGTGGTTCGTCGCCGCCCAGATCTCCGGCTCCGCGGCCGCGGAAAGGCGAATCACCTTGGCGTAGCAGCCGCCCTCGAAATTGAAGACGCCGTCGGCGGACCAGCCGTGCTCGTCGTCGCCGATCAGCGGCCGGCGCGAGTCCGAGGAAAGCGTCGTCTTGCCGGTACCGGAGAGGCCGAAGAGGATCGCGACGTCGCCTGCCTTCCCCGCGTTGGCCGAGCAATGCATCGGCAGCGTGTCGCGTAGCGGCAGCAGATAGTTCATCACCGTGAACACCGACTTCTTGATCTCGCCGGCGTAGCGCGTCCCGCCGATCAGAATCATGCGCCGCGCAAAGTTGACGAGGACGAACGTGCTCGTGCGCGTTCCATCGCGCTCGGGATCGGCTGCAAAAAGAGCGGCGTCGACGACCGTGAACTCGGGGACGAAATTCTCGTCCGGACGCTCCGGCGTGATGAAGAGATGGCGCGCGAATAGATTGTGCCACGCGAGTTCCGTGTACACGCGAAGCGGCACGCGGTAGCGCTCGTCGGCACCCACGTAGCAATCGAGAGAGTATGCCTCCCGCTCCGAAAGATATGCCGCGACGCGTTCCCAGAGGGCGTCGAATCGCTCGGGGGCGATCGCCTGGTTCACGTCGCTCCAGTCGATATGCTCCTCGCTGGACGGCTCGCGCACGAAGAACTTGTCCTTGGGCGACCTGCCGGTGTGGGGACGCGTGTCGACGATCAGCTGGCCGCCCGCGCCCAGAACGCCCTCTCCGCGCGCAATGGCGTGTTCGACGAGCGCCGGCGCCGAGAGGTTCTCCCAGAGCTTGACGACCTTGAGTTTCTCGGGAACGGAAAGAATGACGGCCCCTCCTCTAATCCACTGACGCTGCACCAAACCTTACCCGCATCCGACGGGCGAGCCTGCAGGCGCCCCCCGCACGGAGTCCAATGCAGCGTGCATGCGTTGGATGCTTCTCGTCGTGCCGTTTTCGGCAATGGTGCTGGGCGGCGCCGCTCGCGCGGGCGCGGTATTGCCCTTTCACTTTGGACTTTTCGCTACGGGACCCCTGGACGCGATCACGGATGTCGCCGGGGTGAGGGTGGCGCATGTGACAAAAATCGAAGGCGGCGACATCCGCACCGGAGCAACTGCCGTTCTGCCCAACGCGGACCCCTGGGATCACAAGGTCTCGGCCGCCTTCTTCGCCTTTAACGGCAATGGCGAGATGACGGGAACGCACTGGATCACCGAGTCCGGTTACCTCGAGGAGCCGGTCGTGCTCACCGATACGCTCGACGTGGGACGGGCGGCGGACGGCGTCGTGAGCTGGGTCATCGAGCACCATCCCGCCGTGGGCCGCGGCGACGACGTCCCGCTGCCGGTCGTGGCGGAGTGCGACGACGCGCTGCTCAACGACATCCAGGCGCGAGCGGTCACGCCGTCCGACGTCGTCGCTCTGCTGGATTCAGCCGCGCCGGGTCAGTTCGCGCGCGGCAGCATCGGTGCCGGCACCGCGATGAACGCGTTCGGATTCCGCGCAGGAATCGGCTCCGCGTCGCGCGTGCTTTCCAGCGACGTCGGCGGCTATCGCGTCGGCGTACTCGTCAACGACAACACCGGCAGCAGCCGGCGCCAGCTCACGATTCTCGGCGTTCCCGTCGGGGAGCGGCTGCGCGACCAATACCGGCCCGTGTTCCGCGAGCACACGGCGCTGGGGGGCCGGCTCGGCAGCGGAAGCATCATCATCGTGATCGCGACGGACGCGCCGCTCGACAGCCGTCAGCTTCGCGCGGTGGCGTTGCGCGCCGCGATGGGGATGGCCCGCACCGGACTCACGTCGTCGGTCGGTAGCGGCGATCTGATCGTCGCCTTTTCCACGTCGCGCGTCTTCGAACGCGTCGCAAATTTCACCGTCGAAGCGCCGAAACAGCAGATTCTCGAGGACGACGATGCGCTCGATGCGCTCTATACGGCGACGGCCGAGGCGACGCAGGCCGCGATCTACGATGCCCTCTTTGAGGCGAAGACGATGAGCGGCCGCAACGGCACGCTCGTCTACGCGCTGCCGGTGGATCGCGTGATGGAGATGCTCCGGGCGGCCAACGCGATTTAGGAACCTCAACCCGTAACGGCGAGAAGAGCGACCTTCGCGAAGGCCGCGGCCGAGCGCGTCAGCTCGAAGTCGCAGAGCGCGGCGCCGATCGCGGCCCGATTTCTGTTCGTGAGATACCACGGCGGTTTCGGAAACGGCGAAAATGGCGCGTACAGCGCGCACTTCTGCGTTTGGGCGAGGAGCCGGCTGTTGTGCACGACGCCGCAGCCGCTGCCGCGCGGCTTGCGGTCCTCGCCCCGGTACGCGCCCCAGGGTAGCTGCGGCAGCATGAAGGCCACACCGCTCCAGGCGTTGACGCTGACGCAGCCGTAGCGCAGCTCGGCGACCGCGTTGTCGAGCGCGCCGCCGCAGCGCGCCGGGGAACGCACGATCAGGTTGACGGCGAGATCGCCCGCTAGGCGCTCGTTGACGAAACTCACCGCGTTGGTGAGATACGACTCCGCGTCGTCGCCGGGAAGCGCGACGGCCGCGAGCAGCGCGCAGAATGCCTCCTCGCGAAACAGCGGTTCGCGGACGTCCTCATATGCAACCTCGACGACGGCGCGCGGGACGCGGCCACCGAGGAGGCGCGCGAATCGCTCGGCAGCGCCGGGATAGTACGCGGGCCGATCGGGCGCTTCGCGCAAGCGCCGCTCGAGATGGCCCAGCAGCGTGGAGCGTCCGGCCCAGCGGCGCGGGAGGATCAGCACCTGCGGCGCGACGCAGTTGAAGCCGCCGTTGTGCAGTTTCGCCGAGGCGATGTTGGTCGCCGCGGCGGCGAAGTCGGCGTCGCTCCAGCGGTCGGGCACGACGATCGTCGGCGTTACGTTGCCGAGCTCGCCGGTGACGCGCTTACGCGGGCCGGCCTCCGCGAGGATGCTCTCATAGGTTGCGAAGCTGCCCGTGACGTGAACGCGGTCGACCAGCGGGTCGGCGACGAGGCGGCGGCCGACGGCGGCATCCCCGCGTTCGAGCGTCAAAGCCCCCTCGGCGATGAGCGGAGCGAGCGCCTCTCGGACGGTCGGAGCGAGGTCGTCGAGGAGCGGATGCAGCTTGAGAACGCAGGCCGAGCCTTCCGCCACGATGGCGTAGAGGGCATCGAGCGGGCCGATGGACGTGACGTTACCCGCGCCGAGCACGAGCGTGACCGTGGGACGCGAATCGGCGGGCAGCGTCGAGAGCGTCGAATCGCGCGTCCAGACCTCGCCGCGAACACCCGGCAAGAGCAAGCGATCGTAGCCGCCTTCCGGGAAGACCCTCGCAACGGTTCGTCCGTCGGGACGCACGCGGGTCGCCCTTCTCTCGAATCTTGGGGCGCCGAAGCGCTCGATTTCGCGAAGCGTGAGGACGTAGCGATTGAGGGTCGCCATGACCGCCCACGGGCCGGTGATGGCCTCCTCGCCGGCGGCGGGGGTCCGTGACACTCCCTTGAGCGCCGCCGCGCACGCGGTCCACGCTCCGGCGACGCGTCCCGTCGCGTCCCGGCACGCGCAGAGAAGCTCGATCTTGCGAGCGAGCGAAAGCGATGCCCAGCGGCCTGCGGCCTCGCGCACGCGCACGAGCCGCTCTACGAACGAGCGCTGCGTGTCCATTACATTAGTGCGATGGGCCAGTTAGAGAAGATATCGTTCGAGCCGTAACGTAAAACGCATTTACGTGAGTCAGTTCGTCCATCTGCACGTCCACTCGGAATATTCGCTTCTCGACGGAGCGTGCCGGATCGACCGCCTTTGCCGGCGGGCGGCGGAGGAGGGAGCGACGGCCGTCGCGCTCACGGACCACGGTGTGATGTACGGCGCGATGGAGTTCTACTATGCCGCGCGCGAGCTTGGTCTCACCCCTATCCTCGGGTGCGAAGCCTACGTGGCGCCGCGTGGACGTCTCGACCGCACGGCTCGCGAAGAGGCGCACGTCACGCTGCTGGCGGCCGACCTGATCGGCTACCGCAATCTGATCGCGCTGGTATCGAAGGGCTTCCTCGAAGGTTATTACTACAAGCCGAGGATCGACCTCGAGCTCCTCGCGACGCACCACGATGGTCTGATCGTGCTCTCGGGCTGTATGTCGGGCTTGGTTGCCGCTCCGCTGTTACGGCACGATTACGCCGCCGCGCTACGCAACGCCAAGACCTACGCCGAGATCTTCGGCGACCGCTTCTACATCGAGGTGATGCGCCACGGCATGAAGGAGCAGGACACGATCAACGAGGGTCTCGTGCGCGTCGCGCGGGAGCTGGGCCTGCCGATCGTGGCGACGAACGACGCGCACTACCTCGAGCAGAAGGACTCGGCGGCGCATGACGTGCTGCTGTGTATCGGAACCGGCAAGACCGTGTCGGACACCAATCGCATGCGGTTCTACGGCGATCAGTTCTACTTGAAGTCCGATCGTGAGATGCGCGAGCTCTGGAGCGACCTGCCCGATGCCTGCGACAACACCGCTCGAATCGCCGAGCGAGTCGACATCCGGATCCCCGAGAAAATCTTTCACCTGCCTCAGTACCCCGTTCCGCACGGCCCGGCGGAGACCGAGAAGAGCGACGCGGAGTATCTGCGCGAGGTCTGTGAGGCGGGGCTGCTCGAGCGTTACGGACCGGACCGGGTGGCGGCTGAGCCGGCGCTGCGCGCGCGACTCGACTACGAGCTCGACGTGATTACGACCATGGGATTCTCGTCGTACTTCTTGATCGTGTGGGACTTCGTGAAATACGCTCGGGACCGCGGCATACCGGTGGGCCCCGGCCGGGGTTCGGCGGTGGGCTCGCTCGTCGCCTACTGCTTGCGCATCACCGATCTCGACCCGCTGCGCTTCGATCTTCTCTTCGAACGCTTCCTCAACCCCGAGCGCATCTCCATGCCCGACATCGACACGGATTTCTGCGTCGACCGGCGCGACGAAGTGATCGGCTACGTCACCGATAAGTACGGGAAGGATCGAGTAGCGCAGATCGTGACGTTCGGAACGATGGCCGCGCGCGCCGCGATCCGGGACGCCGGACGCGCGCTGGCCGTGCCCCTCCCGGACGTGGATCGCATCGCGAAGCTCGTTCCCTCGGGGCCGGGCGGAATGCCCATCGCGCGCGCCATAGAGCAGATCGCCGAGCTGCGTGCACTCTACATGACGCGACCGGAGATTCGCAAGTTGCTCGACACCGCGAAAGAGATCGAAGGGCTCGCGCGCAACGCCGGGACGCACGCCGCGGGAGTCGTGATCTCGGCGGGGCCGCTCACGGATTACACGCCGCTCGTCCGCTTCGGGGACGGCGGCATCAACACGCAGTACGACATGGACTGGATCGAGCGCATCGGGCTGCTGAAAATGGACTTTCTCGGCCTGCGCAACCTCACCGTGATGCAGAACGCGGTCGAGGAGATCCGCCGGACGGTGGACGCCGAGTTCGACCTCGGTTCCGTACCGTTCGACGATGCGAAGACGTACGAGATGCTCGGCAGGGGTGAGACGATGGGCGTGTTTCAGCTCGAGTCCGAGGGGATGAAGCGCGTGTGCGGGGAGCTGCGGCCGTCGCGTTTCGAGGACGTCATCGCGCTCGTCGCGCTCTATCGGCCCGGGCCGATGGATTGGATCCCGCAATACATCGCGAACAAACACGGCCGGTCGAACCCGAAGTACCTCCATCCGAAGCTAGAGCCGATCTTGGCCGAGACCTACGGCACGCCGGTCTATCAGGAGCAGGCGATGCAGATGGCTCGCGACATCGCCGGCTTCTCGATGAGCGAAGCCGACGAGCTTCGCAAGGTGATCGGCAAGAAACAAAAAGAGAAGATCCCGCTCTATCAGGAGAAGTTCGTCGCCGGAGCGCAAGCGACGTCAGCCATCGATCGCCCCTTGGCGGAGCGGCTCTTCCACTTCATCGAGCCTTTCGCGGGCTACGGGTTCAACAAGTCGCATGCGGCGGCGTACGCGCTCATCGCGTACCAGACGGCCTATCTCAAGGCAAATCGCCCGCTGCAGTACTTCGCCGCGCTCATGACGTCCGTCAAAGACAAAACCGACAAGCTCGTCGAATACATCGACGAGGCGAAGAACGTCGGCATCGACGTCTTGCCGCCCGACGTCAACGAGTCGCTCGTCGACTTCGCCGTCGTCGGCAGCGCCATTCGCTTCGGGTTGGCCGCCGTCAAGGGGATCGGCGAGGCCGCGGTGCGCGGGATCATCGAGACGCGCGAGAGGGACGGCCGCTTCACGGATCTCTTCGACCTGGCGCGGCGCGTCGACGGCAAGCAGGTGAACCGGCGCGTGTTCGAGGCCCTGATCAAGTGTGGCGCGCTCGATGGAATTCCGGGAAACCGAGCGCAGAAACTGGCGGCCCTCGACACGGCGCTCGAGCTTGCGGCCCGCACGACGCGCGACGCCGAGCTCGGCCAGGTCTCGCTGTTCGGCGAGGCCCAGGATCAGGGCCCCACGCTTGCGCCGAAGCTTCCCAACGTGGCGGCACCGGCGACGCGGGAGATGCTCGCGTGGGAGCGCGAGACGCTCGGCATCTTCGTCTCTGGTCATCCGCTCGCGGAGGTCGCTCCGGCGCTAGCCCGGGCGGGCGCGATGCCGATCAAGGATCTGCAGAAGGCTTCCGACGACACGCCCGTGACGGTCGCCGGCTCCGTCGCAAACGTGCGCCGCACCCTGACGAAAGCGGGTCAGCAGCTACTGATCGCGCAGATCGAGGACACGACCGGGGTGTGTGACGTCGTGCTGTTTTCTAAGGCGTATCCGCAGCTGCATCACCTCTTCGAAAACGACGCTATCGTCATTGTAAAGGGCCGGCTGCGCCTGCGCGAGCGCCCCGGCGCGGCCCCGGGCGACGATCCGCGCGTCGAGTGGTCGGTTGCCGCGAACGAGGTCACTCGGTTCGTCCCGCCGCCGCTCGTCGCCGTCCCGCAGGGTGCCCGCGGCTGGCACGTTGACGTGACGGATCGCGAACAAATCGACCGGCTCGCGCGGCTGATCGACGAATGGCCCGGCGAGGTGCCCGTCGTCATGCACGTCCAAGGACGGTCGCAGCGTGTCGGTCGCGCGATTGCCAACGACGCGCGCGTCCGCGGCGAGCTCGAGCGCATCTTCGCGCCCCAGGGGGTGCGCGAGGGTACGCTGGACGCCTACGGATGAACGTAATCTCCGCGTCGGACTCCGCGGCGCTCGGCGGCATGCTCGACACCGGCTGGGATCCGCCGCCGGGGATCGTAGCGGACGTGGCCGAGATCCTGGCCGACGTGCGCGAACGCGGAGACGCCGCGATCATTGATTGCATGCGCCGCTACGACGACGAGCGCTACGGCGCGTCGAGCTTGCGCGTCCCGATCCCGATGCTGGAGGCGGCGCGAGCGCACGTCACGCCGGAGGTCGCCGCGGCGCTGGAGTTGGCCAAAAAGCGCGTCGGACGTTTCCACGAGCGTCAGCGTCAACCGGACATCGCGTACGTAGAGGAGGACGGCTCGCGGTACGCCGTGAGGCGGAGGCCGCTCCGGTCGGTTGCCGTGTACGCACAGCGCAGCAGTCCGGCCTGCGCCGTCATCATGGGCGCGGTGCCGGCGAAGATTGCGGGCGTCGCGCGCGTGATCGTGCTGACGCCGCCCGCCGGCGAAGGGCTGCCGGCTGCCGTGCTGTTCGCGTGCGCGCTCTGCGGCGTCGACGAATGCTACGCAGTGGGCGGCGCGCAAGCGGTCGCGGCCGCGGCGTACGGAACCGATTCCATGCGTCCGGTCGAAAAGATCGTTGGTCGAGGCGGCCTGTGGACGACCGAAGCCAAGCGGCAGGCCTTCGGACGGTGCGGAATCGACGCGCTCTCGGGCCCTGCGGAGGTGCTGATCGTCGCGGACGAAGGCGCCAACAGCGAGTACGTGGTGGGCGAGCTGCTCGCGCAGGCGGAACGGCGTGGCGTCACGCGCCTTGCGGTGCTCTCGGAGTCGCGGCCGCTCCTCGAGGCCGTCGCGCAGCTGATCGATACCCTCGACCTGCGCACCCTGGAACGCAGCGAGCGCGTGAGCGCCGCCATCTCCAGCCACTGCCGCCTGATCGCGGCGCGCGATCGGAGCGAACTGCTCGACACGCTCAATCGCTTCGCGCCCGCCTATCTCTGCCTGCAGGTGCGCGACGCCACGCCGTATCTCGACCTGGTCGTCGCCGCGGGGACGGTGTTCGTCGGCGACATGACGCCGCTCGTCAGCGGCGAGTATCTGGCGGGGAGCAGCCACGTCGCTCCGACGTCGGGGACCGCTCGTTTCGCATCGAGCCTGTCGTTGAACGACTTCACGCACAGTGTCACGGTGGTCGAGAACAGTGCGGATCGAGCGGCCGCCGACGCCGACCTGCTCGCGGCGCTGGCGGAATCCGAAGGACTGCCGCATCACGCGCAAACGGCTCGAATGCGGAGCGGACGTTGAGCCTGAGGCCCCGGCTCGTCGCGTTCGACGTCGACGGCACGCTCGTGGGCCGCGACCTGAAGATCTCACCCGGCGTACGCGAGGCCGTCGCGCGCATGCGCGCGGCCGGGGTTGCCGGCTGTTTGGTGACGGGGCGGATGTACCGCTCGACGCTTCCGTTCGTGCGCGAGCTGCACTTCGACGCCCCGGTGATTTGCTACCAGGGTGCGGCGATCATCGATCCCGCCACCGACGACGTGCTCGACCACGTCGCGCTATCGAACGAGGTCGTGCGCGAGTTGATCGGCGCCGCGGAGGCCGATCGCATGCACCTGCAGCTCTACCGAAACGACGAGTATTATTGCGAGGCGCGCAATCGCTATTCGGACTTGTATGCCTCGCTCGCGATGACCGAGCCGGTCGTGGTGCCGTCGCTGCGCGAGGCCTTCGCGTATAGCCCCGCGACGAAGGCCGTGATCGTGAGCGACGCGCCGGTCGCAGAGCGCTATGCGGCATCGCTGTCGGAGCGACTGAGCGGCCGCGCCTACGTGACGCGCAGCCTCCCGGAGTTCGTCGAGCTGCTCGACCCGGCGGTCGACAAGGGCGCGGCATTGCGGTTTGTTGCCGGCCGGCTCGGAATCGCGATGGAAGAGACGCTTGCGATCGGAGACTCCTGGAACGATGCGCCGCTGCTGCGCGCGGCGGGCTTCGGGGTTGCAATGGGCTCGGCGCCGCCCGAGTTGCGCGAGATCGCCGACGCAAGCGTGGACGATATCGCGCACGACGGCGTCGCACAGGCGCTGGACGCCTACGTGCTGAGCGACGCGTGACCGCGCGGAGGCGCAAGCGTTCCGCGACGGCGCGCATTCGCCCGTTTTGGATGCCGATTGCGCTGGCCGGGCTGATCGCGGTCGCAGCGGGCGCGTTCGCGTCGACGTGGCCGGGCTTCGACCCGCGCAACGTCGAGGTCGTCGGGAATCGCCGCGTGTCGGCGGAGCAGATCCTGGCCGCCGCCGGCGTCGCGCCGCACGTGAGCATCTGGCTTCAAAACATGGGAGCAATCGCGCGCCGCATTCAGTCGATACCGTATATCGGCGCGGTACGGATCGCGCGGATCCCGCCGGCGTCGCTGCGGATCGCGGTCACCGAGCGCGAACCCTTCGCGATCCTGCGGAGCGCACCGGAGGACGCCGTGGTCGATCGCAACCTGCGCGTGCTCGAGCCGGCGGCGGGCGACGAGACGCTGCCGGAACTGATCGTACGCCCGGGTATCGCGCTGCGGCCGGGCGCGTTCGCGGCGACGCGTGACGCCGTCGAACTGCGCGACGCGTACGAAGAGATCACGATGCGGCAGATCGAGCCGCGGGTGCTCGCACTCGACCGGTACGGCGGCCTGGTCGTTACGCTGCGCGATGGGCTGCGGGTCTTATTCGGACAGGAGAACGATTTGGGGCAGAAGCTGACGCTCGTCGACGCGATTCTCGCGCAGGTCGTGCGCGGTCAGCGCCGAGTGGCGGCAATCGACGTGCGCGCGCCTGCGGCGCCCGTCGTCGTGTATCGCTAGTGGGCGGTCAGATCCGCGTAAACGACGACTGCGCCCTTGATGAGCGAGAGCTTGATCTGATCGTTCGACTGGACCTTGGCGAAATTGACGCTGTCACGTCCGGCCGCGAGCGTCGTCTCCTTGCCGTCCATGACGACCTGCACGTGTTTTGCGTCGACGACGCGTTCAACGGTTGCCGTGTAGGTGCCGTCGGGAAAACTCGCGGGATCCACCATCGCGGCGCTGGCCCACAGCGGAGCCACGCATCCTGCAAAAAGGGCTAGCGGCAATACGAAGTTTCTCAAGAATGCGGCTCCTCGCGGCGAGCAAACGGTCAAGAACGAATCATAGCGCAACTTCGCCCGCCTTGGTAGGGGAGGACGAAGCCAGCCGTTGGCATTTCTTTGAGGTCTTTTTGATTGACCCCTGTGCGCTCCGGCGTGTGCCGCTCCAGCTTATAAGGAGTTGCCCGAGTGCTCGCCAGACGGTGCAAGCCCGGCCGGCTTCAGGCCAGTAATAGTAGGAATCGGCGGCGAGAACCACAATATGTCGTGGTCAATGAAGCACGAGACCGTTTGCGGCCTCGATATCGGGACGACTAAGACCTGTACGGTCGTCGCGGTTGCCGGCCCCACCGGCCTCGAGATCGTCGGCATGGGCGAGGCGCCCTCGCTCGGCATGCGCAAGGGCGTCGTCGTCGACCTCGACGAGACGATCAAATCCATCGAAGCGGCGACCGAGAAGGCCGAACGGATGGCCGGCATCCATTTCGGCGAGGTGGTCGTCGGTATCACGGGCGATCACATCCGCAGCACCAACAACCGCGCCGTGGTCGCCGTTTCCGGCGAGGATCGCGAGGTGACGACCGGCGACGTGCGGCGCGTGATCGATGCGAGCAAGATCATCAACTTGCCCAGCGATCGGCAGATCATCCACGCGCTCCCGCGCTACTTCACGGTCGATGGGCAGGAAGGCGTGAGCGACCCGATCGGCATGGCCGGCGGTAGGCTGGAAGTCGACACGCACATCATCACCGGCAGCAGCAGCTTCATCACGAACGTGCTTAAGTGCGTCCAGCGCGCGGGGCTCGAGACGGCCGGCGTCGTGTTTGAGCCGCTCGCGAGCTCGGCCGCCACGCTGCTGCAGGAAGAAAAGCAGGTCGGAGTGGTGCTGCTCGACATCGGCGGGGGCACGACGGACATCGCCGTCTATTCGTTGGGCAGCGCCATCTACACGGCGACGATCCCCGTGGGTGGCAGCGTTTTGACCAGCGACATCTCGCTCGGCCTCAAGACGACGCTCGCGGAAGCGGAAGAGGTGAAGAAGCGCCACGGTGCCGGCAAGGGGGAGGATAGTTTCGCCGTGCGCACGCTCGACGGGCGTTCGACGCGCGAGCATACGACGGCCGAGCTTCGGCAGATCGTCGTGCCGCGAGTCGTCGAGACCCTCAGAATGGCACGGCAGAAGATCGTGGACAACGTGCCCCGCGATCTGGTGCTGGGTGAAATTGTCATAACGGGGGGCGGTGCGTTGCTGCCGAACATCGAACCCCTTGCCGAAGAGGTCTTTGGTCTGCCGGTGCGGATTGGGGCGGCCAATGCGATCGGGGGTCTCACCGACGCGATGGCGGCGCCCCAATACGCGACGGCAATCGGGCTGGTTCTTTTCGGAGCCAACGGCGAGCGTGACGACGCGATGCGCATCGGACGCCGGCGCGGCGGCGTCCTGGCGAGAGCCCAGCGCTGGCTGGCGGATCTGTGGACTTAAATCTCTTGAAATCGAACGGAGGAGCCCCAAGCAATGGCTGACGTACGACGTTCTGTATCCGAGCCGGAACACGCGGCGACCATCAAGGTGATCGGCATCGGCGGCGGCGGCTGCAACGCCGTCAATCGGATGATGGCCGCCGGACTCGCGGGAGTCGACTTCTTCGCCGTGAATTCCGACGTGCAAGCCTTGCGCGGCGCGCTGACCGAGAATCGCGTGCACATCGGCGGCGGGCAGACGCGCGGCCTGGGCGCGGGCGCGAATCCGACGCTCGGCCGTGAGGCGGCCGAGGCGTCGAAAGAGGATCTGGGGTTGATCCTCGACGGCGCCGACCTCGTCTTCTTGACGGCCGGCATGGGCGGCGGAACGGGCACCGGCGCGGCGCCGGTGATCGCGGAGCTGGCGCGCGAGTCGGGGGCGCTCACCATCGCCGTCGTTACGAAGCCGTTCGCGTTCGAGGGTAAGAAGCGCATGCAGGTCGCCGAGAACGGCATCGCGGAGCTCGAGGCCAAAGTCGACACCCTCATCACGATTCCGAACGAACGCATCCTTCAGGTGATCGAGAAGAAGACGCCGCTCAACGAGGCGTTCTCGTATGCCGACGACGTGCTGCGACAGGGCATCGCGGGAATCAGCGACCTCATCACGCAGCCCGGTCTGATCAACCTCGACTTCGCCGACGTGAAGACGATCATGACCGATGCCGGATCCGCGATGATGGGCATCGGCGAAGGCACCGGCGAGCACCGCGCCGCCGACGCCGCTCAGAAGGCCATCGCGTCGCCGCTGCTCGAGACGACCGTCGAGGGTGCGCACGGCGTGATCTTCAACATCACGGGCGGCCCGGACATGGCGATGTACGAGGTGAACGAGGCGGCCGAGATGATCAGCCGCTCCGTCGACTCGGAGGCGCAGATCATCTTCGGTGCTTCGATCGACCCTGCGATGTCGGGGAAGGTCCGCGTGACCGTGCTCGCGGCAGGATTCGGAACGCGGCGCGGTTATCGCGCGGCGCAGTCCGGCTACGCGTTCGATACGGGAAGGCTCGAAGCGGTCGCTCCGGTCTCGATGGACGACATCGACGTTCCGGCGTTCCTGCGCTATCGCGGCTAAGCCGCCGTAACGCCTTGGCCTACAGCGCGCGCGTGCTGCTGGACTCCGTCAGCCCGGCCGCAGTCCGGCTGACCACGCTTGAGGTCACGTTCCCGCGCTTCGTCCTTGCCGAATTTAACACGCACAGAAATTTCTCTCGGAATTCTGCGAGCTCGAGGGCCGTGCCGACCGCAAAGCTGCTCGAACGGCTCGAACGCGATCCGGCGATGCCGCTCGAGTGGGGACGCAACAAAGCGGGCATGTCGGCGACCGAAACGCTGGCCGAAAGCGACGCAGAAGAAGCGAAGAGAATCTGGCTTGCCGCGCGCGACGGCGCCGTTGCGCAAGCACGGAGGCTTCTCGACCTCAACGTGCACAAGCAGGAGCTGAACCGCCTGCTTGAGCCGTTTCTCTGGCATACGGTGATCGTCAGCGCCACGGAGTGGGGCAACTTCTTCGAGTTGCGCTGTGCGCCGAGCGCGCAGCCGGAAATTCGCGAGGCGGCGCTGAGGATGCGCGACGCGATCACGCAAAGCGCGCCGCGGCCGGTCGAGCTCGGGGAGTGGCACACGCCGCTGCTCCAGGACGACGAATATTCCCTGGATCCCGAGACGCGCAGGCGCGTCTCGGCGGCCCGTTGCGCTCGGGTCTCATACCTGACGCACGATGGTAAGCGCGAGATTTCCAAAGATCTCGAGCTCTACGAGCGGTTACGCAGCGAGCATCACTTGAGCCCGTTCGAGCACGTCGCTACGCCGTCGGCAGACGCCGAGTTTCACGCGAACTTTCGCGGCTGGATTCAATTTCGGCGCGAGATCGAGAACTCAGCGCCGCTACGATAGCGAGCGCCGCGATTAAAGCGGCCCAGGCCGGAATCTTGATCGCGAGCCATGCGAGGTCGGTTGTGTCGCGACTCCGCGTGTAGTCGCCCCATTCTCGTTGCACGAGCTCCGTCGCGGCGTACGCGCGCGCGGCGGACGGCGTTGGAATCGGCAGATGCGGCGGGTGCAACTCGAAAGCGTAGACGACGATCGCGATGCCCGCGACCGTCGCGATCGCTGCCCACCGCTCGACGCGCAGACCGAGAAGAATGGTGGCGCAGACGAAGACGCTCGCGAGAAAGAGCTGCTTGATGCCCCAGACGGCGATCCACGGAATCGAGAGGACGCAGAGGGCGGCCGCCGCGACCGTTCTAGCGCGACCGCTGGAAGCGATGGCGACGACGAGGAGCGCGGGGAGCGCGAAGCAGAGCTCCTCTTGGTGCAGGAAGGGCCCGGCGATTACCGAGCACAGCGCCGGAACGAAAATGAGCAGCTCGCGTCTGCGCAGCGCAGTTGCCGCGCGCGGCGCCAGTCGCAGCGCGATGGCGAGCAAGACGAGATACGAGACAGCTCCAGCGAAACGTGCGACGGCGGACGGGACGCCGAGCACGGCGAGCGCATATGTTAAGCTGTACTGAAACGGAAAGCGCAGTTCCGAGGCGGCGTGCGCGGGAAGCACGCCGGCGATGTACTGTTCCACGCCGCGCGGACCCAGGGCGCCGAGCGTGACGAGCGCGAGGGCGAGCAGCGTCAGCATCACGGCGAGGCGTGCTCTGGGGACGAAGACGAGCGCCGCGAGAATCACCGGAACGCCGGCCGTCGGTTCGATGATGGTCAGCGCCGCCGCCACGCCGGCGACGGCATTGCGGTTACGTGCGAGAGCGAGCCCGCCGAGCACGAGCGCGAGCAGCGCGAACGGCACGACCTGCGCCGTGTTCAGTTCGACGTAGGCGGTCGAGAGCGCGAGCGCGGCGGCGGCGACGGCAACCGGAACGCCGAGGCCGCACAGTGCGACGACGCATAGCGCAACGGCGGCCAAGATTGCGACCCCGTCGACGAGGCGCGCCGTCGCGGGGGGGATGCGCGCGAGCGCCATGAACGGGATGAAATCGTACGCCGGCTGCGGCGCGGGAACCGCGATCGCGGCGTCGCGGGCAAAGAGTCTGCCGCGGAAGCTGTCCCCTGTGTTCACGCGGTGCTCGCAGGATCGCAAGGGCTCGTACGTGTACGGGCTGACGCGCTCGTTGAGCGCCGAGCCGGCACAGTAGAAGTCGGCAAACTCATCCATCGTTGTCCACGGAGAGTTCGCGCCGAGCCGCGCGAGGTCGCGAAGCGCCGCGGCAGCAAGCGCGGCCATCAGGAGCGCGACGATCAGAGTGGGCCGCCGCTGCGGCGAGGTCACGGCGGAACTTGTTCGCGGCGCGGCCGCAGCACGGCAAAGGCGGCGGCAACGACGCCGCCGAGACCCAGCCAGGTCGGCAGCTTGACGACGAGCCAGAGCGGGTCGGGCTGCCCCAGCGCGGCGACCTCGGCACTCCAGGCACGCTGCACGAGATCGCCCGGCGCGAGCAGCGGGGTCGGCGCCAGCGCGAACGGAGGCGGCGGACGAAGCTCCAAAAGGTACAGCGCGATCGCGACGGCCGCGAACGTCGTGCCCGCAACGGCCGTGCCCACTCGCAAGCGAAGCAGCATCGCCGCGACGACGAAGAGCGTCGCCAGGAGCAGCTTCTTGGTGATCCAGACGTCGATCCATGGGACCGAAAGGAGCACGAGCGCAACGGCGGCCAGGATGCGTGCGCGTCCGTGAGACTGGGTGGCGAGCACGAGCGCGGCGGGTATCGCCACGGCGAGATCGACCATGTGCACGTAAGGACCACCGACGACGCCGAACGCTGCCGGCAGGTAGGCGAGGAGCTCGCGGCGCCCGAGCGCCGTCTCCACGCGCCGCGCCAGCCAAACGCCGAGCACGAGCATAGCCGCATACGACAGGTCGCCGGCGATCAGCGCCGCGTGAGGCGGCGCCCCGAGCGCATGCAGCAGATAGGTGAGGCCGTACTGGTAGACGTAGCCGGTTTCGGCCGCCGCCTGCGCGGGAAGCACCCGCGCGATATATTCCGCGACGACGGCCGGCCCCGCGGTCGCCGCCGCGACGGCGGCCAGCGCAATACCGGTTGCGACGATCGTCCAGCGCGCTCGCGGAACCCAGGCGAGCACTGCCGCGCAGACCGGCACGCCCAGATGCGGCTCGAGAAGCGTGAGCGCGGCGAGGACTCCCGCGGCGCCATCCCGCCGCCGCACCAGCGCGACACCGCAAAACACGATCGCGAGTAGCGCGAACGGGACCACCTGCCCCGCCGCGAGCAGAAGGTATCCGGCGGGCAAAGCGAGTGCCAGCGCCGCGAGATCGAGCGGGATCTCCAGCAAGCTCAGTCCCGCAATCGCGCCCACGACGGCGGCCAGAATCGCGATTGCGTCGATCGTCCGCGCGGCGGCGAAGTCGAGCCGCGCCGCGAGCATGAACGGTGGAAAGTCGTAGGGCGGGAGGGGCGCAGGAACCGCGCGGCCCGGATCGCGCCGATACGCCTCGCTCGAGTTGAAGCGATGCTCGCAGCGATGGAGCGGCTCGTAGCGGTATGGATCGGAGCCCCGGTCGAGCGCGAAGCCCGCACAGTAGAAGTCGGCGAAGTCGTAGAGCTGCTTCCACGGGAGCGCGTCGCCGAGGCGGGCGAAGTCGCGCAGCGCCGCGATTGCGAGAAGGCCCAACGCGAACAGCAGAACGATCGCACCAAGGCGCCGGCCGCGCATCTCGACGACACTAGCGGGTCGCTTCGGCGGACTCCTGCAGCCGCGCCGTGCCGGAGTTGCGTTTTGCACCCGCGTGGTATATAACGATTAGCACGGATGCCGCGCCGCGCGGCAGCCGCGTCTTCGCAGAACGAAGAGGTTGGGTGTGGCTCTTTGTATTCGGGCAACGTCGTTGCTCCGCGAGCGACTCGTTGCGCAATATTGGTACCTTTGCCGGCGCGCCGCGCGGAGGTTCATGCGCCGAGGCCTCGATCGGGCGGACCTCGAGCAGGTCGGCGCCATAGGACTTATCAAGGCCGCCGATCGTTACGACGTACTCCAGAGCGCGCCGTTCGAGGCCTATGCGTGGCTTCTGATCGTCGGCGAGCTGATGCACTACGTGCGCGATAGCGAGCGGCTCTTGCGCGCGTCGCGGAGGGCGCGCGACCTGGAGCGGCGCTGGGCGGCCGCCGAGCGCGAGCTCTGGACGGTGCTTGGGCGCGAACCGCGCGAGCACGACGTGGCTCTGCGGATTCGCGCGACGCCCGCCGAGGTGCGAGAAATTCGCGCCTATCGCGCGAGCAGCCGCGTCGTCTCCCTGGAGCTGGCGCGCGATGCGGAACGCGGCATCGCGCCGTATGGGATCGACGACGTCCTGGACCGGCTTACCGTCGAGAAGATCCTCGAAAGGCTCTCGCCGCTGCAGCGCCAGATCGTCGCTTCGATTCACATCGACGGCGTTACCGTCGTGGAGCTCGCCGCGCGGCTGGGATACTCGCGCCGCCATGTGACGCGCCTGCATCGCCGCGCCATCGAGCGCCTGCGCCACGAAGTAGGGTGAGATTCTGCCGCCGAAAGGAACCGGCTCATGTTCCGTTATCTCACCGCGGGCGAGTCGCACGGCCCGGCGCTGGTCGGCATTCTCGACGGCATCCCGGCGCATCTGCGGCTGAGCGTCGAGGCCATCGACGAGACGCTCGGGCGGCGACAAGGGGGATACGGACGCGGCGCGCGGATGAAGATCGAACAGGATCGCGTCGAGTTTCTCGCCGGTCTGCGGGGGAGCGAGACGCTCGGCTCGCCGATCGCGGTAGTCGTGCGCAACCGCGACTACGAGACGCCGAAGGTGCGCGCGCTGATGGATCCGATCGCCGGCGCCGGAGATCCGCTCACGAATCCGCGGCCGGGACACGCGGACTACGCCGGCGCACTCAAATATCGGCAGCGTGACCTGCGCAACGTCTTAGAGCGCGCGAGCGCGCGGGAGACGGCGATGCGCGTCTGCCTCGGCGCCATATGCGCGCAGTTCTTGGCGACGATCGGAATCACGACGCGCAGCTACGTCACTCGCATCGGTCCGGTGGAGGCTCCCGAGCTCGACGATTGGGATCAAGCGGACGTCGAGGCGAGCGACGTGCGCTGCCCGCATGCGGACGCGGCACGCGCAATGATCGCGGCGATCGACGAGGCGAAGGCGTCCGGCGACACGCTCGGCGGGCAGTTCGCGGTTCGCATCGATGGAGTTCCGGCCGGCGTCGGGAGCAATCGGCAGCCGAATCAGCGGCTCGACGGCATTCTGGCCGGCGCAATCGTGGGCATGCAGACGGTGAAGGCCGTCGAGATCGGGCTCGGCGCGAGCGTCGCCGCGACTCCTGGTTCGCGCGCGCACGACGTCTTCGCGCTGGAAGGCGAGAACGTCGTTCGCGCGAGCAACCGCGCGGGTGGTATCGAAGGCGGCATGAGCAACGGAGAGCCGATCGTCGTGCGCGTGTCGGTTAAGCCGATACCGACGCTGACCAAGGCGCTCCCGTCGGTGAACCTGCACCAGCGTACCGATGCGCCAGCGACGGTCGTCCGCAGCGACGTCTGCGTCGTTCCCGCTGCCGCAATCGTCGGCGAGGCGATGGTGCGGCTCGCGTTGATGGATCCCGTGTTGGAGAAATACGGCGGCGACTCGATGGAAGAAACGCTGGACAACGTGCGCCGCAGCAGGGACGCAGCCGGGCGGCTCTTCGCGCGCGAGCGATGAAACGCCACGTGGCGTTGGTCGGCTTCATGGGTTCCGGTAAATCGACGGTGGGAAGGAAGCTCGCGCGACGGCTCGGATGCGCGTTCGTCGACACGGACGCGCTGGTGGTTCGCGATCATGGCGACGTCCCGACGATCTTCGCACGAGAGGGAGAGGCGGCGTTTCGGCGCTACGAGCAGGCAGCGATTCGCGGCGCGCTCGAGAGCACGGAACCCGTGGTCATCGCCCTCGGCGGCGGCGCGCTCACGGTCGCGGCGAATCGTCAGTTGCTCGCGGCCCGCGCCTATCGGATTTTCATTCGCGTTTCGCCGGAACAAGTGCTGGCGCGCCTGCGTAAGGCGAAGGAGTCGCGACCGCTGCTCGGGCAGACGCCGACGCTCGCTCGGATCCGTGCGCTCTACGACAGGCGCATCTCGCAGTACGAAAGCGCCGATTACGTCGTGCCTGCGGATCGGCTGAGCGGCCGTCAAGTGCTCGACGACATCGTCGATTGGCTGGACCGCGCCGGGATACGGCTATGCGCGTCGTGAGCGACGCTTCGCTCAACGACGACCTCGGATATCCGGTCGTGATCGGCGCGAACGCGCGGTCGGAGGTCGCCGCATTTGCGCGGAAGGAGGGACGGGAGACGTTCGTTTTGTACGACGCAAACCGTTTCGTCGCCGCGACCGCACGCGGCGTGGCGAAGGCCGCACGGGCGAAGGCGTTGATTCCGTTCCCCCTGGGTGAACGGCGCAAGCGGCTCGCGACCGTGGAGCGCGTGCTCGACGCGATGCTGGCGGCGGGCGCGGAGCGCGACGCCCTGGTGATCGGCGTGGGCGGCGGCGTCGCTAGCGATCTTTTCGGTTTCGCATGCGCAATCTATATGCGCGGCGTCCGTTACGCGCACGTCGCGACGACGCTGGTGGCGATGGTCGACGCTGCAATCGGCGGAAAGACAGGCGTAAATCTGGGCGACGGAAAGAACCTCGCCGGGAGCTTTGCAGATCCGGCCGGCGTATTCTGCGACGTTGCCGCGCTGCGCACGCTGGGCCAGTCCGCCCTGCGCGAGGGTCTCGCGGAGGTCGTGAAAGCCGCAATTATCGAGGGCGGGGATTTCTTCGATTGGCTCGAGGAGCTCTCGCCGCATCCCTTCGCGCGCTGGCCCTGGACCACGCTGGTCGCCGAGTCGGTCAAAGTGAAGACCATGAGCGTGGCCGACGACAGGCTGGAGAGCGGCGCGCGGCAGGTGCTGAACCTCGGTCACACCTTCGCGCACGGCATCGAGCGCGCGTCGCGCTATCGGATCACGCACGGCGCGGCGGTCGCGCTGGGGCTGCGAGCGGCCGGCCTGCTCGCGCTGCGTTCGGGCCGATTCAGCGAGGCCGAGCATTTGCGCGTGCTGACGCTCTTAGCCTTGCTCCGGTTGCCGCTCCACGGGCCGATCGACGGCGACGCCGTGCTGGCCGCGATGAGCCACGATAAGAAGAAGCGCGCCGGCCGCCAGCGGTTCGTCTTGCCGCGCGCAATCGGCGACGTCGAATATGGAGTTGAGTGCTCGCCGGCGAGCGTGCGTGCCGTGCTGCGCCGGCTGCAGAAGGCGCCCAGTGCGCGCGGTTGATGCGCTCCCGGCAATCCGTTCCTCACGCTTCGACCTCCCCCTGACCTACGACGCGGGCAGCCTTGAGCTCGAGCTCGGAGACGTCGTACGGGTTCCGCTGGGAGGCCGCGACGTCGTCGCCTTCGTCGTGACGCCGGTGCGCGAGACCGCCGATCCGGGGCCGCCGCTCAAACCGGTCCGCGAGCGCCTCGCCGTTCCGAGGGCGTTCGACGACACGGGTCTGCACCTTGCGCGGTTCGTCGCGGAGCACTATGTTTGCACGCTCGGCGAGGCGCTAAGCGCCGTCGTGCTCGCCGATGCAGTGCCTCGAATGCGCGATTCGTTCCGGCTCGCCGAGCGGCCGAACTCGCGGCGTATACCGTCGGTACCGCCGCGACTGATCCGGCTGATCTGGGACGAGTTTGCGGAAGGCTTCGCTTTGGAGCAGCTGGTGCGTCATCCCGAGGCTCGTCGCGCGGCCGATCGCCGAGCCTTGCTCGCGCACGTCGGCGCGCTCGTTCGCGCGGGCGCGCTGCGTCGCGAGCGGCGCCTCGTCGAGCCGCGCACGGCTGAGTATCGCGTGCGGATGCTCGAGCCCGGCGTCGGATCGATCGCGGGGAAGAAGGCGGAAGCACTGGTCGATTTCGTGCGCCGGCAAGGAGTCGTCGCCCGCGCCAACGCGCTGCTGGCGGGATTCAGCAACGCCGTCATCGCGCGCGCCGTGCGCGCGGGAGCACTACTGGAATGGTACGCGCGGCCGGCTCCGCGGCCCAGATCGGCCGCGGCCGGGGAACGGAGCGCGGCGCCAACGCCCGAACAGGAGCGCGCACTTGCGTGGATCGATGCGGCGCTCGGGCGCGGAGGCTTCGACGCGGCGCTGCTTTTCGGAGTGACCGGGAGCGGCAAGACGTTCGTGTACACGCGGGCGATCGAGCGGGTCCTGCGCGAAGGACGGCGCGCGATCGTCCTCGTGCCGGAGATCTCACTGACTCCGCAGGCCGCGCAGCGATTCGAGGCGGCGTTCGGCGAGCGTGTGGCGGTCCTACACTCCGCCCTGTCGCAGCGCGAGCGCTTCGAGGCCTGGCAGGCGTGTGCGCGCGGCGAGATCGACGTCGTGGTCGGCGCGCGCAGCGCGATCTTCGCGCCGCTGCGCGACGTTGGGCTGGTGGTCGTCGACGAAGCTCACGACCCGTCGTACCGGCAGGAGACGGTGCCGCGTTACAATGCGGTCGAGGTCGCGCGGGAGCGCATGCGTTACGAGCGAGGCCTGCTCGTGCTGGGCAGCGCCACGCCCTCGCTCGAGAGCTACGCGGCGGCGGAGCGCGGGCAGATCGTGCGCCTCGAGATGCATCGACGCGCGACCGCCCAGCCGCTGCCCGAGGTGCAGGTCGTCGACCTGCGCCGCGAATTCGAGGCCGGCAATCGAGGCGTGTTCAGCAACGCGCTCGTCCAGGGGTTGGGCGAGCGGCTGGCGCGCGGTGAGAAGAGTCTGCTCTTCGTGAATCGCCGCGGGAGCGCGGCGGCGCTGCTCTGCCGGCACTGCGGAAAGTCGCCGGAATGCCCGCGCTGCAGCGTGGCGCTGTCCGTGCATCGCAGCGAGCGATTGTTACGATGCCATTATTGCGACTATCAGGCGCGAATCCCGCGCGCGTGCCCGAACTGTGGTCTCGAGGGTATCGCGGAGCTTGGAATCGGCACCGAGCGCGTCGTCGACGAGGTCGTGCGGCTGTTTCCGGAGGCCCGCGTGCTGCGTATGGATTCCGACACGACGACGCGCGTCGGTGACCACGCGCGGATCCTCGGCGCGTTCGAGTCGGAAGGCGACGTGCTCGTGGGAACGCAGATGGTCGCCAAGGGGCTGGACTACCCCACGGTGACGCTGGCCGCGGTTGTGGCCGCCGACATCGGCCTGCACCTTCCCGATTTTCGCGCGGCGGAGCGCAGCTTCGCGCTGATCGCCCAAGTCTGCGGGCGCAGCGGGCGCGGACGGCGCGGCGAGGCGATCGTCCAAACGTACGCGCCCGAGCACCCCGCGATCCGCTACGCCGCGCTTCACGACTACGAGGGGTTCGCCGATGTCGAGCTTCGCGAGCGGTTGGCGGCCGGCTTTCCTCCGGGGCGGCGCCTCGCGTATCTCGGAATCGTCGGGCGCGACCGGCGGCGCGTCACCGAGCGCGCGATGCGCTACGCCGCGCGGTTGCGCGAGGCGGACTTCGTGGAAGTTTTGGGACCGGCGCCATATCCGGTCGCGCGCGTCAACGACGAATGGCGCTACCGCATCGTGCTTCGCACGACGAAGCCGGCCGCGCTGCGCGCGCTGATTCGGAGGGCGATTCTACCGCAAGCCAACGCCGAGCGCGCGACTCGGCTTGCAATCGCCATCGATCCCTAGCGCGCGGCCGGCGCGCTATTTCTTGCGGGCGGCCTTCGTCTTTGCGCTCTTCGGCGGAGCAACGGTGGCGCGCGCGAGCCCTTTCGCCAGGCGCGCTTTTTTACGCGCCGCCTTGTTGCGGTGGACGATGCCCTTGGCGGCGGCCTTGTCGAACGCGCTCCCGACGCGACGAGTCGCGTCCGGCTCCCCCGACGCGACTGCCGACTTGAAGAGCGTCTTGAGGCGGCTCTTTACCGTCTTGTTACGCGCCTCGCGCCGTTCCGACTGTTGCACCCATTTTTCGGCGGCCTTGATGTTCGGCAAGAAGACTCCCTATGAAACAAAGAGTGACGACAACGGCGTGTATCATAGCAGTTGCGCTCGAGCCATGTCCACCACGCCGGGGTCCTAGCTTGGTTCGAGCAGCATCTTACGATAGCTGGCGTACCGGCTGGGCGCAATCCCGGCCCCCACCTCCGCCTGCACGGCGCAGCCGGGCTCCTGTAGATGGGTGCAGTCGCGGAAGCGGCAGCGCACCGCCGGCTCGCTCATCTCGGGAAAGGCGCCCGCGAGCGTCTGCGCATCGATGCTGCCGAGACCGAACTCGTTGATCCCGGGGCTATCGATGAGGAAGCCGTCGTCGAGGCGGTAGAGGCGGCCCGCCGTGGTGGTCTGGCGGCCCAGGCCGTGCCGGGATACGTCGCCGACCGGCGCGTCGCCGCCCAGTGCCCGAAAGATGGTGCTCTTACCCACCCCGGAGTTGCCGACGAGCATGGCGTGGCGGCCGCGGATTAGCTCGCGCAAAGCGGCGAGATTCTCTCGCGTCTTTGGGTTAACGCAGACGATCGGATACCCGAGCCCGCGATACAGCGCCGTCAACTCGGCCGTCTGCGCGGGATCCCCGAGGTCCGGCTTCGTCAAGACGATGCCTGGTGTGACGCCCTCGAGTTCGGCGAACGCGAGCAGCTGATCGAGCGTGACCAGTCGCGGAGGGGGATTTGCGAGCGCCATGACCGTGACGAGCAGGTCCACGTTGGCAGCCATCGTCTTGGTCCGACCGACGGCGCTGCGGCGTTCGAGCGTGAAACCACGGGGCTCGATGCGTTCGACGACGGTCCGTCCGTCCTCGAGCATTCGCACGCACACGACGTCGCCGGGAACGGGCATGAAACGCTTGCCGCTCATGCGCCGCAGCTGCGCGAGTCGCAGCGCGTTTTCGCCGTCGATCGAAATCCACGCGGAGTTTTTTCCGGTCGAGACGACGAACGCGCGATGGAGCGTGGCTTATGTGACCCTGAGCTTCGGCGAGACGCCCGACGAACGGCGCCGCGAAGAGATCGACGAAGCCGTACGCCGGCACGGCGGACGGTCGACGTGGCGCGTGCATCCGGAGCTGGAGCGAGCGTACGCGCTGCTCGAGCATGCGGCCGCGGCCGACGCGCAAGCGATTCGCGCCGTATCGGGCGCCCAGGTATATGAGACGGCCGTCATCGCCTTAGCAGTTTCCCCGGCGGTCCCGCAAGCCTTGCCGGCGCTGCGGGAGGCGCTGGCGGGTCCGGGACGACCCGCGGGCATCCTCGCCTGTCATCCGATTTCCGGCGGTCTGGTGATCGAGTGGGACCCCGACGTTTCGCGTGCCGATCTCGTGTTCGGCGTCATCGACGCGGAGCTGCGGCGCTTCGCCAGCGGTCGAACCGCTCAGGTGCTTTCGCCGCTGCCGGAATCTACGATCGCCAAGCTCGCGTCCGAGGGTCTGCAGGCGCCGGAGGTCGGGCTCGATCGCGTCCTGGAGGCGCTGCTTGATGACGTTTAGTGCGCTGGGCCACGTCGGCATTACGGACGTCATCGACATCATCGCGACCAGCGTTCTTGTGTATTACGTCTTGCTGCTGATTCGAGGCACGCGCGCCGTTCAGATTCTGATCGGCATCCTGGTCGTCGTGGGGCTGCTCGGGATCGCGAATCTGCTTCACCTGTCGCTTTTGGGTACGGTGCTGCGTTTGATCGTCGTCGGTGCGGCCGTCTCGATCCCGATCGTCTTTCAGCCCGAGCTGCGGCGGGCGCTCGAACAGATCGGCCGAGGCGGCCTTTTTCGGATGGACCCCGCCGACCGCGAACCGGGATGGGGACGGCCCGAAGACCGGGCCATCGTAACGCTCGCGCGGACGGCGTCGCTGCTCGGGCGTAATCGCCGCGGCGCGCTCATCGTGATCGAGCAGCAGAGCGGGCTCAAGGAATACTGCGAGAGCGGGACGATGCTGCACGCCGACATCTCGGAAGAGCTGCTGCTCTCGATCTTTACGCCGGCGTCGCCGCTGCACGACGGCGCGGTCGTCATGCGCGAGGGGCGCATCGAAGCCGCCGGATGTTTTCTCCCGCTCGCCGAGCGACCGTTGACGAGCCCTCGCGTCGGCACGCGCCATCGTGCGGCGCTGGGCTTGAGCGAACAGACCGATGCGGTCGTCGTCGTCGTTTCAGAAGAGACAGGCGCGATCACGATCGCGCGCGGAGGCAAGCTTTCGCGGCCGATCGACGATGAACAGCGCCTCGTCAAGCTCCTGCTCGCGATCACTCGGCCTCCCCGGGACGAGCGGCGCCGTCGCAACGACGTGATCTCGAGCCTGCGCATGCGGCTTCGCTCCGGACGCGGCGAGCGCGAGTCCCATGCGGTTCATTGAGAACAACTTCTCGCTGAAGCTGCTGGCGCTGGCGCTAGCCGTCGTTGGTTGGGCGTACTTCCGCTTCGCGAACAACCCCGCCGGCACGGCCGCGGCCGCACAGCAACTCTCGATTCCGATCACGGCGGCGAACTTGCCGCTCGGCTACGTCGCGCATTTCGCGGATCATCAGGCCGTCGTGACCGTTGCCACCAGGGGCGGCCAGCCGGCCGTCCATCCGGAGGAGATCAAGGCCGTGCTCGACCTCTCCAACAAGGGAACCGGCGTCTACAACATCCCCGTCCAGCTGGTCGCTCCCGACGTCGTCGTGCAGAGCCTAAGCCCGGCCTCCATCACGCTGACCGTCGAGCCGATCGAGCAGCGCCCGTTCGCGGTCACGGTGCACTACGTCGGATCGCAAAGCGCGAGCGTCGTCGTCGAAAACGCGCGCGTGGATCCTCAGACGGCGGTCGTGCGAGCGCCGGCGTCCGTGCTCGGACAGGTTTCCTCCGTGCATGCCGACGTCGCGCTTCCGAGCGCGGCGGGCGTCGTCGACGAGATGGTGCACGCCGTCGCCGTGGACTCATCCGGCGCCGAAGTGTCGGGACTGTCCGTCGCTCCGAATTTGGTTCGGGTCGTGATTCGCTCCGTCGCCGGAACCGGACGGGCGCAGTGAGCGGCCTCTTCGGCACCGACGGCGTACGCGGCGTTGCCAATCGCGACCTCACGCCGGAGCTCGCGCTGCGCATCGGGCGCGCCGCCGCGAGCCTGCTGCCCGACGAGACCGATCACCGCCCGGTGATCGTCGGGCGGGACACGCGCGTCTCGGGGAGCATGCTCGAGGCGGCCATCGTGGCGGGCATCACGTCGGTGGGGCGCGACGCCGTATCGGTAGGCATCGTTCCGACGCCGGCAGTGGCCTGCATCACGCGCAGCGAGGATGCCGCCGCCGGCGTCGTCATCAGCGCATCGCACAATCCAATAGCCGACAACGGGATCAAGTTTTTCGGTCCCGACGGCTTCAAGCTGTCCGACCGCTTGGAGAGCGAGATCGAGGCGCTGGTCGCTTCGGACGCGCTGCCGCGCCCGACCGGCATGGCGGTCGGCGTCGCCCGATTGGCACAGAACCTCGGACGGCACTACTACGAAGAGCTCTACGACGGCAAGCCCGACCTGCGCGGTCTCCGGGTCGTCGTGGACGGAGCGTTTGGCGCGGCCTATGCAATCGCGCCCTACGCGCTGCGCAAGCTCGGCGCCGAGGTCATCGAGATCAACTGCGACGACGACGGCGCCCGGATCAACGTCGAGTGCGGGGCGACCAACCTGGAGGCGCTGCGGGAGGCGGTCTTGGCCAACGGCGGAGGCGGGCGCAGAGCGGTCGGTGTCGCGTTTGACGGCGACGCGGATCGCGCGCTGTTCGTCGACGAAGCCGGCGAGGTCGTCACCGGCGACCACGTCATGTTTGCCCTGGGCCGCGCGATGCACGCCGCGGGGGAGCTTCGCGGCGACACGGTCGTCGGAACCGTGATGAGTAACATCGGCTTCGAGCGGGCGCTGCGGCGGCACGGCATCACGCTGGTGCGGACGCCGGTCGGCGACCGCTACGTGCTCGAGCAGATGCGCGAGGGAGAATACACTCTGGGGGGCGAGCAGTCCGGGCACGTCGTTGACTTTCGCTACAACACGACGGGCGACGGTCCGCGCACCGCGGTAACGCTCCTTGCGATCGTCGCAGCGAACGCGACGACACTGCACGAGCTCGTGCGCGAGGTGATCGTCGCGCCGCAAGTGCTCGTCAACGTGCGCGCCGGCAATCGCGACGTGCTGGCTGCGCCCGCCGTCCGCGATGAGATAGCGGCCGCCGAGGCGGAGCTGGACGGCACGGGGCGTCTGCTGATTCGTCCCTCGGGAACCGAGCCGCTCATCCGTGTGATGGCCGAGGGTGACGACGCCGCGCTGGTCGAGGCGCTGGCCGCACGAGTTGCCGCCCGAATCGAGCAGGAGGTCGGACGCTCCGGCCCAAGGTAGGCACAGGTAGTGGGAATACAACGGCCCGGAAGGGCGGACCAGGCTCGTGCCGAAGCGCCTGCCCAAGGGGTCTTCCGGAGCGATGAGCTCAGGAGTGACTCCCAATGCCTAACATAGGTCACTGAGTCGGGACACTGCGTCCCGAGCGGGGGATTTCACCGTAGGGGTGAGTGGGCCGGTCGGCCCTAGGGCGATTCTTTCCCGCCCGAACCCGTCAACTAACCCCGCAAGTGTCGTGAAAGAGGAGCGGTTTCTTGCGTCATGCGTTACTCCTAGGGGCGTTTGCCCTATTGGTCGGCGGGTCCGGTGCGTTTGCCCTCGCCGATTCTTCCCCCGGTTCACTCCAGCTCGATTACACCGGCTCGTCACGAGCGGCCAACGCCCAAGCGCTGAGCCCCGACGTCGCCGAATGGACCTCCCGGCTGATCATCACGACCCCGCAGCGTCATCGCGTCGGAATCGGCCGCTTCGCCGGCGGCGTGCTCGCCCGGACGTCGCGGATGGCCACGGAGCTCACGCGAAGCGCCCTGCGTTTCCTCGGCGTGCCGTACTCGTTCGGCGGAACCTCGTCGTCGGGGTTTGACTGCTCGGGCTTCGTGCAGCACGTGTTCGCGATGCTAGGCATCGCGCTGCCCCGAACCGCCGACGCGCAGTACGACGTGGGGCATCGGGCCGTAGGCGGCGCGCATCCGGGAGACCTGGTCTTTTTCGATACCTACGGCGGCGTTTCGCACGTCGGGATCTATCTCGGCGGCGGCAAGTTCGTTCACGCCAGTTCGAGCCACGGCGTGATGGTGAGCCGCCTCTCGGAATCGTACTGGGCGACGCGCTACGTCGGAGCGAAGCGACTCATCGCGACGCGCTAGATCGCAGACGCCGCGATCCGAAGAGGGGGGCGGTCCGCGCCCCGAAGCCTGGCCTACAGCGAGGTGCCGCAGCGCCGAGTCGAAGGGCTTGCCCGTTGTTCTTGGCATAATTGAAGCGCAGCAATGGGGTGTAGCCAAGCGGTAAGGCAGCGGACTTTGACTCCGCCATGCGTTGGTTCGAATCCAGCCACCCCAGCCACGCTTGGCGGAGTCATGGGCCGCTGCCTGGTTTTGGCGGCGTTCGTTTGCGGTGTCGCGTCGTGCGTGCCGGTAACGAGCTCGAGCGTGCCGCCGGCCGCGACGCCGATTGCCGGCGGGGCGCCACGCTTCGAGAGCGAGCAGCGCTGGGGCCAAGTGGGGGATACGCGATGGGAGCCGGTCACCGCCGCCGATCCGAGCTCGAGCTGGGTCTATCAGATGACGACGGATCAGCGGCCTGACTACCTGCTCGTGCGCGCCTCGAGCGACGGCGGCCGCACGTGGCGCAAGGAGCG
>JAFAJV010000072.1 GCA_019235995.1 Vulcanimicrobiota bacterium
CCAGGACGGCCCACCAGCAAGGTTCCCGCTTCAGTTACAGTTCGGTCATGCGCGGCAGACGTCGCGGGTACGTGCCGTCGGGATATCTACGCTCCCATAGCTGCGCACGAACGGCCAGATACTCGAAGTTCTCGAATGCCGCCGGTCCGGAGCGCTGGCGGAGCAGGGCGATCGCGGGTTCCGCGCATCTCCAGCACCTGCCCGCTTGAGTCGACGTAATGTCCAGCAGAATCCGCTCGTCAACGAGCCCGTGCTTACAATACGTTCCGATCTGCTCCCACAGATCGAGGGCAAGAAACTCTCGGTGCGTCACCCGATCGATCGCGCCGGGACCCGTAAGGGATGCGACGTACTGCGGATCCCTCATCTTGTCCGGAATCGCAAGGAGCTCCGCCAAGGCCTCCTGCACCGCGGAAAGATTCCATTCGTTCAGGATTGCCAGTAGCGCGTTCAGCTGATTGCTCGTGCGAAGATGGCGCAGCTGAACGATCGCCGCGACCGAGGCCGCACCGACGACGATCAGTGTCGCCGCGGACAGCGCGATGGTTACGGTTGCAGCATTCACGAGGCTATTGTAACAGACCGTTTCTAGTCTAAAGGCGCCCGCATGACTCGGACGCAACTTTTGATCGGCGCAGTTAGTACTCGCCGTCTGAGAGCGCCTGGAGCAAGCGCTGCGCCTCGTTCGGAATCTTTATCAGCACGCGGCCCTTGAGCGTAATCGACCCGCTCGTGTACGGCTTCTCCCTGGTCGTGACGAGCGTCGCCGAACCATACCCTCCTTTGGGCGACAACTTTGATATGCTCAGCGCCGAGATGAGACCGCGCTCGATGAGCTTAACGTTGTAGTGCCCCGGCTCCATGTTTGGAAAGCCGGAGGTCAGCGCGTTGAAGTCGGTTCCCCTGAAATTCTTGTGGTTTTCGGTCGCTTCCAGGAAGGCGCACCCCGTCTGTTTGTTCTTCATCGCAAACGTGCCGTAGTAGAAGTACAAAGAGTACGGCTTCGGAGTGGGGCTCGCTGAGGGAGAGGGGCTCGGTGAGGGCGTGGGCGTCGGCTTCGCCTTGATATACTTGAACAGAAACCACGACGAGGTAGCCGATTTTCCCGTGAACGCCTTGAAGGTCGTTCCCTTCACTTTGCCGGTGGCGTTGTACAGCAGGTACGTCCCCGGCTCCAACTTCTTCGCAGTGCAGGCCGGAATCTTGACCGCCCCAGTCTCGTTCGCGGACGGCGCTTGCGCCGGTCCGGCGGGCGCGCTCGGGTTATAGGCGCCGATCCCGCGGCACGCGACGAAAGCGGCGGTTACGAAGAGCGCCGCCGCGGCTCGTAGGAGCGAGTTTCGCATGGGGATCCTCCCGACGGTCGCCGTTGCCTGCCGCGATTATAGCAAATTCCGCGCGAGGAACCGATCTCGGCGAAGACCAAAGCTCAGCCGTGAAAGGAGCTTCACATGATGGTGCGTTTCATCACGCCTTTGGCCTTTGTTCTTGCGGTCGCCGGCATGCCCGCGTTTTCGGGGGCCGCTCCCGCGCCGGGGCTGCCTCCGCAGCCCGCCGTGCATCCCGCCGGAATTCCCGCGGACGCGATGCTCGTGTCGCCCTGCATCGCCACGATGGGCGAGCATTGGGCGAATCTCAAGGATCTGCCGCTCGGCCCAATCTACGGGGTGTGGCAAGGGAAGCCCGTCTTCACGGAGATCATGGTGTCGCAGGCGCAGCTTAGGACGGGCTTCAGCTACGCGAACATTCACGCGCTTCCAGGCTATACCATCGATCACATCGACGTGAGCTTCGAACCCAACGGGCATGAGGGCTATCCGATCCCGCACTACGACATCCACGCGTACTACGTCTCGCCCGCCGTGCAGGCGACGATCTGCCCCAACGGGATTCCGGACCCTGCACTGAAGCCGATGAACGCGCCGGGCTAGGGGGGCCCGTCTACTTCAAATAGCGGTCGAACCAGGAAACCGTCTGGGTTAGCAGGTCGATTTGGTCGCGGATCTTCTCGAACGAGTGTCCCTCGTCGGCGTAGACGACGAGGCGCGTCGGCACGCCCAGCGTTTCCATCGCATGCCAGAACTCGAAGGCCTGGGGCGCGGGGACCTCTTCGTCGCGCTCGCCCTGGAGGATCAGCACCGGAGTCTTCGAGCGCAGGACGAACGTGATCGGCGAGCTCTTCGCATAAACCGCAGGATCCTGATACACCGAGCCGCCGAAGAACGGGATCATCCACTCGTCGATCTTGTTCTGGCCGTAGTACGACTGCCAGTTAACGATTCCGGCGCCCGCGACGATTGCCTTGAAGCGCGCCGTCTGCGTCTCGCCCCACATCGCCATGTAGCCGCCGTAGCTCCAGCCCATGAGGCCCAAGCGGTTTGCGTCGATCGGGGCGCGAGCGATGGCCGCATCCACGCCGGCGAGATCGTCGCGCCAGTCGCCGTAGCCGAAGTCCTTGATGTTGGCCCTCGTAAAATCTTCGCCAAAACCGTAGCTGCCCCGTGGATTGGGCATGAAGACGAAGTAGCCTTGCGATGCGAGCGCGCTGACGTTGCGGTTTCCGAACGACGGCACTGACGCCGAGGACGGGCCACCGTGGACGATCGTCACCATCGGATAGGTCGACCGCGGATCGTAGTGAAGCGGATAGACGAGCCAGCCTTGGGGCGTATACTGATCGCTCTTCCAGCTTAGGGATACGGCTTTGCCGTTGAGCAATGTGGCGCCGGCATTGCCGCTGGTGATCCGGCGCAGTGCCGGCGGTGATCCAGCCCAGATTTCCGGCGGCTGTGTGAAGGACGCCCGCACGAGCGCGACGATCGCCCCGTCCCGCGCGCTGGACCAGCTCCAGAGCGATCCCGGGCCGCCGATCAGCGTGGTCAGCGACGTCGTACCGCCCGCGACGTCGAGCCGCATGAGGTGCATCTCGCCGGAGCGATGCACGACGAGGTCGATGCTCGACGCGCCGGTCCAGCGCAGAGACTGCGCGGAGACCGGTGCGCCCTCGGTAACGTCGCGTGACTCGCCACTCTGCGCATCGACGACGTAGACGTCGCCCCCAGTCGCGATGAAATCGCTCATGACGCCGCCGATGACCGCGATTGCGCTGCCGTCGGGGGACCATCGCGGGTCGGCGATCTGAAACGACGGCGCGAGCAGGTCGTGCATCGCGCCGGTCGATGCGTCGACGCGAGCCAGACGGGCGACCCACCAGTTGTCGTCGCCGTTTCCCTTCGCGTACGTAACGGCGACGCGCCGGCCGTCGGGCGACCAGTCGTATTCGTAGACGTACGAATCGGCGGGCGTGAGCAACCGCATCGCGCCGGTCGAGGCGGCGAGCAGGGCGAGGCGCTGCTCCTCGACCCGCGTGCCGATGACGCCGACGTCGCGCGCGCCGGGAGCCAGCGCGCCGGCTTCCCGGGCTGCGCCGGGAATGTAGAGCACCGCCAGTGATTTGCCATCCGGAGACCAGGTCAGCCGCTGCACGTCCCCGCGCAGACGGCCGATCTGCCGCACGTGGCGCCCGTCGGCGTCCGCGACGAAAACCTCGAGCTGTCGCTTCGAACGCGCATCGGAGAGAAAGGCCAGCCGCCGGTCGTCGGGGGACCAGACCGGGTCCTCTTCGTCATAGAGTCCGCCCGGATTGCCGGCCGTAAAGCGAACGCGCGGACCGCCGGCGATCCGTTGCGCGTACACGGCGGTATAGTGCTCCGAATGCAAGACGTCGCGCGGATCGCGAAAGCTCTCGTCCCATGCGACCGCGTCACCGCCATGCGAAAGCGCGAGACCGCTGAGGCTGTGCACTCTATAGCTCGCGATCAAAACGTCTCGCATGGTCGGCATGGGCGCCGCGGCCGCGAGGGCTGCGTTTAACGCGAGCGCGGCCAGCACGTCAGCCGCCCGACATTGCGCCGACGACCAGAAACGGCTCCGCCCCCGTCGCGACCGCGGGCGGCAGAGGCACGTCGGGCGTATCGTGGGACAGATCGCGCTCGCAGGCAAAGAATCGCACGTACGCGCGGCGCCGGTGCGTGACGTGGTCGCGGATCGTGCCGCGCAGCACCGGGTAGCGCGACTCCAGGGCGTCGAGCACGCTGCGCTGCGTGACGTCGCCGTCCACTTCGACGCTGACCTCACCGCCGACGCGTGCGAGCGCGCGGAGATGCGCCGGCAGAACCACGCGGATCACGGGAGTGTCTGCGCTTCGACGGAGAGCACCGCCGGCAGGTCGCGCACGATCGGTGCCCACGTGTCGCCCGCGTCCGCCGACGCGTACACCTGCCCGCCGGTCGTGCCGAAATAGATGCCGCATTGGTCGAGCGCGTCCACGGACATCGCGTCGCGAAGCACGTTCACGTAGCAGTCCTTCTGGGGCAGGCCGTTGCCCAGCGCCTCCCACTCGTCTCCACCGCTGCGGCTCCGGTAGACTCGCAGCCGCCCTTCGAGCGGATAATGCTCCGAATCGCTCTTGATCGGAACGACATAGATCGTCTTGGGTTCGTGCGCGTGCACGTCGATCGTGAAGCCGAAGTCGGTGGGCAGGTTGCCGCTGACTTCCCTCCACGAATCGCCGCCGTCGTCGCTGCGCATGACGTCCCAGTGCTTCTGCATGAACAAGACGCTGGGATCGCTCGGATGCATGGCGATGCGGTGCACGCAGTGACCGACCTCGGCCTCCGGCTCGGGAAGCACGTCGGAGTGCAAACCGCGGTTGATCGGAGTCCACGTCGCGCCTGCGTCCTCGCTGCGAAACGCGCCGGCCGCGGAGATCGCCGTCAAGATTCGGTTCTCATTTTTGGGGTCCACGATGATCGTATGCAGACACATGCCGCCGGCGCCGGGCTGCCATCCGGGCGCCGAAGGATGGCGCCGAAGTCCCGAGAGCTCGTGCCAGCCGCGCCCGCCGTCGGTCGAGCGGAAGAGCGCGGCGTCCTCGACACCCGCGTAGACCGTGTCCGGATCGGTCAGCGACGGTTCGAAATGCCAGACGCGCGCGAACTCCCACGGATGGGGCGTCCCGTCGTACCACCGGTGCGTTCCGGGCTCGCCGTCATACACGAAGCGGTTGTCAACCGGCTCCCAAGTGCGTCCCCCGTCGTCGGATCGCTGCACGACCTGACCGAACCAACTGGAGGACTGCGAGGCGTAAATCCGATTCGGATCGGCCGGCGAGCCTTTGACGTGGTAGATCTCCCAACCACCGAAGTGCGGCCCCGTAACCTTCCAATCTTTACGCCGCCCGTCCGACTCCAAGACGAACGCACCCTTGCGCGTGCCGACGAGGACGCGTACGGAGCTCATGCGCGCGACGGCGACGCGTGGCGCGGCTCGTACAGCCCGATGCGTTCGCCCCCGGGAAGCAGCAGCGTCGTGGCGAGACCCCATACTCGATCGGCTACGGGGCCGTCAGTCTGGATTCCACGTTCGGCGAGCCGCGCGACGACCTCGTTCACGTCGTCACACATCAAGAACACTTCGTGTTCCGGCTCCGCCTCGGTCGGATGGACGGCGATTTCAGTCGGCGGCGCCGCGAAGATCGGCCATCCTCCGCCCGCATCGATGGAGCGCAGGCCCAGCACGTCGCCGAGAAACTGCCTGACGCTCTCGGCCTGCCGGCTGTACAAGATAACGTGCATGCCGGTAATCATGCCGCTTCGGATGCGACGCACGGCTCTCGGCAGCCTGCTTCAAGCTTTACCCGCAAACAACTTCTGCGCGTCGCGCTACGGTTTCCCCACCGCGATCGCACCCGTGGCCAGCTACGGCCAGACCGTTAGCGCGCTGAAATAAAGAACGCCTCAACTTATCGCCGTCGCACCGAAATCCAAGTTCGGGATCAATCCCGGCGGGAGAGACCACCGGTCGCAAAGTTCGCGCATCGTTTCACCGCGTAGTGGGTCTGAAAATCTCGGTTTAGGGATTCTGGAGATGAGGGGGCTCGAACCCCTGACCCCCTGCTTGCAAAGCAGGTGCTCTACCAGCTGAGCTACATCCCCGATTTGCCGGACGGATTAGCTCCGTCAGGCTTCGCCCTTCGACTTCGCGCTTCGCGCTCCGCTCAGGATGACAATGGGGAAGGCTGGGAGGGGCTGATACGCTCCCATCCTGAATACCGGCGGGTCGCCGGCGCCGCGCCGTGGGGGCATAGCTCAGTTGGTAGAGCATTACGCTGGCAGCGTAAGGGTCAGGAGTTCGAGTCTCCTTGCCTCCACCAACGAACGCCTGTTTTTACGGGCGTCTTTCTCTGTCGCGGGTGCGGCGGTTGCCATTTGGTTGCCGTCGCCCGGCGGAACCCTATTTTGAAGCAAGCCAGGACTGACGGCTGTGCCCTCCGCACCAGCGCTTGTGGCCG
>JAFAJV010000080.1 GCA_019235995.1 Vulcanimicrobiota bacterium
TGGCTCAGCAGTAATGCTTTTTGACTATCCGGCTGGCGGCCCAGCTACAAAAATCATCACTGCCGCGATAGTTGGCGAGCCGCAAGGCGACTCCGTCAGCCTCGCTCCCGGCAAGCGCTGAACGTAAGACGCGGCGCAAAAAGGGATGCGCTGCGCAGCACCCACAGGCACGCGAGATTTGCGCACGGACTTCCACTTGCTTCAGTCGCGCGACGTCGCTCACTTCCATGCCGCCGTACTTGGCTTTCCGGAGGCGGATCGTGTTAGGTGAACGCCGTGGCGGCGGGCTAGCTCAGCTGGAGACGCGCCGGCATCGTACTCGCGGATGATTCCGACGATTTGGGCGTTGCTGAAGCGACTCTTGCGCACGGGTGGATCCCCTTTGTTGCCCGTTTGGGCGGAGCTCAACAGTTATCCCTGGCTCCGGATTCTGGACCTATCACAGTAGGGCTTTCGAGAACCTGGCGGATGTGCTACTAATTTAGCGATGCGCTTCAGGTTAGTTCGCATTTGGGCTGGGATTGCGGCCGCTATTCTTGCGGCGGCTGCGGCCGATGCTGCCACCGAGTTTGCCGAGAACGGCGGCTGGCTTGGCGGCACGCTGCGCGACAACCAGCACGAGGCAATCCTACCTGCTCTGGTTCTCGGCGCGGCGGTCACGGTCTCGTTAACGATCTTCATCCTGCTCGCTCGCATATCGTCGCGCGATCCGCTTCTTTCTCGCATGAATGATCTCCGCAGGCGATTGGTGGACATCGCTTGCGCGTTCTGTGGTAGCATGCTCTGCGTCGTGGCTATGGAGGGGTACGAGACGCGTTTCGGCGGCCTATCGCCGTTCGATCCCCGTTCCGTCGTTCTTTCGCACACGCTGGCATTGATCGTTGCCTTTTTGGTGGCGGGAGTGATCGTGCACTGTGCTGTGCGAGCCGCGATTGGCGTCGCACGCCGTGCGAGTGATGTCGTCTTCGATTTTCTCATCGAGTGTTTTCGTAAATTCTCCTGCGCAGTAACCTCTCCCCAGGCGGTTGCACGATCGGCGTTCCAGCTGTACCTGCCTCACGTGCCGCCCGGGATCGCCGGCAGCTCGCGCGGCTTCCGCGCACCGCCGCGCTCGATTCTTTCTGGCTACTTCGTAACGTAAGCCTGGGGAGTTTCGCGCGTAGCGTTCTCCCCAAAGGGGAGATCGAATGCATGCGAGACCTTAGGCGCCTTCTTTGCATTTTCAGCATCATCGCTTTCGTAGAAAATGGGCCCGTGCGCGCCGCCGAACTCACGACGGGTGCTATCATCGGAAGCGTTAGAACTAGCGCGGGCGCGCCTGTACCCGACGCACGGGTGCTCGCGGTCTCGCCGTCAGGCCGATATGCGGCAACCAGCGATGCGAAGGGGACTTTTGTCATCCTCGGCGTCGTTCCGGATACCTACACCATCATCGCCCAAGCGAAAGGATACGAGGTCGCAACCCAGGTGTGGACAATCTTGCCCGGGGAACGTGAGGAGGTCGCCTTCACTCTCAAGGTGCAACTCAAAGAGATCGCGCACGTCGAAGCCAAAGGCGAAGCTTTTTCGGTTGGCAGCACGAGCGACGTGTTCACGGTTTCGGGCGAACAAGCGCGCGCAACGTCGCCGAGCGAGTCCGCCTCCGGCCTCGCGAACTACACGCAGGGCACCGTCCAGGGCGCACTCAACGGCGTCCCTGGAGTGCAGTTCGATTCGTTCGCGAATGCCATCGTGCGCGGCGGTAAGGTGCAGGATACCGTCTTCGACTACGACTCGGTGCCGGTCCCGCAGGGTCTCATCGCGGAGCCCGGCGGCAATATCATCGGAGCACAGTTGGGAACGACGGGGGTCGCGGCGACCACCCTCACGCTGGCCGGTTACAGCGACGTGAGCCAGAATGCGCTCGGGGGTGTCGTTAACGAAATTCCGGCGATCGGCACGTATCCCGCCCAAGGAAGCTTTGAGATTGCCGACGGCATCGGCGCGCAGATGAGCGAAGAGAAGGCAAGCCAACAATGGGCGACGCCGGACCTGCGCTGGCGCTACTCGCTTGCCGAGACGGCCGGCACCGCGTACTTTAGGTACGGCGACGGCTCGACGTTCTATCCATCCGAAATGGGCACCTATGGTCTCGCGCTGCAAACGCGCGCGCAGTCGGCTTGGTCGGGTAACGTACACTTTCAGCCAAACCAGCAGAACGACTTTTCCGCGACGTTTCTCTCCGGAGTCGCGACTTACGCTCAATACGACACTCCCTATGAGGGTGAGGTCTGGGCCAACTTCAATGGCAAATCGAGCTCGTTCCCCGGTCAGCCGCAGAATCCGGACTCCCAGGTTGGTACGCCCTCGCTCGGGCGCGGAACGTACTTCGTCGGCAAGTTGCAGTGGCTGCACAACTGGCGGCATTCCCTCGGGCGGGTGTACGTCTATCGATCGCAAATCGGAGCGACCGCCAACGGACCGTTTTGGGATGACCTCTCGTTTCCCGACGGCGTGATCTCGCTTTGGTCGCAGCAGTGGCAGCGACAGGACGGCGTCGGCTTCGATTACGAGGATCAAGCTGGAGCTAAGAACGACTTGCGGGGCGGGATTCAGTATTCGGTCACCACCAGCTATCTCGACCAAATCGTGCCGACTGCCGACGAGGTTATCACGTCGAATTCCAGGCTGAACCAAGAGCTGCTCTACCTCAGCGATACCTGGTCGATCGGCGATCGACTCATGGCGAGCGGCACGGTGCGTTACATTACTCAGAACGTACTGACGGGTGCCGGATTCTCTTACGGCGACGACGCAATCGACCCGCATCTCGGGCTTGCCTACACGTTAGGCGGGGAAAACGCTTTGCGGGCGACGTTCGATCACACGTCGGTCGCGCCGCTCCCGCTCGAAGTGCAGCGCAGTGATTCGACGGCGCCGGCTCCGCCGGTTCTCCTATCTCCCGAAACCGCCGACGACTACGCCCTGTCCTACGAGCACGGCGGGCCGGTCCAGGTTCGGCTGACCTACTACTTGCAATTCGAAAAGAACGTGATCGACGTTCTGCCCTTCAATTATCGCGGTATTACCTCGGAAAATCCAAGTGCGGTAGGAGTACCGACGAATGCGGGAATGTTGCGATCGCACGGAGTGGAGCTTTTTGTGAAGCACGGCGGTTTGACGTTCAATGCGATGTACGATCGCACGTTTACCTCGAGCGTCACTCAGTTCGCGTACAACGATCTCAATCCGGCCGCCATTCTGGCCGGGCATCTCTACCCGGCCGGTTACATTCCGGATCTCACTGCTACGCTCGAATACGAATTCGAGTTGTTTCATCGCCGGCTTCGTATCACGCCGATGCTGTCGTACGAAAGTGGCTATCCATACGGGAACGGTACGATGGTTTGGATCACTAATCCCAAGACCGGCGCCCCGGAACTCGTGCCGAACGACAACTATGTCAATCCCGGCTACAATTACTACTTCTTGAAAAACCCAGCGCTGCCGTATAATGCGTCGAGCAATCGCTACATCGGCTCCCTCGGAACTAGCGAAGGCGCCGACCCGAATACATTGCGAACCATGCCCCAAACGCTGGCTTCGCTCCACGCGGAGTACGATTTAACGCGACGCATGAGCGCAATTCTAGACATTGTCAATCTCTTCGGCACTGATACCCCGACGCAATTCCAAGGCAACCCGTATCTCATTGGACCGCCCGAATACAACGGCGGCGATATTTACTACGAAAAGGCCTATGGCGCGCAGTATTGCAAAGGTTGCCTCTACACCCTCGGCAATGGTATTCCGACCAATAACGGCAAGAGTCAGGCCGCGCCATGGACCTACGGAACGGCTGGATACGTCCCAGGGGGATACCCGATGGCCCGTAGCGCGCAAATCCGATTGCGCTACCGTTTATGATTCCCTTCGCTTATGATTCCTTTCGCGGTGCGGTTCCGATCTTACGCTTCGATCGCCTCAGCCACCGCCTGCTCCTCCAAAAGCTGCGCACCTTTAGCTCCAAGGGCTTCAATTTCGGCCTCGGTCAGCTGCTTGCGCAGCGAAGCCATCAGGATTTCATCCGTAACGCGTTCCGTAGCCTCGCGCTCGCAGCCTTCGCTGACGTACCTCGCGTCGACATAGCCGCGCAGCCGCGCCCCGCGACGAGCGTCGCCGCGCAAGGCCGCCACGGTGGCGAGATGTTGCATGGCAATCGCTGCCTCCAAGGGCCACCTTCCGCGGGTGAGTGCGAGCGCTTCGCGCGCGGTGCTCCGCGCTCCGTCGACGTCGCCGAGCGCGAGCCGATAGGCGGCTCCGTTCGCTTGGGCAATCCATTCAAGGTACGTGGCACGCGCTCGTTGCGCCGCTACCACTGCAGCCTCGGCAATCTCCAGCGCGCGTTTCGGATCGCGGGCCGTAAACTCGAGTTCGGCCATATGAAGGCGGCTAAGAACGGCCTGGTACTCGCTGCCAAGGGCAATCCTTAGCGAAAGCGCCTCGGCGTGGAGCTGACGCGCTTCGTCAAATCTGTTACGACTCGTTGCGATGACCCCACGGCGCTCGAGGACGTTGGCGTATGCTAACGATCGTGTCAGACCGCTGGCTTTGCAGATTTGCAGCGCTCGGGTGGTCGCGGCTTCCCCCGCTTCGGCACTTCCGGCTCGCGCAAGCGCCACCGCCATCGCTTCGAGGCTCAATACTTTGCCTACGGAGTCGTCGCATCGCTCGTAGAGCTCGAACGCGCGCTGTGAAGCTTGGATCGCTTTGGATCCGAACGATAGATGCGCCAGCGCGCGCCACGCGTGGGCCCCGACTTCCGCCTCGGCGACGGCGTCAAGGCCAGGTAGCACCGCGTCGAGCCAGCGGCATGGCTCAGCCCTCCCTCGACTCGCTTCCCAAACGTACGCGAATCCGGCTGCAACGTGCGCCGCTGTCGAAACGAGACCCGCCGACAGGGCCCAGTCGATCGCTGCCCGCGCATTGTCGAGCTCGGGTTCAAACCGTGTGAACCAGAAGGGGTCCCACACCTTGCGCCCCATGTCTCGCGCTTGATCGCCGAGATCGGCGGCCCACACGGCGTGTCGGCGCGCAAGCACGAATCGTTCTTCGGTTTGTGCTAGCTTTTCGCTCGCATACTGCCGCATCGACTCCAGCAGTCGGTAGCGCCGGTCTTCGCCCGCGGCCTCGACAACGACCAATGACTTGTCGACCAGCGACGTCAACAAGTCGAGCACTTCCCAAGACTCAATCGCATCCGTAGGGTCATCCTCGTCGGCGCAGACGGCGCCGGCGGCATCGAGTGTCCAGCCGCCGGCAAAGATCGCCACTCTTCGGAACAAGCGCCGCTCTTTGGGCGAAAGCAGATCGTGGCTCCAATCGATGAGCGCTAGCATCGTCTGCTGGCGCGGCAGGGCGGTTCGACTGCCGCCCGTGAGCACGCGGAAACGTTCGTCGAGCTTCTGCGCGAGTTGCCGTGGCGCCAACATTTTCACTCGGGCGGCGGCCAACTCGATCGCCAGCGCGATGCCATCCAACCGCCGACAGATCTCCGCCACGACCGGCGCGCTCTCGTCGGTCAGCATGAACTTCGCGGCTGAGGCGGTAGCGCGCTCGACAAAGAGGGCGACCGACCCGTATCGCAGCGCAGCCTCTGCCGTGATCTCTCCTTCGCGCGGCACCCCAAGTGAGGGGATGCGGTAGACGTGTTCACCGGCGATCCGCAACGGCTCGCGGCTGGTCGCCAACAATCGTGCTTCAGGGCAGTCGCGCAGCACGGAATCGGCGATCCGCGCGACCTCCTCGACCACGTGCTCGCAGTTGTCCAAAATAAGCAGCACGCGCTTGCGCGTCAAATAATGTAGTAGTGTTTGAAACAGCGGGCGTTCCGGTTGCTCCCGGACTCCCAGCGCCGTGGCGATCGTCGGCACCACCAAACTCGGATCGCCGAGCGGCGCGAGTTCGATGAACCACACGCCGTCGCCCGAACCGTCGAGCAAATCGGCACCCACCTGCAGCGCGACGCGCGTTTTGCCAACCCCGCCGGTACCGACGAGCGTGACGAGCGGATTATCGTTAACTAAAGCCTCGACTTCGGCGAGCACATCGTCGCGGCCGATCAGCGGGGTCAGCTGCCGCGGCAGATTGTTGGGCAGCGAATCCAGCGAACGCAGGGGCGGAAACGTGTCGGGCAGGCCGGCTGCGATCAACTGCCACACGTGCTCTGGCTCGATAAGATCCTTGAGCCGGTGCTCGCCCAAGTCGCGCAGCTCGGTTTGTTCCGGCATTTCGCCGCGCAACAACTGCCCGGTCGCGCCGGAAACGACAACTTGGCCGCCATGCGCGGTTGAGAGTAAGCGCGCGACGCGATTAACCGCAGGGCCGTAGTAATCGCCGTCGCGCTCGTCGGTACTTCCGCTGTGCAGCGCCATGCGCACGCGCAGTTCGCCGACTGCACTCCAGTCCTCGGCGCTCAGCGCGCGCTGCGCCTCGATCGCCGCCATGACTCCGTCAGACGCGCGCCAGAAGGCCGCGCAGAACTCATCGCCGACCGTCTTGAAAACGCGCCCGCCATGGGCTTCGATTGCGTTGCGCAGCAGACCGTCGTGCCGCCGCAGCACTGACGCCATCGCCGCGCGGCGCTGCTCCCAGTGCTGCGTGCTGCCCTCAATGTCAGTGAACAGCAGTGTCACCGTCCCGGTCGGCAATCCGCCGCCCGGCTCGCGCATCAAGGCGTCGCCGCCCTGTTCCATCAAAAACGCTTCGGGTTGGTCAGCCGATACTCCGGCCGAAGCGAGCTATTGAGCCACTCATACGCCCTCTACGAACGATGGTGTTGTTTCTATCTCGAGTTGGTCGTAGCGCTGGAGCCTGTAGACTGCCATCGAGATCAGCCAGCTTGCGATAAAAATTCCGACGATAAGAAAACCGATAAGTTCGAAGTTATCGCTAAGCGTGCGAACCGCGTTCCAAACACCGCCTACCAATCCGAGCCGGCTGCTGATGACGCTGCATGCTTCAATTCCCCCGACGACGAGCGCGACTAAGACAGAGACGAGCGTAATCGTCATGTTGTAATAAAGTTTGCGTAATGGTTTTACGAAGGCCCAGCCATACGCGCCTAACATTAGGATCCCGTCGGTCGTATCGAGCAGCGACATGCCCGCGGTAAAGAGCAACGGGAAGACTAAAATATCGAAGACCGGCAGGCCTTTCCCAGCTTCGACCGCCGCGATGGCCAATAAGCCCACTTCCGTGGCGGTGTCGAAGCCCAGGCCAAAAAGGACTCCGATCGGGTACATCTTCCAGCTCGCGTCAACGAGCCTGAGCAAAGGCCGAAAGAAACGGCTAATGAATCCACGCCGATTCAACATATCGTCGATGCTGGAGCCATTGTACGCGCTATGCCGCCGTGCATCGCGAAATGCACGCGCGATATCGAGTAGAACGGCCAGATTGATTGCGGCAACCAAGAACAAGAACGTCGCCGAGACCGACGTACCGATAAGTTCGCCGGCTTCCTGCAACCCAGGCAGGTGCGCCTTCACCATCCCGGCCCCGATAGCGATGGCTACGGTTAATGCAACGACGATGCTCGAATGTCCGAGCGAGAAATAGAAGCCTACCCCGACGGGCCGTTTACCCTCTTGCATGAGCTTGCGAGTGACGTTGTCGATCGCCGAGATGTGATCGGCGTCGACGGCATGGCGCAAGCCGAAGGTGTAGGCCAAGAGCGCAGTGCCGAGCAGGATAGGATGCGATGAAAAGGCCCAGAACGCCAGCACCCAGCCCAGCAGGTTGAGCGCAACTAAGACTACATAGACTGCGGCGATGCGCTTTACCATGCTACGAACCGAGCGACCCGAGAAGTTGCCGAGCGTCGTCGGCATAAAATGGATGAAAACTGCCGTCGGTTTGCAGTGCGCTGCTCAATCGGCGGCGCGCTTCCTGCGCGTGCCCGGTGTGGAGGGCGATCACTCCGACGTGATATTGGAGTTCGGGATCCTGCGTACCGTATCGTGCGGCGCGTTCCGCAAAGACGCGCGCCTGGGACCAGCGGCCCATCGCCGCCAGAACCCACCCCATCGTGTCGTCGGCATAGATTTCGTTGCCGCGTTTGGCAAGATCCGACCGTGCGGCGGTCAATGCGTCGTTCAAGTGCTCCCGGTGCTCGGCATAGTACATGGCGAGCAGACGATCGTTGATCCCCTGCGCGTTGAAAAGCCGTTGCTCCGCCCGAATCAAAGCGTCGGTCCGCTCCGCACCTTCGAGGTCGCCCAGCGCTCGTTGGGCGTCGGCCTCATAGCCGAGCGCCTGCGGAAGCGGATAGAGTTCGGCGCTGCGCTGCGCGGAGGCGAGCGCATGCGCCCAATCGCGCCGCGCCCGGTAAAGTTTGGACTGAAAGAGCAGGGCCATGGCGTTGTCGGGGTAAACGCGCAACGCTTCGTCGAATTCGGCGCCTGCCACCGCACCGTCACCCATTTCAAACGCGAGCTGACCGTCCCGCATGTGGTACCAGGATCGCGTATACGCCGGAATGTCGATCATCGCGTCTATCATAACCGTCGCGGCGCTCATCGTAATTCTCGCGCCGCTCAGATTGCCGGTCAGCTCATCGTACCGCGCTTGGATCGACATCCAGGTCGGATTCGCATCCTGCTCCTGTGGGCGAGCGAGAATGCTCGCCGCTTGCGGATACCGCCCCAGCTCCATGAGGATCGAAGCGCTTTGAGCGCGTGCGTCATCGTCGAAGGGCGCCGCATTCACGGCTTGGCCTTCGGTCGCCAGCGCTTCAGAAAAACGATGAAAGGCCAGCAAGCACGAGGCGATGACGCTTAACGCTTGAACGTTGCCCTGCGGCTGCAGGCGCAGCGAACGGCGAGAAACAGCCAGCGCCCGTGTTATATCGTTGAGATCTCCCGTTTCACGAAAGCGCTGAACGTACTGGCTTCCGAGCATGCGGGCCGTAATCTGGTCGTCCGGATCTCGGCGCAACTGCGATTCGTCAAACGCGATGACTTCATTTCGGTGACGGTAGTCCGTTTGAATAGGGGCGGCGGGAACCTGGGCTGCGCGCGCTCGATGCGCGGCGAACCAAGGCCACCCCGCCCCCACGGCGACTGCCGCAACGAGAGCGAAAATCGCTCCCCGCCCTCGCATGTTTAGAGCGGAGCCTGGATATAGGGAAATGTCGTCGTGTTCGATTTATCGTAGGCTACGTTGTCGGTCGCTAGGCAAGGCGCTTCTTTGTGATCGTCCGGGATAAGCTTAAGCGCGGAGAGGGTATTGCCGAAGATCGCGCCGAGCGAGATGTCTATGACATCGTCGTCGAGCGCGCGGCCGCCGAACTTGCTGCCGGTCGCACCGCCGGTCTCGTATCCGAGATACGCCGCTTTGTTCGTGTCCTGCGACAGGTCGGCTTTCATAACGTTGGGATAGAGAATCGCCTGAAGCGTATCGGCCCATTTCTTGCTGCGGAACATGAGAGTAAACGTCTTGATTTGCGTCTTGAGGACCGCAGGCTCCGCATA
>JAFAJV010000028.1 GCA_019235995.1 Vulcanimicrobiota bacterium
GCCTGCGGCCACGACGCGCACATGGCGATCCTCTTGAGCGCCGCCCGGACGCTGCTCGAGCGTAGGGACGACGTCCCGGGCACGCTGGTGCTATGCTTTCAGCCCGGCGAGGAGGGGTTCTCCGGGAACAAGTTCATGATCGAGGACGGCGCGCTTGAGAATCCGCATGTCGATCGCACGTTCGCGCTGCACGTATATAGCGGGCTCGATGCGGGTCGGGTCGGCATTCGCGACGGTCCATTCTTCGCTTCGTCGGATCGCTTCGATATCGAGCTGATCGGCAAGGGTGGGCACGGGGCGATGCCGCAGGCGGCCGTCGATCCCGTGGTCGGCGCGGCGCAGTTGCTGACGATGCTGCAAACGGTCGCGAGTCGCGAGATCTCGCCGGAGCACCCCGTCGTCGTCACCGTAGGGTCGCTGCACGCCGGGACGACGTTCAACGTCATCCCAGAGCGCGCGCACCTGCAGGGAACGGTGCGGGCGTTCGACGAGACCGTGCGCCGCGCCTTACCGGAGCGGATCGAGCGTCTTACCCGCGGCCTCTGCGACGCGATGCGGCTCGATTATCGCTTCGACTACCAGTGGGTCTACCCGCCGACGGTGAACGACGCCGCGGCGAACGCGGCCGTGCGCGACGTAGGTCGCGCCGTGCTGGGCGCCGAGAAGCTCGTCGACCCGCACGAGATCGTGATGTGGTCGGAAGACATGGCCTTCATGCAGCAGCAGCGCCCGGGCGCGTATTTCCTCGTCGGAGCGCGCGGGCAGACCCTAGGCGCCGAGCCGCAACATAGCGCGAGGTTCGACATCGACGAGAGCGCACTCGGGGTCGGCTACCGGATGATGCTCGGCCTCGCCCTCGCCTCGACGTGACCGGCTCCGACTTCCGCCGCTACGTGATCGTGGGCAATGGATTCGCCGGCACCACGGCCGCGGAACAGCTCCGCAAGCACGACCCCGCGTGCGAGATCACGCTCTTCGGCGACGAGCCGTACCCGCTCTACAACCGCATATCGCTGCCGCCGATGCTGCGCAAGCAGATACCCGAGGCAAAGGTGATGATCCGCAACGTCACTTGGCACGAGGAGCATCGGATCGACCTGCGCCTGCGCACGCGCGTCGAGCGCGTGATTCCACACGAGCGCGTCGTCGAGGCCGACGGCAGGCGGTATCCCTACGACGCGCTGTTGATCGCGACCGGCGGACGGCCCAATCCGATCGGTAAGCCCGGCGCCGACGGCGCGGCCAATCTCTTTCCTTTCCAGTATTTGGACGATACGCGCGCGATCTCCGAGCAGATCGATCGGAGCCGCGCCGCCGTCGCCATCGGAGGCTCCTTCATCGCCTACGAGCTCGCCGAGGCGTTCGCGTCTCGCGGGATGGAGACGCATTGGCTGATGCGCGGCCCCCGCGGACTGCACCGCATCATCGACGAAGAGGCCGGCGCGCTCCTGCACGAGGCGGCCGCGGCCGACGGCGTACACATGCACTACGGCGAGGAGGTCGTCGAGTTGGTGCGCTCCAACGGCGTCGTCACCAAGGTGAAGACCACGCAGGGCGCGGAGATCGCCGCGGAGTGCTACGCCTACGGCTTCGGCCTCGCGATGAACACCGAGATCTGCGACGGCACGGACATCGAGACGAGCAGCAACGGCATCCTGTGCGACGACCACCTGGAGACTAACGTCAAGGGCATCTTCGCCGCCGGCGACGTGGCGGATTTTTACGATCCGATCCTCGAGATACGCTATCGCATGGGGACGTGGAACAACGCCGGCGCGCACGGCAAGGTCGCGGCGCAGAACATGATGGGAGGCAGCGAGAAGTACCACGACGTGCCCGAGTACTCGTCGCTGCTATTCAAGGGTCAGACGATCACGCAGTTCGGCCTGGGCACCGATCTTCGTCGAGACCTGGAGATCCGGCGGAAGATCGACCGGGATAAGAAGTGGTATCGGGCGCTGTTCTTCTGGGAAGACCGGCTCGTCGGCGGGTTGATGCTCGGTAAGGGCAATCGCGCCGGCAAGCGCAAGTACGTAGAAGCGATTAAGTCCAAACAGCGCTTCCCGAAGCCCGAATGGGAAGCAATGCTGGACTGGACGGCATAGGGAAGTCCGAGATGCTGGAGCCGCTCCGCATCCCTAACGTCTACGCGATCACGCACCCGCTCGAGGCCGAGCCGTTCTCGACGCGCGCATACCTATTCGTCGCCGATGCCGGAAACGCACTGGTCGATCCGCTCCCACTGGACGATTCGACGCGCGCACAGATCGAGCAGCTCGGCGGCATCGCGCGCGTCGTGGTGATGACGCCCGAGCGCCGCGGGGCGGCGGAAGGGATCGCGACGCGCTACTCGAGCGACGTCGTCGCGGAGCCGGCGCATCGCGAGCCGCTCTTCGCGGGTGCGGTCGCGATTCGGCTCGCACACCAGCGACGGTCCCACGAGTTTGCAATCAGCATCCCGGCCATTCGCGCCGTCGTGGCCGGCGACTCGCTCGTCGGCATTCCGGCCGGAGCGCTCTCGATGTCTCCGGAGGGCGATTACGCCGATGCGCGCAAGGCGGCGCTCGGCCTGCGCGCGATTCTGCGGGAAAACCCCGATGCGCTGCTCCTGACCTCCGGCCAGCCGATCTTCACCGGGGCGTACGCGGCGCTCTACCGCACGCTCTACGAGCGCGCCGGCGCCGAGATCCACCGGATCAACCTCGACGAGCTCGACGTTCGTGACGAGCGCGGCGAGCGCGTCGAGCAGCCTTCGATCTATCACATTCGCGACGCCGAGGTGGGCTTCGTCGTCGGCGCGCGCAGGCTAGGCTATCGCGTGAGCACGCTCGGACCCGGCCGGCGCTTCTGTCCGTTGCACTCTCACGCTCGCGAGGAGGAGCTGTTCTTCGTGCTCGAGGGCCAGCCGAGCGTGCGTACACTGGCGGGCACCATCCGCTGCCGCAAGGGCGACTTCATCGCGTTCCCCGTTGGCGCGAGCGGCACGCACCAGCTCGTTAACGAGAGCGACGCCCCGGCGACCGTCATGCTGCTGGCGCGCAGCGAAGACGTCGAGGCCTGTTACTATCCGGACTCCGATAAGCTGTTGCTCGATACGGACGTGCCGATCGCTGAGGGCGTCGATTCCTTCATCGTCGCGGCGAGCCCGCAGCTCGACTATTTTCACGGCGAGGATCAGCAGCGGCAGCCCTAATGCAGGCGGCGAAGTCGTCCACGTCTTGCGGCGTCGTCGCCCAGTGCGTCATCCAGCGCACCTCCGGCAACGACTCGTCGAACACGTAGAAGAAGAAGTCTTCTCGGATTCGCTCGATGGCGCTGCGCTCCAGCGTCGCGAAGATCGCGTTGCAACGAACCGGCCGCGTGACGCGCACTTGCGGGATTTCGCGGATGCGCTCGTGCAGCCGCTGCGCCATGGCGTTGGCGTGCGCGGCGTAGCGTGCCCAACGCTCCTGGGCGAGCAGCGCCTCGAACTGCGCGGCGACGTAACGCATCTTCGAGGCGAGCTGCATCGCCTGCTTCTGCACGAACGGAGCGGCCCGCGCATGCAGCTTCGGCTCGAAGAAACAAATCGCGTCGCCCAGCATGAGCCCGTTCTTGGTGCCGCCGAAGGTAAGCACGTCGACGCCGGCATCCACGCTCGACTCGCGCAGCGTGGCGGCGAGCGCGACGGCCGCGTTCGAGAGACGCGCCCCGTCGACGTGGACGATGAGGCCGTGGTCGTGCGCGAAGCCGCAGAGCTCGCGCAACTCAGCGAGCTCGTACACGCCGCCAAGTTCGGTCGCCTGCGAGATAGAGACGGCGCGCGGCTGTGGAAAGTGCACGTCGTGCCCCACCAAGAGGTACGGCTCGAGGTCGGCCGGCCGCAGCTTCCCGTCGGTGGTTGGGATCGGGATGACCTTCGAGCCCGAAAAGCGCTCGAACGCGCCGCACTCGTCCGTCTGGAGGTGCGCGCTGGCGGGTGCGAGCACCGCCTCCCACGGACGCAGCAGCGAGCTAAGGGCTGCGACGTTCGCTCCGGTTCCATTGAGCGTGAAATAGACGTCCGTACCCTCGCCGAACGTTTCTTTGAAGCGGTCGATCGCGCGAGCCGTCCACGCGTCGTCGCCGTAGCCGACGGCGTCTCCGGCGTTCGCCCCGACAATCGCCTCGAGGATCTCCGGCGCCACCGGCGCGTTGTTGTCGCTGCCGAAACTGCGGCGCACTGAAGCATTCATGGCTCTTGAGGATTCTGCCTCAGCGCCGTTTAACTAGCATTCCCCTATGGCTGAGCGCGACCGGCTCGAAGTGGACGTTCTTTTCGTGGGCGCCGGACCGGCCAGTCTCGCCGGGGCGATTCGGCTGGGGCAGCTCGCCCAAGAAGCGGGCCGCGCGCTCGAAATCATGGTGATCGAGAAGGGCGCGGAGATCGGCAATCACGGCCTGTCGGGCGCGGTCATGGACCCCCGGGCGCTCGACGAGTTGCTCCCCGCCTGGCGCGACGGCGCGCCGGTCGAATCGCCCGTCACGAGCGACGAGCTGTGGTTCTTGACCGCGCGCGGCAAGATCAAGGCGCCGTTCGTCCCACCGCCGCTGCGCAATCGCGGCAAGTACGTTACCTCCCTGCAGAAGCTCTGCAAGTGGCTGGGGGAGCGCGCCGAGGAAGTGGGAGCCCAAGTTTTCCCGGCGTTTCCCGGTCAAGAGTTGCTGTGGCACGAGAAACGCGTCATCGGCGTACGAACCGGCGACAAGGGACTTGACCACAACGGGCAGCCGAAAACGAATTACGAGCCTGGTGCGGATATTCTGGCGAAGGTCGTGGTGCTCGGAGAAGGCCCGCGTGGAACGCTTGCGAAGCAGGCCGCGGCGCGGCTCGCGCTCGACGCGGGACGCGAGCCGCAGGTCTATGCTGCTGGGGTCAAAGAGCTGTGGCAGCTCCCCGACGACCGCTTCAAGGCCGGCGCCGTGATCCACACGTTGGGATATCCGCTGCCGCCCGAGACCTTCGGCGGCGGATTCATCTATGGCATGAGCGGCAACGTGCTCGATATCGGATTCGTCACCGGGCTCGACTACAAGAACCCGACGACTGACCCGCACAACGAGCTGCAACGCATGAAGCTGCATCCGGCCGTCGCCAAGATGCTCGAGGGCGCGAAGCTGATCCGTTACGGCGCAAAGGCGATTCCCGAGGGCGGCCTGTTCGCGATGCCGCGAGCGTACGCCGACGGACTTTTGATCGTCGGCGATTCGGCGGGCTTCCTCAACGGCATGCGGCTCAAGGGCATTCACCTCGGGATGAAGTCCGGGATGCAGGCAGCCGAGACGATCTGGGACGCGCTTGCTGCGGGGACGTGCGACGCGGCGACGCTGTCGTCGTACGAGCGGCGATTCAAGGATTCGTGGGCGTTCGAGGAGCTGCGTGGGGCGCGCAACTTTCATCAGGGATTCGCTAAAGGTCTGCTGCCGGGACTGATTAATGCGGGGCTGTCGACGCTGCGCGGAGGCGCCGGATTCGGTTTCATCGACAAGCTTCCGGGAGAGCCGGGATACGCGCGCATGGCCAAGATGGGCTGGCCTCCCAAGGAGACGCCTCGCGCCCCGATCGACAACGTGCTGACCTTCGACAAGCTGACCGACGTTTATAATAGCGGGACGATGCACGAAGAGAACCAGCCCTGTCATCTGATCGTCGCCGACACCAACATCTGCCGCGACCGCTGCACGACGGAGTACGGCAACCCGTGCCGCTACTTCTGCCCGGCGGCCGTATATGAGCCGATGTTCGAGCCGGTGGACGCCACGTTCGAGGGCCGCCTGCAGATTAATTTCACGAATTGCGTTCACTGCAAGACGTGCGACATCGCGGATCCCTATCAGATCATCACGTGGGTGCCGCCGCAGGGCGGCGAAGGCCCGGTCTACACCGGTATGTAGCGTGAGCCGCACCGGTGACGTCGTGATCGTCGGGGCGGGTGTGATCGGCCTCGCAATCGCTTTCGAGCTGATCGAGCGCGGCGCGTCGGTCCGCGTCATCGATCGGGGCGAACCCGCGGGCGCGGCTTCATGGGCCGCCGCCGGGATGCTCGCGCCCTACACGGAGCGCGTGCGCCACGCCGCGCTCGTACGTTTCTGCGCAGCGTCGCTGCAGGAGTATCCCGGCTTTATCGCGCGCGTCGCTGCGGCGAGCGGCGTCGACGCGCATCTGCGCTTGGACGGAGTGGTTCACGCGGCGTTCGACGGCGCGGAGCTCGAGTCGCTGCTCCGACACGCGCAAACGCTCGCCGCCGAGCGCGTCGACTGCGAGATTCTCGAACGCAGTTCGCTCCTTGCGTCCGAGCCATGGCTCGGCGCCTTCGTCGTCGGCGGTCTGAGGATCGCGGGCGAGGGCTGCATCGATAATCGCCGGCTCGGTCGCGCGCTGCTCGCGGCATGCGCGGCGCGCGGGGCCCGGGTAGAGCGCAGCTCCATCGTTCGTCTCGAGTGCGACCGCCGGCGCGCGCTCGGCGTTCACACGGAGCGCGGGTTCGTCGCCGCGGGAGCAATCGTCAATGCGTGCGGAGCGTGGGCGGGGCGCGTGGACGGCGTTCCTGCGCACTGCGCGCCGCCGGTCGCGCCGATCAAGGGGCAGATGATCGCGCTCGCCGCCCCGATCGGGCTCGTGCGGCGCCCCACGTGGGTTCCTGGCGCGTATCTCGTCCCGCGTGACGACGGGCGGCTGCTGATCGGTGCGACGGTGGAATCGGCCGGCTTCGACGAGCGCATCACCGCCGCGGGCGTGCACGAGCTGCTGCACGCCGCGCTCGCCGCGGCGCCCGCGCTGCGCGATTTCGCGATCACGGAGAGCTGGGCCGGCCTACGGCCGGGCACGCCGGACGGCTTGCCCTTCCTCGGACGGACGCCGCTCGAGGGATTGCTGCTCGCCACGGGTCATTATCGCAACGGCATCCTGATGGCCCCGGCGACCGCGCGGTCGATCGCCGACGCCGTCGAGGGCCGCGATACGGGCGCTCTCGAAGCGTTCACGCTCGCTCGCATCGGCACGGAAGAGGCGTTCGGGAGACGAATCACTCACGCGTGAAGGCAACGATCAATGGCCGCGCGCACGAGCTGCCGGGCGAGTTGACGGTCGCGGCGCTGCTCGAGCTGCTGGGCTCGCCGACTTCGGGCGTGGCCGTCGCGCGCAACGACCGAGTGGTCCGGCACAGCGAGTATTCGAGCGACGTGGTCCGTGAAGGAGACCGCCTCGAGATCATCCAGGCGGTGGCGGGCGGATGAGCGCCGACGTGCTGCGCCTCGGGCGCTACGACTTTGTATCGCGACTCATCGTCGGAACGGGCAAGTATCCGTCCCTCGACGTGATGCAGGCGGCGCACGACGCCAGCGGAGCGGAGATCGTGACGGTCGCGATCCGTCGTATCAACCTCGACGACGCCGGCGGTCGCACGCTGCTCGACTACATCGACCGCGACCGCTATACGATTCTGCCGAACACCGCCGGATGCTACTGCGCCGACGACGCCGTGCTCACGGCGCAGCTCGCGCGCGAGCTGCTCTCTACCGATCTCATCAAGCTCGAGGTCATCGGCGACGCGCAGACGCTCTATCCCGATACGCGAGGGACGCTCGTAGCCGCGGAACGGCTCGTCGCGGAGAAGTTCACGGTGCTGCCCTACATCGGCGACGACCCAATCGCGTGCCGGCAGCTGGAGGAGCTGGGGTGCGCGGCCGTGATGCCGCTCGCGGCGCCCATCGGCAGCGGTCTGGGTGTCTGCAATCCCTACTCGATCGCCATCATCAAGCAGCGGGCGAAGATCCCGGTGATCGTAGACGCGGGCGTGGGCACTGCCTCCGATGCCGCGATCGCCATGGAGTTAGGCGTGGACGCGCTTCTCATGAACACGGGCATCGCACGGGCACGCGATCCCGTCTTGATGGCGACCGCGATGAAGCACGCTACGATCGCGGGGCGTCAGGCGTTCTTGGCCGGTCGGATGGAGAAGCGGCTCTTCGCCGACGCGTCGAGCCCCATGCAGGACCTCATCGGGACGCAGGCGCGCTAGCTATCACGAACCAGTGAACGGCGCCGCGTAGCGGCGACTCGGGATGAGCCCACGCTCCGACGACGTCGTCGACACAGCGCTCTTCCATCGATTCGATCGTGACGTGCGGGGCGAGCATTGCGCGCAAACGACCGCGCCCGAAGTAGGCGTGAGCGATGCCGCGCTCGTCCCCCTCGGTCGGCGCGAACGTCCAGGCACCGACGCGCTCGCCCTTGCCGAAGCGGGCATCGCGCGCCGAAGCGAAGGTCGCGAAGAGCAGTCCGCCCGGCTCGAGGTGCTGCGCGATGGAGATCACCTTGTCCGATACGATTGACTGGGTCCCGTGCAGCAGCCCATGTGTCGAGAGCGCCGCCGCGAACCTGTCTGTAATGCCCCCCAGCGGCGTAGCCGATTCTGCGACGCCGTCGGCGACCGACACGACGCGGAGCCCCGCATCGCGTAGCGCTCGCGTGTTGCGCCCCCTGCCCGCCGCGAAATCCAACACGTGGACGTCTCTGCTCCGAGGGCGCAGGCGCGCGATGAGCGCTCTAGCCAGGGGATGCGCGGCTGCAATGGTGTCCTGGGCTTGTGGCGAAGGGGGCGGTTTGCGCACAGCGCCTCACTTCGAGAAAGGGCAACCACGATGCTTCGCGAGGGCGATAGACTCCCGGCGGTAACCGTGCTGGACGACGAAGGCAACTCGGTGACGACGACGGACCTGCTGGGTGGTCCGCTGGTCCTGTACTTCTACCCGAAGGACGATACGCCGGGCTGCACGAGCGAGGCGTCGCAGTTTCGCGACAGCTACCGAGCGTTTCAGGATAAGAAGGCACGCATCGTCGGTGTGAGCCGCGACTCGGTCGAGTCGCATCAGCGCTTCAAGAAGAAATTCGCCATTCCGTTCACGCTGCTGGCCGACACCGACTCGCTGCTCTATAAGGCGCTTGGCGTCACCGCGCGAACGACGTTTCTGATCGACGCCGGCGGGACGATCGCGAAGATCTGGCCGAAAGTCAACGTGAACGAGCACGCCGAGGACGTGCTACGGAGCCTCTAAGAGCCAGGGCTCGCCTTCGCATCGTCGGCTCGAGCCCGGCGACGCCCCGGCCGGGCAGCGCGTGCAGCTGCTATCTGTTGCAGACCGGCGCGGCCACGATCCTCTTGGATCTCGGCTGCGGGGCGCTCGGAAAGCTGCAGTTGGCGGCATCCATCGCCGACCTGGATGCGATCGTCGTCTCGCACATGCATGCCGATCATTTCTTCGACCTCGTGCCGCTGCGCTATGGGCTGAAGTACGTTAGGAGGCTTTCGGAGCGGATGCCCCTCTGGCTGCCGAGAGGCGGGCGCGAGACGCTCGAGGGCCTGCGCAAGATCATCGGACGCGACGACAACGTCGACTTCTTCGAGGGCGTCTTCGCGATCCGCGAATACGACGCGGAGGAGGCGATCGCGATCGGCGACGTGCGCCTGACCTTCTGCGCCACGCGGCACTACGTCGACGCTTTCTCGATTCGGGCCGATTGCAACGGCGCGAGCCTCACGTACTCGGCCGACACGGCGCCGTCTCCTGCAGTCGCGGAGCACGCGCGCGAGAGCACCATCTTTCTCTGCGAGGCGTCGCTCGGGCTCGGAACCGAAGAGGGCGAGCGCGGTCATATGTCCGCGCGCGAGGCCGGCGAGATGGCGCGACGCGCCGACGCCGGCCGGCTCGTGCTGACGCACTATCCCGCAGCCGCGGAGCCGGCGGCTCTCGTTGCCGCGGCAAGAGAAAACTTCTCCGGCCCGGTGGAATGCGCCGTCGACGGCCGCGAGCTGCCAGTCGAATAAGAGGCGCTTTAGTTTTCCGTCTTTGGATTCGTGCGCGGAAGCGAGAATTGGATCAGCGCGTGACACGGCGCGAGGCCGCGGCTGATCACGGCGTAAGGCGTGACCTTGAGGCCGAGCTCGCGCAGCCTCCCCGCGGCGGCCATCAGGTCCGCCGCGCCGGAGACGACGTCCTCTAGGAGCAGCGCGTGCTGGCCGGCGACGTACGGTCCCTCCACGTAGTCGTTCGCGAATGCGCCATAGGCCTTGGGCTTCTTGCGCACCGCCAGCAGCGGCAGGCCCGACATCTGCGAGACCGCGGTCGCGATCACGACACCGCCGAGCTCGGTGCCCGCAATGACGTCGGGATTCAGCTCCGCGATCACGGGCGTGAAGAGCCGCGCGATTCGCCGCAGCACCTGCGGATCCGAGAAGAGGCTGAACTTGTCGATGTAATAGTCGCTGCGGGCACCACCCGCGAGCACGTAATCGCCGCGCGTCAGCGCGCGCTCTACGATGATCTTCCGCAGCCACGTGAGCTCGGGAAGGCTTATATGGTCCACTGCCAGGCGTTCCAGGACTCGACGACCGGATTGGGATCGAAGCCCTTGAAGTCTACGCTGATCGGTTCCATCTGTTTTAGCCAGTAGAGAAAGATCATCGGGTTGTCTTTGGAGAGAAGATCCTGGATCGCGAAGTACGCCGACTGCCGCGTCGGGCGATCGTAATGCGTCAGCGCGATCTCTTGCAGCCGTTGCATCTGCCGGCTGCAGTACCGCGAATAATTGTACCCGCCGGGCGGGACGTTCTCGCACATCAGCTGCGTGCTGTCCTCCGGGTCTATCCCCGCGTACCAACCCGCCGACGAGATGTCGAATTTACCGAGCTGCAGGATTCCGCCCATGCCGGCGGGCGCGAACAGCACGTCGCCCGGATAGTACTTGACCTCGGTGTCGATCCCGGCTTCCCTCAGCATCGCCTGCAACTCGACGCTCAAGCGCCGCCGCGTTGCATTGGAGTTGTTGGAAACTACGACGAGGGTGAGCCGCTGGTCGCCCTTGCGCATGATGCCGTCGGGTCCGGGAGCCCAGCCGGCCTCGCGCAGGAGCCGCCGCGCCATCGCGGGGTCGTGCGCGTACGAGCGCACCGAGGGATTGAACGCCCACATCCAATCCGGGATGTCTTCCGTCGCGACTGTTTGGGTGTCGTACGTGAGCGTGCGAACGATTTCGTTCTTGTCCAGCGCGTATGCTATCGCAAGCCGCACGCGGGGGTCCTTCAGCACGGGGTGCGAGCAGTTTAGCTGGAGGCTCTCGTACCCGTTGACGTTGACCCAGACGATCTTCACCTCGGACGCCGACCGCAGCGCCTGATAGGTCTGCTGTGACGCCTGGAACATGTAGTCGATCGCGTGCGAACGCATGAGATTAACCGACGTTTCCTCGTCCGGGATGATCCTGACCTCGACCGAACTCAGATCCGGTCTGCCCATGAAGAACTTGTCGTTGCGGCTCACGGTGATGTGGTCGCCTCGCGACCACTGCACGAACTTGAACGGCCCGTCGCTGACGACGGGGCGGCTGTTGAAGGGAATGTTGTTGATGTTCGGATATTGCGCGAGCACGTGTGCCGGTGCGAGCATGTACGGCTGATCGCTCTCGGCGAAGAACGTGTTCACGAACGCCGAGAACGGCCGCTTGAGATGTACGACAGCCGTCAGCGCGTTCGGCGTATCGATGTTGCGGATGAAGTCGTAGCCGTGGCGCGAGACGACGTTGTTGTCGGGGTTCATGATCGCTTGCCACGACCATTTCACGTCGGCGGAGGTGACGGGTACGCCATCCGTCCAGCGCGCGTCCCTGCGCAGGTGATAGGTGATCGTCATGCCGTCGCGGCTGATCCCGCCGTTTTCGAGCGTCGGTACCGGGGAGGCCAGCATCGGCAACGGATCGCCTTTGGCGTCGGCCGTAACCAGCGGCTCGAACATCAGCCGATCGACGAAGACGTCGGTCGTGTTCGAGTTGAGCAGCGGATTGAGATTTTTCAGGTCCGACTGCACGGCGACCCGCAAAACGCCGGGATGCGTCCACGGATGCCGCCCGCCCGCGGTCTCGTTCCCAACCTTAGAGCACGCGGCTAGGGAGAATGCGATCAGGACAGCCCGAAAAAGCTGGACGCTTCTCATCGCTACGTATTGCGCCCGCAGTGCCGCTTCGTTGCTGCCTACTCAGACCGCGGCTTTGGGAGCGACGCGGTTGCCGGGAACCGGATCGTATCGCTCGTGCCGCCACGAGTAGGTGCCGAGCCCTTGGGTCCCCGTGCGCAGCTCGGTGATGTAGCGCGAGAGCTCGACGGCCGGGACGTATGCCTCGACGACGTCGAAGCCCGCCCGGTCGGCGGGATTCATGCCGAGAATCTGCCCGCGCTTGCCGGTGAGCTGCTGAATGACGGTGGACGTGTAGCCGGTCGGCACGATCACCTGCACCAAAGCGATCGGCTCGAGCACGACGGGATTGCACTTCGGAAGCGCGTCGCGCACGCCCATGCCCGCGGCGGTCTTGAAGGACTGCTCGCTGGAGTCCACGTCGTGATACTGGCCGTCGAAGAGCGTGACATGAACGTCGGTCACGGGGTAGCCGCTCGGACCGTGGGCGAGCGCTTCGCGCACGCCCTTCTCAACGGCGGGAATGAACTGCCGCGGCACGACGCCGCCGACGATCTTCTCGTCGAAGCTCACGCCCGAGCCGCGTTCGCGCGGCTCGAAGCGCAGCCAGACGTCGCCGAACTGGCCGTGTCCGCCCGTCTGATGCTTGTAACGCGAATGAACCTCCGTACCGCCCGTGATGGTCTCCTGATACGGAATCGTCGGCGCCGCGGTCGCGACCTCGACCTTATATTTGCGAGCGAGCCGCTCGACGGCGATGGCGACATGCTGCTCGCCGCTGCCGAGCAGAAGCAGCTCGTGCGTCACGTCTGCGCGCTCGAGCCGGAGCGCCGGATCTTCGTCCACGATGCGCGCGAGCATCTGCGAGATCTTCGCCTCGTCGATTCGCTCCTTGGGTTTGATCGCGACGGCGAAGACCGGCTCGGCGACGGGAACCCGCGGCAAGAGCACCTTGTGCCCGTTCGACGTCAGCGTGTCGCCGGTCGCGACGGAATCGAGACGCGCGAACGCGACGATCGAGCCGGGACCGGCCTCCGGGATCGGTTCCTGCTTCTTGCCTTGCAGACGATAGAGCCCCCCGAGGCGCACCTTCTCCTCCTGTCGGCCGACGTTCGCGAGCGTAGCATCGGCCTTGACGGTGCCGGAGATGACGCGCGCAATCGACAGCTTTCCGCTTTGCGGATGGATAGCCGTCTTGATGATGCGCGCAATCGCGGGCGCCGCCGGATCCGGAGCGATTGGACGGCCCTCGGCGTCCGGAAGCGGTGCGTCGGCGGGCGATGGAAACCAATGCTCGATTGCGCGGACGAGCGCGTCGACGCCCGCGCCCGATATTCCGGCGGCGACGAGCACCGGAATCACCTGATCGTGCGCGCACTCGCTGCAAAGGTCGCGATCGATCTCGTCGAGCGGAGGCTCGACGCCCTCGAGGAGCTCCTCCATGAGGTGATCGTCGAAGTCCGCCATGGCTTCCAGCAGCTCGACGTGCTTGCGCCCCGCGAGCTCGCGCAGCTCCGCCGGTATCTCTCCCTCGCCCGCTTCGAACCGGAATGCCTTCATGCGCGCGAGGTCGACGAATCCCGAAAAATGCTCCGCGCTTCCCAACGGCCACTGTTCCGCCACGACGTGACGGCCGTACGCTTCCTGCAAGGCCGCGAGCGTTGCCGCGAAGTCGGCTCCGGGGCGGTCCATCTTGTTGACGATGAAGACGTGCGGCATATGCGTCGCTTCGAGGTGATTGACGATGGCCTGCGTCTGCACGACGCGAGCGGGGTCGGCCTCGACGACGATCACGGCGGCGTCGACGCCCGCCAGCGCCTGTTTGGTCTCTTCGAAGAAATCGATGAAGCCGGGCGTGTCGACTATCGTGATGTCGACGTCGTGGGCCGTCGTGTGTGCGAAGCCAACGGTGGTCGATTGAAGATGCGCGGCATCCTCGGGCTCGTGATCCGTTACGGTCGTGCCGTCGGCGATTGATCCGCGCCGCCCGATGGCACCCGTGTGGGCGAGAATCGCCTCGACCAGCGTGGTCTTGCCCGTGTGGTGGGGTCCGACGAATGCGACATTCCTAAGGCGCACAATATCCGCCAATGCCTTGCTCCTCCCTCGACTCAATCGTTAGCGGCGCTTTGCCGCGGTTTTCTTCTTCTTCGCGGCCTTCTTCGCGTGACCGGTCAAAAGGCGCTTCGGCTTTGGCTTCGCCGGGCGCCGCGGCACCGGCTTCTTGGCCGCCGCCTTCTTGCCGGGCAGTCGCTTTGCAGCGGTTTTGCGCGCGGTCGGCCGGCTCGTGGTTTTCTTCTTGCTCCCGCGGACCGGCGAGACTTTCTTGCGCTGTGCCGTGGCCGGTTTCGAGACCCGCTTTGAGGTCTTCTTGGGGGGCCTGGCGGCCGGGCGATTCTTGCGGCTCGACGCGGCGCTCGTGGCATTCTTCTTGGGCACCGCCCGTTTGCCGGTACGTGCGGCCTTGGCTTTGGACGCCGACGACGAGGACTCCGCGGAGCGCCGCGACGTGCTCGGCGTCGAGGAGGCGGCGGCGCGTTTCTTCGGGCCGGCGTCGCGCATCGTGCGACCCTCGCGCCGCCCCGTGACGCCTTCCGCATCCTCGGGCAGCCCGAGCTCGGCACGGCTGTAGCCGGTGATGCTGCTGCCCGGCGCGATCGGCTGTCGGCGTGCCAACGCCTCCGCTTCGAGGTGTTCTCGCGTGGCGCGCAGCGCCACGCGCGCCAGCCGGCCGCCCACTGGAAACACGACCTCGTTGATCTTCGCATCGTCGAGCAGCTTGAGCACGGCCTCGAACGCGTTGCCTTGGTCTCGAGGGCTGTGCGCATCCGACCCGACGGCGATTCCGACCCCGCGCGCCTTCGCCTTTCGAATGAGGCGGGCGTTCGCATCGAGATACTTTTTCTTGCGGTCTTCGGGGCTGTCGCGATACAGGAACCGCGTGTTGATCTCGACCGCCAGCCCTCGGCGGTGCGCGACGTCGAGCATGCGATCTTCGTACTCTTCGAGCTTCTTCGCAGCCGGCCAGCGGCCGAGCGTGGCGGGGGCGTAGAAATGCCCGATGACATGCGAGGGGAGCTTCTCGAGGTCGTCGACGAGCTTTGCGATGTACAGCTCCCAGAGCTGATCGGTGTTCACGACCTCGTAGAGCTCCGCGAACTCCTCGTTGTCGAACGGCCAGAGCCACTCGGCTCCCTTCTCTGGATGCTGGATCGGAACGAAGTGCACCGACCGGATGATGCCGTCGGGTCGCATCGCGTCGATGATGTTCTGCGCATCGGGGCGCGCGCGCGGGTCGTTGTCCATCTCCGCCCCGATGGAGAAGCGCATGCCGCGCCGCAGACCCTCGGATACGAGAGCGGCGTGCGCGACGTCGACGCCGGCCGTCTCGGCCGCGCCGAGCAGATCTCCGGCCTGGGCGAGCTTCAGCGCGCGGCGGACCGTGTTGACGGCGCCCGGGTCCTCGAACGTCAAGTAGTTTGCGTGATCCGCGACCATCATGAACCGCGGAGAGAACCGGCGACACGCGTGATAAAACCAGAGGAAGAGCATTCGCGCCGAGTAGGCGATGGGGCGCTCCTCGGTGTAGGGCCGATGCTCACCCTTGGCATGTCCGTGAATGTCCGGAATGGCCGCCATCCGAGGATCGCTCATTGAGGAACCCGTTGGGTTATGGTCATGCGCGCTGTTGGGCACGCCGCGGCGGTAGGCGCCGTGTCAAACCCGAAGGGCTGAGGTAGATCTCGGATGATTTTCTTGTCGCTCGGTCGGTCACAGAGCTCTGCTGTGCTCCCTCCCTCGCTCCTAAAATTCATCCGAAATCTACCTCAGCATCGCACATGAGCATAACCCGACAGGCTCCTTCAGGAGTGGCTAAGGTTGGCGTCTAACGCCGGTAGCCCTCCATTTCGAGAAGACGGGCCTTCATCTCGATGCCGTAATAATAGTTGTGCAGTTCGCCGGACGAATCCACGACGCGATGGCACGGAAAGAGCAGCGGCAGGGGATTGCGCGCCATCACGCGCCCGACGGCACGCGCCGCCCGCGGCCGTCCGATCTGCGTGGCGACCCACGCGTACGAACGCACCTCACCCGGGGGGATGCGCGCCGCGGCGCGCAGCACCGCCTGTTCGAACGGCGTGAGAGCGCTGATGTCCACGATCGCGTCGTCGATTGTCCACGTGCTGAAGAATTTCTCGAGGGCCACAACGAGCCAAAGCGGCGCGTCGCCGGGAACGACCTCGCGGCGCAGTCGCCTCCCGGCGCGCGCGATCACCTCGTCGAGCGGCTCTCCGGTGTCAAGGCTGACATAGGCGATCCTATGGTGCTTAAAGCCTACGAAGACTCGCCCGAGCGGCGTCGCGACGGCGGACAGGACGATCGGCGAGTGCCCCTTGCCCTTGAGCGCGGCAATGTGCTGGATGACCTTCTTCGCCAAGTCGCAGGACGGTTCTGGGCGCGGCAGACAGGAGAGACAATACGCCACGCCCTCGTACTGTTCGTACATGTCCTGGCAAGAGGGGCAGGCGCGCAAGTGCACGTGGACGGTTTCCTTGAGCGAGGCCTGACACTCGCCGCGGAGCTCGTCCCAGAGCGCCTCGACGTCACGACAACGCATGCATGGGGACTCCTTCGGGAGAAAATCGTCCGATCTGCGGTCCGAGGATACGCCGTAATATGCGCACCGCCCGATGGACGTGGGATTTGACCGTGCCGATCGGCTGATGAAGAATCTCGGCGATTTCGGGGTGGCTGCGGCCCTCGATGAATCGGAGCGTCGCGGCCGCGCGAAGGTGCATCGGCAGCTGCAGGAGCGCGCGCTCCACCAGGGCGATCTCGGTGTTTTGCTCGACGATCGCCTCGGGCTGCGGCGGCCCCTCGTTGGATTCGCGTAGAATGGCGTCCGGGTCGGCCAGCGCGTCGAGCGCGACATTCGTCGGGCGCTTGCCCCGGAGCCGGTTGCGCGTCACATTTAGCGTGATCGTGTAGAGCCAAGGCTGCAAGCGCAGGTCCGCCCGTTGTTCCGGCGACATCTTTCCGAGAGCGCGATACGCACGCACGAAAGCGTCCTGAACGATCTCTTCGGCGTCCTCGCGGTTCCCCGTCATGCGCAGGGCGAAACCGTACAGCCGCCGCTGATAGTCGTCCACGATGGCCTCGAAGTTTGCAGGAGTCGGAGCGCCGTCGCCGCGGGTGTGAGACCGGGCGGGCCGCTCCGGCGTTCTGGCTGATGGCACGTAAACTCCCGTAAGGAGTGGTGCGAGCGCGCTCATACAGTGCCCCGGACCACCACTGCTAGGGCCGTGGTTTCACGCTCGCGGCAAAAACTCCTCAGCAGCGTCCCGGCGCCAGGCGGCGATCGCAGGGGTTTGCGGCTTCGCTTCTAAAGCACGGCCATGGCGCTTTTGCTGGGCCGCCCGGCCCGGACCTGATACCGAGCCGCTCGCTCGTATGAGCAAGCGGCTTTTGTTTTTGGTTTGTCGAGAATGAGAGGTGCAGATTTCATGACGCAAGCCATCGAGCCGACGGAGATCTCGTTAGACGCCTACACGCTCTGTAGCTTTTTGCCGAACATCGAGTCGGCTCGCGCGCTGCCGCTCGTGCTGATCGGGTACCGTCAAAGCGAAGACCCATGGTTCGTGTGGCTCGTTCCGAAAGACGGCGTGGACCCACAGGGCCTCACCGACGACCCCTATTACGCGAAAGTGCTTCACGATCCGCGAGCATATTTCAAGAAGAAGCTCGCCAAATACGTCGAGGAGACCGGCTCGGTCAAGCGCGGAATCGAGATGCTGATCGACTGCCACCAAAACCATCTGGCGCTGACGCCGTTGACGGAGCTCCGCGAACAGCCCTTCCGCCACCCGCTCCAAGTCGAGCTCGTCGGAGCGTTCTAGGGACCTCTCCTTCAGACGTTCCCTAGCGCCCTAATCCGGCGGCGGTAGACGATGCGGACCGGCATCGAGGCCGGCGCGCCGCGTTGGTGCAGACGCGCCTCGATCGTCAAGGTTACGGTGAGCGCGAGCAGCAGTCCGTCGTCGACCGCATAGTAAGCGGTCCCGTCCATTCGCATGCGGCCCGAAACGGTTGCATCGGCGCGGCCGGGTAGCGCGCCGTCCATCGGTCCCTCCGACTCGAACCTCACGGCGACCGTCGCGCGGCCTTCGATGGGTCCGCTGGCGGCCGGACGCAGAAAGCCGCGCAGCAAGGTGTGGCCCTGGAGCGGCGAGCTCGCCGCGAACGGAACCGGGCGGTGGAGTTCCCGGACGTCTTGCAGCGTGACGCTGTCCAAGCGCACGGCAAACGGCTGATTCAGTACGGTGAGGAAGTTTGGATCGTCGTCGACCGTGTCTTCGAAAGAGCCGTCCGGCCGCAGCATTTGAACGAACCGCGCCTTTCCGCTGGTATTCTCGTCGCCGGCGGTGCGCGTGTACCGAGCGTCCGCCTCGAATCGGAGCGACCGCGCGTCGCTCCGGATCGACAGGTGCTGCGTGCCTGCGTATCCGACGCCGGACACGGTGGCGCTCCGTTCGCCCTGATAGACGTCTTCACCGAGGATCCGGTACTGCAGGTCGGCATGCGCCGGCGCCGCCGGCGACAACAGCACGGCAAGCAGGGCAACGCCAAGTTTGATTGTGGAGCTCCGTTTCTTCCGAGTGGTTCTTTTCTCTTAACAGTATCACCCGATGCAAGAGGAAGCCGACGCTCTCTACATTCGGTTGAAAGCGGCCCGGCGCCGCTGGCTCAGAAAGAAGCGGACGTCCGCGGTGCGTTCGCAGACGACGATGGTCTCGGCGTCGGTAAAGACGCGCCCATTGATCGTGATGGTAAAATCGCCCGCTGCGAGCCCGGAGAGCGTGCGATGGAGGCTGCGCGAAAACTTGTCGGGCGGCGCGTGCGCTCCGATCGCCTCGCGCACGGCAAACCGCAGCAGATCGCGGATGCGCACCGGCGTCGCAAGCGCGAAGGCGCCCGAGCCGCCGACGGCGACGGCGTGGAGATCGAGCGGAACCTTCACGCGGATCATCAGCCCGTCATTTTCTGCCGCATCGAGGAGCTGCCTGCTGCCGGGGATAAATGATTTAGTCAATGTCCTTCGGGAATGTGCCGGCGGACACGCTGGGCGGCGCACTCGAAAAGCTACTCGCGAAGATGGACGAAAGCGAACTCGCCATCTGGTACGAGCGCGAGCTTGCCACGATGCCGCTCGAAGCGTTTCATGCGTTCGTCGAGGCGCTTTTTGCAGCATTTCGCGCGCGCGGTGAATCCTCCGAAGATGCGGCCGAGGGCGCCGGCACGACGCTCGAGAGCATCTCGCGGCGACAGCAGGGCGCACCGGAGGCGCTGATCGCGTATGCGCGTGCCAATCGGGACCTCCTCAAGGAATCGATCACGCTGTTCGTGCGCCGGCGCCCGGACTTCGTCGCGGTCTTGCCGGCGACGCTGCGCGAAGCGCTCGCCGAAGGGCTGATATCGAACGCATGAGAGAGCCTCCGCGCCGGCGCCGGTTAGACGACGAGCCGAGTGGAGGGCTGCCGCTCTTCCCGCTGATCTTGGTGGTCGTCTTGGCCGGCCTTTTGCTTGGCGGAGCGCTCGCGCACTTCTTCGGCGGATCGGGCGGCGCGCCCGCGCCGAAGAACGTCGCCGTCGCGCCGATGTCCTCCGCCACACCGCTGCAGCCACTCGCGGCGCCGTCTCCGAGCGCGACGCCGACGCTGCTGCGCCGTCCCACGGCGGCGCCCTCGCTCACGCCGACGCCGGCGGTGTCGCCGAAGCTCTCGGCGACGCCGAAGCTCACGCCTGCGCCGAAGCGGGTCGCGGTCGCGACGGTCCATCCGAGTGCGACCCCCCTGCAGACGCCCACGCCGAGTCCAACGGTGACGGTCGCGCCGAAAGCGGCGGCGACGCCGAAACCGCCGGCGGCGACGCCGGTCGTCGCACCGGAAGGCGACGACCGCGCCACGTCGGTCGTGCGCTCGTACTTGCAGGCGTTGAGCCGCGGAGACCGGCCGGGCGCGGCGGCATATCTGGCGCACGGAACGCCCAGCGAGAACTTCATGGGCTCCGGCTCACACATCCAGTCCATTCGTTCGGCCAATGTGGGGCCGGATACGTACAAGGTAACCGCCGACGTCGAAACGGCGAGCGGCGAGTACTACGTGACGTTTACGTTGCAGCCGGGTCCCGCCGGCTTACAGATCACCGACCACTACGCGATCAAGACTCAATAGGCGATAGCTAAATTTCGGCGCCGAGGCCGGTGTTGGCGCGAACCTGGAGCTGATCGAACATCTGCTCCGACTCGCGGTCGCGCCACAGCAGCGTGCCGAAGATCGCGCCGACGAAGCCGATCGGAATCGAAACGATCCCCGGGTTCTCGAGCGGAAAGCTTGCGCGGCTTCCCATGAATACGGGGCTTGCCGCGATCAGCGCCAGCGATGCTCCCAGCCCGGAGAGCATGCCGATCATCGCGCCCGACCGAGAGAAGCGCCGCCACGACAGCGCCAGCAGAATGACGGGTACGTTCGCACTCGCGGCAACCGCGAATGCGAGGCCGACGAGAAACGCCACGTTGAAGCCGCGCAGCGCGATCGATAGCACGATGGCGAGGATGCCGACGCCGAAAGCCGCCACGCGCGCGACGAAGAGATGCTCGGTCTCGTCGCCGCGGCCGTTTCTCACGAGGCTGAACCAAATGTCGTGCGCGAACGCGGAGGATGCGGTCAGCGTGAGTCCCGAGACGACCGCGAGAATGGTCGCAAACGCGACAGCGGCGACGAAGGCCGTCAAGAGCGAGCCCTCGAGTCCGGCCGCGAGGAGCGGAGCCGCCAAGTTGCTGTCGGGCTGCGGCACGATGTACGCCTGTTTCGTCAGCTGTTCGTTGAGCGCGGCCTGTTGCGCCGGGTGGTGCGCGATGTAGGCGATGGCCTGGCCGGCGTACATGCGCGGGCCGATGCGCTCCTTGCCGACGATGGTAGCCGCGCCTAAACCCATGAACGACGTCGACAGGTAGAATGCGCCGATCAGCACCATCGCCCACGCCACGGACGTCCGAGCGGCCTGCGCCGACGGCACCGTGAAGAACCGCATAAGAATATGCGGCAGGCCGGCCGTGCCGAGCACGAGCGCGAGCCCGAGCGACACGAGATTCCACGCGCCGGGCGCGCCGTGGAAGAGCAGGCCGGGCTGCAAGAGGTTGACGGCGTGGTCGCCCGCGCGAACGTGTGACGCCGCCGCGAGGAAGCCTCCCAGCGAAAAGTGATAGTGCGCCAGAACCAGCAGCGAAAGCCCTACCGCCGCCGACAGCAAGAGCGCGGCGGTGATGATCTGGACCCACGTCGTCGCCAGCATGCCGCCGAACAGCACGTAGATCAGCATCAAGACGCCGACGGCGACGATCGCCGCGACGTCTCCGAGCTGCGGAAGCAGCAGCTTGGCCAGGGCGCTGACGCCGACCATCTGCGCTATCAAGAAGAAGAGCGTGATCGCGAGCGTCGAGAGCGCCGCGGTGGCGCGAACGCCGCGGCCGCGCAAACGGAACGACACGAGATCTGCCACGGTATACTTGCCGGCGTTGCGCAAAGGCTCGGCCACCAGGAAAAGGACGGCAAGATATGCGACGAGCCATCCGACCGCATACATGAAGCCGTCGAAACCGTAGAACGCGATCAGGCCGGTGATTCCGAGGAAAGACGCGGCCGAGAAGTATTCGCCGGCGATGGCCCACCCGTTCTGGAGTCCTCCGATGCGCCGGTTAGCGGCGTAGAAACCGCGTCGCGTCGTGCTCTGGCCCGAGGCCCAATACGTTACGATGAGCGTGATGCCGACGAAGATCGCGAACATCACGAGAGTCTGCTGAGTTCTCATGGCTCAGGGACGCGCGTCGAAGAGCTCGCGAGTTTCGTGTTTTCGAATGCGGGCGGCCTGGAGATCGAACTTGCGCGCTCGCCGCACGTAAAGCGCGAGCAACAGCCAGGCCATTGCGAACTGCGAGAGGGCGAAGGCGTAGGCGATCGTGAGCGGGCCCCACGCCGGCCGGCTCATGACTGCCGGCCAGAATCCCACCGAGACGGGCAACGCGAGATAGTAGGCGATGAAGAAGAACGTCGCCGGCGTGACGAACCACCGGCGCGCGCGGACGAGCGCGCGAAACTCCGGTTCGGCGGCTAACTCCGTCCAGCGGGTGGTCCTGAGATGGTGCATCATTCCTCGTCCGGCCAGCCGGCCAGTTCGCCGATCGCTGCGCTCTTGAGGACGCGCAGACCCAGCATCGCGCACTTCATGCGGGTCGGGCTGATGCCGATCCCAACGTTCTCCAATACGGCGTCCTTCGAGAGCTTCGCGACGTCCGCCAGCTTCATGCCCTTGACCATCTCCGTCAGCATCGAGGCAGAGGCCTGGCTGATCGCGCAGCCCTTGCCCGAGAAGCGAACGTCCTCGACCACGCCGTCGTCGAGCTTCAGCTGCATTCGAATCTCATCGCCGCACAGCGGGTTGAGATCCTCGGCTTGCGCGTCCGAGCGTTCGAGCGTGCCGAAGTTGCGCGGATTTCGGTAGTGGTCTAGGATGTAATCGCGGTAGAAGTCATCCATCCGAGGATTTCTTTTCGCTTCCTCAGACTCCGAAGACGCGCGCGGCCTTTTCGATCCCGCTGCAGAGCGCGTCGACGTCGGCCTCGCTGTTATAGATGTAGAAGGAGGCGCGCGCGGTTGCGGCCCATCCCATCTTGTCCATCAGCGGCATCGTGCAATGATGTCCGGCGCGCACGCAAACTCCTTCGGTGTCGAGGATAGAGGCGAGGTCGTGCGCGTGCACGTCCGCGAAGTTGAACGAGATCACGCCGGAGACCAGGGCGGGGTCGCGCGGACCGTAGATCGCAAGGCCTCGAGGTTCGAACTCCGCCAGCCGCCCGAGGGCGTAACCGGTCAGGATCCGCTCGTGCTCGCGGACCCATTCCATGCCGATCGCCTGCAGGTACTCGGCGGCGACGCCGAAGGCGATCGCATCGGCGATGTTGCTCGTGCCGGCCTCGAATTTTCGCGGGGGATCGTTGAACGTCGTATGCGCGTATTCGACCCTACGGATCATGTCGCCGCCGGTGACAAACGGCGGCATGGCCGCAAGCAGGTCGTGCTTTCCGTAGAGGACGCCGATTCCGGTCGGCCCGAGCATCTTGTGGCCGCTGAAAGTGTAGAAGTCGGCGTCGAGCGCCTTGACGTCGACCGGCAGGTGCGGCGCGCCCTGCGCCCCGTCGACCAAGACGACCGCGCCTGCCGCGTGCGCCCGGGGGATGATCGTCTCGAGCGGCGCGATCGTGCCGAGCGTATTGCTGACGTGAGCGATTGCCACGAGCTTGCAGCCTTCGAGCAGTCGATCCAGATCGTCGAGCACGAGCACGCCGCGGTCATCGACGGGGATGAAGCGCAGCTCCGCGCCGGTGCGTTGGGCGAGGAGCTGCCACGGCACGAGGTCGGAATGGTGCTCGAGCTCGGTCAGCAGGAGCGCGTCGCCGGCGCGAAGGTTGCTGCTGCCCCAGGAATAGGCGACCAGGTTGATCGCTTCCGTCGTGTTGCGGACCCACACGATTTCCGAGGTCTGGGCGCCTACGAAGCGCGCGAGCTTGACCCTGGCGCGCTCGTACTCCGTGGTCGCACGCGCGGCGATCTCATATACGCCGCGGTGAATGTTCGCGTTGTACTGCTCGTAATAGTCTACGAGCGCCTGGATGACTGCCCTGGGCTTCTGCGACGTCGCGGCCGAGTCGAGGTAGACGAGGCGCTTACCACGCGACGTCGGTCGGGCCAGAATCGGAAAATCCGCGACGATCGCGTCGACCTTCGGCGTCGCGGCTACGCTCACGATAGCTTCCGCGCCAGCGTGTCGCGGATTTCGTCGCGGAGCGACGCGGTGGGAAAGCGCTCGATGGCCGGCTCGAAGAATCCCAGCGCGATCATTCCCTCGGCCGCCGACCGTTCGATGCCGCGCGACTCCATGTAAAAGATTTGATCCGCGTCGATCGCGCCGACGGTCGCGCCGTGGTAGGCCTTCACGTCGTTGGCGCCGATCTCGAGGGCCGGGACGGAGTCGACGTGGGCGCTCGGCGAGAGGAGGAGCGCGTCGTCGCGGAGCCTTGCGTCGCTCCCTTGTGCGTGGGGCGCAATCCGTATGTTGCCGAGAAACCTCGCCTGCCCGCGCTCGCTCGCGGCCGACTTGACGATCGTCTCGGACGTCGCTTTGCCGGCGCGATGCTCGACCGTGCTGACGACGTCCACGTGTTGCGACGATCGCGGGAAGAAAATCGTGGTGACGTCGGCGCGCGCTCCGGGATGATCGAACTCCACCAAGAGATCCCCTGCCGCAAGTCGGCCGCCGAGCTCCGCGCATGCCCAGGAAACCGCCGCGTCGCGACCGGGACGAGCCGCGCGGCTCGTGATGACGCGCGCGCCCTCGCCGGCATACTGCAGCACCGCGTACGTCACGTTCGCGTTCTCTTCGGTGACGATCTCCGCTGCGCCGCAGACGAACGCGTCGCCTTCGCCCGTTATACGCTCGATGATCGTCGCGCTTGCGCCGCGCTCGGCGAGGACGACGTTCCAGGGGAAGATCGCCGCACCGGCGGCGGCGTCAGCGCGGATCACGATCGGCTCGTGCGCGGCGCGATCCGCGCGAACGTAAATGAAGGCGCCAACTGAGGCGAACGCCGCGGCCAGCGCGCCGAACTTGGTCTTCGCGATTCTCGTCGTGCCGAACGCCCGCGCGAAAAGTTCCGGATACTCTCGCGCCGCGGTCGCCAGATCGCACGCCAGGACGCCGTCGCCGGCGTTTTCTACGCGAACGCTGCCGCTCGCCGGACCGATCGCGTCGGCGGACGGCGCGATCGTCTCGAAATCGACGCGCCAGAATCGCCCGGGCTTCTCGCGGCCGCTGCGCAGCGAGAAGAAGCGCTCCAGCGCGGCCGTCCGGGCGCTACGATCCAAGGGCGGCCGCTCGAGCGAAGAGACTTTGTCGTAGAGCTCTTCTCTGGGAGCCGTCAGCGTGTCAGGCAATGGCGCGTGCCCTGAGCTCGTCGTACCCCTCGCGCTCGATCCTGTGCGCGAGATCGACTCCACCGGTCTTGACGATCCGCCCGTCGATCATCACGTGCACGACGTCGGGAATGACGTACTGCAGGATGCGCGGATAGTGCGTGATGATGAGGAAGCCGGTGTTCACGCCCTCGTCGCTCGCGCGCAGCGCCGCGATCGAGCTCCCGACGGCTTTGAGCGCGTCGATGTCGAGGCCGGAGTCGGTCTCGTCGAGGATCGCGTATTTCGGCGCGAGCACCGCGAGCTGCAGCATCTCCAGGCGCTTTTTCTCACCGCCCGAGAAGCCATCGTTCAGGTAGCGGCCCATGAACGACGGATCGATGCCGAGCTGCTCCATCTTTTCGAGGAGCAGCGCGCGAAACTTCGCCGGGGGAAGATCGCCGGGGCGCTCCGCCTGGCGCGCCGCGTGGAGAAAGTTCGCGACCTTGACGCCGGGTATCGCGGCCGGATATTGAAACGAGAGGAAGAGCCCGGCGCGCGCGCGCTTATCCGGCGGCAGCGCGAGCAGGTCTTGGCCGTCCAGCTCGACGCGGCCGGTCACGTCGTACTGGGGGTGTCCGGTCAGCGAGAAGGCTAGCGTGGACTTGCCGCTGCCGTTGGGACCCATCAGGGCGTGCACGCGGCGCGGCTCGACCGTCAAATCGATGCCCTTGAGGATCTCGTTTCCGGCGACCCTGCAGCGTAAATCTTTGATCTGGAGGCCTGGCTGAAGCATGCGATTTATCCTAGCCGAGGCTCTCTTAGAAAGTCAAGGAAAAACTTTACTATCTGCCGCCATTCGTGCTAGGATAGCGCCGAAGATGCACGTCGACCGCTTCTTTCAAACGACCCGAGGGAAGATCGTCAGCGAGCTTCGCCGTCACGGCTCCGCATCCGCGGCGGACCTGGCGCGCTCGTTCGGGCTGTCGCCCAATGCGGTTCGCCAGCAACTGATGGTGCTCGAGCGCGATGGGTTGGTTGCCGAGCGGTCGGTCCGGCGCGGGCCGACCAAGCCTACATTTGAATTCTCCTTGACCCCGGAGGCCGACCGGCTGTTCCCTCAGGGTTACGACAAGATGCTCACAGCCGTGCTGCGGGAGCTGCGGGATCAATTCGGCTCCGCGGGCGTCGAGCGAATCTTCGACGGCCTCTCGCGTCGCGCCGTGGAGCGCGCCCGCCTGGAGGTCACGGCGCAGGAGCCCGAGCAGCGCGTCGCCCAGCTCACGGACATGCTGCGCAAGTCCGGCGTGGTCGCCGAATACAGCCTGATCGACGGCGGATTCGTCCTCCACGAGCACACGTGTCCCTACTCGAGCGCGGCCAAGGAAAACCCCGAAGTTTGCCAAGTGATCCATCACGTGATCGACGAGACGCTCGGCGGCGAGCACGAGCAGACCGAATCGTTGGCGCACGGCGGAAAACAGTGCCGTTTCGAGCTCCGTCCAAAGGAATTGGCTATCTAGATGGACTTTCCAAAGTTCCAGCGCCTCGTCGAAGAGCGTAGCGGATTTCGCACCATGGAGAACGCTACGGCGAGCGGCGAGTACTTCAGCGACTCGTGCGGCGACATGTACAACTTTTTCTTGAAAGTTGGGCCGGGCGCGGTGATCGAGGACATCACCTACTTCACGACCGGCTGCGGGTTCGGCACGGCCACATGCAGTCTGGTCGTCGAGCTCGCCAAGGGCAAGACCATCGAGCAGGCCGGGCAAATCTCCCCGGCCGACATCGAGAAACAGCTCGACGGCTACCCCGAGAAGAAGAAGGACTATCCGGAGCGCGCCCTCGAGGCGCTCCACGTCGCGCTCGACGATTACCGCGACAAGGTCGCCGGCGGGTCCGTGCCCGACTACGCCGCGATGCCGCGCGCTGCGGCGCCTCCGCAACCGCGCGCCGCGCAGGCACCGCCGGCGAACGACGAACCGGGGAAGCTGCTCATCAAACTGCGCTAACCGATAGCCGCACGTCTCCGACGCGTTCGTAGCGGGAAGTGTTGTTTGCGCGGTCCGGAAGCGATTCGAACAGCGTCAGGCGCTCCACGCGCAGCGGGATCGCAGGGACCTCGATGAGCGGCAGCGGATGCGTCGGCGCCTTAACCCGCGCGATCGTCACGTGCGCCACAGAGTCGTTCTTGAATTCGAAGCCGCGGGCGGCGTAGGCGCTCCGCACCGTCTGCGACAGGGCGCGAAAGGGCGCACCCTGCTCGCGCGCACCGACGTAGGCGATGCGGGGGCGCCGCTCGTGGGGAAAGCCGCCGACTTTGTCGAGCGTAACGGCGAAGGGCGCGATTCTCGCGGCCGCGTCGAGCGCCTCCACGACGCCGGCGTACTGCTCAGCCCCGACGTAGCCCAAGAATGCGAGCGTAAGGTGAAGCTTGTCGCGCGCCTCGTAGTGCGCCGCGAAACCAGTACGCACGAGCCGCTCCGAGATCGCCGCGCACGCTTCGCGCGCCGTTTCGTCGAGGTCGATTCCGACGAAGAGCCGGCGCTTGCGCTCGTTCACTGCAGGTACGGGTTCGAGCGGCGCTCGACGCCGATCGTCGTAGATGGTCCGTGGCCGGGGACGACCGGCGTGGCGTCCGCATATGGCAGCAAATGGGTGCGGATGGAGCGCACGATGTCCCCCATGGACGTCCCGCCGAGATCCCATCGCCCGATCGAACCGGCGAAGAGCGTGTCGCCGGTGAGCAGCGTGGTGTCTCGCCCGTCCCCGACGGCGAAACAAACGCTGCCCGGCGTGTGGCCCGGCGTGTGGTGCACGCCCACGGAGATAGACCCGAGCTCGAGGAGCTGTCCGTCGCGCAGCTCACCGTCGAGCCTGACGACCGAAGGCGCGGCCGGCAATCCCAGCCACTGCGCTTGCCACGCGAGGGTCGCGTAGAGCGGCAGATCCGCGGGGTGCAGCAGCGCGGCTCCCCCCGCACGCTCCCGCAGCCTACCGAGATCGCCGATGTGGTCGATGTGCGCGTGAGTGTGCACCAGGTATTCGGCGCGCCAGCCGCTCCGCTGCAGCAATGCTGCGACCTCGTCCACGCCGTCGCCGCCGTCCACGACGATGGCCGCGCCGGATTTTTCATCGGCGATGACGGTGCAGTTGCAGGCGAGCGGCCCGACGGGAAACGTTCGAATGATCACGCCCTTTAGTCGACGTGGATGCCGAAGTCGTGGAAGCCGCCGTTGAAGTATCCGAGCGGCGAACCGGCGCGGGCGTTGCATGACAGCACGCGACCGACCAAGATCGAGTGCGAGCCGATTTGATGTTCGTGCGAGACCTCGCAGTCGAAGTGCGCGATCGCGCCGCCCAAGACGGGCGCGCCCGTCGCGTCGATCGCGTACTCGACGCCGGCGAACTGACGGTCCCGAACCTTTCCCGAGAAGCGCTCGGCGAGGCGTCGCTGGTCGCCGGCGAGCACGTTGACGCAAAACACGCGCGACGTCGAGATGAACAGGTAGCTGCGGGCCTCCCGATTGATGCAGATCAGCAGCGATGGCGGCTCGAGCGACACGCTCGCGAAGGCGTTGACGGTGATCCCACGCGGTTCTCCCTCCTTGAGGGTGGTCACGACCGTGACCCCCGTGGGCACGTGGCGCATAGCGTGCCGAAAGGCCGCAGCGCTCGTCATTGCCGGCGTGCGCCGATGCCGGTGCCCTCGCCGAGCGGTAAAACTGTCGCGTCGAGCGCTGGATGCGTGAGAAACCGTCGTACGAAATCCGCGGCGGGCGTGCAGTCGTAGAAGATCGCCAGACCCGAGAGCTTGAGCATCGGTATCACCAGCTCGAGGTACCGGCTATAGTCCTCGCGGCCGGATGCGACGAATACGATGTCGAGGTTGCGCTGAGGAAAATTCTCGAGCAATTCCGGAGCCGGCGTATTGAAAAGCTCGATGTAGTCGTCCTCGCCGGCGCGACGAAAATATTCGAGCGCGACCTCAGTGTGAGCGGCTTCGCGCTCCACCGTCCAGATTCTGCCCATGCGCGGTTGAGCCAGCGCCATCGACAGCGTGGAGTAGCCATATGAAGTGCCGACCTCGAGAATACGGTTCGCTTGCATGGCCGTGACCATCGTGGACAGGAAGCGCCCCATCTCACGCGAGACGACGGGGACGCGGTCCTTGTGTGCGCGCTGCTCCAACTCGAGCAGGATCGGATGCGTTCCCACTTCAAGTCGCCTTGGGCGCCGCGTAACGAGCGACCTGCGACCGCTCCGCGGCCTTCACGACGTTGCGCAGCAGAGCCACATTCGTCACGGGTCCGACGCCGCCAGGCACGGGCGTAATGGCGCCCGCGACGCGTGCCGCACTCTCAAAATCTACGTCGCCTTTCAACGCTCCATTCACCATCGTCGTGCCGACGTCGATGACGGTCGCGCCGGGCATTAGGTCTTCGCCGCGCACGAGCCCAGGCGAGCCCGCGGCGACGACGACGACCTCTGCCGTCTTTAGGTACTGTTGAAGCCCACGCGATTCGCGATGCAGTATCGTGACCGTCGCGTCTTGGGCGATCATCAGCCACGCGACGGGAGCTCCGACGACGATCGAGCGCCCGACGATCGCGGCGCGGCGTCCACGCAGCGGCCAGTGCGGGCTGCGCTCGAGAAGAAGCATCACCGCGGCGGGCGTCGCCGGGACGTACTCGGTCCCGCTGCCGAATGCCAGGTGGCCCTGGTTCGTGGGGTGAGTGCCATCCACGTCCTTGTGCGCGGGAATCGCGTCCGCGATCTCGCGGATCGGCAGATGTGCCGGCAGGGGCTGCTGCAACATGACACCGTGCGTCGCCGGATCTGCGTGAAGGCGCTCCAGCCGGAACCGGATCTCTTCCAGCCTGGCGGTTTCCGGCACCCGGTCCACGCTGACGTCGACGCCGACCCGCTCGCCCGTCCGCGCGAGGTTGCGAACGTAAGAGTTGCTCGATTCGTTCTCTCCCACGAAGACGACGACGAGGCGAGGATGAATCCCGCTGTCGCGCAACGCACTCGTACGGGCGAGGAGTTCCGTGCGCAACTCCGCCGCGAGGCTTCGTCCGTCGAGAATCAAGGCAGGCACGCCGTCGCCGTTTCGTCCGTGGAAGGAGGGGCACCTACGCTACAGAGCTCGGCAACGTACCGTTACATCGTTTGGCTCATCGTGCTCGTGGCGGCGGCGGTGACCGTCCTGGTTCTCGAACCGTTTTTCGTCTCGAGGCCCGCTAAGACGGCCGGTCCCGCAGGGCTCGTCGGACAGTCCGCACCGGTCTTTGAGTTGCGCGACGACCGCGGTGCGTCCGTTTCGCTCGCGCGCTATCGCGGACGTCTGGTCGTCATGAACCTGTGGGCCTCATGGTGCCCGCCATGTCGCGCGGAGATGCCCGACCTGCAACGCTTGGCTACGCTGTATGCCGGCCGAGATCTCGTCATCGTCGGAGTGAATGAGGGCGAGTCGCCGCAACGCGCCGGCGCCTTCGCGAGCTCACTGCGCATTCGCTTTCCGATATGGATCGATTCCGGCGAGCAATACGGCCGCACCTACGCGGCTCTGGGACTTCCCACGACGATCATCGTGGACCGGAGCGGGATCGTCGCGCGCGGCTTCGACGGCGCGCTGACGTTCGATCAGATGAGGGCAGCCGTCGGCCCGCTGTTGGCGCAACGGTGAGCGCATTCGTGGTCACGTCGCTCCTGGTCGTGGCGGGCGTCGTCGTCGGGATCGTGATCCCCGGACGCGCCGTCTACCACGCGGGGTGGTACAACGTTGCGCTGCTCGCGCTCGCGATTTACACGGTTGCCGCGGCGCGCAGGCGCTTTCGCGCCGCGCGTGCAGCGCGTGCGCGAGCGGCGATCGTCGCGCTGGCCTTCGGGACGGCGACCGTCGCGGTGGCGGGCGCGGCGAGCGGTCTGCTCGGCCCGGACGATCAGACGGTCGTCGGTGCGCCGGGACAGCGCGTTAAGGTAGAAGGACTCGGCACGCTCGCCTTTCCGTTCTTCGGGCAGTCTTCGGTTGTACCCGACGTCGTGCTCGAGCGTCCGCCGAGTTCGGCGCTGACGATCGGCGGCAGCGCGCGCGACACGGGGAGCTTCATCCTACGCAGCGTGCCGAGAGACGTCGCATATGTCGAGGCGCGTGACCCGCGCGGCGGCCGTCTCACCGTCACGCAGCCGACCGGCGGCGTGTTTCTCTCGCCCGTGCTCCTGATGCAGCACCGGCAGAGTCTCGCCGGGCTGGATCTTCCGTTCGATTCCTTCAACGTTCCGGCCGCGCGACGGGTCGTCAAGGCGGTGCTCTTCACGCCGGCACAGGCGGCGATGCTGCTGCACGGCCGCGATCGTCCCGGCGAGGCGGCCGTGCTCTTCGCGGTCGACGATGAAAACGAGCGGCTCCTGCCGCACGCGATCGCGCTGAGCGCCGGCGGTCAGCCCGTCAGGGTGGGGGGCCTTGTCCTGCGCGCCACGGTGCAGTCCTATCCCGCCATCGAGGTGGTATCCACGCCGAATCTCATCGCGACCGCGCTCGGCGCGCTGCTCGTTATCGGCGCGATCGCAGCGCTCACGTTGTAGTCGCGCGCGGGATTACCGTCCCGCGACGATCGCGCGGACGTTGCGCAGGACGATCGTCCCTTCGGAGAGCTCGATGCCCTTGGGGCGCAACACGTAGATCGATATCAGACGGGCCGCATCGGTGTCCGGCGGAAAGCGCACGGCGACCGTCCGCCAGCCGGGCTGTCCGAGGTCCGCCGCCTGCACGAGCGTGTCCTCGTTGATTGCGTTGCGAACGTTGACGCGTACCCTTGCATCGCTCCCGTCATCGTGCAGGTCGAACGTAAGGCCCATCGTGCCGGACGGCAGCGGAAGATCGGCCGTCGCATACGCGGCGCGCTCCGTGCCGCCGAAGGAGAACGAAAGTGCGACGCAGCTGCGGCAGCCGGCGTCCCTGGCGATCGAGCCCGCTCCTCCGTGCGGCAGCGTCGTGAAGCGCGCGTGGTCGGCGAAAGCCAGGGCCACGTCGTGCGATCCCACGGTCACCAATGCATCGGCAGCGGCGTCGCCGATGCGGACGGATACGCGCGCGTTATGAGATGCGGCACGAAATTGACCGCGAGCGTCGATGACCCCCGAGCTCGCGGACCAGCGCAGGGTGGGCGGCAGCGCGAGCGCATAGCCGTCGCGGTCGTACGCGCGTGCCGACAACGCGATGGTCGCGTTCGGGTCGACGTTCGGCCGGGAGGGCAGGATGCGGGTGCGCGCCGGCGCGGCCGCGATCTCGATCGGCACGCTGCCGTGCAGGTTGCCGTCGCGTAGCACGATCCGGCCGCTGCCCGGACGCAGCGCGATGAATTCGCCGTCGCGGTACTCGCCCAGGGCCGGCGGGAGCACCTGCGTTACCACCGCGCCGCTGATCGTCGCGTGATTTGCGGCGTCGACGGCCGCGATGCGCAGCGGCACCTCGGCACCGGGCAGCGCCCGCAGCGCGCCCGGTCGCGCCACGAGCCGAATGGGCGGCCCGGCAGGCGCCGTGCTGTACACAAGGATGCCGTCGGCGACGGGTCGCTCGCGGCCATCGGACGGGGAGTTCATGACGTCGGCGTCGCTTTCTCCCAGGCGCCGCGCGACAAGCGTCGACGAGCCTCCTCCGTCGAAAAGCAGCCCCTCCGTCGCGCCGAGCGCGCGCATGAGCGCGGCGAACTCGGGTCGCGTCACGCCCACGCTCAGCTCCGGCTGACGCCCGTCGACCTCGACGAGAAACAGCCGCCCGTTGGGCGCGATGGCCGCGCCCGAGCACGGCATCCGCCGCGAGTTTTCAACGCGGTAGGGAGCGTCGCCGTCGTCGTACCAGGCGCCGTCGTGCAGAATCAGAGCGCCGCCGCCGACGGCGGCGCTGATCGAGTCGAGGCCCAACGGCGCGAGGTCGCCGCTGACGGTCACGACGGCGTTGGCGTCAGGCACGTTGATGAAGCTGTAGTCGTTGAGCCCGATCGCTACGTAGTAGCCGGGGGGCTGCGCCTCGAGATTGTTCGCGGCGCCGATCACCCGATAGCGAGTGAGGGGCGGCGTGTCGCCGAGCGGCTCGACCTTCACCAGCGTGACGTCGTCTTGCGGTCGCACGCGTCCGTAGAGCGGAGTCAACAGCGAGAGGCCGCCGTTTGGCATCTCGTCGATGCCGTCGAGCGGCATCGTTCGCTGATCGATTTCGATCTGGCCGTTGAAACTGAACTCCGCGATATGAGGCATTCCGTCATGCGTGATCGCGAGCGCGTATCGCTTGTAGGGCGGCTGCACGAGCGTGCCCGCGCGAACGACGATGCCGATCGGACGGTTCGTGTTGCCGATATCGAAGAAGTCGCCGTTGATTCCCGCGACCGCCCGCGTGCGCCGCGCCATCGAGCCGATCGTTTCGCCGCGCGATTCGAGCGAGTCGTCGGCCAGGACCGCACCCAGATGCACGTCGGCGCGATGCGGTTCGACGGACACAACATGCACGGACAACGGCCCGACCGCCGTGAGGAGCTGATAGTCTGCGTACATCACCCCGGGCGCGACGCTCTCGATCGTCGGCGCCTCTTGCTGGATGCGCGGGAAGGGGGCATCGGGCGCGATCCGCGCCGGCAGCGCGTCTTCATACGCCACAGCTCGCGCGGCACCGACAAAGGCGAGCAGCATCGCAAGCATCGCGCTTCGCAGTGGATTCGGCTTTGTACGCGATCTCATGCGGGCGGATGCCAGACCGCAACGGCCAGGGGATAGCCGCCCGTCGGGAACGGCGCGTGGGGGGCGCGCCGCAACGAGCGCGTATCGAAGACGTCCACGGCGTCGGCACCCGCACACGGCACGTATAGCCGAGCCGCAGCCTCGTCGTAGAGCGGTTTCCAGGGGATATTGCACGTCGCTATCGGTGCGTGCTTGGGGTGCAGCGTGGACGCATCGAGCACGTCGACCTTGCCGAGCTGCTCGTCGGTGACGAAGAGCGTGTGCGTCGCGGGATCGAGTGCCGCGCCGAGGGGGAATGCAAGATGCGGGCTACGCGCCACGACGCGTGGCGTCGCAGCGCGCAGGTCGATCGCGACCGCCGCACCGGGCGCGGCAAAGGGCGAGCCCTCACTCTGATTCGATATCGCGTACAACAGCGTGCCGCCTGGCGAAAGAGCGAGCGAGAAAACGCGCGGCACCGCCGCGAAACGCCGGAGAACTCGCATCGTGCGCGTGTCGACGGCGGTAACGGTGCCCTCGTTCGTATTTGCGACGTAGACGACGTGACGCGCGGCGTCCACCGCTAGGCCTTCCGGCGTCGCGCCGGTCGCCACGCGGGACACGGAGCCGTCGAGCGTCACGCGCGTCAACGCCCCGGTTCCGTCGACGTCTCGGTCGGTGACGAAGACTGCGTGCGTGGCGGCATCGATTGCGACCTCGTCGCCCAGCCACACGCCGTCGACTCTAGCGACGCCCCACGGCGACAGCGTCGCGAGCGTGAGCCGCGACCCTTGGGTATCGGCGGCGGCTATTCTTCCGAGCGCGTCAACGTCGGTATCGGTCGGTGTGCCACCCGTGGCGAGTACGCCCAGGACGGAGAAGGAGCCGGCATCGTGAAAGACGAGCCCGTCGTCGTAGGACGCAACGACGAGGAACGAGCGTGCGGCGTTCGGCGGCGCTCCTATCCGCAGATTAGCTGCCGCCAGTCCGTTCACGTTACCCGCGACGAGCAGCGCGCTTCCCGGTGATGTTCGCGAGGGAATCTCATATACGCCGGCCGGTGACAGGCTGCCGGGCCCGAGAACCGCGGCGTGGTAGGGCGCGCCGAAGCCGTCGATCCGCAGCGGGATGCTGCTTCCGGGTAGATACGGCCACGCCGTCGCGGCGATCTTCCCCGACGCAATGCGCGGGCACGGCGTGCGGGGCACGCTCCCGGCGAGCGCGATGCCTGCGACGAGCAGCGCGGCGGTTCGACGGAGGCCCCGGCGGTACACGAGTTAGGAACCCCGTACAAGCCCGACCACGAAGAGCACGAGCCCGAGTCCGGACACGGCGCAACCGATCGAAAGCAGACGGCTTCCTCCCGACAGGGCCGAGATTGAAACCAGCACGATCGAGATCTCAAAGGCCGTCGTCGCATACTGAAGCAGCTCGTACGACTTCAAGATGCGCTCGGAGCGCTCGTCCTCTGCCAGCGCCTGGCGCTCCAACGCCCGTGCTCGTTCGAGCGCCACGGGCGCCGCCGCGCTCTCCGACTGCGCCACCGACTCCAGCTGCGCCTTCTTCCGCGTATCTTTCACGAGGTCGCTCGCGATGAGCGCTCGATAGATGTTGAAGCGGATCTGCTTGGCCTCGTAGGCGGTGAACATATCGGTGGCGCGCGCTTGCGTGAGGATCGCCTGATTCTTCGCCGAGAGCGCCGAGATCGAGCGATGGTGCGCGAAGAGCGTGCCCAGTGCCGCCAGCACCGCGATAACGGCGGCAGCGAGCGAGACTAATCGGCCGCCCTGATTCGGCTCGACGCCCGGGTTCACGTTGCTGCGGGTTCTTCGCGTTCTGCCAGCTCGGAGACCCACTGCAGACCCTCTATCACATCGGTTCCCGGCGCGACCGACGTCTGCGCCGATTTGCGCGGATCGAACACGAACGTGGCGAGACGATAGTCGCCGTAGGTGCCCGCGACGACGGCCCCATCCGGATCGACGGCGAACGCGCGCTCCCCGGCGCGGTCGAAAACGACGACATGCACGCGCAGCTCGAGCGCGCGTGCCCGCGCGATGCGCTCCACCCACGGACTGCCGAGCGCGGTCCTCCAGATTATCAGCCAATATCCCGCCCGGCGAAAGGGAACGACCCCTCCCGGGTCGAGCATGCGCGCGTCGTCGATGCGCGCCGCGGGGACGGAGCCGGCGAGGGCGGCGAAGCGGGCGTCATCGTCCGGAGAGAGCGCGAACTCGTCGTCGAGCATCTCCAAGCGCGAGCCGGTGTCGGCCGGAAGCGCTTCGCACGAGATGGCGATGCGCACCGAGCGCTCGGGCCGTACGCCGCAGGGCGCGAGGCAATCCGGCATGACGCGAGCGGGTCTCTCGGCCGCGAGCCGCACCGTCGCCTGCAGCGTTTCGGCGCGATGCTGGTCCGCAAGCGCGACGAGCTCGCCGCGCGCATCGGCAACCTGACTCTTGCCGCAATACGCGACCATCCCCAGCTCGACGCCACACTTGTTGGCAGCGACGAACGGCACGCGGTTCTCGTAGGCCCGGACGCGGCCGAGCAGATCGGCCTGAACGTTCTCGAGGGCTTCAGGGTCGCGCCCGCTCGTCACCCAAGCGGTGGGCATCACGAGAAGCTCGGCTCCCCGGTCCACGAGCGTACGGGCGATGGTCGGAAGCCTGCCGTCGGCACAGATCATCACGCCGAGAGTCGCGACGCTCGTCTGCACCGGAGCCAGCCGATCGCCGCGCGCGAACCAACGCCGGTCGAAATGCCACAGAAAAAGCTTGTCTACGCGCCCTGCGAGCGACCCGTCGGCGTCGATGACGACGGCGCGGTTTCGAGCGACGCCGCCGTCGCGCGCAACGGCGCCCGCCACGATCACGGTCCGGCTCGAGCGCGCGATCTCGCGGAGCTGCTCGAGCGCTTCGTTGACGCGCGCCTCGTCGAACGAAGCATCGCCCAAGACGTACGCTGGGAAGGTCGCCTCGGGAAGCACGACGACATCGGCGTGCGAGCAGCGACGCACGGCCTCGAGCGCGCTATGCAACGCCCCGTCGAAATCGTTTCGATCGCGTGCACGCAGTTGGACTGCTGCGACGGCAATGGAGCGAGTCATTGCTTGGCGTTGTTCGCGGCGCGAAAAGCCCCGCCCCTCGTCGACGTTGGTCTGGAAGGCCGCCAGGCCGCTTCTGCTGAAAGAATTATTCCCCAATGGGCCTTACCGCGCCACCGCGGTACCCGAAGGGAGATTTTTTCATACGTGAGACGCACGCTATCAACGTTGTCGCTTACGATAGCCGCTGCCAGCACCGGTCTATTGTACATGGCGCCGAGTCATTCCGCATCCGCGCTCGCGGCGACCGCAACTCCGACGAAAGCCACGCCGACGCCCCCCACGAGCGAGAAGAAGGACGCGTGCGGCGCGACCAAGAGCAAATGGGCGCACTTGCAGTGCGAGGACTTCAACAGCTCCGCTCCCGGAGACGAATACTTCGGCCGCATGAAAATGAGCTATCTCGGGATCGATAACACCTATAAGGATGGCGCGGTCAGCGCCGGCGCCTACACGACCGACCCGCGGCTCATCTCGAAGCTGGACTTCGCCACCGAAGCGCTCCTTCGCTGGGCCGCTAAGTATCCCAACGATCCGCAGTTGCCGCGTTCCTATTTCCTGGGAGTCCAGGTGCTGCGAAAGGTTTACACGCAGCCCGAGCAAGAGACGGCTTGGGATTTCATGCAGATCCTCGTCACGCGGTACGGCAACACGTACTTCGGAAAGACGATGAAGGCCAGCATCAGCCACGGATACACCGAGCACTGGTTCGCGCTCGCGCAGATCTGCCCGACGCCGCTGCCGCTGGGCGTCGGCGTCATGCCCGAGGTCACGCCGGACGTCACGCCCAGTCCGTCCCCGGCTCCTGGGCACCCGGCGGTCGTCTTGATCACACCGCCTTGCGTTCAACCGTCGGCCGCGCCCGGATAAGACGAGGCCGTCCGTCATGACGAAAGCCCCTGCATCCGGCAGGGGCTTTCGGTTTTGCGATACGGGGCGGAAGCTTAGATCTTCAGCCCGATTCCCGCGTATGGGCCGCTCTCGGAGAATCCGATCGGCGCTGCATTGTAGTTCCAGCCACGATCGCCCATGAATCCCGCCTCGAGGAAGAGTGGGAATCCTTGGAACGTGTAGGAGACGCCAATGTCATACTTGAGGATGTTGTAGCCCACGTTGAACGTGCAGCCGGTGGTTGCGCCCGGAGTTCCGCATCCACCCGGCGTGCTCTGATAGTTACCGTTTACCCCGAAGAAGTAGATCGCGTGGCCATACCACGAGAACACGTGATCGAGGTCGGGTAACTTCTCGAGTCCAACTCCGGCCCCGTTTTCCCTCGGATAGCCGTAGTTGTTTCCGCGCCACATGTACGCGCCGACGATGTAGATGCGCGGGTGCAGCACACGAATGCCGAGCCGTGCGTCGAAGTCGTAGTCGCGACCGGTGAACGTCGGAACCGACGAGGTGCCGAGGCCGCCGATCGTCGTCACGAGGCACTCAGGATCTCCGGCGCCGCCGCAGTTATGCCCCCAGTTCCACTGACGATAGTCGACCTCGACCATCCAGGGCAAGTTGGCGATCGGGAACTCGAGCGCGCCGTGGAGGCGATATGAGAACCCGCCTTGGTTGTTGTTGCTCGACGCACCCGGGACGAACTCGTTGTACACCTTTGGTGAGATAATGTAGTCGCCCGCCACGTAGAAGTCGTAGTAGGGCGCCACGATCGGCACCGGCGTCGGAGTCGGCGGCGGTGGAGGTGGCGGAGGTGGTGCTGGGCTCGGCGGCGGGGTCGCCGGGATGTAGCGCACGACCACCAGACGGCGATCGGGCACCCACTGAACGTAGGCTCCCATGCCTTCCGAGATCACGCGCACCGGTACGAGGATGACGCCTTGATAGATCATTGGCGGCACGTCTAGGGGACGCGACTCGCCGTTGATGATGACTTCCGGCTTACCGACGGTCACCTTGACCTCGGCGCCGGCTTTGCTGACCGTCACCATCTTGCTGCCCGCGTCGTACGACACGGTCGCACCCATTTGCTCGAACATCGACCGAAGCGGAATCAAGAGCGTTCCGCCCCGAACCAGTGCTGCGAGCACGCGACCCTGTTTCAGGATGTCGGGCTTTGCATAGACGTGGTGGTCATTGTAGAGAATCGGGTACTGACCCGACGGCGGCGAACCGAAGTTCGCCGGAGGAGCAGCCGTCGCGCCCTGACCCTGCGCTACCGCGTTGGTTCCAATGTTGCCATGCGATGCGGCGGGATGGGCTGCGACTGCGTTGAATCCAAGGCCGGCTGCCAGCAGCACGGTCAGGACTCCAGTGCTCAGTCGCTTCAATGTGTCCTCCTAAGCTGGTAATTGAGACCTGAGGCTTACCCGCCCGGGCCCGTGGGCCCGTAGGGCAATCCTTTAGCGTCCTCTTCGGGAGGGGGCGATTGCCTCCCCTGCAGTAGGAGCCTGGTCAGGCCAGCTTTTCTCTCAGTTTTGCTAGGAACTTGGCCTTGTCAATGATGTACCGCTCGTGGGTTCCTTCGGCGACGGCCTCTTGCTCGTCGAAGACTTGTACCGCGAAGCTCACGCGCGGTCCGTCCAACATCACGACTTCGACCTCGGTACGAACGATGAACCCCACCGGCACGGGCTTTTTGTGTTCGAGGTCGATATGCGTGCCGAGCGTAATTTGGCCGGATTTCAAGATCGGCTCGACGCAGTGGATCGCGGCGCTTTCTACCAGCTGAACGAGCATCGACGTGGAGAGGACGTCGACTCCCTTGTTCCCCGCCTTTTCGGCGGTCATCCACTCCTCGACGCGGCTCTGAAGGCTGTACGAGCGCCCGATGTCGAGTTTCACGCTCATGCCACCTGGGAGATACGCCCTGAAGCCGATTTCCTCATGCCGAGGTTGTAGGTCCGGGCGCTTTGAATCAAAAGCCGCGGGGCGTCGTATATCAGACTATGAAGGACGGCATTTAAAGAAAGAGATGCTACACATGAGATTCGCTCGCGGACCCGCCGCGCTGCTGGCGCTCGCCGCGAGCCTGGCAATCCCCGTATTGGGCGGGTGCGGCAAGAAGCCTCAGGCCGGAGCGATGCCCCTTGCGGTCGACGCTGCGGCCGCTTCGCGGCAGAACGTCGCGACATACGTTACGCTGGACGGCCAGATCGCGCCGCTCGAGCAATCGACGCTCGCGTTCCAGCAGAGCGGCACCATCGTCGCGATCAACGTCAACATCGGCGACATGGTCCACCGCGGCGAGCTGTTGGCGAGGATCGATCCTTCGACGCTGCAGGCGCAGCTGTCGCAGGCACAGGCGCAGGCCGCGCAGTACTCGGCGTCTGCGCAGGGTGCCGTCGTCGGATATCCCGTCCAGGTTCAGGGCAACGAGGCGACGCTTCAGACCGCGAAGGCCTCGCTCGCGAACGCGAAGCTCGTCTACGACCAAAATAAGCAATTATACAAGCAGGGCTACGTATCCGAGACGCAGTTGCAGCAATCCGAGGCGAATTACGTTCAGGCCCAGCAGACGTATAACAACGCCGTCGTGGGCCTGCGCAACAACGCCGTCAGCGCCCAGAACGTCAAGGCGCAGCAGGCACAAGCCCAGTCCGCCGCCGCGCAGGCAAACGTGTTGAGCACGCAGCTCTCGCAGACGTATATGTACTCACCGTACGATGCCGTCGTGGCGAATCGCCTCGTGGATCCGGGGGCGTTTGCGTCGCCGTCGCAGCCCGTGTTGCAGGTTGCGCGAATCGACACCGTCTGGATCAACGTCAACGTGCCGGACGAGGATCTCGCCTACGTGCATCCCGGCACGGGAGTCACGTTTGTGTCGACGTCGCTGCCGGGCCGCACGTTTCACGCAGCGATCCAGACCGTCAACTCCGTGCCCACGTCTGGAACGCTCTCGTATCTCGCGCGGATCGAGCTGCGCAATCCCGGCTACGCGCTGCGCGGCGGCATGCTGGTCGCAGTCACCGTGACCAAGGCGCACGCCGTCGGCGCGGTGGTCGTCCCTCGCAGTGCGGTAGCTCAGACGCCCAACGGAGACGTCGTCTATATCGTGGTGGACAACAAGGCGCAGGCCGTACCGGTTCGGGTCGGCGTGCAGACCGACACGCTCTCGCAGGTCTCCAGCGCGCGGGTGCAGCCCGGCACGATGGTGATCACGACGCGGCCCGACGCGCTGAAGGACGGGAGCGATGTAGCGATCGCGAGCTCGGCCTCCTCGAACGCCGCGGTGCACTGAGGATGACCCAAAGGCGGATTCCCGCGCGAGCGCTCGTCACGGCGCTTGCGCTGAGCTCGCTCGTGACGGGTGTGGCGCTGGCGCAGAGCGCGCCGGACCAGGGGCAGATTCAGGGCGTTCCCGGCGTGCAGATGCCTTCGCCCTTGCCGCAGCCCACGGTCAGCGGCACGCCGATCCCGTATCCGGCCTACGGGACGCCCGCGCCCGACGTCGCGTTGCTCAAGCCGAAAAAGGGAGTGCCGCAGTCCATCTCCCTCGCCGACGCGATCCGGATCGGCGTCGCGCTCTCGCCGACGTTCGCGCTGCAGAACGCGCAGTGGGCCGCGGTCCACGCCAAATACGCGGCGTCGGTCCAGGCCTACTATCCAGGGGTCAGTGGAACGGCGCAGACCGGAAAATCTTTCAGCAACGGCACGACGGCATCGGGGGGCGGCGTCGCGCGTCCGAGCAGCAGTCCCGGCGTCGTCGTGCCGAACGCCGCGTTCGGTCTCGCCACGCCGTCGGCGTACTCGCAGGCAACCTTCACGAATGAATCCGCGGGGATCACGATCCAGCAGCTCATCTACGACGGCGGACGCACGATCGCCAACATCCGCGCCGCTAAGGCGGCCGACATCGCCGGACGCGCGACGCTGCTTCGCCAGCTGCAAACGCTCGCACTCAGCGTCGCCAACGCCTATTACGCCGTGCTGGAAGACAACGCGACGGTGACCGCCGACGCACAGCTCGTGCGCGAGTTCGAGGTCAACGAGGCGTCCGTCGCCGCGCAGATCCGCAACGGCGCGGCCGCGCGATCCGACATTGCCGCCGCGCAGTTCCAGACCGCGCAGGCACGCGGCCAGCTCGTCACCGCCCAGGGGACCGCGATCGGCGCGCAGGCGACGTTCGCGACGACGCTCGGGCTCGACGCCGACTCGCAGGTCGTTCCCAAGTCGATTACCTCGCAGCCGCCGCCGCCCAATCCGAACTACACCGCGTCGCTGTCGCGCGCGCTCATCATGCGTCCGGACTACATCTCGGCCGCCTACAACGTCGAATCCGCTAAGGAGAACCTGCGCTACGCGAAGCTCGCGCGATTTCCGGTGCTGTCGGCCGGCGCGAGTGACACCATCAGCAAGCAGTTCATCAACTGCTTCTCGACAACGACGACGCTCAAGCACGGAATCGTCGTTCCGATTTCGGAATGTCCGGGCCCGCAGAGCTGGGCGAACGACAAGGTGCTCGGGTTGAACCTGTCGATTCCGATCTACGATCAGGGGCAGACGAACTATAACGTCGCCGTCGCCGCCTCGCAGCTCGATCAGGCGGTTGCCACGCTCAACAGCACGCGGCTGACGGTGGAGTCGGACGTGCGCTCGGCGCTCGCGACGCTGATCTCGGCGCGGGCATCGCTCGTGCAGGCCCGGTCGGAGCTGACGTCCGCGCAAGTCTCGCTGGATGCGACGCAGGCTCAATATAAGGTTGGCGCGACCACGATCCTCAACGTCGTGACGGCCGAGGCGAACCTTTCGACGGCGCAATCCGCCTACATCACCGCTCTCTACGGCGTGCAGACGGCCGAACAGAACTACTTGTACGCGACGGGGATCAGCGACGTTCAAATATAATTAAGCGCCGATGACTCCGGAGATCTCCGAAGCGCCGGCGACGATTTCGGATCCGGTCAATGCCGCGATCCTCGCGGTCTCGGAGGACCGCCTCGCGGGATTCCAAACCGACCCGTTCGGCGAGATCGCGTCGCGAACGGGGATTCCGGTCGAGACCGTGATGCAGCGGATCGTGACGATGCTGCGGGCAGGGACGATTCGCCGGGTCCGCCAGACCCTGCTCTCCACGAGCTTGGCCCAGGGCGCGCTCTGCGCGTGGGAGGTCGCGCCGGAACGGCTCGACGCAGCCTTCGACTTCATGTTTCGCGAGGACCCGTTCTCCGGTCACGTCGTCATCCGGACGACCGACGCGGTTTCTGCCGGCAGCAAGTACCGCTTGTGGACGACGCTGAAAGTGCCGCAGGGCTACTCGCTGCGCAAACACGCGGAGTGGCTGCGCGGCGCGGTTGGAGCGCAGCGGTATCGGCTGATGCCGGCTCGGATGCTCTTTGCGCTCGGCGTGGGGCACGTTCGCCGGCGCGGGCTCGAGCCCGGGGCGCGCTCGCAGGAGCGCGCGCGACCGATGCAGGCGTCGGTCGTCGAGCTCTCCGATCTCCAGTGGCGCGTCCTCGTGGCTCTCAAGCGCGAGTTTGCGCCGGGTGAGATCCTCCGCGACGTTTGGTCGGCGCGCGCTCGTGACGCCGGACTCGACGTCGAGACGTTCGTCAACGTGGCGCGCAGCCTACAGGAGCGCCGCGTGATCGGGCGTTTCTCCACCTTTCTCGAGCACGTCAAGCCGACGGCCGGAAACGAGCGCGCGACGCGTTATAACGCGCTGTTTCACTGGGCCGTCCCCGCGGGCCGCGAGATCGACGCCGGCTCCGAGGTCGCGCGCCACTACGTGATCACGCACGCGTACTGGCGCGAGGGCGGACCGGAGTTCCACGGCGTCAACATCATGGCGGTGGCACACGGTATGGAAAAGGAGCGCGTGTTGGCGCATAAGGCGGCGATCGACGAGCACCTGCGGGAGGCGGGCATCGGCTTTTCGTATACCAACGTCTTCTGGGGCGGGCGCAGCGAGATCAAGCCCTCGGAGATCGCGCCGGACGCGTACCGGTCGTTTTGCGCCTCTCGCGGCATCGATCCCGAGACGATGCGCACCGACCCGAAGGAAGGAGCGTCTGGGTGAACGCCAAGGCGTTGTTTGCGCTGGCCGTCGTCTCGGCCGCGCTGGTCGGATGCACGAAGACTTCGACGAACGGCGCGGGAGGCGGGGCGCACTCATGGACTCAGCCGGGCGTGTTCCGCTTTTCGGAGGCAGCCGATCCGAAAAATCTCAACCCGGTGTTGGATGCCGCCACGCCTATGCTGGATCTCTCGATGTTCATCTACTCCTGGGCGATCCGGTACGACGCGAAGGGACGCCCCGTGCCCGACGCGCTGCGCGAGGTCCCGACGGTCGCCAACGGAGACGTCAGCAAAGACGGCCTGACGCTCAAGTACAAGCTCCGGCCGAACATCAAGTGGCAAGACGGCGCGCCGCTAACCTGCAACGACCTGAAGTTCACTTGGCAAGTCGTCATGAACGCGCACAACAACGTCACGACGACCGACGGCTACAAGAGCATCGGCAGCATCGACTGCAGTGACCGCACCGTGGCGGTCATTCACATGAAGAAGCTCTACGCGCCGTACTTGCAGCAGCTCTGGGGTGTGAACGCGAACGCGCCGATCCTGCCCGCCCACATCCTCGCCAAGTACAACGACGACAGAGGGTCGTTCAACACAGCTCCGTACAACTCGCTGCCGGTCGGCAGCGGCCCGTTCAAGGTCGTGGCGTGGAACCGCGGCCAGGACGTGCGAATGGTGGCGAATCCGTACTTCTATCTCGGCAAGCCGAAGCTGAGCGAGGTCGTCTACAAGATCCTCCCCGACGAGAACACCATGCAGACGCAGCTGCAGACCCACGAGATCGACATGCTGGCGATCGGCTCGGGGATGAAGTGGCCGCAGTACGCGGCGCTTGCCGACGACCCCGCGAACGGCCTGGTCGCCGTTCGCGTGAACTCGTTCCTCTTCTCGCACCTCGACTTCAACCTGCGGCACCCGATCGTGAGCGACCGGAACGTGCGCGTCGCGCTGGCCTACGCGACGGACCGCGGCGAGATTATCAACAAGATCCTGCACGGCTCCGCGATCCCGGCCGAGACCGACCAGAGCCCGCAGCTGTCGTGGGCGTACACCAGCGACATCACGCACCACGCGTACGATCCGGCGAAGGCCCGCGCGATTCTGGACGCCGACGGCTGGAAGGTGGGCCCAGGTGGGATCCGGGTCAAGGACGGCCAGCGGCTGGAGTTCACGCTGAGCACGCAGACCGAGTCGAACTACGGCAAGGCGTTGCAAACGGTGCTGCAGCGCCAGTGGCGCGAGGTCGGCGCGCAGGCCGACATCAAGAACTATCCGGCCAGCCAGTTCTTCGACAACTCCGCCAACGGCATTCTGCAGGGCGGCCACTACGACGTCGCCGGATTCAGCTGGGCCGCCGCCTCCGACCCCGACGATAGCGCGATCTACTCCGCCGACAACTTCGCGCCCCACGGGCAGAACTCCATGTTCTGGGACAATCGCACCGCGACGTCCGCAATGAACGATGCGCTCTCGACGATCGATCAGACGCGCCGCAAGCGCGACTACGTCATCGTGCAGCAGCAGCTGACGTACGACGTCCCAACCATCATCATCAACTTCGCCCGGGTGCCGTACGTATACAATAACGACCTGAAGGGCTTCGACCCCTCGCCGGTGATATCGGCCTTCTGGGACCCGTGGAACTACTCGATTTAGGAGCATGTTGGACATGAAAGCACGACTGGTGTTCGTTGCGGCTTGCGTCGTTCTCGGCGGGCTCTGCGCCTGCACTAAGACCGGCGGCCTCTCGACCGGAGGGCGAACGAACTCGTGGACCCAGCCGCACGTGCTGCGGTTCTCGGACGCGGGCGACGTGAACACGCTCAACCCGCACCTCGGGCAGTTCGCCGACATAGGCTACCTGTCGTCGATGACGATGGCCTACCTGGTCAAATGGGACGAGCACAACAACCCGTATCCCGAGCTCGCCACGCAGGTGCCGACCCAAGCCAACGGCGGCGTCAGCAAGGACGGACTTACGATCACATACCACCTCCGTCACGGAGTGCGCTGGTCCGACGGCGCACCCTTCAACGCCGACGACGTGGTCTTCTCGACCAACGTCGTGAACAACACGGCCAACAACGAGGTCGGCCGGCTGGGGTGGGATCAGATCACGAAAATCGACGAGCCCGACAAATACACGGTCATCTACCACCTAAAGAAGCCCTACTCGCCGTTCATCGAGACGTTCTTTTCGACGGCCGGCGCCAACCCGTGCATCCTGCCAAAACACCTGCTGGCGCAGTATCCGAACATCAACCACGTCGCGTATAACTCACTTCCGGTGGGCATCGGTCCGTTCAAATATCTGCGCTGGAATCGCGCGCAGGATATCGTGCTGGTGCCCAATCCGCTCTACTGGCGCGGTCTGCCGCGCCTCAAGGAAGTGATCTTCAGGATCATTCCGGACCGCAACACCGTGCTCTCGCAGCTCCAAGCGCACGAGATCGACATGTGGCATCTCGTGCCGGGCAACTACTTATCACGGGTGCAGGGAATCTCCGGCATCACGGTCGCACGCCTGCCGAGCTACTTCTACGACCATCTGGACTTCAACATCCGGCATCCCGCCGTCAGCGACGCAACGGTGCGCCAGGCGCTGCGTCTGGCGATCGACCGCAAGACGCTGATCGAGAAGATCGGCCACGGCGTCGGTATTCTGCAGGAGGTCACGACGCCGAAGGACGCACCGTATGCCGTGACGTCGATCCCGCCGGTGCCGTTCGACATCGCTGCGGCCAACGCGTTGCTCGACAAGGACGGGTGGGTGCGCGGGCCCGACGGCGTTCGCGCGAAAAACGGCGTGCGTCTCTCGCTCGAGTACGCCGCTACCGCGGGGTCGCAGGACGCCGACGAGGGAATCGAGCTGGAGCGCTCGTGGTGGAAGCAAATCGGCGTCGACATCACGGTTCGGCACTACCCGCCGGCGCTGATGTTCGCGCCGCTGCAGCAAGGCGGCATCGTCTACGGAAACAAGTGGGACGTCATCGGGTTCGCGTGGCTCAACGATGCGATCGGCGACCAATCGGCGATATACTCATGTCGCTCGTTCCCGCCCAACGGGCAGAACAACCTACACTGGTGTAACCCGCGCGCCCAAGGCGCGATGGACGCGCTCTTCGGTCACTACGATCAAGCGCAACGAAACGGCGACCAGCTCGTGATCCAGCGAGCGCTCGTCAAAGACGTTCCGACCATCGTCACCCAGCTTCGCGAGGATATCTTCGCTCAGAACAGCGACCTAAAGAATTTCCATCCCAACGCGATCACGCCGTTCGATAACATGCTGAATGTCGATATATAGCGAGCGCGAGTACCGCGCAGCCTAACAGCGAAGCCGAGCGCAGGAGCGACCACGCCGGAACCGCGGCCAGGAGCCCGTTTGCGCGCTGTTCGGCGAGCCACACCGCCGCGGGCGGCGCGCCGAGGGCCGCGCGGAAATTCGCGAGGGAATCGGGCCACACCGGCATCGGATGGCTCACGGCGAGAAAGGCCAAGGCGGTGAAGAGCGCCGCCACCGCGACGCCCGCGGGCGCCGCTCCGCGATAGCCGGCCGGTCCGCCGAGCGCGACAAACGCCACGAACGCGGCGACCGCCAGCAGCAACGATTGCACGACCCCCGTCGGGCGCTGCGCGAGGCCGAGCCAGTCGACGCCGGCGAGCAGCGTGCCTGTCAGCGCGAGCGTCCGGGTTGCGCCGCCCGTGCGCCGTGCGCACCACAGCGCGGCACCGAACGCTGTCACCAGATCGTGCTCGTGGACGAAGCCTGCAACGAAGGGCACGAGCGCCGAAAAGGCGGCGAAGCGCGCGAAGCGGTCGCGAACGCGGAACGCAATCGCTATGCAGGCCGCGATCGCGATGAGGGCGATGGCGACGCCGATAACGATCGCGGCGGCGGCACGCGCGCCGAAGCCGTACGCGATCGCGACCGGACTGAACTGGATCGCGACGAAGCGTTCCGCCGCTCCGTGCGCGACCAGCACGTGCGCGTACGCGATGGGCCACGCCCAGCCGGCGGCGAGGGCACCGAGAGCGTAGGTCGCGAGCGTCGCGAGCAGGAGCGCGAGCGTCGAGCGGTTGCGGCCGAGTTGCGAGACGAGCCCCAGCGCGGCGTTGGGCTGCGCGAACGCGAGGCACGCGCAGGCAAACGCCGCCGCAAGCGACCGGTCCGCCAGGACGGGCACCGCGCAGGCGCCGAGAAACGTCGGCAATGCCAGCTGCCCGAGCGCCAAGTCGCTCGAGATCGGCGCGAACGCGATCGCCAGGAGGGTGCCTGCGGTGAAGTCGCTCGCCGTGACCGCGACGCCGGCGCCGCGCAAGACCACGGCCACCAGCGCGAGCAGCGAGACCGCGAGGAGCACCCACCAGCCGCGTGCCGCCGCGTCGTAGGGCCAACGTGCCGCGAGGACCCAGGCCCACAGCGTCGCGGGCGGTCCGACGAACGGCAGCAGCTCGTCGTGCGACGCAACGACGCCCGGAACGCGCCGCTCGTCGCTCCATATCGCTCGCCCGTAGGGATCCGCGCCGGCATTCTGCGCCGCGCCCGCGGACCAGTAGGCTTCGAAGTCGCGCGCGAGAGGGCCGGGCGTGGGCAGCGGCCGAGCCGCAAGGATCGCGATCAGGATCGCGGCGCAAGCCGCACCGAGCAGCCATCTGCGCGTCACCATACGGTGGTCGTCGCGCCCGGAGTCGCGATCGCGTGCGCTTGCGCCATGACGAAGAAGAGGCCCAGCAGAGTCGCGAGATACCAAACGCTGACGCGCAGGCGCGATGCAAACGTCATGTGCTGTGCACGCGGATCGACGTGACCTCTCCAGGCGGCCAGCATCGCGGGCAGGCCTAGCAGGCCGATGATTGCGACGAATAGGATCGGAATATGGAAAAATACGGCGAACGCGACGAAGACCGCGAACCCGATGATCCACAGCGGCGGCCAGAGCGCTCCGATGATGCGCCCGCCGTCGAACGGCGGCATCGGGATCATGTTGAAAAGATTCAAGAACGCCGAGAGATCGGCGCACGCGTACCAGAAGCGATCGTGCGAAGCCAGTCCGAGTCCGTAGCAGACGGCGGCGAGTCCGAGCCCGGTGAGTGGACCGGCCAGCGCGATGTACGCATCCTGCTCGAGATCCTCAGGCGGCGCGCCCGCGGTGAACGCGCCGAGCATCGGAACGAAGGCGGGGAGACGCGCCGGCAGTCCGTACGCGCGAAACGCGAAGTAGTGCCCGAGCTCGTGCGCGAGGAGCAGCAGCATCACGACGACCGCCAGCTTCCATCCGAAGATGACGACGTAGATCCACAGTGAGAGCAGAAACGTCCAGCTTACTCCAATGAGCTTGGTGCCCAACAGTAAGATGAACTTGAACTTCAGCACGAACGCGAGGGCTGCGGCGAGAATCGCGCCGATGCCGCCGCCGGCGCGACGGCGCGCGGGCGCCGGAGATTCCGGCTCTGGCTCAGACGGGGGCAGGTATCGCACGCGGTTCTCTTCAACCGCGTTGCGTGCCGGTCATCGTCGTCGTGGGCGGGGGCTTCGCGGGCATCGCCGTCGCGCGGCGGCTCGAACGGCGCCTACGCACCGGCGAAGCGGAGATCGTTCTCCTCAGCCGCGATAACTATACGCTCTTCACGCCGATGCTGCCGGAAGTGACGTCGGGAGAGCTCGAGGTGCGCCACGTCGTGACCCCGATCCGCGAACAGCTCGCGCGCACGCGATTCGTGCTCGCCGACGTGGACCAGATCGACGTCGCGCGCCGCGAGATCATGTACCACCACGTGCTGACGGGTGTGCGGACCGTCCAGCGCTACGATCATCTCGTGCTGGCGCTGGGATCGTCGACGTCAACGTTTGATCTACCCGGCGTCGCAGAATACACATGGCCGCTCAAGCGCCTCAAGGATGCGGACGCGCTGCGCAATCATCTGGTCTGGCTGTTGGAGCTCGCCGACACGATCGCGGACGCGCAGCGACGGCTCAGGCTCCTCACGCTGGTCGTCGTCGGCGGCGGGTTTACGGGTGTGGAGACGGCGGGCGAGATCGTCGAGCTCTTCCGCAGCGTCTTGCGATTCTACAAGCGGCTGCGCTTCGACGAGGTGCGAATGATCCTCGTCGAGGCCGGCCCTTCGCTGTTGGCCGGCTTGCCGCCGAAGATGGGTCAATACTCGCGGCGCGTGCTCGAGCGCAGGGGCGTCGAAGTGCTCCTCGGTGATGGGGTCGCGGGCGCGGACGACCGCGGCCTCGCGTTAGCGAGCGGACGGCGCATCGAGACGGAGACGATCATCTGGAGTGCGGGCGTGAAGCCTTCGCCGACGATCGCCTCGATCGCCCTGCCGACGACGAAGCGTGGGGCGGTCATGACGGAACGCGACATGCGCGTCCGAGGCTTCGACGACGTATGGGCGCTCGGCGATTGTGCCGCGATCCCCGACGGCGCCGGCGGCCTCTTTCCGATGACGGCGCAGCACGCGATTCGCGAGGGTCCGCATCTGGCGGACAACGTCGTCGCTGCGCTTCGCGGGAAGCCGACGACGCCGTTTCGCTATCGGTCGCTCGGCATGATGGCGGCGCTCGGCGGCCGCAAAGCCGTCGCGCAGCTTCCGGGGAACCTCGTCATCACCGGATTCCTCGCATGGTTCTTTTGGCGCACCTACTACCTGCTTCGTTTGCCGGGACTCGACCGCAAACTGCGCGTGGCGTTCGACTGGACGCTCGAGTTGCTCTTTCCGCGTGACACCGCCGAGCTGAGATTCGGCGAGCGCGAAGGCGAGGAAGCGGCCACCAAGAGATAGGGCGCCGCGCGTAGAACGCTGGAACATATGCTGCGCGAGCCGATCGAACGCCTCATTCGCGATCCGAAGGAATTCACGGATGCCGTGCATTTCCCCGATCCATCCGCGATCCGGATCTACGACGAAACGCTTCGTGACGGCGAACAGATGCCGGGCGTCTGCTACACGCCGGCGCAGAAGCTCGAGATCGCAACGACGCTGGCCGACATCGGTGTGCACGTGATGAGCGTCGGCTTCCCGGCTGCCTCCGAGGGTGACCGGAGCACGCTGCAGCTCGTGATGGATGCGAAGCGCCGCGGGCACTTGGGCGACGTCGAGATCGTCGTAATGTGCCGCAGCAACCGCAGCGATATCGACGTGACGGCGCGGACGCTGCGTGAGGTCGGCGTCGAGCCGCGAGACGTGACGTTCTTCATCTTTACGAGCGGCAGCGACCTCCATCTCAAGTATAAGATCGGAAAGACGCTGCTGCGCTACGAAGGACGCGACGAGCGGGAATGGCTCGAACTGCCGCTGTCCTTCTACCGCGCCGCCAACATTCGGCTGCAGTGCGACGCCATTACGCACGCGCGCGAATGCGGCGTCGAGCGCATCGAGTTTGGGGCCGAGGACGGGAGCCGCGGCGATGTCGCGTACTTCGTCGAGTATTTCAAGGCCGGACTCGCCGCGGGCGGCACTCGGCCGGCGTGGCCCGACACCGTCGGGACGCTCACGCCCGAAGCCACGCGCTGGTATTGCTCGCGCATCGTCGCAGGGCTTCCCGAGGGCCTTCCGATCGTCGCCCACCTCCACAACGATTACGGCCTCGGGACGATCAATGCGATCGTCGCGACGTCGTGCGGCTTCAAAGTCATCTCGGTGACGGCCAACGGGTACGGGGAGCGCGCCGGCAACGTCAAGCTGCACGAGTTCGTCGTCGCCCTGCGGGTGCTCTACGGGATCGAGCTACCCGGCTTCCAATACGGCAAGCTGCGCGAGCTCGCGCGCTTCATGGAGCGTATGAGCGGGATCCCGCTGCAGCAGCACGAGCCGATCGTGGGCTCCAAGGTCTTCGCGCACGAATCGGGCATCCACACGCAGGCGATGCTCATCGACCGCCGCATGTACGAAGCGGTCCCCGCTGAGCTCGTCGGAGGCGCCACGAACTGGGTCTTCGGCAAGCACACCGGCGCCGCGCTCGTCGAAGACACGCTGCGCCGCCAGCACCGGCGCCTCGCGCAAGCCGGCGTCGAGCCGAGCTCCGAGCTCGCGCATCGCGTCACCGACGAGGTCAAGCGGCTCCGCGAGGAGCGCGCCGCATCGAGCAAGAGCGAAGAGACGATCGAGCTCTACGAAAGCGCGATGCGCAGGCTTTCGCTGAACGAAAACGACGTCGTCGAGATCGCCCTCGCGCTCGGAGCCCCCGCCAAAGCCTCCTAAAGTTTTCCTAAGTCGGCTTCGGGCTCGGCGGATGCCCGCCGTGGCCGACCGGGTTGCCATCTGCCGACGGATGCGGGTGCGGAGTGACCTTGGGATGCTGTCAGCTCGTCGTCGCCTTTACCGGTGTCCGACCGTTCGGACAGTGCGGCGGGTGACCCACCGGATTACCGTCCGAAGGGCAGACCAACGGCGCCGGCGTTGACCCGCCGGCTGCAACCTCGATTACGGGCATCGCGCCGAACAGCACCACACACACGCCGAGCGCAATGAAGATTTTCTTTGGTGTGACCATGGAGAGCGATTCGGCGCCGGCTCGTCTCCCTCCCCGAGTTACCACCGAAGCCTCACGCCTGCGAGCCGAGGCGCCAGGTCGCCACGAACGCCTTGAAGATGACCGCGAAATCGTCGTGCACGAATCGAACGCTGCGCGCGCTCGTGCGCACGAAGCTCGGAATCGTCGAGACGAGATGCGCCTGCGCGGCGGAGACCAGCTGCACGTCGAGCGCGATCGGCGGCTCGATGCGGAAGAGCTCGGCGCCGGCGGCACCGCGGACGGCCTCCTCGGCGGCCAGGCGAATCGCGCGGCACGCGGCGGCGGGCGTCATCGAATCGGCTGCGCGGTTTCCGATAGAGTCCTTCACCACGACGCCGCGAACCCAGGGCATCTGGGAGCGAACGTCTTCGACGGTCGTCCGGTCTCCGGTGACGAGCAGCAGCGGCACGCCGTAGTAGCCGAGCAGCGCGGCATTGATCGTCGCCTCGCTGCAAGGGATGCCGTTGAGGCGCACCTCGTAGATCACCGCGGGCGTGTACGGATGGCAGAGCACGGCATCCGCCGCGCCGGCGGCGCCGTGATAGCCGATGAAGAAGGCGACGCCGAAGCCGCCGTCCGCGTCCTGCACCATCGAAAACGGCTTGCGGTTCCCGAAGATGACGCGCACGTCGGCAGGAAGGTCGTCGAGCAGCAAGTTGCGCATCGGGCCGTGTGCGTCGTTGACGAGCGCTCCGGTCGCTCCGGCGGCCCGAGCGCCCTCGATCGCGCTGCGCACCTCTTGCGTGTAGTAGCCCCGGTAGATCTCGAAATCCGGGTGCGGAGTGCGGGCATCGACCTGCTCCCATGCGCAGACGCCCGCAACGCCCTCCATGTCGCTCGAGACGTAGACCCGCACCGCGTTAGGCGACCGGATCCGCAGCTGCGGCGATGCGAGTAGCCGCGACGAAGGCCTCGAAGAGCGGCACGTATTCCTCGCTCGAGAAGCGCACCGCACGCCCTCCGACGCGCGCGAAGCCGGGCATCAGCTCGATGAAGTCGGCGTGCTCGACCGCCGCGGTTTCGATGGTCAGCTCGAACGGCGGCTCGAAGCGAAACGACGACGCACGCTCGATGCGCGAAACGGCTTCCTGCGCGCCCGCTCGAATGGCGTTCTGCGCCTGCTGCGGCGACATCGAGTTGACGGATGTGTAACCGATCGCGTCCTTTACGATCACGCCCACCGCCCACGGTAGCGAGCGAGTTGTCTCCTCGACGATCGTGCGATCGCCGGTGATGAGGACGACGGGCACGCCGAAGCTTCCGGCCAGCGCTGCATTGAGCAGCGCTTCGCTGCACGGCGTGCCGTTGACGCTCACGGCGTACACGTCGTCGGAGTACGTGTGCGCGAGCGTAGCAGCGTCGCCCGCCTTCGCGTGATAACCGGTGAAAAACGCCGCGTCGAAGCCCGCGTCGATGTTCGCCGCCATGCTCCACGGCTTCGGAGCGCCCGATATGACACGGAGCTCATCGTCATCGGGGAGCTCGTCGAAGAGCAGGTTTCGCATGAACCAGTGCGAGTCGTTGACGAGGACGCGGCGCGCTCCGGCCGCGCGCGCGCCCTCGATAGCGGCCCGCACCTCGCGGGTCATGTATCGCCGAAAGACCGGATATTCGTGCGCGTTGTTAGGATCGCACTGCTTCCACGAGCAGACGCCGGCCGTCCCCTCCATGTCGCACGAGATATACAGCTTCATTTGCCGAGCGCCTCGCGCGCCTGCGCCAGTCCGGTTTGAGCCGCGACATTGCGCGGGTTCGCGCGCAAGGCGCGCTCGTAAAGCGGGATGGCCTGATCGAAGCGATTCGCCGCCAAGTACATGTCGCCCAATTGCGTGAGCGCGACGTCGTCGTTCGGATGCTCGGCGATGCGCTTGCGCAACGTTTGCAACGCCGCCATCACGGGGGCCGGCGGTCCGCCCTCTACGGCGTCTTGCGAGCCCTGCCGTGCGGCGGAGGCCTGTGCCGGCGCGGCCCTGCCGAACACCGACCCGGTGACCCCGAAGCCGACCGCGACGAGGTATGCCATCGTGCATAGAAAAATCGCTCCGATCAGAGCGACGATCGGAACGTAAATACGAGGAGGCAGCCCGCCCGAGACATCTGACGGCACGAAGAATCGGTTAGACGCCCGGCGAACGAATTCTTTTAACATGTTGCATACGGAAGCCGACCTGCAGTTGCTCTTCGCGCGCTTGAACTATCAATTTTTCAACGGCGAGGTGCCGGACTGCCAGATCCGTTACAACGCTCGTTTCTCGAACTCGGCGGGCAGAATCACGTACGGCGAGCGACCGATGCTGATCGAACTGTCGCCCAAACATTTTCGGCAACATCCCGAGGCCGTGACGGACACGCTGCTCCACGAGATGGTGCACGCGTGGTGCTACGCCAGGTTCCGGGACGCCGGGCACGGCGTTCGCTTCAAGCGAAAATTGCGCGATTGCGGCCTGGCGTCCATCTACCACGACCTCGGCAGCGTCGCCCCGCACAAGGAATCGAGTAAGCGCTACATCCTTCGATGTCAGGGGTGCGCCTTCGAGGTGCTGCGCCGCAGCCGTCCACGCACGCCGTCGAGCTGTCCCCGCTGCAACAGGCGCGGCTTCGACGCCCGCTATCCGTTGACGATCTACGAGGTCGTCGAGATGCGTGCGGCGGGAACGACAATTGACGTACTGCGCGCCGCCCGGAGAGGCGCACACCCATGACGAAGACGGCGGATGCCATGATGCGAGTTGAGACCGACTCCATGGGCGGTATTCAGGTCCCCGCCGACAAGTATTACGGCGCGCAGGCCGCGCGCTCGCTCGTTCACTTCGACATCGGCGACGGCGTTTGGCCGCGCGACGTCATGCCGAGGGAGGTGATCCGGGCGATGGCCGTGCTGAAGAAGGCGGCCGCGCTCGTGAATCACGAGCTCGGAAAGTTGGACGCGGAGAGAGCGCGGCTCATCGTCGCGGCCGCAGACGAAGTCATCGCCGGCGAGCTCGACGATCACTTTCCGCTGCGAGTGTGGCAGACGGGATCGGGCACGCAGACGAACATGAACGTCAACGAGGTGATCTCCAACCGCGCGATCGAGCTCGCGGGCGGCGAAATGGGCTCGAAGAAGCCGGTCCATCCGAACGATCACGTCAACATGTCTCAGTCCTCGAACGATACGTTTCCTACCGCGATGCACGTCGCGGGTGCACGGGCGATGGCGGAGATGCTGCCGGCGGTGCAGGAGCTGCGCGACGCGTTGAACCGCAAGGCCAAGGCGTGGTCGCACATCGTCAAGGTCGGACGGACGCACCTGCAGGATGCGACGCCGCTAACGCTCGGGCAAGAGTTCTCCGGATACGTCACGCAACTGGATCGGGCGATCGCGGCATGTAGAGAGGCGTTGGACCCGCTTTACGATCTCGCAATCGGCGGCACCGCCGTCGGAACGGGACTGAACGCGCATCCCGAGTTCGGCGAGCGCACCGCGCGCGAGATCGCGCGGCTGACCGGCCTTCCGTTCCGTTCACATCCGAATAAGTTCACGGCGCTCGCGTCGCACGACGACTTCGTCTTTGCCTCGGGGGCGCTCAAGATGCTGGCCGCCGCGCTGATGAAGATCGCCAACGACATCCGCTGGCTCTCCTCGGGGCCGCGAGCGGGAATCGGCGAGCTCGTGCTTCCGGAAAACGAGCCGGGCAGCTCGATCATGCCGGGGAAAGTGAATCCGACGCAGTCGGAGGCGATGACGATGGTGTGCGTGCAGGTCTACGGAAACGACCTCGCGGTCAGCTTCGGGGCGTCGCAAGGCAACTTCGAGCTCAACGTCTTCAACCCGGTGATGATCTACAACTTCCTGCACTCGACGACGCTGCTGCGCGACGCGTGCACGATGTTCCGCGAGCACGCCATCGAGGGGCTGGAACCCAACGAAGAGCAGATCAAGCGCTACCTCGACGAGTCCCTCATGGTCGTCACGGCGCTCTCGCCGCACATCGGCTACGACAAGGCCGCCGAGATCGCCAAGAAGGCCCACCACGAGAAGACGACCCTCAAAACCGCGGCGCTCTCACTCGGCCACGTGAGCGAGGCGGAATACGACCGGCTCGTCGTCCCGAAGGAGATGACCGCTCCTCGCTGAGCTGCGGAACGTCACAGCTGCCGCCAGACCAGCGTGATCGCCGCCACCACGAGCGCGATCGCGACGACGATGAGAAGCTGCGGCGAAGGCAGCCGCAGCGAGAGCCGCGCGCCGACCGGGCCCCCGAGGAGGCCGCCGGCCACCAGCGGTACGACGTCGGATCCGACGACGTCGTGCTGGAGTATGTGGGTGATCAGGCCCGGCGGCGACGTGAGCAGGATCGCGAACTGCGAGGTCGCGCTGATCGCGTGTGCCGGAAGCTCCGAAAAGTACAGGAAAGCCGGCACGAGAACGATTCCGCCGCCCAGTCCGAAGAGGCTCAAGAAGATTCCAACGATGAAGCCGAGGCCGAGCGCGCCGCGGTACGACATCCCCTTGAGCTCGTGGATGCGCCGCAGCTCCGGCCGTCCGGACATTCGGCGCTCCGCGTTCCAGGCCAAGTCGACGGCCACGACGATGAGCATCGCGGCGAGCAGCACGTCGAAGATGCGCGCGGGCATGTGGAGCGATAGGATCGCGCCGATGATGCTGCTCGGTACTCCGCCGAGCGCAATCAGCAGTCCGATCTTCAAGTGGACGCGGCGATGCAGCAGGTAGGTGAACGCGCCGCTGGCGCTGTTCGCGACGATCAAGACGAGCGAGGTGCCTGCTGCGGCCGCGGGCGAGAACCCGAGGAACAGGCGGAGGAGCGGCGTTAGGATGAAGCCGCCGCCCAGCCCGACCATCGAGCCGAACACGCTCGCCGCGAACGCGGCGAAGAAAAGCTCGAAGGCGAACCGATGGTGAGTTAGCTCGATCGTCCGATGTACCGGCGATCGCGCGTGTCGATGCGGATGACGTCGCCGCTCTCGACGAAGAGCGGAACGTTGACCGTGGCGCCGGTCTCGAGCCGAGCGGGTTTCGTCGTATTCGTGGCGGTGTCGCCGCGGAAGCCCGGGTCGGTCTCCACGATCTTCAACTCGACGTGCGCGGGCAGGTCCACCCCGATCGGCGTACCGTCATGGAACTGAACGTCGACGACCATGCCGTCCTTTAAGAAATCCGCGGGATCGCCGATGAGGTCGCGCTGCAGCGTGACGTTCTCGAAGCTCTGCTGATCCATGAAATGATAGCCGTCGGCGTCGTTGTAGAGCATCTGCATCTCGCGGTTGTCCACCATTGCGCGCTCGAGCTTTTCGCCCGCGCGAAAGGTTCGCTCCAGGGTCGTGCCGGTCTTGACGTTTTTCAGACGCGTCCGCACGAAGGCCGATCCCTTTCCCGGCTTGACGTGGAGGAATTCGATGACGGTCCAAAGCTGACCGTCCACGACGATGGTCACGCCGTTGCGGAGATCGTTTGAGGAAATCATGGGTGCTGAGAGTACGGGCCGCGGGAACGCGAGCCCTTGCCGATCGGACTCTCCGTTCCGGCGCATAAGCGAGCGATGTTGTCGCGATGGCGGACGAAGATGATCAGGGCCGCGATGATGCCGTAGGCCGTCTCCGGTAGCGAGCGCGTGAAGCCGTAGATCGCAATCGGCGCGAGCACGCTGCCCAGCAGAGAGCCCACGGACGAGTATCGAGTCGATGCGGCGCCCACGATCCAGCCGGCCACGGCCGCGATGCCCGCCGGCCAGCAGAGCGCAAAGACGGCTCCGAACGAGGTCGCGACACCCTTCCCACCGCGGAATCGCAACCAGGGAGAAAAGCAATGCCCGAGGACCGCGCCGGTGGCGGCGAGGCTTCCCATTAACTGGTCGGTCGGCGGAAATCCCTCGCCGCTCATGTCGAGATGCCCGCGAAAGAAGTCCTGTGCCCACAGCGTCGGTGCGAATCCCTTGAGCGCGTCGAGCAGTAGCACCGCGATCGCGCCGGCAACTCCAAGCGTGCGCAGCGCGTTCATCGCGCCGATGTTGCCCGAGCCCCGGCCGCGGATGTCGGTGCCGTAGAAGATGCGCCCGATGATGTAGCCGAACGGAATCGAGCCGATCAGGAAGGCGCCGGCAAACGTCGCGACGACGATCGCGACGAGCACGAGCGTCAGGGCGACCGCGACGGAGTTTGAAATTCCGATGTCGCTCATGCCGGTTCTTCGCGATACCGGCGGGCCACGAACCGCAGCGTGAGCGGTACGCCTTCGAAGTCGAAGTGCTGGCGGATGACGTTCTCCAGAAACCGCCGATAGTGCGCCTGGACGAGCTCCGGGTCGTTGCAGTGCAAGACCACGATCGGCGGATGCGTCGCCGGCTGCGAGGCGTAATAGATACGCAGGAGCCGTCCCCCGGTCGCCGGCGGAGGATGGGCGACGACGGCGTCGCGCAGCATCGTGTTGAGCGCGGGCGTGGGGATGCGGCGGGCGAGGTTGTCGGCGACGCCGGCGACGACCGGCATCAGGCTGCCTAAGCGGCGATGCGTCTTGGCCGAGAGGAACGTGATCGGCGCGAACGAGGCGAACGGGATCGCTTCTCGAACCGCCTGCGCCAGCTCGGCCTGGTTGAAGTCGCCGCTCTGTTCGCGCACGAGGTCCCACTTGTTACCCACGACGACGAGTGCCTTGCGCTCTTCGATCGCGATGCCGGCCAGCCGGCGGTCCTGCGCCAGGATGCCGGTCATCGCGTCGAACACGAGCAGTGCAACGTCGCAGCGCGCGATCGCGCCGAGCGATCGAAGCGCCGCGTAGTATTCGATGGCCCCGTGCGCCTCGGGCTTCTTGCGCACGCCCGCAGTGTCGATGATGCGAAAGGAGCGCCCGTGCCAGACGAACGGCGTGTCGATCGCATCGCGCGTCGTTCCGGGTGCAGCGGAGACGAGCGCGCGTTCCTCGCCCAGCAGGGCGTTGACCAGCGAGCTCTTGCCGACGTTCGGACGCCCGATCACCGCCAGAGCGAGCTCGCCCTCGACCGGCGCGTCGGCGTTCTGGGGTGGTAACAGATGCACGATGCGATCGAGCAGATCGCCGGTTCCCTCGCCGTGGATCGCGGACACGGCGACGGGATCCCCAAAGCCGAGCGGCCCGAACTCGGCGGGAACGCTCGCCGCCGCGCTCTCGCCCTCCGCCTTGTTCGCCGCCAGCACGATCGGCCGGCGCTTGCGGCGCAAGATCCGCGCGACGTCGTCGTCCAGAGGGTGCAGCCCGGTCTGCGCGTCGACCAGCATGAGAACGACGTCGGCCTCCTCGGCGGCCGCCTCGGCCTGCCGGCGGGTCGCTTCGGCGAGCGCCTCGCCGTGCGCGACGGCCGCCGTCGGATCGATGCCGGCGGTGTCCACCAGGCTGAAGACGCGGCCGCGCCAATCGCAGAGAGCGTACAGCCGATCCCGCGTCACGCCGGGGGTGTCCTCGACGATCGCCATACGGCGGCCGATCAGGCGGTTGAAAAGCGCGCTCTTTCCCACATTCGGCCGGCCGACGATTGCCACGGTCGCGGGCTGCATGCGGTGGTGTGTTCTCACTACGGCCGAGTGAGACCCGGGCCGGAACGGCGCGGCCGTCGAGCGAACTCACCGACACGAACAGAATGCCTAGCATTTACATTGAGACGTTCGGCTGTCAGATGAACGAGGCCGACTCGCGCTATATCGCCGAGCGCGCGCTCGACGCGGGATATACCGTCGCCCACGCGGCAGAGGACGCCAACGTGGTCGTCCTCAACACGTGCACGGTGCGCGACAGCGCCGAGCGGCGCGCCTACGGACGCATGAATCACTTCAACGCCCTCAAGCAACGCGACCCGTCCCTACGTTTGGTCGTTACGGGATGCCTGGCCGAGCAGGATCGCGATCGGATGCAGACGCTGGCGCCGCACGTCGACGCGGTCTTCGGTACCCGCGAGCTCGTGAGATTGGGCGACCAGCTGGCGGCGTGGTCGCCCGCCTTTCGCCCTTCGTCCTTCGACACGCGCGCTTCGCGCACGGCTCAGGATGACAAAGACGGAGAGATGCTGAGGTTCGCGATGGGCGGCACGGCTGACGGCGTAACCACTGAGTTCTCGCACCTGCGCGCATTCGTCACGGTCCAGCGCGGCTGCTCGTACTACTGCACGTTCTGCATCGTCCCGCACGTGCGCGGACGCTTCGACCATCGCCCACGGAGGGAGATCCTTGCGGAGACCGCGGAGCGCGTCGCGCGCGGCGCGCGCGAGATCGTCCTCGTCGGGCAGACGGTCAACGCCTGGCACGACGCGTCCGGCGCCGACTTCGGCGACCTCTGCCGCGACGTCGCCGCTCTGCCGGGGCTAGAGCGCCTCACGTTCATCTCTCCCCACCCGAAAGACTTTACGGAAAAGATCATCGAGGATCTGGCCGCGATTCCACAGCTCAATCCGCGCATCCACCTCCCGCTCCAGTCTGCGAGCGACTCGCTGCTGCGCCGAATGAACCGTAAATACACGCTGGCGGCCTTCGACGAGAAGCTCCGTGCGCTGCGGAGCCGGCTGCCGGGATGCGCGATCACGACCGACATCATCGTCGGCTTCCCAGGTGAGACCGAAGAGGATTTCGAGGCAACGCTCGCCTACGTTCGCACCGGCGTGTTCGCCAATGCGTTTACGTTCATCTACTCGCCGCGGCGCGGCACTCCGGCGGCGCGCTTCGAGCAGCTGGGCAAGGACGTGGTGTTCGCGCGCTTCGAGCGCCTGGTGGCCGCGCAGAACCGCATCACGCGGTCGTATCACGAAAGCAAGGTCGGCAGCATCGTGCGAGCCCTGATCGCGGGCGACTCGAAGAAAGACGCGAACAAATTGACCGCTAAGACGCCCGACAACGTCACGATCGTCGCGCCGAAAACCCCGGACTGCGGCGCCGACCGACCGTGGCTGGACATCGCCGTCGAGCACGGCCACGTATGGGGCTGCTTCGGCACGATCGTGGGCCACGCGTCGCGTTATTCGGATCCGGTGACCGCATGCGCCCCGGTCGTGGACTTGACCGCGCTCCGTCTGCTGCCGCTCCGGCGGTGAAGGCGTCCGGACCGAAGTACTCGCCGATGCTCGAGCAGTACTTCGGGATGAAGGCGAAGCATCCCGAGGCGATCCTGCTCTCTCGCGTCGGCGATTTCTATGAGGCGTACGGCGAGGATGCCGAGATCGCCGCGAGGGCGCTGCAGATCGCGTTAACGAGCAAAGAGGCCGGTTCCGGGAAACGGATAGCGATGGCCGGTGTGCCGCATCACGCGCTATCCCAGTATCTCGCCCGCCTCGTGCGCCAGCGCTTCGTCGTGGCTCTCGCGGAGCAGCTGGAGGTTCCGCAGCCAAACCGGCTTGTGCCGCGGGACGTCGTTCGGCTGGTGACGCCGGGAACGCTGATCGAAGAGCACTTCCTCGACGGCAAGCAAAACAACTATCTCGCCGCGATCGCCGCGGCCGGCGACACACTGGCGCTCGCGTATGCCGACGTTTCGACCGGCTACTCGGCGGCGACGGCGATCGACGGCGAAAACGCGTACGACGAGCTCCTCGCCGAGGTAACGCGCATCGAACCCGCTGAAATCGTCGCCGATGCGCCCGCGGACCTTCGCGCGTTGCTGTCCGCGGCGCTGGAGGGGACGCAAACGCGGCTGACGACGCCGGCGGTCGCGCTGGTCGACCAACGCGAGCGCGCCACGCTCGCAGGCTTTTCGGGCGCCGAATCGTTGGCCGTTCACCGAGCTCTCGAGGCGCTCGCCGCCTTCGTCGACCGCACCGGCGTCACGAACGGCGAACGCGGACCGAACGAGCCGCAACTCTACCGGCGGCGGCAGTTTCTCGCCATCGACGCCGCGACGCGCAAGCACCTCGAGCTCACCGAGGCGCAAGGGCAGAACCCCAGGGCGACGCTGCTCGCGACGCTCGATCTCTGTGTCACGTCGATGGGATCGCGCATGCTGGCTCGCTGGATCCTAACGCCCCTCGTCGATGCCGCGCGCATCGGCGCCCGGCACGACGTGGTCGCGGCTCTGCTGGAGGAGCATGCGCGGCGCGGCGCGATTCGCGACGTGCTGCGTGGCGCGTTTGACCTCGAGCGGATCGCGCAAAAGATTCGCTTCCGGCGCGCGACGCCGCGCGACCTCGCCTCGCTGCGGCATACGCTGGACCTGTTGCGCCCGCTACGGCAGCTGGAATTTGCGCCGTTGGCGCCGTTGTTCGAACGCATCGGCGACTTCGGCGCCATGCTCGACGACCTCCGAAACACGCTGGTGGACGATCCACCCGCGCAGATCGGCGACGGCGGCACGATCCGGCCTGGTGCGAGCGATGAGCTCGCCGAATGCGTCGCGCTCCGCGGCGACACGCGCGCGAAGCTGTCGGAGCTGGAGCAGCGCGAGCGCGAGCGCACCGGCATCAAGACGCTCAAGATAAAATACGCGAGCCCCTTTGGCTACGCGATCGAGGTGAGCAAAAGTTACGCCGAGGCGGTCCCGCCCGATTACGTTCGCCGTCAGACGCTCGCGAACGGCGAGCGCTACGTGACGCAGGAGCTCAAGGAGCTCGAGGTTGCGATCTCCAGCGCACAGGCGCGCCAAGAACGGCTCGAGCACGAGCTATTTGAGGCGCTCCTCGAGCGGCTGGCCGGGGACGTCGACCGGCTCCTCGTCGCCGCCGATGCGGTCGGCGAAATCGACGTGCTCGCCGCGCTCGCGCAATGTGCCGCCGAACGCGGTTACGTCCGCCCCGAATTTAGCGAAGAGAGCGTCGTCGTCATCGAGGAGGGCCGCCATCCGGTAATGGAGGCAATTCTCCACAAGAGCTTTGTTCCGAACGACCTGCGGCTGCGCGCCGCGCAGCATCGCTTCATCTTGCTGACGGGCCCGAACATGGGGGGCAAGTCGACCTATCTGCGGCAGGCCGGCCTGTTGACGATCATGGCGCAGATCGGTTCCTTCGTCCCCGCCGCACGGATGCGGCTCGGGATCATCGACCGTATCTTCACGCGCATCGGTGCCGGCGACGACCTCGCTTCGGGCCAGTCGACCTTCTACATGGAGATGGCGGAGGCCGCCAACATCCTGCGGCGCTGCACGCAGCGCTCGCTGCTTTTGATCGACGAGGTTGGACGCGGGACCGGGACGCTCGACGGCCTGGCGATCGCGCAGGCAATCTGCGAGTTCCTCCTCGGCCTCGAAGAGCAGGCGCCGCTGGTGCTCTTCGCGACGCATTTCCACGAGCTATGCGCGTTGGCCGAGCACTGGGGCCTCGTCGCGAACTACCACATCACCGCGGTCGAGAATCGCGCGGCCGGCGGAGCGCCCGTGTTCTCGCATCGCGTGCAGCCGGGCAGCTCGTCGCGCTCGTTCGGCATCGAGGTCGCGCGCATGGCCGGCTTGCCCGAAGCCGTGGTCGAACGGGCCCAAGAGGTCGCCGACGCCCTGTCGGGGCATGCCGACATCGAGGAGCGCGTGCCGCTTCGGCAAAAGATGCCGAAGCGGCCATCCGCGGACCGGCAGATGTCGTTCCTCGGACCCGACCTGCAAAATCATGGCTAACTCTTCCATTCGATGGGGTTTCTGTGCGGCGCTGGCGGTGATTTCCGCGGCGTTCGCGGATCCGCTCGTCGAGTTCGCGTCCAACGCGGGCTGGTTCGGGCGCGGAAGCTTCACGGATCACAGCAATCTGGACGTCGTGCCGACGCTTGTAGCGGGCGCGGGCCTCATGGTGCTCTATCTCGTCCGGCGGGCGCCCTGGGTCGTCGCCGGCCGGGCGTTTCCGCGCGGCGTCACGCCGCTGCTGCCGACGATCTTCCTGCTCCAGATTCTGACGCTCTACGGAATGGAGACGGCCGAACAGCTCCTCGTCTTCGGCCACGTGCTCGGTCCCGCCGTGTGGCTCGGCGCGCCGCCGCTGATCAGCCTGACGATTCACGCCGCGACATGCTTCGCCGTGACCCTCTGGTTCGGTCGCTCGATCCGGACGCTCGCAGCGACGACGCTGCGCGTCATCCGCCTCATCCGCGCGATCGCGACGCTCGCCGTGCGAAGCGCGGGTATGCCTGCGCGCCGCGTTTTCTACGCGCGGCCATTCAAGGAGCTCGCGCCCGTGCTCTGCAGCATCGGAGAACGAGCGCCTCCCATAGCCGCCCTCTAGTTCGTTCGCTCGACTTTAATCGCGAGCGACGGCGCGCAACGCCGTCGGCCGCAGGCTATCGGGAGATTACATGTCATTGCAAAAACGTCGCCGCTTGGCGGCGATCACGATCGTTGCGGGCATCGCGCTCGCCGCGGGCTTCCTGCTCTATCGGTTCGCTTTCCGGCAGGAAGTCGTCACTCAGACGGCCCGACACTACTTCGGCCAAGTCAAGCTCAACGTGCTTATCTTGGGCTATCAGTCCGACGAGGAGACCACCGACACGGTCATCCTCGCGCATCTCGACGTCGCTCGGCGCACGGCGACGCTCGTATCGATCCCGCGTGATACGTGGGTCCCGATTCCGAAGCAGGGATCGATGAAGATCAATGCCGCCTACGCGTTCGGCGGTGCGCATGCAACGGCACGGGCGGTCGCAACGCTGCTGGGAGGGGTCCCAATCGACGCGATCGTGGCCCTGCAGCCGGAGGGTGCCGCGAAGATCGTCGACGCGATGGGCGGCCTGGACGTCAACGTCGACGAGGACATGGACTACGACGACAACAGCGGCGAGCTTCACATCCATCTGCGCAAGGGCGAGCAGCATCTCACGGGCGATCAAGTGACCGGCTACGCGCGCTTTCGTCACGACGCAGCGTCCGACTTCGGCCGCGTCAAGCGTCAGCAGCAGGTGCTCAAACTGATGATCGATCAGCTCAGCGAGCCGCAGAACTGGGCGAAATTGCCGAACATCCTGCAGCTCGCGAGCAAGCAGATCAACACGACGCTCACTAATGCGCAGCTCGCATCGTTGCTTACGATCTATCGCAACGTGCCCGATGACGACGTTCGTTCCTTCACCCTGCCGAGCAAGGCCGGTTGGGTGGGCGACGCTTCAGTCGTCTTTGCCGATCAGCGCTGGGCGAGGCTGATCGGGGCGCTCCTGTTCGGCCGAAACGACCCGCCGCAAGACGCTGTGTTGGTGGCCAACGCGACCGGAAACGCGGCCTTCGACCGGACGATCATCGGTGCTTTGCGCGGCGCCGGATGGAACGTGCCCACCTTCGTCGATGAGAGGGTAAAGCGCCGGAGCATCGTGATCGGCGGCTCGCCCGCCGCCCTGGCGCTGGCGAAAACGTTCGCGACGGCGATCCGTCCGGGAACGACGACGGCGCTCATCATCGGCGCGGATCTCGCTCCCGACACCGATTGACGCGCCGCTCATCGGGTCAACTCCCGAGCTGCGGGAAGATGATCTGCGCGGTCGACACGAGCGTGAGTACGCCGACGATGATCGCCGTCGCCCAGGCGATCACGTTGAAGGTCCGGCTGTTCGTCCAGGATCCCATTAGCCGCTTGTTGTTGATGAGCAAGAGCATGAGCACGAGCACGATCGGCAGGAGCATGCCGTTGAGCACTTGCGAATAGAAGATGATCGCGCCGAGCGGCGCCCCGGGAATGACGACCGCCCCCGCGCCGATGACGATGAGCGCCAAATAGAAGCCGTAAAAGATCGGTGCGTCGAAGAATCGGTGGTCGACTCCGCGCTCGAATCCGAACGCCTCGCAGACGTAATAGGCGGTCGACAGCGGCAGGATCGACGCGGTGAACACCGCGGCGTTGAGCAGCCCGATGCCGAACAGCAGCGCGGAGAATTTGCCGGCGATCGGCGCGAGCGCGGCCGCGACGTCGCTGACGTCGTTGTTCACGCTGATCGGGTGCGCGGCGTGCAGGTTGTGGATGTAGATCGTCGCGGCGCAGGCAACGATGATGAAGTACGCGATGACGTCGGTCCAGATGCCGCCGGTCACGACGTCGAGACGAGAATACGGATAGTCGTCCTCGCGCACGCCCTTCTCGACGACGGCGGCTTGGATGTAGAACTGCATCCAGGGCGAGATCGTCGTGCCGATGACTGCGATGATCATGATGATGTAGGCCTTCGACGCCTGAAAGTGGGGGATCACGCTCTGACGGAGCACGTCTCCCCAATCCGGCCGCACGAGGAACGCGCTGACGACATAGGCGATGTAGACGAAGCAAAAGGTGAAGAAGATTCGCTCGACCACCTTCGCGGTGCCGCGAGTCACGGTCGTGAAGACGAAGATCGCGGCCGCCACCACCAGAGCAATCTTGAACGCCTCGGCGTTGGGTACGTGGAGGTAGCCGCCGAAGATCGGCGCGGAGGAAGCGACGCCCGCGAACTCGGTCGCGGTGTTTCCGACGTCGCCCAAGACGAAGAGCAGCAGGCACCAGAAGGTTATCTTGACGCCGAAGTTCTCGCGAATGAGGTCGGCCAGGCCCTTCCCCGTAACGGCGCCCATGCGGGCGCACATCTCCTGGACGACGATGAGCGCGATCGTGATGGGGATGAGCAGCCACAGCAGCGAGTAGCCGAATTGCGCGCCGGCCTGCGAGTAGGTCCAAATGCCGCCGACGTCGTTGTCGGCGTTCGCCGTGATGATGCCCGGGCCGACGATCGATAAGAACATGACGACGGAGCGCCAGAGGCTCGGGCGCGCGACGCGCACGGCGGTCGAGGCTTGCATCAGAGCTGTACCCGCTGGTCGACGATCAGCGCGGTGCCGCGCATCGTCGGAGGCAGCCCGTAGGGAACCGAGGGAAGACCGACGAGCGCGTAGCGCCGCGCCTCCACGAGCAGCGCGGTCCGGGGACCGGTCGCGAACTGTACCCCGGCGAAGGCGTCGCCGTAGATCGCATCGACGGGCGTCGTCGCCCAGGTCCCCGCGAGCTCGTAGCGTCCGTAGCCGCCGACGGCCAGCAGCTTGTCGCTGAAGTGGTGCGTCCAGCTCAGCACCGCCTGCGGGGCGCGCGTCGCGACCGTGTCGAGGGGCTGACCGGGATCGGCTCGCCGGCTCAGATAGTCTTCGACGCCGTCGAACGCGAGGTCGTCGCTCTTGAGGTGCCACGCGACATACAGCCCCGCTTGCCGATCTTCGCCGTACGTGCCGAAACCGTTCTTCTGCAGGAGAAAGAAACCGTCGACGAATCCGACCTGCGACGCGTTGGCCTCGGTCTCGGGAATGAGCTGGCGCCAGTCGCCGAAGCTGGCGTGTACTTCGAGATACTTGCTATTATGGTCGTACTTCAGCCGAAGGCCGGCGCGGTTCGCGCCGATAACGGTGTTGTCGACGAGCTGGTAGGTCGACTTGAGCCAGACCCCGGGCCATGACCAGGCGATGCTCCAGACGTTCTCCGGTATGCCGTAGGGCAAGATCATGGTGGCGTACGTAGGATCGAATCGGTGGTACTCGACGGTGGCGACGTCGTTGCCGATGTGTTGCGCGAGGCTAAAGTGCTCGTAGTTTCCGAAGTGCGACGTGCCGGGATAGCTGACTAATCGCGCGTCGTACCACGCGCGCCCAAGCTCGACGAGCGCGTCCCATCCTTTGACGGGGTGAAAGAAGGCGCGTGCGCCCGAGATCGTCTGCACCTGGTCTGCCAGCGTGCTGCTGAACAGCCGCCCCTGCGCGCCGAGGTGGAGCTCCTGATCCGATCCGAAGAACGTCGTCGTAGAGATCGGTGCGCCGCTCGACCAGACGTGGGCGAGCTGGACCGAGAAGCGTCCGTAGTCGCCCCGATCGAACACGAGCGACCCCATCGTCAGGCGGACGTTCGTGCCCGCGAGCGCCGGCAGGGCCGCGTCGGTCAGCTCGAGAGTCGCGCTGCCCTCGTGCAGCACGCCGTCTGCGCCGAACAGCGGCAGCGACGACGGGTTCGCGGGCCAGGACTGGATGGACGGCATGCCGGGGCCGAGCGTCTCGGCGGTCTGCACGCCGAGCGACGGCACCACGGACGTCAGCGGCGGCGGAGCGAAGACGAAGCGATCGCTCTGAGTCAAGTCGAAATAACCGCCGCGCACGCGCCAGCTCCCGTCCGCGGCGGCGACCGAACCGCCGAGGATGCTCGCGTTGAACACGTCGGCATCGTCTTGGCCAGCATGCGTCGGAAAGACGATCGCGTACGGAACGTTTCGCGATAGCGCGTGATCGTTTAGATTAGGAATCGGCGGCTCGCCCCAGTACAGCGCGTTGGTCGTGCTGCCGGTCAGCGCGCCGATGCCCACGGTCGCGCCCAGCTGCACGGCACCGGTATGATACAGTCCCGAGATTTCATACTGGGCGATCCCTGCGACACCCGGAGTCACCGGCGCGCTCGTAAACCAATCGTAGGGAGACATCGGCGATATCGGGGAGCCGCGCGCGAACTCGAAGCCCTCCGGCGGCGTCGTACCCGGCCCCCCCGTCGCCTGATCGACGAAGACGTTCGACCCCCGTACGTGCAGCGCAAAGCGCGGCGTCGCGGTGGGCGCCGGTGACGGGCTCGCGGTCGCCGCGACCACGAGCGTCGCGCCGAGCAGGGCGGGAAGCATGGGCGTCTATGGCCGTCGTCTAGCTAACGAGCGAACGCCAGTAGCGAAACGTATGCGTGGGATCACCGAACTGATTCGCCCGCAACGCGTCGTTGTGGACGGCGGTGGCCCGCAGGCCGAACGCCCGGTAGGCGAGGTCGAGCAGCTGTGCCAGAGTCCGCTTCATAACACGTACCTCCTTTTGTTTTACGGTTTGCCGCGCCGAATCGACGGACGCGGCATGTGAGGGCGGCTCATCGCGAGCCGCTGATGAGGTCGACTACTAGGTCCGTCGTCCATAGCGAGGCATCACCCCCTTTCTGCGCAATAAAAAAACTGTCGCCGCTCCCCGCAGGCCGACAGTTTGAGAACCTTCGCGCGACCGTCGCGCTAGCTCCTCAGTGTCGAGCTTTAGCACTGCACGATCGAGCCCCTCGACCCACGCGAGTCAAAGGGCGGCCGCGTTAGATTCCGCCTTGATTCGGCGAAGTCTGGTCACCCGTTGGGGTCTCTCGACCTTTCCGGGCAGCGGCTCTCTTCGTGCAGACGCCTCACCTAACGAGGAATCCTCAATCAGGATACTCGCCATCCGAGGGCGGGTCAACCCTGGAAGAAGAACTGTCGCGCGTGACGACGATCCAGCAGCTGGATCCCGTGACGATCGGACAGATCGCCGCCGGAGAGATCATCGATCGACCGGCGGCGGTCGTCAAGGAGCTCGTCGAGAACGCCGTCGACGCCGGCGCGGCGCGGATCACGGTCACGATCGAGCAGGGCGGGCTGGACCTGATCGAGGTCGTCGACGACGGCGCCGGCATCAGCGCCGGAGAGTTGCCGCTCGCGCTGCGGCGCCACGCAACGAGCAAGCTTCGCGCGGCATCCGAGCTCGAATCGATCGCGACGCTCGGCTTCCGCGGCGAAGGACTCGCTTCGATCGCCGCGGTCGCCGCGACCGAGGTCGTTTCGCGGCGTGGCGGCGACGAAATCGGAGCGCGCGTAGTGGCTCACGCCGAGGAGGTCGGTGCGGCGCAGCCTGCGGCCGCGCCCCTCGGCACGCGCGTCCGCGTCGCTCGGCTATTCGAGAACGTGCCGGTGCGGCGCGAGTACCTTCGCGCCCCCAGCACAGAGTTCAACAGGATCTCATCGTGGCTGTCCAGCTTCGCGCTCGGGTACCCCCGGATTACGTTCACGCTGCGGCACGACGGCAAGGAAGTCTGGGTGATGCCCGCCAGCGGAGAAGCGCGCGAGCGGCTCGCGATGGTGTTCGGCCGGCAGGCGGTACAGGCACTGCTGCCGCTCGACGGGAGCGCCGCGCGCACGCTCGACGGAAGTCTGAGCGGCTACGTCAGCGCGCCTGGACATGACCGCCCGGATCGCCGGATGCAGCTCCTCTTCGTCAACGGACGCCTTTTGCGCAGCACGCTCCTCGCGGGCGCGTGGACGAGCGGCTATGCGACCTTCGCGATGGTCGGGCGGCATCCGTACGGCGTTCTCCAATTGACGCTCCCACCGGAGCACGTGGACGCCAACGTGCATCCCACGAAAAGCGACGTTCGGCTGAGATATTCGAACCAAGTCTACGATTCCGTGCGCCGTACGATCGCGACGACGCTCGCCGGCCACGCGCGCGAACGATTCGACGAATACGCTCCGGCGAAGCCGGCTCCGGGCATCTCGTTCGCCCCGAGCGGCGGCGAGGACGCGATGCGCGTTCTCACGCAACTGCACCGCACGTTTATTCTGGCGAGCGACGGCGAAGGGCTGGTGCTGGTCGATCAGCATGCGGCGCACGAGCGCATCGCATACGAGGCCATCGCCGCATCGAGCGACCGGCGGTCGCCGAGCGAGCCGCTTCTCGTGCCGCACGTCGTGGAGCTCGACGCGGTCCGAAGCGCCGCGTTGGACGGCACACTCGAAGCGCTGCGCGAAGGCGGCCTGGAGATCGAGCCGTTTGGCGAGCGTACGTACCGCATCGTCGCGACGCCCGCCGGCTACGGCGCTCGCGCGTTCGATTTCAACGAGTTCCTCGACGATTTGAGCGACGAACCGAAGCAGCGCAGCGTGCGGGAACGCGTCTGGGCGTCGCTTGCGTGTCATTCGGTCACGCGCGCCGGCGAACAGCTGACCTACGAGGAGATGACGAGCGTGCTCGAGCGTCTGCGAGACTGCCGGAACCCGATGCACTGCCCGCACGGCCGTCCGACGATGGTGCGTTTGAGCCCCGACGAGATCGCGCGCATGTTCAAGCGTGCCTGACGGCGTCCTGATCATCGCGGGCCCGACTGCCGCCGGCAAGACGGAGTTGGGTATCGAGCTGGCGCGCGAGTTCGACGCGGAGATCGTCGGAGCCGACTCGCGCCAAGTCTACCGCGACATGCCGGTCGGCACGGCGGCACCCGACGCCGAGCAGCTCGCCGCCGTGCGGCATCATCTCGTCGGTTTTCTCGATCCGAGCGAGCGCTATTCCGCCGCGCGCTACGCGAGCGACGCCGTCTCTGCCATCCGCGAGATCGACCGGCGCGGCAAGCGCGCAATCGTCGTCGGCGGAACGGGGTTCTACATCCGCGCACTGCTCGGGGGCGTCGAGCTCTCGCCGCGATACGACGAGGCGCTGCGCGCCCGGCTGGCGCATGAGGCGCTGCTGCATTCGCCGGAATTCTTGCACCACTGGCTCGCTCGCCACGACGCGCCGCGTGCGGCGCAGCTTCATGTCGGCGACACGTATCGGGTGTTGCGCGCGCTCGAGATCGCATTGAGCGTGGGAGACGATACAACCGCGCCGGAGCCGAGACGCACGCTTGCGGACGAAGGAATCACGTCGATGCTGGTGTTTCTCGACGTTCCCTGGAGCGTCGTCGACCGGCGCATCGAGCGGCGAACGAACCGGATGCTGGAGGCGGGGTTGCTCGACGAAGCGCAACGCGTCGGGGGCGCGGCGGTCGCGGCGAACGCCGTCGGCTATCCGCAAGCATTGTCCTATCTGAGCGGCTGGAGCACGCTTGCCGAACTTCGCAGCGGGCTGAATCGTGCGACGCGCCGATATGCGCGCCGCCAACGCGCCTGGTTCCGCGCCGAACCGGCGACGCTGTGGCTGCAACCCGACTCGGTCGCGCGGCAAGTACGGGAAAAGCTGGGGTGGTCTGCGAAGCGCGAGTGATGCGCATTCCACTTACGAAGATGCACGGTGCGCACAACGATTTCGTCATACTGGATCGCCGCGTCACGCCGCTGCGCGATCTGACGTCGTTTGCGCGATGGGTGTGCGATCGGCACGCGGGCGTCGGCGCGGACGGACTCATCGCGCTCGAGGCGTCGACGCGCGCGGACGTTCGCATACTGACGATCAACGCCGACGGCTCGCTCGCGGAAATGTGCGGCAACGGAGTACGCTGCGCGGCCCGGTGGTTGGACGAGAGCGGCCATGCCGGTCCCATCGCATTCGAAAGCGGCGGCAGCGTCGTGCGGGCCGAGATCGTCGCGCGCGCACCCGAATACTTGGTTCGCGTCGACATGGGCTGGCCGCGAACTGCGAGCCCCGTCCCGGCCTCGATCCCGACCGCGTCGTTCGTCGATCTCGGGAATCCCCACGTCGTGGTCTTCGAGCGTGCGGTTGATGCGCTCGATCTAGAGGCGTTGGCGGATGCTTTTCAAAAGCACCCCGCCTTCCCGAACGGCGCGAACGTCCACCTTGCCGAGCTATCCGGCAAGCACTCCGTCCACGTGCGTCACTGGGAACGCGGAGTGGGGCTGACGCAAGCCTGCGGCACCGGCGCGGTTGCGTGCGCGGCCGTCGCGATCCTCGAAAGGACCGCCGCGTCGCCCGTCGAGGTCTTCGTTCCGGGCGGCAAGCTCGTCGTCGAATGGGACGCCTGCGGCGATGCGCGACTGACCGGCCCGGCGGTGCGTGTCTTCGATACGGAAGTCGACGCCTGACGTGGCCTTGGCCTCGTGCGACGTCCGCGGGCGAATCGCGTACGACGCGGGCCTCGTTCCGCTCGCGGACGGTGGGCTCGTGCGGGAGCCGCGCCCGGACGAGCTGATCGCGGCTCCCGCCGGCAGCATGCCGATGGTTTTGCCGCAGCGGCATCCGCTGACGACTATCGGTCCGATCGTCGGCCGGACCGCGATGGCCGTCGCGCTTCCGGCAGGCTACACGCGGCTGCTGCTGCCGGCCTACGCCGCCGAGCGCGGCGCGCCGGCGTTGCCGCTCTTCGGCTATACGTTTGCGTGCAGCATCGGCGATCGACTTTTTGTGGCCGCGATGCAGACGGATGAGAGCGAGGATTGGCAGCCGCGCACCTTTGCGGAAGGCGAGCTGCAGGCGCTCGTCGCCGCACGCCTCGCACGGGAACCGGGCAATCGCGTGTTGCGCCAGGTGGCGCTCTGTTCCGTTGAATACGGATGCTTCACGGCACAGAACGTATTTCTCGAGCGCGGAGAAGCTGCATTGCCGGTCTCGCCGAGGTGCAACGCGCGCTGCATCGGCTGCATCTCCGAGTTGGATCCGGATGCGGGGATGCCGTCGCCGCAGACGCGGATCGCGGAAGAAGCGACCGCGCGCGATCTCGCGCGCGTTGCGATCCATCACCTCGAGCGCGTCGAGGACGGCATCGTCTCGTTCGGGCAAGGCTGCGAGGGGGAACCGCTCCTACGGCCCACCGCGCTCGTGCGCGCCATCGAGAAGATTCGGGCGAAGCGCGTCAACGGCACGGTCAATCTCAACACGAACGGCAGCCGGCCGGCGATGCTCGAACGGTGCATCGACGCCGGCTTGGACGCCGTGAGAATCAGCTTGAATTCGTTTCGGGCGAGCGTTTATGCGGCGTACTACCGCCCCATCGGCTACGGCCTCGCCGACGTGCTCGACTCCGTGCGCCTGGCCCGCAGGCGCGGCGTTCGCGTCAGCTTGAACCTGCTCACGCATCCAGGCGTCACCGACGACGAGGAGGAGGTCGCCGCGACGGAATCGTTCCTGCGCGATTGCCCGGTGGCGCTCGTGCAGACGCGAACGTTGAACATCGATCCCGCGCGCTATTTCGAAGCGGTCGGCCGTCCCTGCGCTCCCGTCGGCATGCGGCGCGCAATCGAAACGATGCGCGGTTTCACCGCCGTCGGAAACTTCACGCACACGCACTAGGCCTCGATCAAATGCCGAGCGGGTAAGCCTCCTCGCCGTGCAGGTGGGCGTCGAGTCCCTGCTGTTCGGCGACTTCGTCCACTTTCACGCGGGTGACGAGGTTGATCAGCCACAGCATCGCGTAGGTGAAACTGAACGCCCAAGCGCTGCACACCAGCGCCGCGACGAACTGCTTGCCGAGGAACGCCGGATTGCCTCGGAGCAGACCGTCGGCGCCGTTGGGGTTCCATGCGGTTGAAGCGAAGACGCCGAGCAACACTATCCCGAGGAATCCGCCGGCGCCGTGGACGCCCCAGACGTCGAGCGCGTCGTCCCAGCCCAGCAAGTTCTTCAGCGCGACGGCGTAGTAGCAGACCACTCCCGCGGCGACCCCAACGATCACCGCGGTCGTCGGCGAGACGTATCCCGCGCACGGCGTGATCGTCGCCAGGCCCGCCACCGCGCCGGTGAGCAGCCCGACGAACTTCGGCTGGCGCCCTCGCGCCCACTCGACGAGCAGCCACGTGATGGCCGCGAAGGATGCGGCGATATCGGTGTTGAGAAACGCCGAGGCCGTCACCGAGTCGACTCGCAGCTCGGATCCTGCGTTGAACCCGTACCAGCCAAACCAAAGCAGCCCCGTTCCGAGCGCGATGAGCGGCACGTTGTGCGGCTTGTTGTCGATGACGTGACGTCGGCCTACGTAGAGAACCGACGCCAACGCTGCGAAGCCGGCCGACGCGTGCACGACGAGACCTCCTGCAAAATCGAGGCAACCCCACTTCGCTAAGATTCCGTTCGGGCTCCAGAGCATGTGCACGAACGGAAAATAGACGAAGATCAGCCAGGCGGTCAGGAACCAAAAGTAGGCTTTGAACGTCACGCGGTTGGCGAAGGCACCGGTGATCAGTGCGGGCGTGATGATGGCGAACATCATCTGATAGGCGATGTGCACGACCAGCGGAATCCCGGCGTCGTTGCCGGTGAACATCGTGTGAAGCGTCACGCCTCGCAGCAGAGCGTACGTAGCCGGATTCCCAATGATACCGTGCCAGTCGGGCCCAAAGCTTTCCGAATAGCCGAAGGCGAACCACAGTACCGTCGTCCAGCCCAGGGACATGAAGCTCTGCATCATGATCGTGAGGACGTTCTTGCGCTGAACGAGGCCGCCGTAAAAGAAGGCGAGCCCCGGCGTCATGAGCATGACGAGGCTCGCGCAGAGCAACATGAATCCGGTATTGCCGGTATTGACGGGAATCGTCGCAGCGTTCATCGACATTCCTCCGGTAAGCAATCAAAAAAGGGCGCCAGCCGCGCCCTTAGGCATGCCTAGGCGGTTTTCCGCTAATTCATGAACGACAGGCCGGCTCCGATGTAGTGCTGTTTCTGCCCGTTGATCACCGTCGGCGAGAAGCCGTACTCGGCGTCGAATTGTACGTGATTGCCGAAGTCGCGCTGGTAGACGAAGTCGATGAGGCTCTTCGATCCTAAGCCGGGACCGGCGGCCGAAAAGTATGCGTACTCCGCTGAGATCTGCGATGGCCCGCCGGGAAGCGTGGCGCTTAATTCCAGGCTGGGAATGAAGGCGAAGTAACTCTGCGCCGCACCGACCGCGTTGGCCCCGCTCAACGCATTGAAGCTGAGCGTTCCTGCCAGGCTGAACTCGGAATTGATCGTGTAGCTCCCGTTGAAATCGCCGGTGAACTGGGCGTTTCCGGCGGTGAAGGCCTTGCTGCCCGTCGGATAGGTAATCGCGCCGTATACGCCCCAGTCGGCGCTGGAGCTATAGCCGAGCTCGTACTTCGTGGCCAAGCTCACGTCGCTCGAACCCGTTACCGTGGGTTGCCCGACCGAAGACGTCTCGTAGCTGGGGAAACCGAACTCTAAGTCGAGGTGCGGATCGGCAGTCCCGATGCGCAGCAGCGACTGCGGGTAGTTTGCGTTGCTCCCGCCGCCGGTGCCGCTCGTCGTCGTGTTCGTGTACCCGTTCTCGAGATCGAAATGCCCGGTGCGCACAGTGCAGACGCCGGTCGTGACCGTCGGACGGTTGACGATCGACAGGATCGAGCCGCAGGGGTCGC
>JAFAJV010000046.1 GCA_019235995.1 Vulcanimicrobiota bacterium
AGCCGGCGGCAGGGACATCGGCCTGTCCTCCTATCCGCATCCCTGGTTGATGCCGGACTTCTGGCAGTTCCCCACCGTGTCGATGGGTCTCGGCCCGATCATGTCGATCTACCAGGCGCGTTTCATGCGCTACCTGCACGACCGCGGCTTGCGCGACAACTCGGGCCGCAAGGTCTGGGCGTTCGTAGGCGACGGCGAGATGGACGAGCCCGAATCGCTCGGCGCGATCTCGCTCGCCGGTCGCGAGAAGCTCGACGACTTGATCTGGGTCATCAACGCCAACCTGCAGCGGCTCGACGGTCCGGTGCGCGGGAACGGCAAGATCATTCAGGAGCTCGAGGGCGTCTTCAAGGGCGCGGGCTGGAACGTGATCAAGGTTATCTGGGGAAGCCGTTGGGATCCGCTGCTCGCGAGCGATGCGGGCCCTCGCCTCGTACAACTGATGAACGAGTGCGTGGACGGCGACTATCAGACGTTCAAGTCGCGCAACGGCAAATACGTGCGCGACGAGTTCTTCGGACGCTATCCCGAGACGAAGACGTTGGTCGAGGACTGGACGGACGACGCGATCTGGAACCTGCAGCGCGGTGGCCACGACTCGGTCAAGGTCTATGCCGCATACAAGGCCGCCTTCGACCATCGCGGCGCGCCCACGGTCGTGCTCGCGAAGACGATCAAGGGCTACGGCATGGGCGAGGCCGGCGAGGCGCAGAACATCGCGCATCAAGCGAAAAAGATGGAGGTCGAGGCGATGCGCACGTTCCGCGATCGCTTCGACCTGCCGATCACCGACGAACAGCTCGGCGGCGAGACGATACCGTTCTACAAGCCCTCCGACGACTCGGACGAGATGCGGTATCTGCGCGAGCGGATGGCGCAGCTCGGCAGCGTTCCGCAACGGCGCCGAAAGTCGGCCGCGCTGACCGTCCCGGAGCTTCCGGCGTTCGACGCCCAGCTGCAGGGAACAGGCGATCGGCACATCTCGACCACGATGGCCTTCGTCCGGATCCTCAACACGATCGCGCGCGACAAGGAGATCGGGCCGCGCGTCGTGCCGATCGTCGCGGACGAGTCGCGCACGTTCGGCATGGAGGGCATGTTCCGGCAGCTCGGCATCTACTCGTCGGTCGGGCAGCTCTACCACCCGCAAGACGCGGAGCAGCTGATGTGGTATCGCGAGGACAAGCTCGGCCAGATACTGCAGGAGGGCATCAACGAGGCGGGCGCGCTCTCGTCGTGGATCGCGGCGGGGACATCGTACTCCAACCACGACCTGCCGATGATTCCGTTCTACATCTTCTACTCGATGTTCGGCTTTCAGCGCGTCGGCGATCTGACGTGGGCGGCAGGCGACAGCCGCACGCGCGGATTCCTCCTCGGCGCAACGTCGGGGCGCACGACGCTGAACGGCGAGGGCTTGCAGCACGAGGACGGCAGCAGTCAAGTCGCCGCGTCGTTCGTGCCCAACTGCGTCAGCTACGACCCGACGTTCGGATACGAGCTCGCTGTCATCATCGCGGACGGGCTGCGCCGGATGCTGACCGATCAGGAAGACGTCTACTACTACATCACGCTGATGAACGAGAACTATCAGCATCCGGCGATGCCGCCCGAGGCGCGCGACGGCATCCTGCGCGGCATGTATCTGCTGCGAGATGCTGGGCCGGTCAAAGGGAAAACCCCGCGCGTTCAGCTTTTCGGATCGGGCGCGATACTACGGGAAGTGATCGCCGCCGCCGACCTGCTCGCGGACGAGTGGGGCGTCACGAGCGACGTGTGGAGCGTGACGAGTTTCAACGAGCTGCAGCGCGACGGGGTCGCGGCACGGCGCTGGAATTTGCTCAATCCGCGGGAGAAGCCGCGGCTCTCGCACGTCGAGCAGTGCTTAGCGGAGCGGCCTGGCCCCGGAGTCGCCGCTACCGATTACATCCGGACGTTCGCGGAGCAGATTCATCCATACGTTGGACGCCGCTACGTGGCGCTCGGCACCGACGGCTACGGACGCAGCGACTTTCGGCGTAGGCTGCGTGAGTTTTTCGAGGTGGACCGCCACTTCGTGGCCGTCACCGCGCTGCGCGCACTCGCCGAGGAAGGCAAGGTCTCGCCGGCGACGGTCGCCAAGGCGCTCGAGAAGTACCACATCGACCCGAATAAGCCGAATCCCATCACCGTGTGAGGACATGAGCGAAACGATCGAGGTGCGCGTTCCCGACATCGGCGACTTCAAGGACGTGCCGGTGATCGAGGTGCTCGTCCGCAGCGGCGATCGCGTCAAGAAGAACGACTCACTCATCACGCTGGAGAGCGAAAAGGCGTCGATGGAGGTGCCGGCCGAGGCCGAGGGCACCGTGCAAGACGTCAAGGTGAAGGTCGGTGATAAGGTCTCCAAGGGCGCGCCGATTCTCACGCTCAGCACGGACAGCGCGCCGGGCGTCGCGGCGCCGCAAGCCGCACCCGCTGCGGCGGAATCGGCACCGCCGTCGACAACCGAGAGCGCCGGAACCATCGAAGTGCGGGTTCCGGACATCGGCGACTTCAAGGACGTTCCCGTGATCGAGGTGTTGGTCAAGGCGGGCGACCGCGTCAAGAAAAACGACTCGCTGATCACGCTCGAGAGCGAGAAGGCCTCAATGGAGGTCCCCGCCGAGGCCGACGGCGTGGTAAAGGACATCAAGGTAAAGGTCGGCGACAAGGTCTCCGAAGGCATGCCCATACTGCTGCTGAGCTCTGACGCGCCGGCGTCGAAGACGCAGGCTGCGCCGACGCCGAAAACGCAGGCTGCGCCGGCGCCAACGACTCAGGCTGCAGCGCCAACGCAACCGGCGCCGCCCCCCAGCGGCGACGGATTCGTCCATGCTAGCCCGGCCATTCGCCGATTTGCGCGCGAGCTCGGCGTCGATTTACGAGGAATGCGCGGAAGCGGCCCCAACGGCCGCGTCACGCGCGAGGACGTGCAGAGCTTCGTGAAAAGCGCCTTGCAGGGCGGCGCACCGCGGAGCGCCGGGGGCTCGGCGCCGGCGTTTGCCGGGCTGCCGCCCTGGCCGAAGCTTGATTTCGCGCAGTACGGCGAGGTCGAGCGCCAGCCGCTTTCGCGCATCAAGAAACTCTCCGGTCCCAATCTCCACAGAAATTGGGTCACGGTTCCCCACATTACCAACTACGACGAAGCCGACGTCACGTCGATCGAGAAGCTGCGCAACGAGGTCAACGAAGAACAATCGAAGACGGGCGCCCCCAAGCTGACCATGCTCGCGTTCTTGATTCGAGCGTCGGTGGCCGCGCTGCAAAAGTTTCCCGAGTTCAACTCCTCCCTCGACGGCGACGAACTGATCCTCAAGCGCTATTACAACATCGGCTTCGCGGCCGACACGCAGGGCGGACTGGTCGTTCCCGTGATCAAGAATGCCGACACCCAAGGCCTGATCGAGATCGCGCGCGAGGCCAAGGAGCTCGCAGGCAAGGCGCGCGAGGGGAAGCTGACGCTCGCGCAGATGCAAGGGGGCAGCTTCACCATCTCATCGATCGGCGGCATCGGCGGCACCGCCTTCACGCAGATCGTTAACGCACCCGAGGTTGCCATCCTCGGCGCAACCCGCGCCGCGATGAAACCGGTCTGGGACGGCAAGCGCTTCGCGCCGCGGCTCATGCTGCCGATCAGCGTCAGCTACGATCACCGCGTGATCGACGGCGCGGGCGCGGCGAGATTCCTGGTCTACGTCGCCGAGCTGCTCGCCGACTTCCGCCGCGTCATGCTGTAGACGGCGGCTTACTTATACAAATCTCCGCTCGCCGTCGTGTAACTCGCCCCCTTCGTGATCGACGTGATCGTAAACTTGTCCCTCCCGGAGAGACTCGCCTTGATGTCGCCGACACACTCGTTGTCGACCGCGCAGGCCACGATATTTCCCACGATGCTGAACGCAATTGGATGCGAGGCACCGACGCGCGTCGAGATCGTTCCGACGGCAGTCGTGCCTTCTTGCTTGCCGATCTTGTAGACGAAAGCGCCCTTGACGCAGCTTCCGATGATCGAGAACTTGCCGCCCTTCGGTCCCGTGACGCTCGGGCTGTAGAGCTCGACCTTACCGTACGAGTTCTGTGAGCGGTCGCACGCGATGTCCGTTACCGGCGTAAGAACCCATTTCACGCCGATCGTGACCGGGGTCTTCTTCTTCAACGTCTTCGAAGAAACGTACAGCACGTCATCCCACGAGCCGACGTTGAGCGCTGCGTGGGCTCCGATTCCGCTTCCACACTTGATCGTTTCGTTCGTCTCGCCGGACATCGAATAGCTACCTATTCCGATGTTTTGCGTACCCGCAAACTTTACCGACACGTAACCGTTGGACTTGGTGCCGGAACAGGTTAGGTTTTGGGTATCGGAGGCGCTGTCTTTGAATCTACGCGCTCCCGCGACTTCCCCACACGCGAAGAACGACCCGGAGACGCCGTCGCACCACGAGTGGGTAAACCCCGCGCCGCCGGCGATACCGGCGGTGTCGCCAAGTCCCGCTCCAAACTGCTCGGTGGCGGCGGACGCGGCGAGCGGCCCGCGATTCGCGAATCCGGGCGCGAATGGAGCTGGCGAGGGCTGGGAGCCCGCGCATCCGGCAAGCACGACGAGCATCGCTACGGCCTTCATACTTTTCTCGTTCGCGTTATTTGATCGCGATGCCCCAGGCGCAGCCGGCCTGCTGCAGATTGGAATTCGTATAGTCGAGCGAAGGCGCCAGGCTCGAGCTGAAGGGCTTCTTGCTGGTCGGATAGACGTAGATGCTTCCAGTGCTGCCGCAGTTCGCGAAGTACAGATCGCCCGTGTTGCTTATTGCAAAATCGGACTCGTAGGATGTGGATAGCCCCGTCGAATCGATGATGTTCGGAGTATCGCCGCTGCCCAGTCCAACGGCATTGTAGCGAACGATGCTGAATTGTGACGGTCCGTTGATGGAGGCGTAGAGATCGCCGGCCTTGTCGAAGATCAGGCCGCCGGGCTTCGTCAAGCCCTTCAGATAATACGTGGGGCTCTTTCCGATCGGCTTCGTAAAGACGGCGATCGACGTGTCGGCAGTGCCGCCGAAGTTCGAGACGTAGAGGTTGTCGTGTTTGTCGAGCGCTAAGCCGGCCGGCGCGGTGATGCCGTTCGTGAGCGTCAGCGCCGGCGAGAGCGTCCCGCTCTTCGTAAACGGGCCCGCGTACTCGGTTATGCCCAGGTTGTGTGAGCTCACCCAGAGGTTTCCGGACGAGTCGAAGGTGAGGTGATCGGGATCGTTGGTTCCCGACAAGACGAACGTAAGCTCCGGGTTCGATGTCTCCTTGAGCGGAAGCTTGAAGACCTGCGCGCTTCCGGGGTCGCCCGAATACTTCCCGAAGGCGATTACCCAGAGGCGCCCCGACGGATCGACGTGCAGGCCGCTGGAATACGCGAGCCCTTTTCCCGAGCCGCAGTAAAGGCCCTTGGCTTTGGATGTTGCCTTCAGCGGAGCTCTGGCGAACTGGATTTGTTGATATGTGCAGCCGGCAAAGGGCGTCCAGTAGACGTAGTGGCGCGCCTTTATCGCGGGTTGCAGCAAGGCCGGGCCGCCGGCCGCGAAGCTGGCGCCCGAGGATGCGGGCGGCCCGAACGAGGCACCGGAGCACCCCGCCAGGAGCGCGATCGTGAGAACTAAACCAACGGCTCGGGATGTCATAAGATAGATCCTCCCTGGTAAGAGAAGGCGTCGGTGATTCTCCTGTGGTCATGATAACCACCCGCGCCCGTCGCGTCTACGTCGGGACACCGCATTTTTTGAAACAGCGCCTCACCGAGGGGCGTAGCTAAGACATGGTCGTCGCACAACGCACAGCCGACGTGTCCTTGATCCGCCTCTACGTGCTGCGAGCGCTCTACCTGCTCATCGGGGTGGCACAGGGTCTCCAGACCTGGACGGCACTCCTGCACCACCACGGACCGTGGGAGTTCTGGCATGGCGTCGGGCTGAGTCTGCTGGGGGCACTGACCGCGCTTGCGTTACTCGGCGTCCGCTATCCCGTCCGGATGCTCCCGCTGCTGATCTTCGAGTTCACGTGGAAGCTGATCTGGGTGCTGGCGATCTGGCTTCCGCTCTGGATGGGGCACCGCGTGGACCCCGACACCGCCGACAGCGCGTTCTCGATCTTCCTCGGCGTCGTGCTCGTGCCGCTCGTCCTTCCATGGGGTTACGTCTGGAAAAGCTACGTGACGGCACCCGGCGACCGCTGGAAGTAAGAATCTACCAGCGGCGCGCGCTCAGCGAGATGTCGGAATCCGCGCCCCGCGGGTAGAGGAAGTAGACAACGACCGCCAGGTACAGCGCGAAGCTCACCAGCGGAAGCACGAGCGCGACGAGCGTCGCGCCTACGTAGACGAGCCAGCCCGTGCGATAGCCGCGAACGGTGAAGGCGATCGTCGCCTCGTCGACCTCCGGCATGAAGGCCCGCGTGCGCACGAGATGCAGGAGCATCAGATTGTAGAACGTGGCGCACGTCGAGAGCACGACCCCGTACAGAAACGTCGACGCCGAGTACGTCGGGTACGAGCCTAGAGTCGTCGTCGCGAAGGGGATCAGTACGGTCGCGGCCAGCAGCAGGAGGTTCCAGAACACCGTCTTGCGGTCGACGGTGCGAACCAAACGGAACAGCGCATGGTGATTCTGCCACATGATCCCGATCACCGAGAAGCTGAGGGCGTAGGCGATTAAGTTCGGCCACAGGCCGAGAAGGGCGAAGGCGAGCTCCCGATTCGAGGGAGCGTGCAGCTTCGGCAGTACGAAGCCGAGCGCGAGCAGCGTGATCGCGAACGCGAACACTCCATCGGAGAAGGCCTCGAATCGCCCCTTGTTCATGTTGTGGAATTCCAAATATGACAGCGGATGTCATGCATGCGGCATAGGCTGGTCCTATGAGCAACATCAAGGGAATCGATCTGACCGCCTATCTCGTACGCGACCCCGAGAAGGCCATCGCGTTCTATCGCGACGTGATGGGGATGACGCCGACCGTGGTCGACGACCAAGGACGCGGCGCCGAGTTCACGCTGTCGGACGGCTCGACGTTCGGCGTCTGGAGGCCCGACGACGGAGAAACCGGCGGCGCGATCATGTTCGCCGTGGACGACGCGCGAGCGGCCGTCGAGCACTATCGCGGGCGCGGGCTGCAGCTCAGCGACGTGATGGAGTCGCCCGTTTGCCTGATGTCGTTCGGCTCGGACCCCGAAGGCAACTCGATCATCATCCACCAACGCAAGGTGAAAGACTAGCGTCCTAGGCCTGCGGCTGCAGCGGCCGAGTGGTAAACGGCGCCCGCCACTCGCGGTCGCCGGCGCGCAAGACCCACACGAACGAACGATCGGGCCCGAGCGGCATCGGGGAGATCATCATCGCGAACGGCGCGTTGATCGACGACCCCGGCTTGGTGCCGGGCGGGCGACCGACCTCGATCTCCTGCTCCATACGGATCGCGGTCGCGCTCTCCGGGCCGGTCTGCAAGACGACCGGCTTGCCGTCGGCGTCCAACAGGTCGAGCGTCCATTTGATCTTGCGGTTCGTCTCGCTCCACGGCACGTGCAGGATGAACGCCACGGCCGACGGTGCGGTCACGGGGCTCGCGGTGTTCGTCCAACCGATTCCGAGCGCGTGCAGCTTGCCGTCCGGCGTGACTTGCGCGGCATCGCAGAGCAAGAGCGTCGCGTCAACGTTGGGCATATCGTTCGAGCGTTCTTCGCGCCCGCGCGACGAGCGCCTCGCGCAACTCCTCTGGCTCGACGAGCGTCGCGACGTCGGACCAGGCGACCAGCGCAAACGTGGCGACCTCTCGACCCGGGAAGGTCACGCGCAGCAGCGCGCTCGCGCCGTCCAGCGACACGAGCTCCGCGGGCCAGTACGCGCTCACCCGTTCCACCGCATCGGCGCGCGCCCGCAGCAGCACGATGCAGTCGGCGCTGCGCGACGTCTCGTTGAAGCGCGCGGACGATTCGCGCCAATAGCGCTCCAGATCGAACGCCGCGGGCCGTTCGAAGCGCAGCGCCAGCTCTTCGGCGCTGCGCATGCGGTCGACGCGAAAGCTGCGCAGCTCCTCGCCGTAGCGCGCAACGAGATACCAGACTCCGGCCTTCGAGACGAGCCCGAGCGGATCGACGGTGCGCGTCGAGATCGCGCGGTTGCGGTCTTGGTAGCGAATCCGCACGCGGCGGTCGTCCCAGACGGCGCGCCGCAGCGCTGTGAGGATCGCTCGCGGCGGCTCGGGCTGGTTCCAACGCCGCTGATCGACGTGAATTCGCGAGCGCGACTTCTCCGCCGCGCGCCGCTGCACGTCCGCGAGCCCGCCGTGTAGCTTCTCCAGCGCGCGGTCCAACCCGCGCTCGAGCCCGAGGTCGGCGAGCGGGCTCACGCCCGAGACGAACAGCGAGCGAATCTCGTCCTCGCTGAACTGCGTCAGCGCCCGCCGATAGCCGTCGGCGAGCACGATGCCGCCCGCGGACCCGCGCTCTGCGTAGACGGGCACGCCCGCCGCACCGAGCGCCTCGACGTCGCGATAGATCGTCCGTTCGGACACCTCGAGCCGCTCGGCCAGAATCCGCGCAGAGCACTGCCGGCGCGACTGCAGGAGCAAAAGGAGCGAGATGAGCCGATCGGCCTTCACGACTCAATCAAACTCACCAAATATGACAACTGATGTCAAGTATCCGGCACGAGGATCGCCTAGGCCTTGTAAGGAGTTGCCTTGGGATGACGAGGCCGCCGGAAGGGCGCGCGCCAGAATACACCAACTGCTAGGTTTGGTCATACGCCGTCGCCCCGGATCATAAAGTCGAAGGCGCAGCAACTCGATTTCTCTGGAGCACAATCTTGTGAAAAGTTTAATTCCGGCCATGGGAACCTATGCTCTTGCATCAACGTTAGCGCTTGTCGGTTGTGGAGGCGGTTCACAGACAACTTTCACTCCTCTGGGGTCGGCGCCAACGCGTGTTCACTGGGTCGGGGAGGAACACTTTGCGCGAGCGGCGGCCGCGCGATACGAGCTCGTCTTACTCCCTGGTCTAGGTGGAAACTACGTCGAGGGTGAGGGTATCAACAATCGTGGTTGGATCGAAGGCAATGCGAGCCTGCACGGAGACACCGCCCAACATGCGGTTTTCTGGACAGAGGGGAGGAAGCGCGAGATCGGAACTCTCGGCGGCCCGAATACGACCAGTAACTACATGAACGAGGCGGGCGAGTTTTCAGGCGGCTCGGAAATTCCGCGAACCGACCCGCACCTTGAAAATTTTTGCGGCATCCCAACGGGCAACCCAACGCATCTCTGTCGCCCATTTCATTGGCAAGATGGCAGGATGACGCAACTTCCGACGCTCGGCGGGAACAACGGGATGGCTTTCGGCGTGAACAGCCTTCCACAGGTCATTGGTTTTGCGGAAACCGGAAAGCGAGATTCCAGCTGCGTGGCGCCGCAGGTCTTCGATTTCAAGGGCGTCATATGGCAGTCTGACGGCACGAAGGTTACACTTCCGCCATATCCCGGCGATACCGTTTCACTTGGCTTTTCCATCAACGACGAGGGACAAGCCGTCGGATCGTCGGGCACCTGCGGACCGGTTTTCAGTGCTGCCCCCGCGGTTCACGCGCTCCTCTGGCGGCACCGCAAACCCGTTGATCTCGGGAACCTCGGAGCCCCACTAGCATCTGCGAGTCACATTAATAACCGTGGGCAGGTCGTGGGCGTTTCAGGCCTTGCTGGAAGCGGACTTTTTCATGCCTTTCTCTGGCAGAAGGGCGTGATGAAAGACCTCGGTGCGCTCCCTGGCGGCGTCTTCTCCAATGGCACTAGCATCAATGAGCGTGGCCAAGTGGTTGGCTTCTCAGCCGACGCGAGCGGGAACAACACGGCGTTCATCTGGGAAGACGGAACGATGAAGGATCTTAATCGGCTCGTGCACGCGAGCTCGCTGCACTTGATGATCGCCGCTGACATCAACGACCATGGATGGATCACGGGCGATGCACTCGATGCAAAAACCGGCAAGATCCGTGGGGTTCTCTTGATTCCCATAGACGACGCAGCGTCGACGCGAGAGGGATTTTGAGGTGTTGTAGGTGGCCCCGTTTTCAGCTCGACGCCGCCGCAGTCAAAACGCAACACGCCCATAAAATGACGCCCGGTAATGGTGGAGATGGGGGACTCGAGCCTCCGACCCCTTACATGCGAAGTAAACGCCGCTCGAAGCCTGGAGCGCGTGCAAGAACGCAAGAAACAGCCGATTTTCGTTACAGCCACCGCATTTTTGCCGTCGACTTTTTGTCCGTTCGCGTTCGCGCTTTCCGTCAGTTTCCGCGTGAATTGCCGTAAGATTGTCGTAACCTGCCGCCCAGCTCAGGTACGCCCGGCGGCTTTGCGCCTGCGAGCCGACAGCATGTCGAAGTCCGTACAGGTATCGCCCGTCAAGCCGCAGTAGGCACATGCATGGCTGCCGGCGTCGTCGCTAACGCCCAGGCGCCGCGCGAGGGCGAAGGCTGGCGGCGGTTTTTGCTGACGCTCAATGCGCTCGTATTCATGTTAGTGCTGATGAGCGTAGCCGACGTGTTCGGCTTTGGTGGCCGCCCGTGGTTCGGTTTCTGGGATTCCACGTATGCCGAAACACAGCGACCGTTCGTGATTGCGATCGAACAGCCGCTTCCCGGCGGCGCATCCGCGCAGGCCGGCATACGCGACGGCGATTTGTTCGACTTGCGCAAACAGAGCTTCGCAGCCCGCGAGGCGCTGCTCGATGTGCTCAACGCAAAGACTCGGATGACCGTCGTTCGTCCCAATGGAAAGGCCGTCGCCGTTCGCGGAAGCACGGTTTGGGAAGTGCAACCGCTCTGGAAACTTCCGCACCATATCCTGGAAGTAATTTCGAGCCTCTGGTTCCTCGGCTGTGCTTTTCTCATTGCTTTGCGTAGCTCGATGTCGCGATCCGGACGAGTTATGGCCGCGATCCTACTACTGGCCGCGGTCCCTTACAGTAATGATCTGGTGACGCCGAATCCGGCCGTAAACCTGCTGACTCAGATATTTGGAAACACATGTGGGCTTGCCGCGACGCTCCTGATGATTTTTCTGACGTCGTGCTTCGGTACGCGGCCCCTATGGCGTCGACTTTTGGAATTGCTCGCTTTTAGCGGCGCTGTTTTGAGCTATGCGTCAGGCATCTTGTTCGTGGCCGGTATATGGACATTGTCGTTCGATCCGCTGCCATACCAGCAAGGTTTCTGGCTCTACGAGGGTGCAGCCGTAAACCTGGTGGTGGCTGTGTTAGCCTTGGCGGCAGTTGCGACGACATCGCGGTCAGAACGCGCCCGAACCGCCTGGATTGTGCTGCCTCTTCCACTCTCATTCGCCGCCGTGGCGATACTTGTGGCGTTTGTCTTCGGCGCGACCTGGTATGCGGCGCTCGCCTGGAACGTGCTTTACGATGTTCTAGTGCTCCTTGGCGCCGCAACCGTAACCTATGCGTTGCTCAAGCGACGGGTCTTCGACTTCGGCTTTATTTTGAGTCGAACGATAGTCGTCGCGATCGTTTCGCTGGTCGTGGTCGCATCGTTCGTCTTGCTGGAGTGGCTCCTAGGAACCGTGGCCGCCGGCGTCAGCCACGCAACGACGCTCGTCGCCAACGCCGCACTAGCGTTGGTGATCGGCGTGTCGCTGGGCTATCTCCAAAAGCGAGTTGACGCGCTCGTGGACGTCACCCTCTTTCGAAAACGGCATCAAGACGAACGCGCACTATTGGATTTTTCGAAAGAAGCGGCTTACGCGACCAATACCGACGCGCTCCTCGACGAGGCGATTCGAATCGTCGAGCGGCATACCGATGCGCGCAATGCAGCGATCCTGCTCGATCGCAGCGGCGAGTACGCGGCGGTTCGATCCTTCGGTGACGGGGCGACGCCGGTGATCGGCGAAAACGACCCGGCGATCTTGGCGCTCAAGACCTGGCACCGGCCGATTGATCCGCATCATTGCTTGACGGCGCTGCGCGGAGCGCTCGCCTTGCCGATGCTCGCGCGAGGACGCCTTATCGGCGTCGTACTCTCCGGCGAACGCGCCGGCGGCGAGGCCTATGCGCCCGACGAGGTGGAAGCTTTGTCACAGTTCGCGCACGGAGTTGGATCGGCGCTCGATTCACTCGCAACCGATCGCGGCAATATGCAAGCTGAGGTATTGAGCGTAGAAAGAGCGATCCTCGCCGAGCTCCGGTCGCTACCGGCCAAACTTGCCGACGCGGTGCGCCGCGACGGCGCATAAAGGGCCGCAAAACAGCGCGCCAAAGCTGCTTACAGGGTAAGGCATTGCTGGGCGTGGAGATGGGGGACTTGAACCCCGACCCCTTACATGCGAAGTAAACCCCGCTCAAGGCCAAGGCCGTATACGAAACGCAAGAAATTAACCTTTCTTATGCTGCTTCGAATTTTTAGAGACCCATTTTTCGTCCGCGATCATTCGCGCTTTCTGCCAGGTGTCTGCGCGAATGGCCATAAGATTTTCGTAAGCGTACCGCCGAGCTCGGGCGCGCTCGGCCGATTTGCGGGAACGCGCCTCTGGCACCGTTGATGCGTGCAGCTCTCGCCTTAGCCTCCGGCGTAGCAGCGCCGGAATGACGCCATGGAGTACTTCACGAACGGCATCCTCGAAACGCGGGCTGCCGGATCGGCTTAGTTCTGCGCGAGTTGGCGCAGGACGTATTGCAGGATGCCGCCGTGGCGATAGTACTCGGCCTCGTTCGGCGTATCGATGCGCACGCGCGTCTCGAACTTGATGCCGCGGCCGCCGGCCGGATCGGTCGCCTTTACCCGAACGCGCATGTGCGGCGTGATGCCCTCGGCGACGCCGGTGATATCGTAGAGCTCCTCGCCCGTCAGGCCGAACGTCGAGCGGTCCGCGCCGTCCAGGTACTCCAGCGGCAGCACACCCATGCCGATGAGATTGCTGCGGTGGATGCGCTCGAACGACTCGGCGATCACGGCCTTGACGCCGAGCAGATACGGCCCCTTCGCGGCCCAATCGCGGGATGAGCCCGAGCCGTACTCCTTTCCCGCGAGCACGATCAGCGGCGTGCCGTCGGCGCGGTACTTCATCGCGGCGTCGAAGATCGATAGCTGCTCGTTGGTCGGAAGATAGCGCGTCACGCCGCCCTCGACGCCGGGAACGAGCGCGTTGCGCAGCCGCACGTTCGCGAACGTCCCGCGCACCATCACCTCGTGGTTGCCACGGCGCGCGCCGTACGAGTTGAAATCGCCCGGCTCGATGCGGTGCTCCATCAGATAGCGTCCGGCCGGGCTGTTCTTCGCGATACTG
>JAFAJV010000070.1 GCA_019235995.1 Vulcanimicrobiota bacterium
CGGCGCCGTGCCGTGGAATCAGGTGCCGGTCAAGAACCCGCTCGTCTACGCGCTCGCGCCGCTGCATCTGCCGTGGATCGGCTGGATCATCACGATCGGCGTCATCGCCGGTACGACCAGCGTCGCGCTCTCGTCGCTGCTCGGTCAGTCGCGCATCTTCTACGTGATGGCGCGCGACGGCATGCTGCCGCCGGCCGTCGCCAAGGTGCATCCGCGCTTCAAGACGCCGATGGTCACGACGCTGCTCACCGGCGGCGCCGTCGCGATCCTCGCGCTGATCGTGCCGCTCAACAACCTGCTCAATCTCGTGAATATCGGCACGCTCATCGCGTTCTCCGTCGTCTGCGCGGGAGTCATCTACCTTCGCAAGCATCGCCCCGAGCTGCCGCGCAGCTTCCGCGTGCCGTTCGTGCCCCTCTTCCCGGCGCTGGGCATCATCTTCTCGCTCTTCCTCGCCGTCTTCGGACTCTCGCGCGCGACCTGGACGTGGTTCGTCATCGCGCTGATCTGCGGGCTCGTCTTCTTCTTCGCCTACGGTTTCCGCAAATCGAACCCGGCAGCGGTCGTCCCCGTCGAAGAACCGGCCGGCCTCAGCGAGTTCGCATAACGCTACAGCGTTTCGCCGATGCCGGGCGTCACGACTTCGATCCGCGCGTTGCGCGAGTCGTAACGGGCGCGCACGTTGAGCGCTCGCGCGACCTGATCCAGCGAGATCATCACGCGGCCGCGAACGCGGAACGGCGCGTGCTTGAACGTCAGCGGCATCCCGTTAAGGGTCGCGTGCGTGTCGCCCACGCGCAGGCGCAGCGAGGTGTTGCCGAGGACCACCGCGATATTACCCGTCTTTCCATCCACCTGCGTCTCGGCGCCGAGCGCGTCCGCCAGCGTGCGCAGCGGTACGTAGGCGCGCGAGCTCGTCGTCGTCACCGGCTGCACGTCGCTATCCACGCGTTGTCCGTTCACGAGCATCTCGGTCGGGCGCGAGAACGCGAGGGCCGCGGAGACGAAGAAGGCGAGCACCGCGATCAGGCCAAGGCCGCGCCAGTGCAGGCCCGCGTAGAGCGATTTCGCCCGCGCGATCATCCCGTTCGCTCCACCGCCGCGCCGATCTCGCCGGCGAAAGCCGGATATTTTTCGGCGATCACCTTTTCGATCTCGAGTCGAAGCATGCCCAGCAGCTCGCTCTCCGGATAAGTCCCGACGAGCTCGCCGGCGCGATAGATCGCGCCCTTACCCTTGCCGCCCGCGACGCCGACGTCCGCCATCTTCGATTCGCCCGGCCCGTTCACGACGCAGCCCATCACTGCGACTTTGACCGGCGCGCTGTACGATTTTGCGATCGCCTCGACGGCGCGACCCAGCTCGAGCACCGAGATCTCCGCGCGGCCGCACGACGGGCACGCGGTGATCTCGAAGCCCTTCTCGCGCAGGCCGAGCGACTTGAGGATACCCCAGCACACGGGAACCTCTTCGATTGGATCGTCGGCCAGCGAGACGCGGATCGTGTCGCCGATGCCTTCCCACAGCAGGATGCCGAGCCCGATCGACGACTTGACGGTGCCGTCGCGCAACAGGCCCGCCTCGGTGATGCCGAGGTGGAGCGCATACGGCGTTCCCCTTTCGCGCAGGCGCTGGTCCATCATGCGGTACGCGTGCACGGTCGTCGCGACGTCGTGCGCCTTGAGCGAGATCGCGATGTCGGCATGCCCGTGCTCCTCGAGAATCTCGACGTGCCGCAACGCGGAAAGCACCATCGCTTCGGACGTGTGGCCGAGCGATTTCTCGAGATCCGGTGCCAGCGAGCCCATGTTGACACCGACGCGGATCGGAATTCCGCGCGCCTTGGCCGCCGTGACGACCTCCGCGACCTTCTTCGGATCGCGGATGTTGCCGGGATTTAATCGCAGCTTCGCCACGCCCGCCTCGATCGCGGCCAGCGCCATCTTGTGATCGAAATGGATGTCGGCGACGATCGGCACGGGCGAGCGATAGACGATCGCGGGGAGGCCCGCGGCGTCGGGCGGATCCTTGACGGTGACGCGGACGACCTCGCAGCCCTCCATCGCCAGACCGTAGACTTGCTCGAGCGTCGCGTCGGGGTCGGCCGTATCGGTCGTCGTCATCGATTGCACGACTACCGGATGGTCGCCGCCGATCCACACGCTCTTAGCGTCGGACTTTCCCGTCTTATTCTGAAGGAAGATCGGCTTGCTCTTGCGCCGCACTCGCAGCACTACATCACTCCCTGTCCGTTGATGATGCGGGCGATGTCGTGAAAGGCCACGAGCATGATCAGCGCCATCAGGGCGGCAAAGCCGGCGATGTGGACCATCGCTTCCTTTTCCGGATCCACGGGACGCCCGCGGATGAGCTCCGCGATGATGAACGCCGCACGGCCGCCGTCGAGCGCCGGGATGGGCAGCAGGTTGAAGAGGCCGAGCGCGAACGAGATCGTCGCCGCCAGGGAGAAGTACGGACCCCAGCCCCAGTCCTGCACGGTGGCCGCCACTTCGCCCATGCCGATAGGGCCCGCGATCTGCGGGGCATACTTCGAGAACTGCGTCACGAGCAGGCCGAGGCCGCCGAACGTCTCGTTTGCGATCGTCACGAACCCGTTGGCGCTCTCGCGCACAGCCTGGAGGACGCCCACGCGCTCGTACGCCGGCACGGGCGAAAAACCGATGCAGCCGAGTTTCCTTCCAACCTGCGGCGGACAGCGGCGCGGAACGATGTACACTTCCGTGCGGATGCCGTTGCGCTCGTAGACGAGATCGAGCCGCTTTCCGAGCGCGTTATGGATGGTGTCGACGAGGCTCTTTCCGTTTGTGATCGGTACGTTGTCGATAGCGATGATGCGATCGCCGGGCGCAATGCCCGCGATCGCCGCGGGCGAGCCCTGCGACACCATCCCGACGACGGGCTGCGCCTTGTCGCTGGCGACGCCGAACGCCAGCGCCGCGGTCAGCAGGATGAGGTAACATAGGAGGAAGTTCGCAAACGGGCCCGCGAGGATGATCCCCAGGCGGCGCCACGGCGACTTCGCCTGAAAGTTGCTCTGCGAGACAGTCCCTTGCGTGCGAAACTCGCGCTGCTGCTCGGCCTCGGAAACGCGGTTGTCCTCGCCTTCCATCGCGCAGAAGCCGCCGATCGGCAGGATCCGCAACGAGTACATCGTGCCGCTGCGCTGACTCGTCCAGCTCGCCAGCTTCGGTCCGAACCCGACCGCGAACTCGTTGATCCGCACGCCGTTGCGCCGCGCCAAGACGAAATGACCCAGCTCGTGCAGCACGATCAGGACGGAGAGCATCACGAGAAAGGTCAGGACCTTCTCGAATCCGATCAAGGTGATAACGGCTAACAAACTCACTGACTGGCTGACCCTTCGATGGCGGCGACGATCTCTCCGGCGCTCCGGCGGGCCCGGCGGTCGGCGCTACGAATGCCCTGCAGGGTATCCTCCTCCGGTTGCGCGCGCCGCATCGCGCCCTCGATGACGTCGGGAATACGCCCGAACCGTATCCTTCCCTCAACGAACGCATTAACGGCGACTTCGTTTGCGGCCGAGAGCACCGCGGGCAGCGTGCCGCCCCCGGCCAACGCCTGGTAGGCGAGACGGATGCATGGAAACCGCTGGTGATCCGGCGACTCGAAGTCGTAGCGCAGGGCGACGTCTCCCTGCTTGGCTCCCAGCGCCTGCAGCACGTCGCCGGCGTGTCCGTTGAGCGCCAAGCGCTCGGGATAGCTCAGCGCATATGCGATCGGCAGACGCATGTCGGGCGCAGCCAACTGCGACTTCACGCTGCCGTCCTTGAATACGACGAAGCCGTGCGCAACCGATTGCGGATGCACGACGATCTTAATGCGTTCGCCCGGCATATCGAAGAGGCGGCTCGCCTCGATGACCTCGAGGCCCTTGTTCATCATCGTCGCGGAATCGATCGAATTCTTGGTGCCCATGCGCCAGGTCGGGTGGGCGAGCGCCGACGCGACGTCCGCACCCTCCATGGCCTCGGCCGGCGTGCGCCAGAACGGACCACCCGACGCGGTGAGCACGATCGCCTCGACGCTCGCCGGCTCCTCGCCGACGAGGCATTGAAAGATCGCGCTGTGCTCGCTGTCCACGGGCAGGATGCGCGAGCCGCTGGAGCGAGCGCGGGCGACGAGGAGCGCTCCGGCGGCGACGATGAGCTCCTTGTTGGCGATTGCGACGTCGATGCCGCGCTCGACGGCCGCGAACACGGCTTCGAACGCGATGGAGCCATCGGTCGCCGCGAGCACGATCTCGGGATCGCTTCCGACGGCGACGCGCAGCAGGCCCGCCGGTCCGTCGTCCGCCGTCGTTGCGATCGGCGCACCGAAGCGCGCGACCTGCTCGCGAAGGAGTTCGAGGTTGCGCCCCGCCGCCAACCCGACGACCGCGAACTCCGCGGGATGCCGCGCGATCACATCGAGCGCCTGCGTACCGATCGAACCGGTCGATCCAAGGATCGCGACGCGCTTGCGGGAGCTCACGTGATCGGCAGTATCCCGAGGACGTGCAGTGTCGCGAAGAACGTGACGCCGCCCAGGAAATACGAGTCGAAGCGGTCGAGCACGCCGCCGTGACCGGCGATCGCCGCGCCGGCGTCCTTGACCCCAGCGTCGCGCTTGAACGCGGATTCGACCAGGTCGCCGACCTGCGCTGCGACGCTCGTGAAAAGGCCGAGTATGGCGCCCTGCCACCACTGCAAGTGGAGCTGCGGCACCCACGTCGCGCCGATCGCCACGACCACGACGATGGCGAGCGATCCCACCGAGCCTTCCACGGTCTTGTTCGGCGAGATCTTGGTGAGGGAGTGGCGGCCGAAACTCGTCCCGACGATCATACCGAACACGTCGGTGAGCGCGATGAGCACGATGACGTAAAACGTGAGCCAGATGCCCGTCACCGGGATCTGCCGAATGAACACGAAATAGGTCAGCAACTTGCCGATGTACAGCACGGCGAGCAGGGTGTAGGCCGTGCGCGCGAAGTAGCCCTTCTGCTCTCCGTACATGCCGATCCAGAACGCGACGATCACGATAGCCGCGAGCAGTATGCCCTCCCACTTGTGCAGGACCCCGAAAACCGCCATTGCGACGTACGCGAGGACGCCGAGAACCGCCACGGGATACTCCAGCGGCTGTCCCTTGATCGAGCACATATAGTTGAATTCGTAGATGCTGGCGAGGCCGATGGCCAGGAGCAGCGCGTAAAACGCCCACGGAACCAGCACGCAAGTGAGCCCGATCGCCGCCACGATCAGGCCGACGATGACGCGGCGCTCGGTCAAGCCCCGCCGAAGCGTCGTTCCCGCCGTTGAAACTCGATCAGCGCTCGTATCAGATCATCCTTCGAGAAGTCGGGCCAATAGACGTCGGTCATTACGAGTTCCGCGTACGCGGCCTGGTAGAGCAGAAAGTTCGAGAGCCGCTGCTCGCCGCCTGGGCGAATCAGCAGATCGAGCTCGGGTAAGTCCGCGGTGTAGAGATAGCGCCCAATCGTCGCCTCGTCGATTTCGTCCGGCAGTACGGCACCGCGGGCCACGTCGCGCGCGATCGCGCGCACGGCCCGCTCGAGCTCGGCCCGCGAACTGTAGTTGACCGCGAGGTTTAGCAGGAGCCCCGTGCTCGACGCCGTCTGTGCTTGCAGGTCCGCCAGCGCCCGGCGCGGCGCCTCGGGCAGCGACTCCCACTCGCCGATGACGCGGACGCGGACGTTATTTCTTCGAAGCTCGAGCAACTCGCCGCGCGCGAAGTGCACGCAGAGCTCGAACAGCAGCGAGATCTCGCGCGCATCGCGATTCCAATTCTCAGTCGAGAAGCCGTACACGGTCAGCGCCCCGATACCCAGGTCGCTCGCGCCTCGCGTGACGCGGCGAAGCGCGATCATGCCGCGGCGGTGTCCCTCTATGGCGGGCACGCCGTGATCTCTGGCCCATCGGCGGTTGCCGTCCATGATGATCGCCACGTGTTGCGGTACGCTGCTCCGGTCAAGCGCGATCCGCTCGCGCGCGGCCAACGAGATGCTCACGGGCTTCGATACGACTCGTAGCCGGCCGTCACGTCGGCCGAGCCGTCTTCTTCTATCTTCACGCGAAGAACGCGTAACGCGCCGCATCCGATCCAAGAGCCGTAGGGGACCAGCGTCTGCAGGCGGATCGGCCGGCCCGCCAGCGCGCGCCGCGCGTACACCTCCGGCATCAGCACCAAATCGTCGCTCACACCTCCATGATCTCTTTCTCTTTGGCGACCACCAGCGCATCGATCTCTTTGACGTACTTGTCCGTCAACCGCTGCAACGATTCTTGCATGCGCTTGTTGTCGTCCTCGGTGATGTCGTGCGACTTCAGCTGACCGCGCAGCTCGTCGTGTGCCTTGTGCCGGACGTTGCGAACGGCGACGCGTCCGTCCTCAGCCTTCTTCTTGATCAGCTTGGCGAGGTCTTTACGCCGCTCTTCGCTCAGGGGCGGTATGATCAGCCGAATCGCCGATCCATCGACCGCCGGAGTCAGCCCGAGCTCGCTCTTCTCGATCCCCTTTTTAATCGCCGGCACGACGCCCTTGTCCCATGCGGTGATCAGCAGCGTTCGCGAATCGGGCGTCGAGACGCCCGCGACTTGTTTCAGCGGCACGGGTTGACCGTACGCTTCGACGACGAGGCGATCGAGCAGCGCGGGAGCCGCGCGACCCGTGCGAATCGACGCGAACTCGTGGCGCGTCGCCTCCACGCACTTGTGCATGCGCGATTCCACTTCTTTGAAGGACGTGTCCGTCATAAGCTACCAACCGGGGAGGGATCGCGCCGGCCCACGTATGTGCCGATCGGCTCGCCCCAGATCACACGCCGGATGTTTCCGGCGACCGTCATATCGAACACGATGACCGGAAGCGCGTTGTCCATGCACAACGCCATCGACGTCGAATCCATGACCTCGAGTCCGCGTTGCAGCACGTCCATATACTCGAGCCGCTCGAAGCGCGTCGCGCCGGGATCTTTCTTGGGATCCGCCGAGTAGATTCCGTCGACCTTCGTCGCCTTCAAGATGGCCTCGGCGTTCACTTCGACGGCGCGCAGCGCCGCGGTCGTGTCCGTCGTGAAGTACGGGTTGCCCGTCCCCGCCGCGAAGATGACGACGCGCCCCTTCTCGAGGTGGCGAATAGCCCGTCGCCGGATGTACGGTTCGGCAATCTGATGCATCGCGATCGCCGTCTGGACTCGCGAGGCTACGCCCATGCGCTCGAGCGCGTCCTGCAACGCGAGCGCGTTGATCACCGTCGCGAGCATGCCCATGTAGTCGGCGGTGGCGCGCTCCATGCCGGCCTCCTCGTGAACCTTGCCGCGCCAGATGTTGCCGCCGCCGACGACGATGGCCACGGAGATGCCCGCCCGGCGGACCTCGGCGATCTGCTCCGCCATGATGCGCGTCGTGTTGATGTCGACGCCGGTTCCATCTCCGGCGAACGCCTCGCCCGAGATCTTCAGAAGGACGCGGGAGAACCGCGGCCGCGACGGCGTCAGGTCATTCACCAAGGGCGTACCGCGTAAAGCGCCGCACCGCAATGCGTTCGCCGAGCGCGCCGATCGCCCGGTTCACCAGATCGGCGACGCTCATCGAGTCGTCCTTGACGAAGGCCTGATCGAGCAGACAGTGCTCCTCGAACCACTTGTTCAGCTTACCCTCGACGATCTTTTCGGCGACCTCGGGCGGCTTTCCCGACGGTACGGCGGCGCGAAACTCGCTGCGGAGCTGATCGACGACGTCGCTCGGGACGCTCTCGCGATCGAGATACCGCGGCGACATGGCGGCGACGTGCATCGCGAGGTCGCGGGCGAGCTCGGCGAACTTGGGGTTGCGCGCGACGAAATCCGTCTCGCTGTTCACCTCGACCAGGACGCCGATCTTGCCGCCCGCGTGGACGTAGCTGGTCACCAGTCCGTCGTCGGCAGAACGCTCCGCCTTCTTCGCCGCCTGCGCCGCGCCGCGCTCGAGCAAGAGCGCCTTCGCGCGCCCGGCGTCGCCGCCGGCGTCGAGCAGCGCCTTGCGGCAATCCATCATCGGCGCGCTGGTCTCTTCGCGCAGCGCTTTGATCTCTTCGGGCCTCGGCTGATAGGAAATCAACGGCGTGCCTCCGCCATCGTCGTCGGCGCCTCTTCCTCGGTGTATTCCTGCGGCGACGCCTGGTAGAGCGACTGATCGTACGCGCTCTCGCTCTCCGTCCGGCCCTCGATGATCGCGTCCGCGATCTTGCCGACCATGAGTTTCACGGCGCGAATCGCGTCGTCGTTGCCGGGAATCGGATAGTCGATCTCATCCGGATCGCAGTTCGTGTCGATCACCGCGATGATGGGAATCTTCAGCTTCCTCGCCTCGAGGACGGCGATGCGCTCCTTCTTCGGATCCACGATGAAGATCGCGTCCGGCAGGCGGTGCATATCCTTGATGCCGCCGAGAAAACGTTCTAGCCGGTTCATCTCGTCCGCAAGCTTGGCGACCTCTTTTTTTGGAAGCCGTTCGAAGTCACCCTGGAGCTTCATGTTCTCGAGCTCCCGTAGGCGCGCGATGCGCTTCTGAATCGTCGCGAAATTGGTCAGCGTGCCGCCGAGCCAGCGCTGGTTGACATAGAACGTCCCGGCGCGCTCGGCTTCCTCGCGCACGACGTCCTGCGCCTGCTTCTTCGTGCCGACGAACAGGATGACGCGGCCTTCGCGGGCGAGCTGCTTGACGACCTCATAGGTCTCGCGCAGGCGCTGTACGGTGAGGGCCAGGTCGATGATGTAGATGCCGTTGCGCTCTTGAAAGATGAAGGGCTTCATCTTCGGGTTCCAGCGGCGCGTCTGATGGCCGAAATGGACGCCCGCTTCCAAGAGCTCCCGCATGGACACGACGGTCATTGAGCATACCTTTCTGGCTCCCGGCCGCCGCCCATCTTGGAATCGCGGCCGTGTCGCGGAGCCATCGGCACCCCGCCTCCGTGCAGGGTGAAGTGATGGACAGCCGCCGGATTATAACACGAGAGCCGGATGCCTCCAAGAGCGCGCCGAAAGCGCGCAGCATGCGCTGGCTCGTTACGGGGGGACTGGGCTTCATCGGCTCCCACTTCATCCGTCTCGCGCTGCGCCGGCACCCTGCCTTGCAGATCGTCAACCTGGACGCCCTGACCTATGCCGGCAACCCCGCGAACCTCCGGGACGTCGAGGGCGACCCGCGCTACCGGCTCATTGCGGGCGACGTCTGCGACGCGGCGGCGGTCCGCGGGGCGCTGGCCGAGGGCGCCGGCGCGATCCTCAACTTCGCGGCGGAGACTCACGTCGACCGCTCGATCCTCGATCCGCAGGCTTTCCTGCGGACGGACGCGCTCGGCACGCTCGTGCTGCTCGAGGCTGCCCGCGAGTTCGGCGTGCCGCGCTTCCTGCAAGTCTCGACGGACGAGGTGTACGGCGACGTC
>JAFAJV010000087.1 GCA_019235995.1 Vulcanimicrobiota bacterium
CGCCGGCGACGTCGGCATCATGTTCGCGGTCGTTCTCATCGTCGCCAACGTTCACTCGATCGGCTTCGGCGATGCGTTCGCGGCCGCCGGTACGTACGGCCCCGCGTTGCTCTTTGCGATCTGCCTCGCGCTCTTCATCGGCGCGGCCGCCAAGTCGGCGCAGGTTCCGCTGCATACCTGGTTGCCCGACGCGATGGAGGGTCCGACGCCGGTCTCGGCGCTGATCCACGCCGCGACGATGGTCACCGCGGGCGTCTATCTGGTCGCGCGCTGCGCGCCGCTGTGGCAGCACAGCGCGAGCGCGCAGATGCTCGTGGGGACGATCGGAGGCCTCACGGCGCTTCTCGGCGCCATTCTCGGCACGGCGCAGTGGGACATCAAACGCATCCTCGCCTACTCGACGATGTCGCAGATCGGCTACATGATCATGGGCGTCGGAGTCGGCGCCTACGAGGGCGGCATCGCGCACTTCTTCACGCACGCGTTTTTCAAGGCGCAGCTGTTCCTGGGCGCCGGGATCGTCATCCACGCGCTGGGCGCCGAGCAAGACGTTCGCAAGATGGGCGGGCTGTGGAAGCGGATGCCGTTCGCGTTCTGGGTGATGCTGACCGGCGTGCTCACGATCTGCGGCGTGCCGGGCTTCAGCGGCTTTTTCTCAAAGGACGCGATTATCTACGGCGCGCTGCAGCACGGCCATCCGTGGCTGTGCGCCGTCGGCGTCGTCACCGCGGGCATCACGGCGTACTATATGTTCAGGCTGCTCTTCGTCGCGTTCTTGGGCGACTATCGCGGCGACGCCGACCCCGACGCGCGCCACGGGCATGCGCCGGCGTGGATCATGAACGCGCCCGTGGCCGTCCTGGTCGTCCCGAGCGTCGCAATCGGCGGCGCGCTGACGACGGGCGGCGACAGCGCGCCGTGGGCAAAGTTCTTCGCGCCGCTCTTCGGTTCGACCGCCGTCGCCGCGGCGGGCGCCCCAATCTCCGAGACCGCCACGTCGGCGATCGTCTTCGTGTTGGTCCTGATCGGCTTCGCCGTCGCGTGGCTGCGCTACGGCACGCGCGGGGCGCAGGCCGACGCGACGGAGCGGCTGCACCGCGAGAGCGTGCGGATGCCCGCCGTCCTCACGAACCTGTTTTACTTTGACGCAGCGATCAACCTGATCTTCGTGCGGCCGGCGCAGCTAGCCGGCGCCGCCGCCGGGCGCTTCCTCGATCCGCGCGTGCTCGACGGCGCGGTGCGGGACGTCGTCTTCTGGGCGCGCTGGCTCGGGGCGCTCGTACGATCGTTCCAGACCGGGCTGGTGCGAACGTACGCGCTTATCCTCGTCTTCGGTGCGGCCTGCTTCATCGTGTACTACGCCGTCGCGGGAGCCGCACGCTGATGCCGATCGTGCTCGCGACGATCCTGCTGCCGATCGCGGCCGGGGCGCTCCTGTTCCTGCTGCCGCGCGAGAACCGCATGCTCTCGCGCTCGATCGGGACGGCCGTCGCGGCCGCGACGTTCGGCCTGCTGTTGGTTGCCGGCAACGCCGAATGGAGTTTCCGCTGGCTCTCGCGGCCGTTTGCCGCGGCGTTCCACTTCGGCGCCACGCCCGTCTCGTTCTGGATCGCGCTGTTGCTGGCGGTCTGCACGGGCTGCGCGATCGCGGTCGTGCGCGTCCCGCGCGCACGCGACTTCGTGGCGCTGCTGTTGTTCCTCGAGGGCGCGATGCTGGGGCTCTTCCTGGCGCGCGACCTGCTCGTCTTCGCTTTGTTCTGGGACCTGATGCTCGTCCCGGTCTTCTTTGGGCTCGTCGGCTGGGGCGAGCATCCCGCGACGGCCTGGCGTTACTTCATCTACAACTTCGCCGGCGGTTTGACGCTGCTGCTCGCCACCGCCGCGTTCGGAGTGATCTACGGCTCGACCGACGTCATCGGGCGTGCCGGCGCGCATCTGGCGGGCGGGTGGGCCGGATGGATCTACGCTGGATTCGCATTCGCCTTCCTCGTGAAGACGCCGGTGTGGCCGCTGCACACCTGGATGCCGCCGACGTACAGCGGGCTGCCGGCGCCGATGGCGGCCGTCGTCTCCGCCGTGCAGTCGAAGGCCGGGCTGTACGGTTTCCTTGCCATCGCGCTCGGGCTGATGCCGGAATACGTTCACGAGTATGCGCTGCCGCTGGTGATCGTGGGCGCGATCTCGCTGATCTACGGCGCCGTCATCGCGCTGGTGCAGACCGACGCCAAGCGCATCGTCGCGTATTCATCGCTGTCGCACCTCGGCCTGATCGTGCTC
>JAFAJV010000120.1 GCA_019235995.1 Vulcanimicrobiota bacterium
AAATACGGCCGTGGACTCGGAAAGAGCGGACCGAATCGTCGCCGGGGTCAATCCGATCGCGTTCACTAGAAGCTGTTTGTCTGACTGGGTGAGACCGCTCGAGAGAATCCGCGACCATGCGAGCGAGTTTCCAGGAACATACTCCGAAGCATCGGGTCTCCCCAGCGTCGTTTCGCTCGGCGATGCTGCGCATGCGACAAGCAAGATGGCTGAACCCACGAATGCAAGAGCGCGGGGCTGATATCCACGCATCGCAGTCGTCCTTTCCGAAGAAGTCGAGTCCGTTATTCTCCCAGCGGGTTCACAGCATGTATCGTACACGGAGAATTTGGGCCTTGATTTAGCCCGTAAACCAAATGTCCCCCGTCCGGATTCCGATAGTCCGAATCAAAAGCCCTATACCCTTGAGCCGCTAAAACGACCATCGGGCCCCAACCTTCGAGCGGCACAAAAACGATCACTTTGCCAGTAATCGCTGCCCACCGCAGTTTGTTTCTGTCTGACGGCGCGGCCCTGCTTGCGGCATTGGTGATAAATGACACCTGAGCTGGTGTGAGCTTTTGACTGTCGAAAGCTGCAGAATTGACGGGGAAAGATGGACAATTCCCCTTGCCATCTGCAATAGTTTGCGTTGGGTTTGCCTGAACGGTGGCGACAGCTGCGGTTGAACCGCCATGCCGTTCCAACGTTACGACGACCAGAACTCCGAGAACGAGCACGATCGGTACAATGAAGCGTCGCATATGCAGGACCTCAATACCTTGGCGCGCTTGTCTAGGTTCCCCCGGGAACTGCGTTGCCCCTATGTCGGTGGCTTAGGGTGGCTTACCGCCCAAAAAGACGAGTGTAAACGTCAGCGAACAACCACGAGCAGGCGAGCGAGGATCCAGCGGCTGTGCCGAAATCAGCCGGTGGAAACCCGCGTACATCGGGGGACAACCGGAAAGCGCCCGTCACCCAGGAGGTCGTGGGTTCGAGCCCCATCAGCGCCGCCACTTTGAACCCGCGAAGCATTAAGATTCGCGGGTTTCCGCGTTCCTCAAGCGGCGCAAGCCGACATCCTACTGTGGTGCGAAGTTAGAAGTCGTCGTCCGGCGGCACGTTGGAAGGACCCGCGGCCTGCGCCAGCTCGCGCTGCGTCCAGCCCGGCGTCGCGATCACCGTGAACGGTGTCGGCGATTGCGTGAAATTAAAGCAGTCTTTCAAGTTGTCGGCGCGCGCGTCGGCATAGCCGAGCGTCCCTAGTCCGAAATTGGACTCGATGAAATGCAGAATGCTCGCCTGTTCGTGTTGCACGTGTGAGACATATCCACGCTTCGCGTAAGGCGAAACGACGATCAGAGGCACACGGAATCCCACTTCGTACGAGCTGTAAATGACGGGCTTGACGTGGTCGAACCAGCCGCCCCAGTCGTCCCAGGTGATGAAGATGACCGTGTTCGGCCAATACTTGCTTTGGCCGACGGCGTTGACAATCGAAGCGACGTAGGCGGGACCCGAGCCATTATTGGAGGCCGCATGATCGGATTCGCGCGCGCTTGGCGTCACCCACGATACGGCGGGCAAATCGCCGGCCGCGATGTCTTTCTTGATTTGCGTCTCGGGAACGACGACGTTGGCCCAATCCGGACCGAAGCGCAAGTGGTGAATCGCATCCGGGCCTGACCAGAAACCGCCGCTGACCGCATTGTAGTAACGCCACGTGAGGTGCTTGGCATCGAGCAGATCCATCAGCGTTGGATGCTCGAAGCACGGCGGCAGCTTCGTCGTTTCGTTGCCGGCCGCATCGATCATCATGACGCGGTTCAGCGGCGAGCCGCCGCAGTTCGAGCCCGTCTGCCATGTGCCGTCATGGTACAAAAGGTTCTCGGCAGCCAAGAGTTTGCTGCCGACGCTGTCCGTCGACGTGCCCGCGATGATGAACTGATGCGCCGGGAAACTCGGGCCTTGATTGTCCTGGAATGTGCGATCGGCGAACGTATACGTCTGCGCCATGGTGAAATAGGGCTGGACGTACTTGCGCGGCACGTACGCGAATGCCACTTCCTTCGCACACGGAGTTTTTCCGCACGTGTACTTTTCAAGATCCCAACCATCCATTTTACCGCCCGCGTACTCGGTGAGGAAACCGGCGTGGCTATGGTCCAGATCGTAGCGATCAGCGAGAATGCGCGGAACCAGTTTGACTTTCACGCCCTTCGAATTGTAACCGTAGTCCTGGATATCGGCGCCCGGCAGGCCCTGAAAAAGGTTGTCGGGCGTGCGGTTCTCTTGCACGATGATGATGACGTGCTGGATCGTCCCGGGATGCACTCCGGGGAGTTTCCCGCCATGGCACGGACCATCACAGAGTTCTTCTGGCGGCCCCGTCGGACTGGCGGAGGTCGTTTGGGAGAATCCGAGGACCAAAATGAGCGCGCATACGCAAATCTGAATGACTCGTAGCATCGGGGCGCCTCCCTTTACGACACGAGCAGATGCGCAGGACGTGGGTTTGCGTCCTCGTTCCCGTCAGCCCGTTCCGGTTTCCTTTTTGACGCCTGCGAACGGACGTTGTGGCAGGTTGAGCAACCGCCTCGTCGATCGCCCGGATCATTCGCCCCGCCGTCAGTCGCAGTAGCCCAGAGGCCAGCCACTCCCGCACGGCGCTCGGCGGAGCGGAGTGCGAACGCGATGCGTGCTGCCGGGGACGACGACGTCAGCGTCCGGTTTTTCCCGAATGTCAGTCACGCATTTCTTCCGGACACCGTAGGTCTGATGAGTCAGTGGCCGTTGTTGCCGGCATTCGTCACCTCACCAAGC
>JAFAJV010000057.1 GCA_019235995.1 Vulcanimicrobiota bacterium
CCGATCGGGACGGTCATCATCCCTTGCCCTCGCGCAGGATCGCCTCACGCATCGCGCGCTCGACCTTGCGTTCATCCCTCGGCGCGCCTTCGCGCATCTGCTCGCCGCCCAGCGTGATGACGCCGATGACGGCCACCATCAGGATGAGGGCGGTGACCTCGAACGGCAGCAGCTGCACGGTGAAGAGCGCCTTGCCGAAGTCGGCGACGCTGCCGAAGACTCCAGCCGATCCGACGGTGCCCGTCGCCGGCGGAATCGAACGCGGCGCGTGCGCGACGGCGTATGCGACGAATGCGAACGCGGCGACGACGACGATCCCGGCGGGCAGCCAGATCCTCGGCACGCGGTTCGGCCCCGACAGGAACGGACTCACGCCGCTGCTCAGCAGCGCGATGACGAACACGAAGAGCACCAAGATCGCACCCGAGTAGACGATGATCTGAATCACGGCGAGAAACTCTGCCGACAGCGTGAGATAGAGCACCGCCAGCGCCGCGAAGTTGAGCAGGAGGGCGACCACGCTGTACACGGGCTTGCTCGCCGAGACCGTCCAGACCGCGCTCGCGATCACGATCGCCGCCAAAACCCAAAACGCCGCGATCATTCTTTGGGCGCCCGCACCAGCGTTAAGCCCTTGCGCTGCGTCTTGAGGATTTCACCGCGCCAGGTCGCGTCGTAGCCCCGCTCGACGTCAGTGGTCGCCTTGATCTCGGCGACGCGCCCGAGGTCGCCGGGAATTCCTCCGGGGCGCTCATCGGGCGCCGGCCCCGCGCCGGCGTCGGGCGGCACGAGCAGCCGGTCCTTCGCGTAGACGAACGAACCGCGACGGTAGTCGGCCATCTCGAAACGCGGCGTGAGCACGATGGCGTCCGTCGGACACGCCTCCTCACACATGCCGCAGAAGATGCAGCGGAGCTCGTCGATCTCGTAGCGAGCCGCGTAGCGCTCGCCGGGCGATCGGCGATCGTCGGGGGCGTTCTCGGCGCCGATCACAGTGATGGCGTTCGCCGGACAGACGCTCGAACAGAGCTCGCAGCCGATGCAGCGTTCCTTACCATCGCCGTAGCGGCGCAGCTCGTGGAGACCGTGAAAACGCGGCGCGTGCTGCTTCTTGACTGAGGGATACTGGATCGTCGGACGCCTGCGGAACATGAAGCCGAACGTGATCGAGAGCCCTCGCAGGATCGCGCCGACGTTGTAGAGCCGCTTCCTCGAAGCCATGCGGTCCGCTTATCCCGTGTAGGCCACGACGACGGCGGTGACGATGAGGTTGAGCGTCGCCACCGGCAACAAGACCTTCCAGCCGAATGCCATCAGGCGATCGTAGCGCAGCCGCGGCAACGTCGCCCGCAGCCACATGTAGAAAAACATGAAGCACGCGACTTTCAGCACGAACCAGACGACCCCGGGAACGGCGGCCAGACCGAACGCGGGGTTCCATCCCCCGAAGAAGAGCAGCGTCGCGATGCACGAGACCGTCAGCATGTTGACATACTCGGCGATGAAGAACAGCCCGAAGCGCAGCCCCGAGTACTCCGTGTGAAATCCGGCGACGAGCTCCGTCTCGGCCTCGACGAGGTCGAACGGCGCGCGGTTCGTCTCGGCGACGGCCGTGATGACGTAGATCACGCAGCCGACGAACTGCGGCAAGACGAACCACCAGCGGGTCTGTGCGTGAACGATGCCGTCGAGCGAGGTCGTGCCTGCCAGGATCAGCACGCCGATGAACGACAGCGACATCGCGAGCTCGTAGCTGATCATCTGCGCCGTCGATCGGACGCTGCCGAGCAGCGGGTACTTCGAGCCCGAGGCCCAGCCGCCCAGGCAGATGCCATAGACGCCCAGCGACGTGATCGCGAGGATCAAGAGAATTCCGGCGTTGACGTTCCCGATGACCCACGTGCCGCTCGACGACGACCCGAACGGGATGACGGCGTAGACTGCAAACGCCGTGACGAGCGAGATGAACGGCGCGAGCTTGTACAGCAGCCGATCGGCGGTCTCCGGCGTGAGATCTTCCTTGAGCAGGAGCTTCGCCGCATCGGCGGCCGGCTGCAACAGACCCCACGGGCCGACCCGGTTTGGTCCGGGGCGCAGCTGCATCCAGCCGAGGATCTTGCGCTCGACGAGCATCGCATACGCGAACGCCGTCACGACGACGAACAGCAGCAGCGCCGACTTGATCAGCACGATCAGCCAGACCGGCATTTACGAGACGTCCTCACGCAAGGAAGCGAGCCAAGGATCGTGCAGCCAGGTTCCCCCGCCCGAGAGAATCTTGCCGCGTCCTTCGACGGAGCCCAGGACAAGTTGTGTCGATGCGAATCGCTCGTCGCCAAAGGCGAAGTCCGCCGGCGCTTTCGCCACGTTCGCGATGACCGCGCTTTCGATCTCTCCGCCCTTCGGACGCGCCACGGACAGCTGCTCGGCCAGAGCGTCGAGCATCTCCAGGTCGGAAAGCGTGAACTCCGGGGCCTGCAGCGACGCGTTCACTGGGAGCAGGTCGCCCGCCAGATTGGTCGTCGTGCCGTACTTTTCGAAGGCGCCCTTCGCGGGGAGAACCAGCGTCGCGAGCTGTGCCGTCTCGGTCATGAACAGCTCGCTGACGACGAGGAATGGGACTCCCTCGAGCGCGCGCGCAACGGCGGCCGGGTCGGCACCGTTGCGCGCCGGATTGGCGCCGAGGATCGAGAGCACTGCCAAGTCGCCGCGGCGGGCGGCGTCGAGCATGCCGTACGTGTCGCGCCCGGCGGCGACCGCGGCGTAGCCGGGACCGCTGCGCGGCAGCATGCCCATCGCCTCGGCGCCGCGAGCGTTGCTCTGCTCTCCGGTGATGAACGCCGAGAGCTCGGGCACGCCGGCGAGCGCGCGCGCGTAGTCGCTGCCCACGGCCAGATCGACGCCGTCCCAGATCAGCGCGACGCGCGTCGCGCCGTTCACCGCCGCGCGCGCCTCGTCGGCACTGCGCGGCGCAACGATTCGAGAGCCCTGTCGCAGCGCCGCCTTGCGCAGACGCAGCCAGAAGACGGGAGCGCGCTCCGCCGGCGACTCTCCGGCTACGACGATCACCTCGGCGCCGTCAATCGCCGAGAGCGGCCCGCCGATAGCGCCGGGCGTCGCCTGGCGCTGCAGGCCGGCGCGCCAATCCAGATTGGCGACGCCGAGCGCGCGAAACACGTGTTGCAGTGCGAACGCCTCTTCGTTCGTGAGTCTGCCGCCGCCGATGGCGCCCACGCTCGCCGGACCGCGCG
>JAFAJV010000121.1 GCA_019235995.1 Vulcanimicrobiota bacterium
TGCAAAGGACCAAGAAGTGCCCGAGTATGATGAGAAGCTCGGCGACGAAGACGATCGAAAGGAGCGCGACGACGATTAACGCGCGGTAGACGCGTCCGCTACGTTCGGTTCAAAAGACGAGGACGCCGTCCCATGTGTCCTCGTAACGGTCGCCCTTCAAAGTGAACGACCAGGCTCCGGTACCCGTCGCACTTTCAAATCTGCCCGTGCCGTGAACCACCGTGAATCTCCAGCGGTTCTTAGTGCTCGACATGTACATCTGGATAGAATCGTCCGGATGCGCGTCGCTGGTCAGAATGAACATGCCGTGGTCGGGTTCGCAGCGAAAACCAGGAGTCTTATGCAACGTTCCATGCTCGTCGCTCTGAAGCAGGAATGCGGCGTGACCGGAGCCGTGAAATTTGACCTCTTCAGGACGTCTATTCAGGTAGCAGTCGCCTTCGCGAGTTATGCCACCCGCGAAACTAGCGCTGAATGTACCCCCGGCCGTGGGCTGGCGCAGTTGCTGCACGCCAATGAACGGGACCGCCTGCGTTCCGGCCTGTGGGGTCGGCGACCCACCGCATCCGCCAAGTAGGGTTGCGATGGTTATGCCTACAGCGAAGTGACTGAAAATCTTCATGCCCTTTATCCGTGTGCGCGCGTCAAAAGTTAAGCGTGCCCGTCCATGTGTCCTCGTATGTTATTCCCTCTGCGTGGTCCTTTAGAGTAAATGACCACGTTCCAGAACCGGTCGCTTTTGCGAATCTTCCGGTGCCTTTAATCACCGTGTATTTCGCTTTACCGTCCAGCGGAGTTTCCGCATCGAGGTAAATCGCGTCGTGCGGATTCTTCTCGCTTGTCATGATAAAGTAAGGGTACGAGAGGCGGCAATGCCCCGAAGTCTCTAGCGATTCGGCAATTCCCACTTCGCCGCTCGCCTCCAAGAACGAGGCGTGGCCTTCACCACGAAAATCATTGTATGGGATGAAGCCGAAGTCGGGCACTATGTGGCGACAGCCATCAGATTTTGAAAACCAGCCCGTGTAATGGGCGCTGAATTCACCGCCGTCCGCATGCTGCAGTCGCGAGCCCTTGGGGGCTAGCGCCTGCGTTCCGGTTTGTGGGGTCGGCGACCCACCGCATCCGACAAGTAGTGCTGTGACGGTTACGCTCAAAACGTATTGCCTAAAATTCTTCATTGGCCCGTGCTCCTCCAGAGCCCGATTTCAAACTTGGGCGGGACATGGATTGAACATTGATCGTTGCAGCAGTCGTCAAAATGTGAGCGTACCCGACCAGGCGTCGGTATACTGACTGCTGCCGATGCACGTGAAGGTGACCGTGCCGGAACCGGTCGCGTGAACGAACTTGCCCGCCCCAGAAACCACCCCATAGTTGACCGAGTGACATGGCGGTCCGATTAATCTGAACGTGACCCAATTGCCAGGATGCCCTCTACTCCGGAGCATTGCTCCACCGATAAACAAACAGCCTTTGAGGATTGGATGTCCTTGCATTGATCCGGTTTCGACGCCTCTGTTTAGGAATTTCGCCGATCCACTACCACTGAAGTTGAAGGAGCCATACTTATTCTTGGTGCATCCGACGAGGCTGTCGTCCCCGGCATAACTGCCGCTGAAGACTCCGCCTCGCGGCAGGCGGACAGCTGAGTTTGCAGTAGTAGCCTGCTGTCTTCCCGTCAAGTGTTCAAAAGGTTGCGGAGCACTCGACTGTCCGCTGCACGAAGCGAGAATCGCGCTGGTTAGGACCATCGCGCCATAATACACAAACCGAGAACCTGTCATGGGAAGCCATCCCTTTCTGCGCTAGAACGAGCGTGCTCCAAGCATGGAGGTGGCTGGAGGCGACGGCCGCCTGCCAGGCCCTCAGCGTAGCACTTTTAAGGGCTAGCGTCCTTAATGCATAGCCTGCGTTTTGCCCATAGCGTACGGTCTCCACCTGTGCAAGACATCGGACTTGTCTCCATTCGTCGCCTGAGCTGATAGACTTCAACGGTACGCTATACGGCACTACTCTTTTGGGCGGGACGAAGTACCGTGGAATAGTCTTTAGCTTGACAATGTCGGAAAAGGAGACTGTGCTTCATAACTTTCAAGGTGCACCTGACGGCATGTATCCGACTGGCGGGCTAGTCGCGATAGGTAACACACTCTACGGCACTACAAGCGAGGGCGGAAGTGGGCCGTGTTATGGTCACCCGCCCCTGGGGTGCGGGACGATCTACAAGTTCACGCCCTAATGCGTCTTGCGGCAGAGTTGCTGGGCATTCCGATCGCGCGGAAACGACACCGCGCACGGGCAGCCTGAGCCGCACAGCGCGCCACGGTGCCGGGAAAATCTAACTTACGGCTGAGCGACGTGGGGGCGAATTCGCAATGGCACTTAAAAGCGCGTTAATGGTCGCGCCCGGCCGAACAAACTGATTCCTGTCAGATGCTATCGCGATACGAGCGAGGGGACTCTTGTCTGCAAGGAGGCGCTCGTCGGCATCAGAACCCGCTGCATCCCCTTGCCGCGTGGAGGTGTACCGTATGCGTCCTTCGCGATCAGTAACAAGCCGCACAAGGCTCATCATTTTTATCTTCATGATCACAGCATTAGGCGTAAGCGTCGGCTCTGGCGCTGCCGTCAATGCACACCCGGGCTCCTTCCTAAAATCAGGAACTACGAGTGTCTGCGGAACCACAGCCATCATCTGCTACAACATCGAGACGGTCGACTATAAACCTGGTGAAAATAACTTTATAACGGGCATCAATAACTTTGACAATATCGTAGGTGCGTACTCCGCTGCTACCACTGCCAATGCCATCTACCACAGCTTCGAGGCCGCTCCGAACCCGGTGCCAACCGCTTATACGGGACAGTTCGTCAATGAGAAGAGTCCGTATAAGAGCACCTTTCTCCAAGGGTTGGATAATAATCAAAAACTTTCGAATTCGTATGTAGTCGGCTATGCTGGAAACATCTGCGGAAGTTGCAGCACGGTAGGAGTCATCTACAATAACAAAAACAACACCTGGACGACCGTTCAAGACAACAACAACGGCTCATGCCCTGTCGATACCCAGGTACTCGCAATGACGAATCCGCAACAGGGAGTCGGCTTTTATTTAAAACCGAATTCGCTCGGCAAATGCGAACAGCAGGCTTTTGAATTTTATCCCAAAAGCGGCGGCACCAGCGATCAGTTCACGTACGTTGACTTTAACCCTCCGCCGGCAACCAGCGGTGCGACAGTTGTCTCATCAACGGCAAACGGCGTCAATGAACTAGGAGATGTCGTTGGAACCGAGACATACGGGTCACCCCATCGTCAGGCGGCGTGGGTGTACTCCGAACTCACGTACTACACGTTTAAAAACGGTAGCTACAACACGTTCGGTCGGGGGATCGACTTCAACGATAGAGTGGTTGGTGACTACATTGACGGCGTCGGTGCCACCCATGGATTCTTAGTTGAGAATCCCGTGAGCCCGACGTTTATTACGATCGATTATCCGGTCACTCCGGCATACACGGTCATAAATTCGATCAGCCTGGAAACAGACAAAAAAGACGGCTTTCTCTCGGCGATTTCGGGATGGTATTTCGAGGGTGGCCTGTACCATGGATTCGTTGGGACATGCAACACCACGTGCCCCAACGTGGGGAAAACCATACCGGGGCTTGAGAGTCACTTGAAAACGGTCAGACCACCAAGTCGCTAAAAGTCACGCATCAAGTGACTACCGTCACACCCTGCCGTTCCCAGTGCTAAGTAAGGAGACTGTCATGCAAAAGTGGACCACGTCCCATCGCGGCCTTTCGATCGTCTCTCTTGCCGTGACTTTGGCCGCTCTTGGCGGTTGTTCCAGCTCTTCGGTCGGACCGCTCGCGAAAAACCCGGGGGCCAGCATCGCCCGACCGAGTTGGACTTCGGGCGGTTACACTCTGACTACGGTCTACGATACCGCTGGAGCTAACAATGAGATAACCGGCATAAATACCAACGGTACAATCGTAGGTAATTACGCCAGCTCTACAACTAGCGATGCCTCCTGGACTAGTTACACGTCCACCTCTCCGTATCAATCCTTTACCGTTGACACATATTCCGCCGTTAACGGGGGTGCTGGGGGTGGGACGTATCTGTCCTCTATCAGCAATGATTCGAAAATCAAGGTGGGCACTGTCTACTATCCTGCGGGGGAGAACTATAACTGGGGCGCTGTGGAAAACGGGGGACTTTGGAGCCTGACTTCGAGGGTGGGAGATTCGAGCGATTGTCCGGTGCCGACACACGAGTTGCTCGGCTACGACGACAACAGCGGCACCCAGGTTGCCGTTGGGTTTTATGCCAGCGGGACAAGCTGTGTGATTAAACCGTATCTAGTTAGACCGGGCAACATTGTTGACCTCACGCGGTTTAAAGGTGGTGTTATCCCCTCTAATTTTATCAATACCTCGGCGACGGGGATTGATTACGGTGACAATATCGTAGGCAGCACACAGTTCACGAGCAGCGGCACAAAAACGAAACCGCCCGCTGGATGGTTACAATTGCAAAGCACAACGACCAAGCCAAATACCCTCCAGCCATATTGGTGTTGCAATACTACTAGTAAGGTTGGCTATCCGACCTACTTCAACGGGATTGCGCTAGTGAAGTCCGCGGACGAGATCGTGGGATCGTACAAAAATGGAACGGTAACACACGGCTTCGTCTGGGTCGTGGGTAGTCCCACGTGGACCACAGTTGACGCTCCACCTGGTGCGGATCTCACGGTGGTCAATGGAGTTAGTCGGGACGGCAAGATATGTGGATGGTACCATGAAATCCAGACGGGCCACTTGTATGGCTTCGTCGGGACTCCCACCACTGGATTGAGGAAACGTCACTAGAGTGAGCCTCAAAATGTTGGCTCGTCGCGCCACAGGTCAAATTATGATTCGAAGGTCAGGGACGGGGCGGTCTATTTTGGCGATCTCGTCCGGCAGAATCGCGCTTTATGGTGGGCGGTACATGGATTGAACATGTGACCTCTTCCGTGTCAAGGAAGCGCTCTCCCACTGAGCTAACCGCCCTCGATTCCTACCGTGGGAACGGCCCAGACTTCGAATTTCGGTCCGCGCGCCCTGCTCGGGCCGCAATTTTTTCGGTTTGACAAGCGATTAGCAAGCGTGATAGAGTTGCGCGTATTACTCGGGAAAGGAGGCGCGATGAACAATAGTATTTTTCAGTTCTGCACCCCCGCGACGCAAGTCGAGGGCGGGTCGACGCGCCTTGGACCTTCGGAGGATCGGCCGGCATAAGGTATTTGCCGAGTTTTCCGATCTCACGAAGGCCTCCGCGATCGACCCGGGGGCCTTTTCATTTCATTACTTCACGCTTGAACTACGAGGCGAATCATGGACTCTTGGCTTCATGCCGAAATTCGGAAACGCCGTGAGGACGCCTTGGAAAACGCTCGTCGCCACAGGCTCGCGCGCCTGTCGGCGAAGGGACGAAGTACGAGGGTCCGCACGCACATCGCCGCCGGCGCGCAGGCGGCGAGCGACGCGCTCGCCGCGCTCGCGCGCAGCCTGCGCAACGGCGAAGTAGCGTAACGATCAGGGGAGGGCGTCGGCGATGCCGGTATCGGCGTCCTTCCATTCAACTTGGAAACGCGAACGCACCGCAACCGCCTGCGCGGCTTGGCCCTGCGCCGAAAGCGCCGCGGCCAATCCGTACAGCGCGCGGGGATCGTTCGGATAACGCGCGAGCGCTTCGCTGAAGGCCGCCACCGCATGCGCATACCCGCCATATCGTAAGTAGATCCCGCCTAGGACCTCGTCGGCCGGAAAGAGCGGGATCAGCTCCTCGGTGAAATTCGCGCGCTGATCGTCGCGCGCGCGCTCTATCCAGCGGGTGGCGTCCCCGGGCGTCCCGTCCGCCGTGGCCGCCTCCGCGAGGAAGAGCTGCGCCATGTAGCCGTGCGTCAAGTCTTCGCCCGCGACGCGCTTAGCGAGCGCGCGCGCCTCGGCCGCGTGGCCCAAGCGCAGCGCCGCCCAGCCGCGCACGCTTTCGCCGGCGAACGCGCCAGGATCAGCGGCATAGGCGTCGGCGTATCGGCCGAATCGAAGCGCCGTTATCGCATCGAAGTCTTGATCGAAAACTCCCTCCATTCGCAGCGCCCAGACCCGTGCGACCGCGTAGTTTCCAAGCATCATCGCGGCCGAGTAGCCGACGCCGACGTCGTGTTTGGCGTAGCGCCGGACGTGCTCGCCATCCAGTCCGCCGGGAAGCCGCTCGAGCAGTTCGAAGGCGCGGTCGCTCGACGCTACCGCGGCGGCATAGTCTCCCGTCTCGATCCAGTAGTGGGCCGGCATGTGCGCGAGATGCTCGGCCTCGGGCGGGAATGCGGCGGCGTCGAGCCGCTGCGCGCACTGCCGCGCGGGTCGTCGGTCGGGCGCGAGATCGTAGAGGTGGATGCAGAGGTGGTTAGCCATCGCGCTCTTCGGGTCGTCGCGCAAGATCCGCGTGACCAGCTCGAGCGCCTCGCGCGACTCGACCGCCGCAGGCGCCCCGCCGCTCCACGCAAGCCCGCCGCCTTCGAGCAACGCCTCTGCTGCGAGCAGCGCGACGTTCTCGTCGCCGGACGCGCGCGCGAACCGCAGCATGCCGTCGCGGTACGCCGCATCGTCGGAACGCCAGTCGGCGAAGCTGCCGCGGTAACGGCGGCCCATGAGCACGACGAGCTCCTGGTCGCGCGCCGGCGGCAGCGTGGCGACCGCGGCGGCTTGTCGCACCGCTCGCGCGGCGCGCTCGAAGCGCCCGGCGGTCATCGGCGTGTTCAAGTCGGGGCCGCTTGCCAGCGCGACGCCCCAGAAGGCCATCGCCAGGCGCGGATCGAGCGCGGCGGCCAGCTCGAACATGCGCGCGGCGTCGTCGCCGTCGTAGGCATAATAGAGGAAGAGGCCGCGGTCGATCGCGGCTTGCGCTTGCGGATTGTTCGTCGACACCGGGAGGTGAACCGAAGTGGCCACCGCGGTCGCGGCAAAGAGAACGACGGCGGCGAGCGTCACGTAGAATATGGTAGGGTAAGATTCGGTTTTGTCCAAGGAGCCGTCACCGGAACGGGCGCGTAGCTCAGCGGGAGAGCATCCGCTTCACACGCGGGGGGTCGCTGGTTCGAACCCAGCCGTGCCCACCACGCCGAGCCGGCATCCGGTCTTGGCGCTGTAGCTCAGTTGGTTAGAGCGTCGCCCTGTCACGGCGAAGGTCGTGGGTTCGAGCCCCATCAGCGTCGCCATCGTCACGAGCGCATCGCATTCAAAGAGCCGCCATGCGATGCGCTCGCCATAACAAGCGTGCCAAGGTAGCTCAGTTGGTAGAGCACGCGCCTGAAAAGCGCGGTGTCGCGCGTTCGATTCGCGCCCTTGGCACCATCCTTTTGTTAGCGCAGCGTGCGGTCGAAGAATTCGATCGTTCTGCGCCAGGCGGTCTCGGCGTGCTCGGGATGGTAGTGGCCGAGACCGCCCTTGCCGAGCTCGCCGGTGTTGTAGAAGCCGTGCTCGGCGTCGTAACGGTGGAACTCGTACGACGTGCCGGCGGCCTTCAGCTTCGCCTCGAGCGCGTCGACGCCGTCGACGGTGAAGAAGGTATCGCGCGTCGCCCAGTGCCCCTGAATCGGAACACTGATGTTTTTGGGATCCCCTGCCTGCGGCGGCGGATATCCGTACCAGATGCTAGCCGCGTCGAATTTCACGCCGTGCATGAGGCAGAGCATCGCCAACGCGCCGCCCATGCAGAAGCCGGTCACGCCAACGCGTTGCGCGCCGTGCTCGCGCAGATACGCGGCGGCGCCGGCACCGTCTTGCGTCGCGGCGTCGCCAAAGTCCAGCCCCTCCATGAGATGGTTCGCCTCGTCGCCTTTGGCGGCGGTGCGACCGCGATACAGGTCGGGCACCAGCACGTTGAAGCCGTGTGACGCGAGACGATCCGCGGTGCCCTTGATGCGATCGTCGAGCCCCCACCATTCTTCGAACATCACGATGCCGGGAGCGCCCCCTGCGCGCGGAGCCTCCGCGAGATAGCCTGGAGCCGTCTTGCCGTCCGGGCGCGCAAACTCGACGGCGCAGCTCATCAGCGCCGTCCCGCCGTCGCGACCTCTTCGGCATCCTGCCGCTCGAGATTCTCCATCCTCTCCGCTAGGAGCCACGCGTTCGCCGTTTGGATGCTCTCCGGACGCACGCGTTCGATGAACCACGCATACAGCGACTCGTCGGTGGGATTGGTGCGCAGGGCCTCGTCGAATTCGGACGCGGTGATTCCCCAGCGATCCAGCATGCCCTGGTCCATTGGGCACGGATAAATGTAATCGTAAATCGTTCCCGCCGCCGAAGCGCGGCCTTTGTCCGACACACGAAGCAGCCAGAGCGCCTCGCCGATACTCTCGCGCCCGCGGCGCGGAAAGGTCTTTCCGTCACGAAAATCAGTAGGCATGCGGCCCATAATGCGCGGCGAGTGCGGCGGGTTGCGCAGCGCAGCCAAGCGAACGGTGCGTGGTCATGCAAGACGTAAGGACGCCGGCGCGGCACGAGCCGCGATGGCACGCCTCTCTGGCGGTCGTGGCGGCGATGCTGCTCTACATTACGCTTCCGCCCCGTCTCACGATCGGGCCGGTGTGGGCCGCGCCGGCGATCGTGTTACTGCTGCTCATCCCCCTCTCGATCTTCGTGCCACGTCGCCATCGCGAAACGCGACGCACACGATTCTGGAGCATCTTGCTCATCGCCATCGTGAATTTCTTCAATCTCGCCTCGGTGTTATTGCTGGTCGGCGGGCTGTTTCGTCCCGAGAAGGCGGTGCTTCATTCTGCCGCCATGTTGCTGCGCACCGGTGCGCAGGTCTGGGCCACGAACATTCTGGTCTTCTCGCTGTGGTTCTGGGAGCTCGACGGCGACGGCCCCGATGCGCGCGCTCATGCCAGCTCCGCGACCCAGTTCGAGAACGCGGATTTCCTCTTTCCCCAGATGCAGATGGCGCTGGCCGGCGGCGAGGATCTCTGCATCGATCGCAATTGGAAGCCGCAGTTCCTCGACTACCTCTACCTGGCGTTCACCAACTCGACCGCCTTCAGCCCGACGGACACGATGCCGCTCAGCCGCTGGGCCAAGGTCCTCATGACCGTCGAGGCGCTGATCTCGTTGATCACGATCGCGATCGTGGTCGCGCGGTCCATCAACGCCATCTCCTAAACTCCGGCCCCGGATTTGGGTTTGTAGGACGGAGTATGGAGCGGCTAGAACCGGAGGGGTCGCCGTGCGCGGGTATGATGTAATGGTAGCCTGCGACCTTCCCAAGGTTGATGCGTGGGTTCGATTCCCACTACCCGCTAGGGCGACGTAGCCAAGTGGTAAGGCAGGGCTCTGCAAAAGCCCCATTCGGCAGTTCGAATCTGCCCGTCGCCTCAAAGTTTTCCACCTGATGCGGGTTGCGGTCGTCGGGGCGGGCGCCATCGGCGGTTTCATCGCGGCGGCCCTGGCCCGAGCCGGTGCCGCAGTCGCGGTCGTCGCGCGCGGCGAGAATCTCGCAGCTATCCGCCGCCACGGACTGCGCGTCGACAGCGACCTCGGCGTGTTCTCCGTCACGGTGCCGGCGAGCGACGATCTTCGCGAGCTGGGCGCCTTCGACGCGCTGCTGGTCACCTTCAAGGCGCACCAGTGGCCGGCGTTCCTTCCTCAGCTGCGCCCGTTCGCCGCGACGGAAGCGACGATCGTGACGCTGCAAAACGGGGTGCCGTTCTGGTACGTCCGCGACGCGCCGCTGCGCAGCGTCGATCCGGGCGGCACGATCGGCGGCCTGTTCCCCGACGAGCGCGTCGTGGGCGGCGTCGTGCATGTCTCCGGTGAGATGCCGGAGCCGGGCGTCGTGCGCCAGAGCGGCGGCCTGCGCTACGTGCTCGGACGAATCGCTCGCGAGGACGACGCCCGCGCGGCGTCGGTCGTGAGCCTCCTGCGCAGCGCGGGCCTCGCGGCGGAGCTCGATCCCGACATTCGTGCGACCGTGTGGCTCAAGGTGGTGAACAACGCGGGCCTCAACTCGGTGAGCGTCTTGCGACGCGCGCGAATGAAGCCGATGCTCGCCGACCCCGAGGCGCGCACGCACGTGCGCCGACTGATGCTCGAAGCGCTGCACGTCGGACAGGCGATGAGGGTCGTGAAGGACGTCGACGTCGACGCGCGCATCGAGTACGCCGCCCGGCTGGAGGACGTGAAGACGTCCATGCTTCAGGACTACGAACGGGGACGCCGGCTCGAGCTCGAGCCCATCGTCGGAGCGATCATCGAGCTCGCCGAGCGTTACGGCATCGCGGTACCAAATCTGCGCGACGCGTACGCCGCGCTTCGACTCCGCTCAGAGCAGGCTCCGGCCCAGTCCGCCGGGTGATCGCGCAGAGACCGGCCGACGCGGACGTCGGAGAGCTAGCCGGAGTCGGCGCCAAGACGGCGCCGCTCTTTCGCGAGCTCGGCATCGAGACGGCTCGCGCGCTCCTCGACTATTTGCCGTTTCGCTACGACGACTTGCGCTCTCCGACGCCGGCGGCTCGGCTCGGAGAGGCGGGAGGCGAAGAGAACGCCGTCGGAACGGTCACTGGCGTCAAGGAGCGGCGCGTTCGCGGGCTCGAGATCGTCGAGGTCGCGCTGACCGACGACGGCGGCGACCCGTTCGTCGCGAAGTGGATCGGCCGCAACCGCTACGTTTACGGGCGCTTCCACGAAGGCATGCGGCTCTTCGTTCGCGGTCGCATCGAACGGAATTTCTCCGGGCCCATCGTGAGCGTCACGCACTACGGCGTCCTGGCCGAGGGCGAGGAGTATCGTGGCGAGCTCGTCCCGATCTATCGTGCGAGCAAAGATTTGGCGAGCCGCAAGATCGCGGCGGTCGTGAGGAAGAACTTGCCGCGCCTGCTCGAGCTATCGAACGCGGATCCGGTGCCCGCTTCGCTCGCGGCAGCGCGGCGGTATCCGGCGCAGCGCGACGCGTATCGAGCGGTCCACGCGCCGCGGGACCCTGAGGAGGCGCGCAACGGCCGCGAGCGCTTCGTGTTCGCCGAGTTTCTGACGCTTGCCACCGCGGCGCAGCTGCGCCGCAGCGAGCGGGAGCGGGATCACGACGCGCGCGCTCTGCGCGTGCCGCCGGATTTGCTCGAGCGACTGGAATCGGCGCTGCCGTTCGCGCTGACCGTGTCGCAGCGCAGGGTCATCGGGGAGATTTGGGCCGACATGCGCCGCGACGTGCCGATGAATCGTCTGCTGCAGGGCGACGTCGGGAGCGGCAAGACGCTGGTTGCCGCGGCCGCCGTGCTGCTCGCGGCCGAGAACGGGATGCAATCCGCGCTGATGGCCCCCACCGAGCTCTTGGCGTGGCAGCACGCCGCAAAGCTAGCGCCGCTGTTGCTGCCCTTTGGGCTCGGGGTCGAGACGCTCTTCGGCAGCCAGAGTGCGCGGTCGCGTGCCGCTGCGCTTGAGAAGCTCGGCAGCGGCGCGGCCGCGCTCGCCATCGGCACGCACGCGCTCTTGGAGGAACGCGTCGGCTTCGACCGGCTCGGCCTCGCGATCATCGACGAGCAGCACCGCTTCGGCGTCGAGCAACGGGCGCGCCTGCGCGCCAAGGCGCTCTCGCCGCATACGCTCCACCTGACGGCGACGCCCATTCCGCGCACCCTCGCTCAATCCGTCTACGCCGATCTCGACCTCTCGACGATCGACGAGCTGCCGCCGGGGCGCACGCCGATCCAGACGTTCGCCGTGCGCACGAGCCGGCTCGAGCGAGTCTACGAGTTCGTGCGGGCCAACGTCGCCGCGGGTCACCAGGCGTACGTCGTCGCGCCCGCGATCGACGAGAGCGAAGGGAACCTGACGAGTGCCGTAGCGGAAGCCGAAAGACTCGCGGCTAATGTCTTTGGCGATCTGCGGCTGGGCTTGCTGCACGGCCGTCTCGCTTCGCGTGAAAAGGAGGAAACGATGGCGCGCTTCGTGCGCGGCGAGCTCGACGTTCTCGTCTCGACGACCGTGGTCGAGGTCGGCGTGGACGTCGCGAACGCGACGACGATGGTCGTGCTGGATGCCCACCGCTACGGTCTCGCGCAACTCCATCAGCTGCGCGGACGGGTGGGGCGTGGCGCGGCCAAGTCCTATTGCATCCTCGTCTATCCGGACGACGCCGGCGACCGCGAACGGCTCGAGATCCTCACGCAGACCGGGGACGGCTTCGAGATCGCCGACAAAGATCTGCGGCTCCGCGGTCCGGGAGAGCTGGCCGGCACCGTGCAATCGGGGGCGGCGAATTTGCGCTTCGGCGACCTCGTTGCCGACGTCGACGTGTACCGCGCCGCGAAGAGCGCCGCCGAAACCATCGTCGCGCGCGACCCGCAGTTGTCCGCCGCCGAACATGCCGGCCTGCGCGCGACGCTCGAAGCCGCGCCGAGCACGCGCGCGCTGGTATTCTCATCGTGAGGCCGCGCACGTTTCTGCCGCTCGCCGTGCTCGCGCTGGGCCTTACGGCGGCCCCCGCGAGCGCGCAGACGGACGTCGCGCGCGCCACGCTGCCGAACGGGCTGCGCGTGATCGTCGTGCGCGACACCCTGGCGCCGGTCGCGACGGCGATGCTTAGCTACCTGGCCGGATCGGACGAGCAGTGGATTCCGGGCCTGGCGCACGCGACCGAGCACATGATGTTCCGCGGAAGCGCGACGCTCTCGTCGGCACAGCTGATGGACGCGGTCAGCGTCACGGGCGGCGACTTCGACGCGGAGACGCAGAGCACGGTAACGCACTATTACTTCACCGTCCCGTCGGCGGATCTCGACATCGCGTTGCGCGCCGAGCGTTCGCGCGCCACCGGCCTGCTGATGTCGCAGGAACTGTGGAACCAGGAGCGTGGGGCGATCACCCAAGAGGTGCAGCAAGATAACAGCAACGCGTTCTACCGGCTGTTCGTGAAGATGCAGCAGCGCCTCATCGGCGGAACGCCGTACGCGAAAAACACCCTCGGCACCGTCGCCGATTTCGCCCACACCGTCACGGCGAAGCAGCTGCGCCGGTTCTACGACCTCTGGTACCACCCGAATAACGCGGTCTACGTCGTCACGGGCGACGTCGACCCGGCGGCGACGATCGCGCGCATCCGCGCGCTGTTCGGCGACATTCCGGCAGCGCGCTTGCCGGCGCGCATCTCGGTTCGCCTCGGCCCGCTACGGCCGGCGATCTACCACGACACCTCCGATCAGCCGTTCACCGTTGCGGCACTCGGGTACCGCTTTCCCGGTTACGACAGTCCGGATTACGCCGCCGGTCAGATCCTCGGCGACGTGCTGTCGAGTCAACGCAGCGCTTTCGGCGGCTTGCCGTTTACCGGCAAAGCGCTGGGAACGGAATTCTTCGTCCAGGAGTATCCCGCGGTCGGGATCGCGTTCGCGGCCGGCGTCGTCCCGGTGACGACGCCGCCGGAGACGATCGACCGGCAGATGCGCGCAATTCTCGATCAGTATCGAACCGCAGGCATGCCGGACGAGCTCGTCGCGGCGGCCAAGCTTCGCGAAGTATCGTCGCTCGAGTTCAACGCCAACTCGATTCAAGGGCTCGCCGAGGAGTGGAGCGACGCCGTCGCGGTGCAGGGACTGGCCTCACCGGACGACATGGTCGCGCGCTTCGAGCGGGTCACGACGGCCGACGTGAATCGCGTGATGCGAAAGTACCTCGACGATCGCCGCATCGTCGCCGCGTACATCGTACCGAAGAACGCGGGCGCGGCGAGCAGCGGCGCGCCGATGGCGAAGGAGGACGTCACGGTGCCGCCCACGACGCACGAGCCGTTGCCGGCATGGGCGCAGCACGTACTCGACCGTCTCGCGGTGCCCGAGCAGACGCTCGCTCCCGCGGACATGCGGCTCGCCAACGGCATCCGGCTCATCGTCCAGCCGGAGCACATCAGCCACACCGTGGTCGTCGACGGATCTATCGACAACGACCCCGGATTACAAGTCGCCGCCGGAAAGGACGGCGTCGACGAAGTGACGGCGGGGCTGTTCGATTACGGCACCACGACATACGACCGCCTAGCGTTCGCGCGACAGCTCGACGACATCGCGGCTTCGGTCCAAGGCGGCACCGACTTCGGGCTCGACGTGCTCAGCGCGCACTTCGATCGAGGCATGCAGCTGCTGGCCGACAAGGAGCTGCATCCGGCCTTGGCCGCGAGCGACTTCGCGATCGTTCGCAATCAGCTGGCCGGCGAACTGACCGGCGAGATGACGTCGCCGGATCACCTCGCGCAGGTTGCCCTCGACAAGGCGCTCTATCCCGCCGGAGATCCCGCCCAGCGCTTCGCCACGCCGGCGACCGTCGCCGCGCTGACGCTCGCCGACGTGAAGGCGTGGTATGCGGCGGCGTATCGTCCGGACCTCACGACGATCGTCGTCATCGGCGATACGACTCCGGACGCCGCACGCGCGGAGGTCGAGAAGTATTTTGGAGCGTGGCACGCGTCCGGTCCCGCCCCGGGGCTGGATCGCCCCGCCGTGCCTCCCAACGCGCCCAGCGCCGTGAACGTTCCCGCGACGGGGCGCGTTCAGTCGTCGGTGGGGCTGGTGGAGACGCTGCCGATCCGGCGCGCCGATCCGGCGTGGGCGCAGCTCGAGCTCGCCAACGCCGTGCTGACCGGCGGCTTCTACTCGTCGTTGCTGTTCCACGATCTGCGCGAGGTTCACGGCTATGCGTACTCGGTCCAAAGCCGCGTGCAGGCCGGGCGCGTGCGCTCGACGTTTCGCATCAACTATGCTTGCGACGCCGGCAACATCGTGCCGGCGGAAGCTCAAGTGCAGGCCGTGCTCACGCGGCTGCAACGCGAAGCGATCGAACCGGAGCGGCTACTCCGCTCGAAGGCGCTGCTGATCGGCGAGATCCCGATTCGCGAGTCGAGCTACGACGGCGTGACGTCGCAGCTGATTCAGTACGCAGCACTCGGCCTTCCGTTGAATCAGAACGTGATCGACGCGCGCGCCGAGCTCGACGCGACGCCCGCGAGCGTGCAAGCGGCGCTGGCACGATACGTGCGCCCGAAGGGTTTCGTTCGCGTCGTCACCGGTCCCGCGCCGCCCTAGGACCTGGCCGCGGCCGGCGTCGAACGCGCCGAAGATGGATGCGGTTCGCGGGATCGGTTTCGATCTCGACCATACGCTTGCGATCGATAACCGGCTCGAGCGGGTCGCATTCCTGCGCCTGCTGGAACGCATTCTCGCAGAGGGCGGAAGCTCGCAAGGGACGTTGGCGGATGAGATCGACGGCATCGACGATCTGCTGACGCGGCAGCGCCGCGGGGAGTTCTCGATCGACGAAGCCGTTCGTCGCTTCGTCGCGGCACACGGCGTGACGCCGGAGCAGTCTCACGTCGAGTGGTTTCGCCGGATTGCCGTCGCAATGGTAGAGGCCTTGGTCGTGCCGCTCCCGGGCGTCGCGCGGACCCTCCGGGCGCTCCGCGACCGCGGCATCGCCATGGCGGTGTTGACGAACGGTTGGAATCCGATGCAGATGCGCAAGGCCGAACGAGCCGGTTTCCATGAAACCGTGCTCGTGAGCAGCGACATCGGCGTGCAGAAGCCCGCGGTGCAGGCCTTCGAGATCCTGTTGCAAGCGCTGAAAACGGCGCCGGCCGAGACGTGGTACGTCGGAGACGATCCGCGCGGCGACGTGGCGGGCGCCGCTGCCGCGGGCCTGCGAACCGTATGGATCGACTGGGAGGCAAAGCAGTACCCGAGCGACGTGCCGGCGCCGGGGCACACGATCGCGCGCTTCGATGAGCTGCTGGCCCTCGTGCCGGCGCATGCGCAGATACCATGACGCGGCTAGCGACGCTGTGTGCGGTCGTTTTCGTGATGGTGGCCGCGGCCTCGCCTGGTCCGTCGAGCTATGAGGGCCGGCTCGTGGATCTCGCACGCCGGTACACGTTTTGGTCGTTCGCGGAGAATCCGGCGTCCGCGACGGACGCCGGAATCCATGACTACGATACGAAGCTCGCCGACTTTTCGCCGGCGACCCAGGCCGCCGAAATGGCGCAGCTGCGGCGTTATCGCAGCGAGCTCGTAGCCCTGCAGCCTCCGCCCGGCGCGAGCGCGCACGAGCGCGTCGACTACCTCTTGATCCGCGCGAATCTCGAGGGCGATTGGTGGGAACGGGCCGTCCTGCGCGGGCTGCAGCGCAATCCGTCGATCTACGAGGGCGAATGCAGCAACGGGATCTTCTCGATCATCAAGCGGCGCTACGCCGGCGACGACGTACGCATTCGCGACGCGATCGCGCGTCTGAATGCCTGTCCGCGCGTGCTCGCGCAGGGCCGTGCCGATTTGACGCAACCGGTTCGCGAGTTTGCGCAGATCGCTTCGGAAGACATTCGCGACGGAGACTCGCTCTACACGACGAGCGTGGACGAGGTAGCGAAGGCCGCGTCACCCGCCGCACGCGCCGGCTTGGCGCAAGCCCAACGCGCCGCGCTGGACGCGCTTCACGGCTACCGCGCGTGGCTCGACTCGCACATGAGCGGCTTTCGAGCCGGCGGCTTCGCGGTCGGCCGCAAGCAGTACGACTGGTATCTGCGGCGCGTCTTGCTCTTGCCGTACGATTCGACCGACGTGGCGCAAATCGGACGCCTCGAACTGGCTCGCGACCGGGCGCTGGAGCTCTGGGAGCAGTCGCGCGACTCGCACGAGCCGGCGCCCTCGCCCGCGCCGTCTTTCGGTTCGAAGGCCGAGTTCTTGGCGTATTACGAGCGCAGCCTGCAGAAGCTGATCGGCTTCATCGACTCGCATCAAATCGTTACGATTCCCTCGTACATTGGACCGTTCCACATCGTGGAGGTGCCCAAGGCCCTCGCCGCGACCTATCCCGGCGGCTTCATGAATCCGCCTTCGATGTTTTCGTTCGCCAGCGATCCGCAGGGATTCTATTTCGTCCCGGACTTCAGCGCGAGCAATCAGAGCTTCTTCGTGCAGCAAGCCCGTCAATCGGTGTTGCCGCTGCTCGGGCACGAAGGCATTCCCGGGCACTTCATGCAGTTCACCTATGCCTATCACAACCCGGACTTCGTGCGCCACGTTCAGGGAGACGGCGTCTTCGCGGAAGGCTGGGCCTTCTACGGAGAGGAGATGCTGATGCGCGAGGGGCTGTACGAGGACGACGCCGGCGCTCGCAAGCAGGTGATTCACCTGATGCGACACCGAGCGACGCGGGTCGGCGTCGACGTGGGGCTGGCCACGGGCGCGATGACGCTGCCCGAGGCCATCGCATACTTCCAGAAAAACGCCGGGATCGACGACGAGACGGCCCGTGGAGAGGCGACGCGCTTCGCGATGGGACCGGGACAGGCGATCGACTATCTTGTCGGCAAGACGCAGATCGAGATGCTGCTCGGAATCGTCCGCGACCGCGAGGGCGACGCCTTCTCGCTGCGCAGCTTCCACGATCGGCTGCTGTCCTACGGCACCGTGCCCTACTCGACGATTCGCTACGAGTGGCTCGGCGACGACAGCTGGCTGCGCCAGGCGCTCTCGCCGCTCGCGCCCGTGCCGTTCTCGGGGAATCCCTGAAGGATGCCGCGGATAACGGGGGGATCGCTCGGGAGCCGGAAGCTGCGCTCCCCCAAGGGAACGAACGTCCGGCCGACCCCCGGCCGCGTCAAGGAGTCGCTCTTCTCGATCCTTATGCACCGGCTCGAGGGTGCGCGCGTCTTGGACCTTTTCGCGGGCACGGGCGCAATCGGGTTCGAGGCCGCCTCGCGCGGCGCTTCGCGCGTCGTCGCGGTGGAGGGGCAGCGCGAGGTCGCGCACGCCATCGAGGAAGCCGCGAAGAACTTGGGTGTGGATAACGTCGTGACGGTCTTCCCGGCTCCGGCCGAGCGCGCGCTCTATCGGCTTGAAGGACCATTCGATATCGTATACCTCGACCCGCCGTACGCGGACCCGGTGCCGCTCCAACTGCTCCGTCTCATGCGCGAGCGTGAGCTCCTCGCGCCCGACGCCCTCGTCGTGTACGAACACGCGGCCAAGCGGATCTTGCCGCAGATACCCGGGTATCGCTCGGTGCGGGAAGAAGTCTACGGCGATGTGGCGCTCGCCTTTCTATCGCCGGAATCTTGACGAACGGTAAGCTTGGACGCGTTACGCGCGCCGTTTACCCCGGATCGTTCGATCCGCCAACGAACGGTCATCTGGACGTCATCGAACGCGCCGCGAGGTGCTTCGGCGAGCTACTCGTCGCGATCGTCGTCAATCCTCAGAAGCGCGCGCCGATGTTCTCTTTGGGGGAACGCGAAACCGTGCTGAAGGCCTGCGTCTCGAAGCTGCACAACGTCCGCGTCGAGCACTTCACCGGCCTGCTCGCGGACTACGTGCGGGCGGCGCGCGCCGACGTTATCGTCAAGGGCCTGCGCGTCGTCTCGGACTTCGAAAGCGAGATGTCCGCAGCGCTGATGAACCGCTCGCTTTCCGAGGTCGACACGCTGTTCTTGATGTCGGATCAGAGATACTCATTCGTCAGTTCCAGCCTCGTCAAAGAGGTGTTCTTTCTCGGCGGCGACGTCGCCGCACTCGTCCCCGAACCGGTGCTCCGCCTGATGACGGAGAAACGCACAAGCTTGCAACGGAGGTAGCAATGTCGGTCTATCGCGTGTTGGACAAACTCGAGGCTTACGTTCACGAGGGAACCTGGTTACCCGCGGGCTATCGCATTCTCTCCGAGGAGCGGCTGCTCGAGCTCGTCGAGAAGATTCGCGCGTCGTTACCGGAGGAGGTCGGACGGGCCAAGGTGATCGCGAAGGATCACGACCGGATGCTGCGCGTCGCGCAAGAGAAGGCCCAGGCGATCGTGGACGAGGCGGCGAGCAAGCACGAAGAGCTGCTGGACCAAAGCGAACTGGTGCAGCGGGCGCGTGAGGCCGCCGACGTGGTCGTGCGTGAAGCCGAGGAGCAAAGCCAGCGCGTTCGGGAGGGAGCGGACCGCTATGCGGCCGATCTGCTGGGCGAGCTCGAGAATCGTCTCTCGGGCGCGCTCGGTGCGATCCGAAAGGGACGTGACATGCTCGATCGCCAGCGCCAGGCCCCCGATCGGCCACTGGCCGAGGCGGCCGCCAAGAGCAAGCGGGCGGCGTTTGACTCGCAGAACCCGGCTGAAGAGACGGCGACGCTCGAGTCCGTCTAGAGAGCGCCTGGGCTGGGGTAAGAATGCCGGCATGAAACAGATAGCAACCGTCCTCGCACTCGCCGGCTTGCTAGCGGTGCCCGCGCTGGCCGATCAGCTCGGCGGAATATCCGGCTACGTCGTCGACGCGCACACGGGCCAGCCCATGGCACACGCGCAGCTGTTCTATTACCGATCGCCGTATCGCGAGCAGGGGCCCAACGACATCAAGGTGCTCGAAACCAATGGTCGCGGATTCTTCAGTGACATCACGCTGGAGCCGGGGCGCTACGTGGTTATGGCGCGTCTGCCCGGTAAGGTGGAAGGCTGCGCGGTAGACGACGTGATGGGAGGCGAAGTCGCGCGCCTGCGCATCGAGATCGGACACGAGTCGATCATGTGCAGCGGACCGCGCGTCCACCCGGCGCTGGTCGATCCGAACGCCACCGCCAGCGTCTACAGGATCTAGCCGAAGAAGGTTCGGGACGTTTTAGACCGGGGGCGCCGGCACGTTATGGGCAAAAGCCTCGAGCCGTGCGCGATCGATTGCCCGCACTCGTCCCCGGTCGAGCTCGAGCGCTCCCGCGTTTTTTAGCCGCAAGAGGGCACGCGCCGCCATGTCGCGCACGGTGCCTGCGGCGGCGGCGATCTGCGCCTGCGACAGGTTCTCGACGCCGGGCAAGCCGCGCGCCATGCCGACCGACGTGCGCGCGTAACCGAGTAAGAATTTCGCGACGCGCTGCAGCACGTGCGCGAAGGCCAGATCGGCGATCGTGTCGATCGAGCGGCGCCGTGCCTGCGACGAGGCGATCAGAAAGCCCAATGCGAGCTCGGCGTCGTTGCGCGCCGCGTGAATGACGGCCTCGCTCGGGACCGTCAGGATCGTCACGTCCGTCAGCGCCTCGGCGCGCGTCGTGGCTCCCCCACCGTCGAACGTGCCGCTCTCGTTGAGCGTGTCGTGTGTGAGACGCTCGCCGATCGTATGCGTCTTGCCGTCGGGCGAGAGGAGCGTGTAAATGACTTTGCCGTTCTTCACGATGCCGAGGTACGGCCAAGCCTCGCCTTCGTCGAAGATCGTGTCGCCCGACTTATAGGTGCGCTCGCCCATCTGCTCGGCGAGCTCTTTGATCGTGCTGGCTTTGGCGGAGGTGAACGCGGCCACGTGCGCGAGAAACGTCTCGCCGTCGGCGTTCTCGTCGATTCGCTCGAGGCGAATCGTCCAGCGATTGCCGCCCAGGTTGCGCGCGTCCCAAGAAAAGCGGCCCGGGCGCAGCTGCGTCATCTCGTTGCGCAAGGCGCGGGGGTCGGTCTCCTCGTTGATTTCGAGAGCCCCGCCGATCTGCAGCTTGTCGAACGTTTCCAGAATATGGCCGGTCTTCGTCGCAGGCAAGAGCGACCGGGCATCCAGCGTGACCGCAGCAGGTCGAGTGATCGGCATAATTTGCCCGTCTTAGTGACGGCGCGCGAGGGAGCCTGCCGGGGACGGCCGGTAGTACGCGCGGAATACTCGGCACGATATGAGCAATTCGATTTCAGACAACGACGTCGTGATTCTGGCCGGAGCGCGTACCCCGTTTGGGAATCTGGGAGGCGCTCTCGCGGGCCTGACGGCCACGGATCTGGCCGTGAGCGCGGCGGAGGCCGCCATCGACCGCAGCGGCGTGCCTAAGAATTTGATCGACGAAGTCGTCTTCGGAAACGTCATTCAGAGCAGCGCCGATGCGATCTATCTCGCGCGTCACGTCGGATTGCGCGCCGGGCTGCCCGTCGGCGTTCCGGCACTGACCGTGAACCGGCTCTGCGGCTCCGGCCTCCAGGCGATTCTTTCAGCGGCGCAATCGCTCGCGCTCGGCACGGCCGCGTACGCGCTCGCCGGCGGCACCGAGAACATGAGCCAGGCACCCCACGTCGTTCGCGGCGCGCGCAAGGGCTTTCATCTCGGCCAAAACGTGGCGTTCGAAGATTCGCTCTGGACCGCGCTGATCGACTCATATGGCGACACGCCCATGGCGATCACGGCGGAGAACCTCGCCAAGAAATACGGCGTCTCGCGCGAGGAATGCGACGAGTTCGCGCTGACCAGCCAGGAGCGTGCGCTCGCCGCCGCCGAGAGCGGCTATTTCGCCGAGGAGATCGCGCCCGTCGACGTCCCCGGGCCGAAAGGGACGAGCGTCCGGATCGATAAGGACGAGGGCCCGCGCCAAGGCCTAACGATGGAGAAGCTGGCGAAGCTTCCGGCGCGTTTCGTTCAGAACGGCGTCGTGACGCCGGGTAACGCGAGCGGCATCACGGACGGCGCCGCAGCCGTCGTGCTCACGACGCGCAGGCGCGCGATGGCGGACGGTCTGAGCTGGATCGGCCGTCTCGTCTCGTCGAGCGTCGTCGGAGTCGACCCGTCGATCATGGGCATCGGTCCCGCGTTCTCCATACCGAAGGCGCTGCAACGCGCCGACATGACGATGAGCGATCTCGCCGTCGTCGAGATCAACGAGGCGTTCGCACCGCAGGTCATCGCGTGCCTGCGCGAATTGGGCAGCAGCGCGGAGTCCTCGGCATCGGCCGTGCCCCTCAATCCGCACGGCGGCGCGATCGCGCTCGGCCACCCGCTCGGGGCGTCCGGCGCGCGCCTCGCGTTGACGGCGCTGCACGAGCTGCGCGAGCGCGGTGGAGGGTACGGCATCGCATCCGCGTGCATCGGCGGCGGCCAGGGCATCGCGGCGGTCTTCAGTGCAGAATAGTCAGTCGGCCGCGCGGCCGTTCTGGGCGGGGCGGATCTGGGAGATCCTCGCAGCGATCGTCGTCGGCTTCGCGCTGTGGAAGATGTTCGTCGCGCCACGGTCGTTTTTGGCGCCGCGGAGCGTTCCGGCGCCGCACGCCGCTTACGAGCGTCTCGACGGCGGCCTGTTTCGAGTAACGGCGGAGCGCGGCCGCATCCTGTTCGTGGACTTCTACGCGACGTGGTGCGTCCCGTGTAAGGTCGAGCTACCGCTCGTGGAGGCATGGTCGCGCGCACATCCGCAGGCCGTCGTGGTGCCGGTCGACGTCGGGGAGACGCGCTCGATCGCATCGGCCTTCGCTCATCGCTACGACTTGCGCAGCGTCGCGCTCGACCCGCGCGCGAGCGCTCGCGCGCTCTTCGGCGTCGTCGGATTCCCCACGATCGTCGTCATCGATCCGCAGGGCTACGTCCGCGCGAAATGGGAGGGACTCAATCCCGCGATCGCACCGGCGCTGAGCAACGCCCTCCGCACCCTGTCATCCTGAGGGCCTCTAACGGCCTTTCCAGACGGGTTTGCGCTTTTCGAGAAACGCGCCGGTCCCTTCGCGGATGTCCTCGGTATCCACGAGCGTCCCGAATTCGAGCGCCTCGAGCTCGAGGGCATCGTCTAGATCTAAGTGCGCGCCGTTATTGATGACGCGCTTACACGCGGCGATCGCGAGCGGCGCCTTCGAGGCGATCACGGTCGCGATTCGCTTCGCCTCGGCCATCAACTCCGACGGCGGAACGACACGCACCACCAACCCGATGCGCAGGGCTTCGCGTGCGTCGATCATCTCGCCGGTCAGGCATAGATACGACGCCATCCCCTTGCCGACGAGACGCGTCGTCCGCTGGGAGCCGCCGTAACCCGGGATGAGGCCGAGGTTGACTTCGGGCTGGCCGAACTTCGCGTTTTCACTTGCGACGAGGATGTCGCCGGCCATCGCGATCTCACAGCCGCCGCCGAGCGCGAACCCGTTGATCGCCATGATGACCGGCTTACGCATGCGCTCGATCTGACGGGTCACGGCCTGTCCGCGGCGCGCCTGCTCTGCTCCGGAACCAGCCGTCGCGAGCGCGCTGAGCTCCGAGATATCCGCGCCCGCGGCGAAGGCTTTCTCGCCGGCGCCCGTCACGACGACCGCGCGAACCGCTTCGTTGCGCTCCATCTGGTCTAGCGCATCGGAGACTTCGCGCAGTAGCCGGCTGCGCAAAGCGTTGAGCACGTTGGGCCGATTGAAGGTGATGATTCCAATCGGGGCTTCGACGACCGCCAAGATGTCTTCAAATGACATGCGTTAACCTTTAATGATTCGATAAAGGATGAAGGTTCTTTCGTTGCGTTGCGGGGAAGTGCCCTGCGGATTATACTGGGGAATGACGTGCGGGAGGTCAGAGTGGCAGTTCGAACGGCGTACCACGAGGCACTGGAGGCGACGAGATTGGATGTCGTTCGGCTCGGCGCGCTCGCGGGTGATGCGATTCGAGTGGCCGTCGACGCGCTCAACAATCGCGACGCGTCGGCCGGAGCGCGAGTCGTGGCGGGAGACGACGTGGTCGACGACCTGCGCCGGCGCATCGAGGCGCACTGCATCGAGCTGATCTGGAGGCAGCAGCCGGTCGCGGGCGAGCTCCGCGAGATCGCCGCCATGCTGGAGATAGCGACCGACCTCGAGCGCGTCGGCGACTACGCCGTCGACATATCGAAAAATGCCATCAAGCTGTCCGACCAGCCGATGCGGCCGCAGCGCGTCGAGATCGATCGAATCGCCGCGGTCGCGCATGCGATGCTCCTCGACGCGATGCGCGCCTACACGGAGCGAGACGCCGCGCTCGCGAGCGAGGTGATCGACCGCGACGACGAGGTCGACAAGTTGTACAAGCGCAGCATCAAGCTGCTCCAGGAAGAGATGCGGGCGGATCCGGAGATCGTTCGCCCCGGGACTCGTTATCTGTTCGTTCTCGCATCTCTCGAGCGAGTGGGAGACCGCGCAGGCAACATCGCTTGGCATACGAAGGACATGATCGGCGCGTAGTGACGCCGCTCCCGCGCTCCGAATTCGCGATAACGCAGCGTTACATTTACCTCAATCATGCCGCGGCCGGCGTGCTGCCTCAGTGCTCGACCGTTGCGATCGAGGCGTTCGTCCGGACGCACGCCGATGCCGGCGTGCTCGGCACGTATCCGTACGACGCCGCACTCCCGGAGTACCGCGAGAAGATTGGGCGTTACATCGGCGCTGCCGGCGCCGATATCGCGCTCGTTCCCAACACGAGCGCGGCTGCGAACGTCGTGGCGCTCGGCGTCGAATGGCAGCCCGGCGACGAGGTCGTCCTCTGCGACAATGAGTTTCCCGCTAATGCCGTGCCGTGGATCGCTTTACGCAGGCGCGGCGTGGCCGTTCGGTTGCTTTCCACGCAGCGGCAACGCCTCACGCCCGAGGCGCTGAGCCGCCAGCTTTCGCCGCGAACACGCGCCGTCGCGCTTTCCTGGGTCTCGTATGGCGACGGCTACCGCCACGATCTTCGAGCCTTGGTCGAGGTCGCGCACCGAGCAGATGCTCTCCTGTGCGTCGACGCGATGCAGGGGCTCGGCGCCTTTCCGCTCGACGTGTGTGCGGACGGGGTGGATGCGCTGTATGCGGGGGGCGCGAAATGGATGCTCGGCCTGCACGGCGTAGGCTTTCTCTACGTGCGCCGGCAGCTCGGAGAACGCTTGCGTTTGGCGATGCCCGGCTGGCGTTCGCTGCAAGACATGTGGGATTTTCATGACTACGATCAGCCGTATGCGAGCGACGCGATGCGATTCGAGGGAGGCACCCCGAACCTGATCGGCGCGCTCTCCCTCGTGTCCTCGATCGGGCTCTTCGAACGCAGCGGGCCTCCTGCGATCGCCCAACACATCCTCGACTTGACGGACCGCCTCTGTGAGGGACTTCACGATCTCGGAGCGGAGATCTGCTCGGTCCGCGGAGAAGGCGTCTCGTCGGGAATCGTAACCTTTCGGTTTCCCGGCCGCGACAGCGTCGCGGTCGGGCAAGCCCTGCTGAAAGAGGGAATCATCACGACGCACCGCAGCGAAGGCGTTAGGGTGTCGCCGCATGGCTATAACACTCCCGAAGAGATCGACGCCGCGCTGGAGGCGCTGAAGCGGCAGCTGCGCGCGCCGGTTCGGACGTAGGCGATGCTCGCAGCGATGCTCGTTGCCGCGCTCGGCGGCGCGCTCTTTCCCGCCCCCGGCACGTACCGGTACACGGCCTCGATGAACGGCCAGCCGATCGGATCCTGGTCGGTGAGCGTTACGGCCGGCGCCACGCAGACGACGCTCGACGAAACCTCGAGCGCGCAGGTGCTCGGGATGCAGCTAGCCGGAACCGCCTCGCTCGTGCTGGGGCCGGACCTCGGGCCGCTGCACTACTCCGGACGCTATCAGACGCCAAACCAGAGCCCCAGCGTGAGCGTCACGTTGTCAGGCAGCTCGGCCACGGTCGTGGGCGCGTTGACGAGTCAGCCGCAGCAGCTCGCGCTCGCCGCGAACACGCAGCGATTCGTAGTCGTCGAGCCGGGGTTGCTCGCGGGGCTGTTCGCGCTCCCAGCGCAGATGGCGGCGTGGAAGAATCCAACCGTGACGATGATCATCCCCGCAACGGTTCAAGCCCAGGTGCTGACTGCGACCACCAGCTCTTCCTCACCGCGTCCCGCGGGACTCTCCGCGCAGGAGGCCGTGCTTTCGATCGAGCATCCGGTCGCGCTGACGATCTGGTACGATCCCGCGACGATGGTGCCGGACGAAGTCGTCGTCCCGTCGCAAAACGCGATATTAACCCGCGTCCGCTAAAAATAGTGGTTCCGGGGCGTTATGTTACGCAGCCGAAGCTATCGAAGAAGTCATTACAGCGTCCGTCATTCCGTGGATTAATTTCTTGTCGACGGGCGCGATTGTCGCGAGCACCCCGCCGAGGGCGACGCTGTCTTCGCCGGTGACGAAGTAGTAAGGGCAAAGTCTCACGCGTCCATCGTACTCGCGGATCTCGTCTCGCTCGCGGTCGAAGTAGCTCTGCCGGACGCGCTTGCCCTTGTGGAAGCGTTGCAAGATCCAGGGCGAGCGCTCGTACGACGAGAGCGCCATGTCGATCGTCGCCTGCCACTCTTCGCGCGTCATGTCGTCGGCGATCTTCACGCCGCGCGAGCCCCACGCCAGCTCGGAGAATCCCGACGGTTTGACGACGTAGGCGCGTTCGCTCTTGGGCAACGCGCCGAGCTGTCGAAACTCGGAGACCGGCGCCCCTGCGACCTGCAACCCGGCGATGACGCCTTGCGGTGGCATGGCGCGGGGGTCGATCACCCAGGTCTGTGGGAAAAGGCGCAGGAGTCCCTGGTAGGGCTCGTCGCCGAGCTCGCTGCGCCACAGCGCCTCCAGCGCGTGGTGATGCAGAAGGGCGAACGCCGACTTCTCTTCGAGCGAGGCCTTCGGTGGCGGCGTCATCTTCACGCGGTTATGACGCGCGGCATAGAGCATCAGCTCCTGCTTGGGGACGTTGAAGAGGTCGAACAACTCGAAGTTGCGATAGAGGGCGTCGAGCTTCGTCTCGCGTCCGTCGTCGTGACGGATGAAGAGCCCGTCTTCGGTGAACGTCAGATCCTGTGGCCGCCGCAGCCACGCGTCGGCTGCGCGAAGACGGCGCAAGGCCGCCGCAAGCCACGCCATCTCGGCGCGGTAGTCCGCAGACTCCTCGGAGACGATGATTGCCACCGATGGACAGTCGACGCCCGTCGCGCGGCGCAGCATCGCCGCGAAGCCCAGGGGGATGCCGTCGGCACCACCGACGCTCTCGATGCCAAGCTGACAGTACGCCTCGGTCATCGCTCCGACGAAACCCATGCCGCCGGGAATGCTGTCGAGCTCGGTCGCGACGAAACCGTCGGCAGTCAGAATGAGATCGGGACGAATCACACCCGGCAACTCCTGCTTGAAGCGGTTCTGTCTCCCCAGCTTGACGACTTGCTCCGGCTTGCCCTGATCCAGGTATTCCGCGATGAAGGAGGGCGCGGTCCCGCGGGCGCTGCGGTTATACAAATTGTTGAGCGCGCGATAGAAGGCCAGGAGCTGCGGACCAAGCCGCTCGATGGTGGCGAGCTGTGCGCCAGATAATGCGAACGGCTCGGGGCTTACGCGCCAGGCGATACGCTCGTTTTCGTCTTGAACCCGGAAGAGCCCGGGGGGTATCGCTTCATAAAGGTGGTGCGCTTGCTCGCGAGCCGTGAGATTCGGGACCGTTGCCGTACAAGGCATAACGAAGAGCGTGCTCCTCTATCGACAGCCGTCGGGGATCTTGGAACTGTTAAAGGCGATGTAGCGCCGTCGCATACCACCTCCTAGAGCCCGCGTCGCGGCGATTGGGTTGCAACCGGCCGTCGAAGCCCTCACTTGATCGTGATGGCTCCAGGGGTCAGCAGGGCCCCTTCGACCTGCACGAGCCCGTGCGAGTAGTCCAGCGTCAAGTGCAGCGTTCCGGTCAGGCCCACGCCGGTGAGATCCAAGCTCTCCAGCACGCGTGAGACGCCCTCACCGGAAAGGAAGTGGAGTTCTTCGGCGCGGCCTATGGAGCCGCGCGAAGCCGAGTACGTCAGCGTAACGGGCACGATGATCTCGGCTGCGCCGTTGGCTCGCAGCGCTCCCGTGATGCAGTAAACGATCGTCACCGGGGCACCCTGCACCGAAAGCGTCTCCTGGCTGCATGCCGGCGCCGCTCCGGCGGTGCGAGCGGTCCCGGCCGCCAGGACGATGAACATCGTCAGCGTTCGTGCGATCATCTGACTCTTCTCGACCGAATTCGGTGCGCGCCGGTGCCGTCCCCGTCCACGGGACGCACCCGATCGTGATCCGCGTGCTCGCCTTCGGCCGCTTGCGCGAGCTCCTGAACGCAGGCGAAACGGCCCTCGATATCCGCGCCGGCTCGCGCGTCGGCGACGCATGGTCGGCGCTGGCCGACCGTTGTCCGGCGCTGGACGAACACCGATCGTCCACGCGCATCGCCTGCAACGGGAGGATCGTCGCGCTCGATCACGTGCTCCGCGACGGCGACGAGGTAGCGCTCCTGCCGCCCGTCGGCGGCGGCTGAAGAAGAGCGGCGTGTTTGCGATCGTTCGCGAGCCGATCGAACCGCGGCGGCTCGAAGAAGCGATCCGCGCCGGCGACGGTGGCGCCGTAACTTTCCTCGGCATCGTGCGCGGCCGCGCGGAGGACGGACGGGCGGTGAGCGGCCTCTCGTATGAGGCGTTCGAGCCGCTAGCGACCAGCGAATTCGCAAAGATCGCGGACGAGGCGCGCGAGCGCTTCGGCGACGTCGCGCTCACGATCGTTCATCGCATCGGAGAGCTCGGAACGGGAGAGATATCCGTAGCCGTCGTCGCATCCGCGGCGCGTCGAGTCGCCGCGTTCGACGCTTGCCGATACGCGATCGACGAGCTGAAACGGCGAGCGCCGATCTGGAAGAAGGAGCGTTACGCCGACGGCTCCGCGCGCTGGCGCGAAAACCGCGAGAACCTTCTCTAGATGGCAACGGTCGAGCTGTTTCGCCTGGCGGCCGAGCGCGATCCGCTCGCCGTGCTCTGGTACCAACCACGCCGTCCGCGCGGGGTTTCGCTCGTGGCGGGCCACGGCTACTCGTCGAGCAAACACAATTTGGACTTCCTGTGCTCGTTCTTGTCGAGCCACGGCTTCGGCGTCTACAGTCTCGACTTTCCCGGGCACAAGCTCGGAGCGAGCGGCGGCGAACTGCGCGGCGTCGACGGCTGCATCGAAGCGATGCAGCGCGTCGTCGCCTTTGCTCGAGAACGGGGCGACGACGCCAGCTACACGCTCGGTCACAGCATGGGGGGGATGACGGCCATCTTCGCGGCGGCGCAGGACGCCGAAATCCTCGGCACGGTCGCGATCGCCACGGGCTACGGACGCCCGACCTCACTCGAGGCGCTCCAAAAGGTGGGCGCGACGGATTTCCGCGCTTCGTACGTCGTGGGTGTCACGCTGCCGGAGTTGGTCGCCGGCGTCGACGCGCGTTACGCGCGGCTGCTCCCGCGACTCGCCGGCAGGCGGGCGCTCTACGTGGCAGCTTCCCGGGACGGAATGGTCAGTCCGCGGAGCGTGCGAGAACTTTACGAACGCGCCCCCGACCCGAAGACATTTGCGATGATCGACAGCGATCATACCTATGCCGCCGAACACGCCAAGGCGACCGTGTTGGAATGGCTTCGCGAGCGTCACTGAGCTCTGCCGCGCTGCGTCGTTACAGCCGCCACCTGCTGATCCCGGAGGTCGGGCTCGTGGGCCAGGAGCGGCTCGCTTCGGCGCGGGTGCTCGTGATCGGCGCGGGGGGCCTGGGATCTCCCGCGCTGCAATATCTCGCGGCTGCGGGCGTGGGACGCATCGGCATCGTGGACGACGACGCGGTAGACGATACGAACTTGCAGCGCCAAACGATTTTTTCAACCGGCGATCTCGGCCGCAACAAGGCGGAGGTCGCCGTGGAGCGGCTGCGCGGACTCAATCCGCTCGTCGCGTACGACCCCATCGCGCTGCGCTTCGCGGCTGACAACGCTCGGGAGCTCGTGCGCCTCTATGACCTCGCGCTGGACTGCACGGATCGCTTCTCGACGCGCTACTTGATCAACGACGCGTGCGTTCTCGAGGGACGCGCGGACGTCTACGGATCGATCTTCCGCTTCGACGGACAGGTGAGCGTTTTCGGCGCCGCGGGTGGCCCGTGTTATCGCTGCCTATATCCCGAGGCGCCTCCGCCGGAGAGCACGCCGACCTGCGCCGAGGGCGGGGTCCTGGGGGCGCTGGCGGGCATCGTGGGTGCGTGGCAGGCGAGTGAGGCGCTGAAGGTGCTGCTTGGCATCGGCGACCCGCTGATCGGCCGTCTCGCGTTAGTGGATAGCTTGCTCGCGCGCGTAAGGGAGGTTCGTTTCGAGCGCGATCGCGACTGCGCGCTATGCGGCGACCATGCCGCGATCGTTTCTATCGAGCGGGAGGCCTACGAAGGAACGCCGCCCGCGACCGGCGTTCCCGAGCTCGACGCGGAGCGTCTCGACGACGCGCTGCGCGAGGCGATCTTGCTGGACGTGCGAGAGCCGCACGAGGCCGTGCTGGGCTCGATCGACGGCGCGCTGCGGATTCCGGCTTCGCAGCTCGAGGCGCGCATGTCCGAGCTCGACAGCGCCGCGCGCTACGTCGTCGCATGCCGGGTCGGCGCCAAATCGCTGTGGGCCGTGCGGCGGCTGCGTGAGGCCGGGTTCACTCGGCTGACGCATTTGCGCGGCGGCCTCCTCGCCTACGCGGCCCGCCATGCGGAGTTCGAGTTCTTTTGAAGTCGCGAGCGTTCGGCCCAACCGGAGCGACGCTCCCGGTCATCGGGCAAGGCACGTGGGACATGCCCGAGAGCGGCGCGAGCTGGGGCGAAGCGCAGCGCGCGCTTCGACGGGGAATCGAGCTCGGCATGACCCACATCGACACGGCCGAGATGTACGGATCGGGCCGCGTCGAGGAGTTGATCGGCGGGGCGCTCCGAGGCATCCCGCGCGACCGCTACTTCATCGCGACCAAGGTATTGCCGACGAACGCGACGTATCGCGGCACGCTGGCTGCGGCGGAGCGCAGCGTCGCGCGCCTGAAGTGTGAGTATCTCGACCTCTTTCTGCTGCACTGGCCGGGCGCTCATCCGCTGGCGGAGACGATGCGCGCTTTCGACGACCTCGTGACACGGGGCACGGTACGCTTCGTCGGCGTCAGCAACTTCGAGCCCGATGCCATGCTGGGGGCGGCCGCCCATCTGAGGGCGCCTCTGGCCTGCAACCAGGTGCTGTACCATCTCAACGAGCGCGGCATCGAGCACCGCCTCGTTCCCGTGGCCCGCGAGCTAGGCATCGCCGTCGTGGCATACACGCCGTTCGGCCGAGGCAAGTTCCTGCGCTCCGGTCGGGCCGCGCGGGACGCGCTCGAGCGCATCGCGCGAAAGCACGCGGCGACTCCGCACCAGGTAGCGCTCGCATTCTTGACGCGCGAGGCGGATGTGTTCGCGATTCCGAAAGCCGCGAGCGTGGAACACGTCGAAGAGAATGCCGCGGCGGCGGAGCTCGCGCTCGACGCGGGCGAGATCGCCGCGATCGACGCCGCGTATCCGCGCGGCAAGGCGGGCCCGCTCGCAATGCTGTGACATGAACGCAACCGAGCTCATCGCGATCAAACGCCGTGCCGTCGAGAAAGCCAAGCAGCTCGGCGCAGGCGACGTGCGCGTGGTTGTGGCGCGCGCCGACGAGGCGTCACGGCGGCGCATGACGGCGGCGTTCCGGCGCGGGGACCTCGCGGCCTGGGGGTACGACGGTGAGTATGCGCGGCGCGCCACGGACCCCACGACGCTCCTGCCGACGGCGCGCAGCGTCGTGTGCGTCGCGTTGCCCTACGCGACCGACGCGCCCGATCTGCCGGGTCGTCTGCGCGGGCGCGTCTCGAATTACGCGTGGTCGACCGACTATCACCGCCGCCTGCGCGCGCTGCTGTCTGCCGTCGCCCGCGAGATCGACGACGCTGCGGGAGCCAAGACCACCGCGATCGCTTGCGACACGCGCCCGCTGGCCGAGCGCGCCCTCGCGGCGAGCGCCGGAGTCGGATGGATAGGAAAGCACACGAATCTGATATCGCCGTCATTGGGCTCGTTCGTTTTCTTGGGCGAGGTCGTGACGACGCTCGAGCTTCCCTCCGACGCGCCGTTACGCAAGAGCTGCGGGGCGTGCCGGCGCTGTGTTGACGCGTGTCCCACGCGCGCGCTGCGCGGCGACTACACGATCGACGCGAATCGCTGCATCTCGGACCTCACGCAGCGTGCCGCCGGAATTCCGGCGAGCATGCGCGCGATGCTGGGCGACTGGGTGTGGGGTTGCGATCTCTGTCAGCTGGTATGTCCACCCACGGCGTCCGCGCGGCGCGGTGCGTCGCCACACTGGAAGCCGCGCGACGCCGAAACTGCGCGCCCGGCGCTGCTCGAGCTGCTGCGGCTGCGCAGCAGCACGTTCAAGCGCCGCTTCCGCGATACCGCGATGGGCTGGCGCGGCGCCGCGGTCCTTCGCCGCAACGCTGCCGTGGCGCTGGGCAACGCGCTCGATCGCTCCGCTGTGGACGCACTGATCGAGAGCATGCGCGGCGATCCACACCCGATGGTGCGCGGCCACGCGGCGTGGGCGCTGGGACGAATCGGCTCGCCGGCTGCGCTCGCGGCGTTGCGCGGGCAGCAGGCCGTCGAAAGCGACGACGCCGTCCGCGGCGAGATCAGGTCAGCGTTGGAACCCTTTCAAGCGAGGTGATGATGAAATTTTTCGCGCCACTGGCGATGATCGCGACGCTCACGCTGCCGCTGCGCGCCGCGCCCGCTGGCGACCTCCTCACGAGGATGGCGTCACTGAATCCGAACCTGCACGCCTTCACCGCGACGCTGCACGCGCGGGTCTCGATGAAGTCGTTCCCCTTTCTCACGGCCAACCTGGTCGGCACGTACTACTACAAGGAGCCGGACAAGACGAAGGTCGCCTTCACGAAGGGAGTCCCGATCGCGGGGCTGGCGTCCCAGTTCGACACGCTCTACGCCCACATCGAGAACCCGTCGCGCTGGCAGCACGTCTACGTCGTGGCGGTCGTCTCCGACGACGGCAGGACGACCGTGTTCAAGCTGACGCCGCGCAAGCAGGGCAACGTCCAGCACATTGATGCCACGGTCGACGACAAGCGTGCGACGGTCACCTCGATGCGCTGGAACTACGCGAATGGAGGCTACGCGGAAATGGCGAATTCATACGGCCGGGTACAGGGCAACGTGCTGGTGCAGTCTCAGACGGGGCACGTGGACGAGCCGGGTTACGTCGCAGACCTGTCCTCGACGATCGACAACTATACGATAAACCCAACGCTGCCGGACAGCATCTTCACTCAATGACGGCAATCTCGGGCATATGACGATCTCGCTTATCGACGGCTTCAGCCGGCCGATCACGTACCTGCGCGTCTCGGTGACGGACAAATGCAATCTACGGTGCGTCTACTGCATGCCGGAGGGCGGATTGCCGTGGCTGCGCCGCGACGAGATTCTCACGTACGAAGAGATCGCCGCGATCGTACGGGCCGCCGCTTCGGTGGGCGTTCGCGCGGTGCGGCTGACGGGCGGCGAACCCCTCGTGCGCCGCAACCTGAGCCGCCTGGCGGCCGCGATCGCTGCGGTTCCCGGCATCGAGGATCTGGCGATTTCCACGAACGGTCTGCTCTTGGAAGAGCAGCTTGACGAGCTCGTCGCGGCGGGCGTGCGGCGGATCAACCTCTCCCTCGATACGCTGCGGGCCGAACGCTTTGAGGCGATCGCGCGCCGCCCGGGGCTCGATGCGGTGCTTCGCGGAATCGACGCCGCGATCGCCGCCGGGCTCGCTCCCGTCAAGCTCAACTGCGTCGTGATGCGCGGCCACAACGACGACGAGCTGGCCGATTTCGCCGCGCTCACGCGGGAGCGTCCGATCTACGTGCGCTTCATCGAAGTCATGCCGGTGCAGGAAAACGTCGCGCTGCAGCGCGACGCCTACGTTGCGTCCGACGAAATCCTGCGGCGCCTCGCGGTAATCGGTGAATTGCGGCCGGTGGCTGGACCGTCGGGAAACGGGCCGGCCCGCTACTTCGCGTTCGATGGGGCCGCGGGCGCGGTCGGTGTGATTAGCCCGCTGTCGCACGACTACTGCGAGCGCTGCAACCGCGTGCGCCTCACGGCGGACGGTCGGTTGCGGCTCTGTCTCTTTGGAGATCATGCGATCGACCTGCGCGCGCCGCTGCGTGCCGGCGCGGCGACGGAGCGGATCGCCGAGATCCTGCGCTCGGCGATGCTGATCAAGCCCGAGCGTCATCACCTGCGCCTCGGTGAGACGGCGTCGCGGATGCGCGCCTTCTCCGAAATCGGAGGTTAGTCACAACATGAGGCGCCCGGCCGTTGTCAAGCCGATGGAGGACGTGTATCCGGGCGCGGCTCCGGCCGCGATCGCGCGGGCGCGCGCGGAGTCGCTGGTGCTGGAGTACCAGGTGAAGCTGACACGCTACCTGCGCCGCATGGTCGGCGACGCCGAGGTCGCGCTCGACCTAAGCCAGGACGTCTTCCTTTCCGCCTTCCGGATGCTGCAGGCCGATCCGCGGCGCGAGCTGACCGCCGGATGGCTCTACCGTGCCGCCACCAACGCGGCGATATCGTTTCTGCGGCGGAAGAAGGTGCTGCGCATGCTTCCGCTCGATCGTGACGTCGATCGCGGTGCATGGCGCGTCGACGAGCGCAGCGCGGCATCGGTCGATTTGCAGGGCGCGCTGGCGCAGCTCCCGCCGCAACAGTCGGCGGCGCTGCTTTTGACCAGCTACGTGGGCTATTCATCGGCTGAGGCCGCCGAGTTGTTGGGAACCACGTCGGATGCGATCCGACAGCGTGTCTGCCGGGCCATGCGCGTGCTGAGAACCGTTATGAGTGAGGAGAGCTGACGTAATGATGACGCGATGCGATTGCGCTCGCGCCGAAACGCTCGCGGGTGCGATTGCGCTGGACGAGGCCGACGAGACGCAACGCGACATGTATCGAGCGCATCTCGCCACGTGCGGCCGCTGCCGCAGCAATCTGGGCGGCGAGCGCGCCATCGAGCGAGTCATGGCGACGGTTGCCGGCGCGCGCGATGCGGAACGTTGGGAGCCCGAACTTCGGGCCGCGAGCATGCGGCCCCGCGCGCGGTACCCCGTCTGGCGATGGATAGCCGCGGTCGCCGCCGTGGCGGTGCTGGCAGTCGGCGTTCGCGCCATGGAACGGCATCCGGCCGCCGCTACCGTTGCGCAGCGCGGCACCGCGACCGAACAGGCCGTGGCCCGCGCCGTTGCCGCGCTGAACACGCAGACCGCGCCGCGCCGCGAGCATGAAGCGGAGTCGCTCACATTCGCTTCGCCGGGATCGGGAAGCATGGCGCTCGCGCTGCATCTCGACGGCCGCGCACAGGGGCGCTGCGTCGTGACGAAGAGCTCCGGCAATCGGGTGCTCGACGAAACCGTGTGTCGAGCCGCGCTACGTACCCTCTCGACGCGACACTAGCGCGACACTAGGGAGAAGGCCGGTAAGCGACCGAACGGGCTTGCCATGGCGGACGGCCCGTTCATCTATCGCTTCGGCAAGGATTTGCGCCTCGACGACCATGCGGGCTTAGCCGCCGCGTCGTCGCGCGGCGCCGTGCTGCCGCTGCTGGCCGTCGATCCTCCCATGGAAGCACGATTGCGAGCCTCGCCGCGCAGGGCGGCGTTCTTTTGCGGAGCCGTGCGCGCGCTCGATGAAGAGCTACGTGAGCGTGGCAGCCGGCTCATCGTGCGGCGGGCGGGCGCGGAAGCGGCGGTGCTCGGGCTCGCACGCGAAGCCGGCGCGGCGGGCGCGGCATGGAGCGCTTCCTACGACGACGCGGGGATGCGGCGCGACGAGTCGCTGCGAGAGGCGCTCGAGCGAGCGGGATTGCAGGCCGTGGTCGTGCACGACTCCCCGGCCGTCGCCCCGGAAGAGAGCGCGGGGGCACGCAGCGCGGAAGGGCCGGGCTATCGCGCGTTTTCGCCATACTTCGAGGTGTGGCGGGAGCTGCCGATCGCGTCCCACGAATCGCCACTCCTGCTGCGCTTTGCGGGCGAGGAGATCGACAACGAAGGGTTGCCCCATCCGGCCGAGTTCGGAGTGGGCGACCCGCCGGGAGGCGGCGGATCGGCGGTGGCCCGGCGTCTCTTTGCGACGTTTCTCCGCGAGCGCGCGCCGCAATACGCGATCGACGCCAACGTGCCCGCCGAGGACGGAACGTCCGGCTTATCGGCGCACCTGTCCTTCGGCACGATCTCGGCGCGATCGATCGCACTCGCGGTGCGCGGGCGGCTCGCTGACCCGTTTTCGATCGGCGAGCAACGGCTTTCAATGCGGCTGTTCCTGCGCGCACTCGCGCATCGCGACTTCTTTCTGCAGCTGTCGTGGTTCAATCCGCAAACGCACGACGAGCCGCTTCAAGGGAAGATGCGAGGCTTTCGATGGGAGCGTTCTCATGCCGGGCTGGACGCCTGGCGCGCCGGCGCCACGGGCTTTCCGCTCGTCGATGCGGGAATCAGGCAGCTGCACCGGACCGGATGGATGCATCCCCACGTCCGTGCGGTTGCGGCTTCGACGCTCTGCTTCGATCTCGGCGTTGATTGGCGCGTGGGGCGCGCGGAGTGGGATCGCTGGCTTATCGAAGACGATCCGGCGATCGCGACCGGAAACTGGCAGTGGATCGCGGGCGTGGGCGCCGACATGGCGCAATATCCGCGGATCTACAACCCCGAGCGGCAGCTCCGTCGTTACGATCCCGCGGGACTCTACGTTCGCCGCTGGATCGACGAGTTACGAGGGGTTCCGCTCGAGGCGTGGCAACCGCGGGCGAAATCCACGGGGCAGCTTCGGCTCGCGCTCTTTGCCGAGGGCGAGTATCCGCCGCCAGTCGTCGATCACGCGGTTGCGGCGCGGAGCTTCCTACGGCGCTACCGCGAGTTCGTGTCGCCTTAGGAACCTCTGGTTGATCCGCTGTACCGATCGTTTAAACCGCAAAGCCGCCAGATGCTAGGAGAAGGCGAGGAAGCATACTCTAAGTAGTCTGTGACCGAGCCTTCGACACCGCAGGTGGCGGTTTTGCGGTCAAACCCTTCGGGCAGCGGCAGTTTCGCCTCAGCTCTTTGTTGCGCCCTCAGTCACAGAGCGCACGGGCTATGCTCCCTCGGGCGCGCCTCGATCTGAAGCGAAACTGTTCGCTGCGATCGGTGCAACGGATCAATCAGTGGTTCCTCGAGGAAGCCGTTCGTCGAGCCAGCTCGTCACGACCGGTATGCGCACGTCATCTCCGTTCCACGTCTTGATGCCGTAGTAGACGCTCGCGACGAGGAAGAGCGGTGCGAGCAGCGGCACGAGCACCCATGCCGAGAAGCCGAGGAACGGAATCTGCGCGATCAGCGATAGGAGCGCCCAGAAACCAAAGAACCCGACGTTGAATCCGAGCGCCTGGAACGCCTGACGACGCAGGCTGCGCGACTGCTTGCGGTCGAGCAGCGAGATGAGCGCCAAGGGCCACAGCGGATAGCCCAGCGCGACCAGCGCGCGGCTTTCGACGGGGTCGGGCGCGGTCGCTACGGTCGCGGCGCCGCGGACGCTCGCTGGAGCGGGGCGCGGCGGCACCTGACCCGGGATCTGGTGACGGGTGGCCGTCGCGGCCTCGACCTTTGCTGCGAGCCGGCAGCTGGGGCATCCGCCGCGCTCGTCGCGGCACGTGGCGCAGATCGGCTTACCGCATTCGATGCAGGGCGCTACCGACGGTACGTTCGAGTGAAAGTAGCAGTCCATTGTGGTTCGTGCAATCCTCCTCCGGTATCCACTGTCACGTACCGGAACGCGTGAGGGCAGGTTTCACCGCCGGATGGCTTCAAGTTCGTCCCGCGGATGAGCCGCCGCTCGATTTTACACCGCCTGGCGCGCGAAGCACGCCCCTACTACCCGCGAATCGCGCTGGCGATGGCAATGGGCGTTCTCGCCGGCGTGCTCTCGATCGTTCCGCCCCTGGCCTTTCGGATCATCATCAACCAGGTGCTCGTTCCGCCGGCCGGGCATGCCCGGGACCTTCAGGCGCTCTATCTGGCCCTCGGGCTCACGGCGGTCGCGCTCATCGTCGCGAACTGCTGCATTTACGGCCAGACCTATCTGACCGCCTGGAGCGGCCAACATCTGGTCGCGCGGCTGCGGGTGCGGCTTTTCGAGCGGATGCTCAACTTGCCGCTCGGCGAGTTCGACAAGTGGCGCCCCGGTGAGCTGATCGCGCGGTTCGCGACGGACTTGCAGATCATGATCGACGCGGTGAGCGTGTCGGTGCCCCAGCTCGTCGTGGCGCTCGCGACGTTCATCTCCTCGTTTGCGACGATGATCTATCTCGACTGGGTTCTGACGCTCTCGCTCGTGCTCGTCGCGCCGGTCGTTTCGTTCGCCGTCTCGAATTTCCAGCGGCTGATCGCTACGAGCACCCATCGCGCGCAACAGAGAATCGCCGATCTCACGGCGAATCTATCGGAAATTCTGCACGGCCAGCGAGTGGTCAAGTCGTTCGGACGCGAGCAGTTCGAGGTGCAGCGCTTCCGCGGTCGCAACGACGACTTCTTCGGCGCCTACATGAAGCTCACGCAGTTTATCCAGACGCAGCCGCTCGTGATCTCGACGATCATGGTCGCCGCGGTCGTGGCGATCATGTGGCTTTCCGTGCGCGAGGTTCTCGTCGGCCGACTCGATACCGGCAAGGTCTTCATGTTCTGGGGACTGCTGGTGAACCTGATGAATCCGATGAACCGCGTGGCGGCGTTTTTCGGCGACATCGGCAAGGCGGTCGTCGGCGCGGGACGCGTCTTCGAGCTGCTCGACTTACCGGTGGAAGTGCGCGATCCCGCCGAGGCGATCGCACTGCCCGCCGTGCGGGGGCGCATCGAGTACGACGACGTCACCTTCCGCTATAAGCCGGGCGAGCCGCCCGCGCTTCGCAACGTCAGCGCGACCATCGGCGAAGGCGAGATCGTCGCGCTCGTCGGCCCCTCCGGCGCCGGCAAGACGACGCTCGTCAATCTCGTGCCGCGCTTCTACGAGCCGCAAGAAGGCCGGCTGTTGCTCGACGGAATCGACGTGGCGAAAGTCCGGCTGTCGGATTTACGGGGCGCGATCGCGATCGTGCCGCAAGACGTTCAGCTCTTCCGAACCTCGATCTTGGAGAACATTCGCTACGGCAGGGTCGGCGCGACCGACGCGGAGGTTCGCGCGGCCGCGGCCGACGCCAACGTCGACGAGTACGTAAAGGCGTTCCCGGATGGCTATGCCACAGAAGTAGGAGAGCGCGGCGTGCGGCTGTCCGGTGGTCAGCGTCAGCGTATCGCGATCGCGCGAGCGGTGCTGCGCGACCCTCGCATCTTGATTCTCGACGAGGCTACGAGCGCACTGGACAGCCATTCCGAGGCGATGATCGAGGAAGCTCTCGACCGGCTACTGCCCGGACGCACCACGCTCATCATCGCGCACCGGCTCTCCACGATCCGGCGCGCGCACCGGGTGTTGTTCATCGAGGCGGGATGCGTGGTCGAGGTGGGCACGCATGACGAGCTGCTCGCGAAGGGCGGCTCCTATGCGCGGCTTCACGCCGCGCAGTTTTCGTTTAAGACCCCTTAAGAGGCGCCGGCCCGGACCCGAGGCCGGAAATCGACCACCGCTGGGCGAAGAGGCGGGCCAGCTAGGGGACATCCTCCTTGAAGTTCCCCCTCTTGAGTGATGGGTGCCCCGCAAATCCAGCCTCCCAGAAAGGAACTCGAGTTGAACCAGGGATTCACCGTGTGGCTTACCGGCCTGTCAGGCGCCGGTAAGAGCACGATCGCCGAACGGCTCGCGCCGGAGTTGAGCGCGCGCGGATGCAGCGTCGAAGTGCTCGACGGCGACGAAGTACGCACTCATCTATCAAAGGGCTTGGGATTCAGCCGCGAGGATCGCGACATCAATATCGGACGCATCTCGTTCGTGGCGTCGTTGCTCGTTCGGCACGGTGCGGCAGTCATCACTGCTGCGATCTCGCCGTACGCGCAGGCGAGGGACGAGGCACGGCGGCGCATCGGAACGGATCGCTTCGTCGAAGTCTTCGTGCGCTGCTCCTTGGACGAGCTCGTTCGGCGCGACGTCAAGGGGCTCTATGCCAAGGCCCTCAAGGGTGAAGTGCAGCACTTCACCGGCGTCTCGGACCCCTACGAGGCCCCCGAGAAGCCGGACGTCCTGGTCGACAGCGAGGTCGAGTCGGTCGAAGAGAGCGTCTCGAAAATCCTCACCGAGCTAACGAAGCGCGGTCATCTGAATCCCTCGACTCCGCTCGGGATAAACTCCGCGAAAGGGGCGCTATGATCGCTCCTCACGGTGGAAAACTGATCAACCGAATCACCGAGTCTCCGGAGGCGGAAGCGAAGCTCCGCGACGAGGCGAAGGGCCTTCGTAGGCTGACGCTGACCGGTCGCGAGCTCAACGACCTCGGGCTCATCGGCAACGGAGCTCTGAGTCCGCTCACCGGTTTCATGACGCGCACGGACTACGGCCCGGTCGTCACATCGATGCGCCTGGAAAACGGCCTGCCGTGGAGCATTCCCGTCGTGTTGGCCGTGAGTCGGGATGAGGCGCCCGTCGCCGGCACGCGCGCGGCGCTCTACGATGGTGAAGGCTCCCTGCGCGGCATCATCGACGTCGAAGACGTCTTTGAATACGACAAGCTCGACGAAGCGCGCAACGTCTACCGGACCGAAGAGGAGAAGCACCCCGGAGTCGCCGCCGTCTTCGCGCGCAAGGACGTCCTCGTCGGCGGCCCGGTCTCCCTCCTGCCCACGCAGAACGATCCCGAGAGCCTAACGCCCGCGCAGACGCGAGCCGAATTCGAGCGCCGCGGCTGGAAAACGATCGTCGGCTTCCAAACACGCAACCCCGTGCACCGCGCGCATGAGTACATTCAAAAATGCGCGCTCGAGACCGTCGACGGCCTGCTCCTTCACCCGCTCGTCGGCGAAACCAAGAGCGACGACATTCCCGCGGAAGTGCGGATGCGCTGCTATCGCGCGCTGCTCGAAAACTACTACCCGGCCGACCGCGTTCTGCTGAGCACGCTGCCGGCAGCGATGCGCTACGCCGGCCCGCGCGAGGCGATCTTCCACGCGATGATGCGCAAGAACCACGGCTGCACGCATTTCATCGTCGGTCGCGATCACGCCGGCGTGGGGAATTACTACGGCACCTACGACGCGCAAAAACTGTTCGACGAGTTCACTCCCGCCGAGCTGGGCATCACGCCGCTCAAATTCGAAAACAGCTTCTATTGCCGGCGCTGCCTATCAATGGCTTCACGAAAGACGTGCAGCCACGATCCCGAGAACCACGTCGCGTTGAGCGGCACGCAAGTGCGCGCGATGCTGCGCGCCGGCCAACTGCCGCCGCCGGAGTTCTCGCGACCCGAGGTGGCGCAGATCCTGATCGAGGCTTCCAGGGAGACGGCCTCGGCGTAAGGGCTAGGCGGCGGTCTCCTGCGCCGGCTGCCGGCGCTGGTGCAGCGCAAACCGGTTGCCCTCGGGATCGCGCGCGAAGCAGCTCGAGCACGCCGGGAACTCGAAGATCTCGCTGACTTCGACGCCGGCGGCCTGCAGGCGGTCTCGCATCGCCTGCATGTCGTCGACCTCGAAGGCGGCGCCCGTCGAGGCGCCCGGCTCGAAGCCCAGAGATTCGCCGTTGCCGATTCCAAACGTTGTGTTGCCGACGGTGAATTCCACCCAGTGATCGCCGAACGCCTCGCCCGGCGACAGGCCGAGCGTGTCGCGATAGAAGTCGCGCGCTCGGGGCACGTCCCGAACCGAGTACGCGACGAACGCGATGTCCTTTACCATTGGCGAATCCTCCCGAAACGTCGCTCGCTTTCATTAGCGAGTGACAGGCAACCTCCAACGGTGCGCGAAGAGCAGCATGCCGCGTACGGTCAACATCCAGCCATGGAGGGCGCCACGATGCTCGTGCTCAGCCGCAAGCCGAATCAGTCGATCACGATCGGCAGCGACATCCGCATCCTGGTGGTCGGGGTTGATCGCGATCACGTCAAGCTTGGAATCGAGGCGCCGCGCGGCGTGCGAGTGCATCGCTCCGAGGTCGCCGCAACGCCGGTAGGAAAAGGCTCGGCGGAGGCCGATAACCCCCGTGATGCCCGCGGCCGCTGAGACCAAAGTAACCGAGCGTCCGCACGACTTGCCTGGCTCGACTGATTCCGAGGAGATGACTCGACTTTGAACTGGGAATACGTGCTCGTCGGCTTTATCGTCGGCATGTGCATAGCGTACAGCGGCGTGGGTGCCGGGGCGCTGACGACTCCTCTCCTCGTGCTTTTCCTTGGAATCGGCACCGACGTCGCGATCGGCTCGGACCTGCTTTTCGCGCTGGGGACCAAGCTGGTTGCGATGATCGCGCACGTCCAGCGGCGCAACGTGCAGCCCTCGGTGCTCTGGCGCCTCTCGCTGGGCGGGCTTCCCGGTGCGATCGTCGGCGTTACGATCAGCGCGCACCTCCATCGCGTTCTGGACATCCACCAGCTGGAGCATACGCTGCGCATCGCGGTTGCCGCCGCGCTGCTGCTGTCGGCGGCCGTCATCTTTTTCAACCGGCGGCTCGCGGCCGACGCTGCGAACGGGACGCCGAACAATCTGCCGACGCTGCCCATCGCCGCCATCGGGTTCTTCGTGGGCCTCACCGTCAGCATCACGTCGATCGGCGCCGGCTCGCTGACCCTCCCGCTCCTGTTGCTGGTGGTTCCGTCGATCGCATTGCGCCGACTCGTCGGGACGGACGTCGCCTTCGCGATTGTCGTGCTCATCCCGTCACTTATAGGTCACTTCACGATCGGGGACGTCAACATCAAGCTGGCCGGTATGTTGCTGGTCGGCTCGGTGCCCGGGGTGTTCGTCGGCTCACACCTCGTCACGAGGCTGCCGGAACAATGGTTCCGCGGCGCGTTGGCTACCGTACTGGTCGTCGTCGCTTTCTTCTTACTGCCGATCCATCTGCTGCCGCACTCGTAGTTTTTCGCGCGCGATCAGCTCGCCCGCGTGGAAGAGGCTCTCGAACGTTCCCGCGTCGCTCCACCATCCTTCGAGCACGTCATACTCGAGGTCGCCGTCGCGAATGTAGCAATTGTTGACGTCGGCGATTTCCAGCTCGCCGCGGGCCGACGGCGCCAGCGACCGGATGAAGTCGAAGACGCGCTCGTCGTACATGTACAGACCGGTGACGGCGAACGGGCTCTTCGGCCGCGCGGGTTTCTCCTCGACGGCCACGATCCGCTCGCCGTCGAAGACGGGCACGCCGAAGCGCTGCAGCTCCTCGACTTCCTTCAGGAGGATCCGAGCTCCCGAGGGCTGCTCGGCGAAGCGGCGGACGACGGGCTCGATGCTGCGCTGAAAGATGTTATCGCCCAAGATGACCGCGATGCGGTGACCGTCGGCGAAATGCTCGCACAAACGCAACGCGTCGGCGATGCCACCCTCGCCCTGCTGATAGGCGTAGTAGATGCCGCGCAGGCCGAAATCGGCGCCGTTGCCCAGGAGTCGAAGGAAGTCGCCCGCCGAGTTTCCGCCCGTCACGAGCATGACCTCGCGAATGCCGGCCGTGCAAAGCGTCTGCAGCGGATAGTATATCATCGGCTGATCGTAGACAGGAAGCAGATGCTTGTTCGTGACTTTGGTGAGCGGATGCAGCCGCGTGCCCAGGCCCCCGGCAAGTATAACCCCCTTCACGGAACGGAGGCCGCTTTCAAGGGGCGCCACCACGACTCGTTTGCGCGATACCACGCGACGGTCTCGGCGATTCCTTTTTCGAATGGGACTTGCGGCCGCCAGCCCAGTGCGTGGAGCTTCTTCGCGCTCACGGCGTAGCGCCGGTCGTGGCCCGCCCGGTCGACGACGTGGTTGACGTGCGTGGTCATGGAGCGGCCGCAGAGGCGCATCAGCACCCGCGTCAGCTCGAGGTTCGTATGCGGCGCTTCTCCCGCGACGTTGTAGACGTTTCCGGGCTCGCCGATCTCGAGCACGGCGAGGATGGCGCGCGCGTGATCTTCGACGTGCAACCAGTCGCGAATCTGCAGGCCGTCGCCGTAGACGGGCACGGGCCTGTCGTCGATCAAATTCGTGATGAACAACGGGACGATTTTTTCCGGGTACTGGTTGGGGCCGTACGTGTTGCTGCCGCGCGTGACGAGCACGGGAACGCCGTACGTCGCGTGATAAGCCAGCGTCATCAAATCTGCGGCCGCCTTGCTGGCAGCGTAGGGGCTG